>NZ_CP104965.1:2957592-3570138 GCF_025452235.1 Devosia neptuniae
CAGGCGCTCGCCATTATTGCCGGTTTCGAACACGATCTCGCAGTCGCACTGCGCGCGGAACGGCGCCAGGATAATGGATTCGAGCTTGTCGCCGTTAAAACCCCACCAGGAAATGGTCAGGGTTTTGGACTGGGCCATGGCCGGAGCGGCCGAGAGCAGTGCCGTCGCGGAGATCGCCAGCGCCAGGGCTTTGACGAGGGTGTTCTGCATTCTTGAGTGTTCCTTTGCATCGCAGGCTGTCGCCCAGCGATTGCTGGCCTTGACAGCCTCCCTGGACGGACAGCCTATTTTTGTGGCGTGCCGCGAGCAAGCACAAAGAATAGGCCAGAGCTTTCGTCAAGCGGTTTATTAACGCGATTTTAGCGAGTTGAGCCGGTCAGGCGCCCATCTACCCAGACCTGTTCGATATTGGCGCGGCTGGCGCCATAGAGGATTTTCTCGAAGACGGCGTCGGGCTGGGTTTCGCCGAACAGGCGGATAGAGCCGGATGGCGCTGATGTATCGATGACCAGGGCGTCAAAACGATAGCCGGGGGCGAAGATTCCGATGGGCAGATCGAGCGCTATGCCGCCGCCGGCCGTGGCCAGGTGGAAGGCGGTCTTGAGGTCGATGGCCGAGCCCGGCGTGCCGCGATTTGCCGCAGGCAAAGTTGGGTCGACGCCGTCCTGCAAGAGGCGTGAAGCCTGGACCGTGGTGCGGCACGCTTCGAACATGGAGGCGCTGGGGCCGCCGGATATGTCAGTGCCCAGGCCCACATGGAGGTGCTTTTCCAGCGCGCGTCGCAGGGGGAAGACGGCATTGGCGAAATAGATGTTGGAGAGGGCGCAATGGGCGACGGCGGATTGGCGGGCGACCAGCCGGTCCATATCGGCGTCGGTGAGGAAATTGGAATGGGCGAGGACTGACTTGCGGGTCAGAAGGCCAAAGCTATCAAGGGCTTGCGCGTCGGTGTGGCCATATCGATTCAGGACGTGGCCGTGAGCCCAGTCGCTTTCCGAGCAATGGGTCTGCACGTGGCAATCGCATTCGGCGGCGAGTTGGCCCAGGGCACTCAACGCTTCGTCGGTGCAGGAGGGGATGAAGCGCGGGGTGATGACGGGGAGGACGCGAGCATCCGCATTGGCGGGGTGGCTGCGGATGTGGTCGATCACCGCGCGGGTGCCGGCTATCGCAGCCTCGGGGGAGGCATCGCGGTAGAACTCAGGGCAGGCGGCGGGGTCGTCCATCACCACTTTGCCCACCAGGGCGCGCTGACCTTTGTCGATGCAGATGTCGGCCAAGAGCTTAGTGGCTTCGGTGTGCTGGGTGGCGAAATAGAGGGCGGTGGTGGTGCCGTTGGCGAGCAGGTCTTCGACGAGGGCGGTGTAGCGCGGGCGGGCAAAGTCGAGGTCGGCGTAGCGGGCTTCGAGCGGGAAGGTGTATTTCTGCAGCCAGACTTCGAGCGGCTCGTCGAGGGCCTGGCCGAGCTGGGGGTATTGGGGGGCGTGGACGTGGAGGTCCACGAGGCCGGGCAGGATGTAGCGGCCTTCGGGCAAGCGTAGCAGGGCGTCGCCATAGCGCGTGATGGCGGCAGGCTGGGCGGGATCGTCGGCGCCGATGACAGCGGCAATCGTGCCGGTGGCGTCGATCTCGATCAATGTGTCGGTCAGCGCTTCCAGCGCGCCCTGCTGCGGGGCGTGGAAGAAGGTGCCGAGAATGGCGCGTAGGGTCATATTTTGCTCAGAGTGCGCAATTGGCGGGCGCGCAGGGCGCGGTAGCTGAAGAGGGTCAGAGCCAAAAGGGTGATGACGAAAGGGATCATGCGGATTAGTTCGGGCGGAATCCAGTTGAACAGGCCCGGCATGACCACGGCGAGGGCTTCAAAGACGCCGAAGAGCAGGGCGGCCAAGAGCGCGCCGACGGGATGGCGGGCGCCGAGCAGGACGGCGCCGAGGGCGATGAAGCCGCGACCGGCGGTCATGTCGCGGGTGAAGCCGACATAGTTGAACATGGCCAGTTGGGCGCCGCCGAGGGCCGCAAGGCCGCCCGAGACCAGCAGGCTCCAGGTGCGGATGGCGTTGACGGGAATGCCGGCGGCTTCGGGGGCGGCGGGATATTCACCGACGCCGCGCAGCCAGAGGCCCCAGGGGGTGCGGTAGAGGAAATACCAGATAGCGAAGACCAGAAAGGCCGCGACCCAGGACAGGATCGAGTGGCCGGAGAGGAACTGGACCAGGGTGTGGCCGATGCCGGGAATGACCCCGAGAAAGGAGAGGTCGAGGGCCGGGATGGCCTTGGAGGGCAGGTTGATCGAGGTGCCCTTGTCGCCGCCGGTGGCGAGGGTGAGGGCGAAGACGGTGCCGCCTGCAGCGAAGATGTTGATGGCGAAACCGACCAGGATAATGTCGGCCTTGAGGCGCAGATGGAAGAAGGCGATGACCGCGCCGAGCAGGGCGCCGGCGGCAATGGCGGCGAGCACCGCGATGTACCAAGGGGCAAAGACCGAAACGATGACGGCGGTGAGGCAGCCGACCAGCATCATGCCTTCGAGCGCCACATTGAGCGCGCCGGAGAGATCAGCGATGAGGCCGCCCAGGGTAGCGAGCAGGAGCGGGGTGGAGGTGCGGATGACGGTGACGAAGAAGGTCGCGGAAAAGACCGTCATGAACAGTTCGATCATTTGCCCCCCTCCATGACGGCAGAGGGCGTGGCGTTGCGCCCCAGAATGCGGGCGAAGACTTTGCGGCCTGGTATTGAGAAGGACGAGGCGACCAGCAGGATGATGATTGCAGTGACCAGGCCAATGACCTCGGCGGGCACGTCGGTGCGGATATTCATCAGCTGGGCGCCCTGGCGCAGGTAGCCATAGAAGAGTGCGACGACCGGCACGGCGAGCGGGCGGCTGCGGGCGACGATGGCGACCAGGATGCCCTCAAAGGCCAGGCCCCCTTCGAACAGGATGGTGAGCTTGCCGAAGGACTGGCCCTGCACGAACATGGCGCCAAGCAGGCCGCCAAGGGCGCCGGCCACGGTCATGGCCGAGACCATGATCACGGTGGAGCGGATGCCGGAATATTCGGCGAACTGGGCGTTGTGGCCGACAAGGCGGAGTTTGAGGCCCCAGGCGGTGCGATAGAGCGCGAACCAGACGGCGAGCACGGCAACGATAGCGAAGATCAGCCCGATATCGATGCGGGTGCCAGCCACGAGGGCGGGGAAGACAGCGGTGGCAGGGAAATCATTGGTGGTGAGCACGCCGCTGCCGGGGGGCACGAGCTGGGTACGGACCAGATAATTGCACAGCTCGAGGGCGATATAGTTGAGCATCAGCGAGGAGACGATCTCGTTGGCACCCAGCTTGGCCTTGGCGATGCCGGGGATGAAGCCATAGAACCCGCCCGCGATCATGGCGCAGAGCACGCCGACGGGGATAGCCAGCCAGGTGGCGCCGATGGGGGAGAGGGCGACATAGGCAGCGGCGAGGCCTCCGACATAGACCTGGCCTTGCACGCCCATGGAGAATTGGCGGGCCTGGAAGACGAGGCTGAAGGCGAGGCCCGTAATGGTCAGCTTGGCGACGTCATCGATCCATAGGCCAATGGTGCGCGGCCGGGAGATGGGGGCGGTCAGCAGCACATTGAAGGCCTCAAGCGGGGCCTTGGAGGTGAGCAGGATGATAACAAAAGCGACGCTCAAAGCGATGAGGGCGGCGGCAAGCGCGCGGCCGGTTTCGCGGCGGATATTGGCCCAGCGGGCCTTGCGGCCGAGCACGGCCTCAGTGGTCATACTCATCGCAGGGCTCCCTGCATTTCGGCGGGGGGCTGTTTGGCGATGCCCAGCATATAGGTGCCCAGGGTTTCGGGGGTGAGATCGTCGGAGTTGAGGAAGGCGGCGACGATCTTGCCGCGATAGAGGACGACGAGGCGGTCGGCCAGCGCCAGCAGTTCGGACAGATCGGCGGAGCTGAGCAGCACGGCGGCGCCAGCGTCGCGGGCGTCGGTCAGCGAGTGCCAGATGAACTGGGTGGCGCCCAGGTCAACGCCGCGAGTGGGTTGGTTGACCAACAGTAGCTTGGGCTGTTCGGAGAGCTCGCGGGCGACCACGACCTTTTGCATATTGCCGCCTGAGAGCGTGCCGACGGCGGCGCCGGGGCCGCCGACGCGGATGGAAAAGCGCTCGATGAGCTTTTCGGCATTGGCCTTGATAGCCTTCAGATCGAGCAGGCCATTGCGGACATAGCGCTTGTCGTCCAGCCGTGTGGCGACGAGGTTTTCGGCGACGCTGGCGCCGGTGGCGAGGCCCCGCGCGAGGCGATCTTCGGGGATGCTGGCAAGGCCAGCGGCGCGGCGCTCGAGAATGGTTAGGGGGGCGAGACTCTTGCCGTTGAGATAGGCGACACCATCGGCAATGGGGCGCAGGCCCGCGACGGCTTCGAGCAATTCGGACTGGCCATTGCCCTCGACGCCGACCAGACCGACGATTTCGCCGGCATGGACGCGCAGGTTGAGGTCATCGACCAGGGTGGCGCCGCTTTCGCCGGTGACCTTGAGGGCCTTGATCTCGCAGGCGAGAGCCCCCTGATTGGCGGCGCGGTCGACGCGCAGAGCAACTTCGCGGCCGACCATCATGGTGGCGAGGCTCTTTTCGGTGACCTCGTTGGCGGCGACTTCGCTCACCGATTTGCCCGCGCGCATGACGGTGATGCGGTCCGAAATTTCGAGCACTTCAGGCAGTTTGTGAGCGATGAAGATGACGGTGCGGCCCTGGTCGACCAAGGCGCGGACGGCGACGAACAGCTCTTCGACTTCCTGCGGAGCGAGGACGGCCGTGGGCTCGTCGAGAATGAGGATGCGCGCGTCCCGGTACAGTGCCTTGAGGATCTCAACGCGCTGCTGCTGGCCGACAGGGAGTTGGCCGACCGGCGGCAGAGGATCAACGGAGAGACGGAACTTTTCGGAGAGCGCGCGCACCGCCTCGATCGCCTTTTGGCGGTCGAACCGGACGCCGGTGCGGGGCTCGGAGCCCAGCACGACATTTTCGTAAACGGAGAAGGAGGGCACCAGGGAAAAGTGCTGGAACACCATGCCGATGCCGGCGTCGATCGCCTCGCGCGGATTGGTGAAGCTGACAGGCTTACCATCGAGCAGGAGCGTGCCGCGATCGGGGCGCTCGATGCCGAAGAGGATTTTCATCAGAGTGGATTTGCCGGCGCCGTTTTCGCCAACCACGGCATGGACCTCGCCCGCATTGATGGTGAGGTTGACCCCGTTATTGGCGACAACGCCGCCCGGATAGGTCTTGCCGATGTCGATCGCTTGCAGCAGCGGGGCCATGCAGGTCGTTCCCGTAGGTGGAAGGTGGCGCCGCCCGGAGGGGCGACGCCGGAATTTGTCACTTCATTGCGGTGGCGGGGACCAGTTCGCCCGAATTGATCTTGGCTTCGAGAGCGTCGATCTCGGTGCGGACTTCGGCGGGAACGAGCTTTTCATAATAGCTGTTCTTGGAAATGCCGACCGCGCCTTCGGGCATGCCGAGCAGCACGGCCGAGCCATAGGGAGCGGTGCCGTCAATGGTCTGCTGGAGGGCGAGGAACAGGGAATCCCCGACCTTCTTTTCAACCGAGGTGAAGATGACGTCGGCCTGGGCCGGATCGGAATCGGCGAAGATTTCCGCCTGGTCGCTATCCACGCCGACGGCCAGCTTGCCGGCATCGCGCACGGCCTGCAGAGCGCCAATGCCGGTGCCGCCGGCAATCGGGAAGATTACGTCGGCACCCTGGCCGAGCTGGGCGATAGCCATTTCCTTGCCCTTGGCCGGATCGCTGAACGTGCCGGCGACGGTGTTCAGAATCTGGATATTGGGATTGGCGGCCTTGGCGCCCTCGTCAAACCCGACCTTGAAGTCGGTGACGGTGGGGAATTCCATGCCGATAATAGTGCCCAGAATGCCGGTGGTGGAGAGCTTTGCCGCTGCGAAGCCCGCGAGATAGCCAGCGGCCGAAGTCTGATATTGCAGGGCCAGCACATTCGAGCAGCAGCCGGTGGAGAAATCCGGGCTGTCGTCGAAAATGATGAACTTGGTATCGGGATAGTCGGGCGCCAGCTTGGCGACAAAGCCGGTCATGTCGAAGGTGCCGGCGATGATGACGTCATAACCGGTGTCGGTGGCATCGGCCAGAGCCGGTTCCCAGCGGCCGCGGTCATAGCCGGCTTCGATGATCTTGATCTCAACCGGCAGCTCGGCCGCAGCACGCTCTACGCCCGCTGTCGCGCTGTCGAGAAAGCTCTTGTCGCCCCGCGTGCCATGCAGCACGAGCGCGACGGTGAGCGGATTTTCTGCAGTATATTCCTGAGCCTGGGTGGCAATCGGGGCTGCTGAAGTCAGCAGGCCCGCAGCCAGCAGGAGGCCCGCCGAACGACGGGTCAGGGAACGAAACGACATGGGCGCACTCCGAGTTGGGATTATCCGGGGATGTAGGCGATGGACGCTTTGTAGAGATCGACCAGGCGGTCGATTTTGGCTTCTTCGACGAGGGTCACCATGGGCGTGCCGAGGCGGCCGGACGGATCGACCACGGTCATGCCGCGGGTGATGCCGGGGGCCAGCGCCACATCCATGGAGGCGCGTAGCGACTTGGTGACGATGCTGGGATCGACCACGACGGCGGCAGCCAGTGGATCGACAAAGCGGAACACGTCGCCCCCGCCATAGCTGGCATTGGTGCGCCGGGCGTGATCGGCCAGGGCTTCCGAGAAGGCCTTTTCGGGGCCGGCAGCGACGCTAGCGAAAGCAGTGTCGACGTCGGCGCCGCTCATATTGTGGGTGACGCAGGGCTCCCACGGGATGACGACGATGTCGATATCGGCCGAGAAGACCACCGAGGCGGCTTCGGGATCGGCATAGATATTGAATTCGGCGGCAGGGGTGGTGTTGCCGCGGCCATAGACGGTGGCGCCCATAATGGTGAGCTGGCCGATGCCGTTGATGATGGAGGGCTCAAGCCGCAGCGCCAAAGCCAGGTTGGTCAGCGGGCCGATCATCAGGAAATCGATCTTTTCGCCCTTGCCGCCGGCTTCGCGGAAGGTCTGGCGCAGGAAGCCGATGGCGTCCTCGCTGGCGGGCTTGGCATTTTCGAGCGGCCGCGGAGCGCCGCCCAGGCCGTCTTCGCCATGGATATACTTGGCGTCGATGATCTTTTGCGTCAGCGGGCGGTCGGCGCCCATATGCACGGGCACGTCGGCACCGGCGATAGCCAGGGTGGACAGGATGTTGCGCGTGGCTGCATCGAGGCCGACATTGCCGAATACGGTGGTGATGGCGTCGGGCGTGCGGCCGCCAGCGATCAGCATCAGCAGGGCCTGCGCGTCGTCAACGCCACCGTCGGTATCGAGAATCAGTTTGTTCAAATTTGCCTCATGCGACCTGGCGCGCAAGTTCGACGCGCGCCCAGAAGTCCTGGTAAGTGGCCGAATAATTCGACCTGATGGATTGGTAGTCGGCGCGCTGTAGCATGCGATCGCGGACGATGTCTTCGCCGGCGACCCAGACATGGGTAACGTCCCGGCCGCTGCCAGAATAGACGAGCACGGTCTCGATGTCCGGGGTTTCCGAATAGCCGGGGCCGCGCATATCCACAGCGATGATATCGGCGGCCTTGCCGATTTCGAGCGAGCCGATCTCGTGATCAAGGCCCAAAGCCTTGGCGCCTTCGATCGTGGCCATGCGGACCAGCTCGGCGCTGGAAATCGGCTGCGCCACGCCTTCGCGGTGGGAGGCGACGAGACCGGCCACCCGCATTTCGGCGATCATGTCATAGGAATTGTTGGCGGCGACATTGTCGGTGCCCAGGGCGACGGTGACGCCTGCGGCCTTGAGCTTGACCACGGGGCAAATGCCTTCACGGCCCGAGCGTAGGCCCGCCGTGGCATTGTAGGACACCGAGGCGGCTGGGGCGGCGGCGAAAATGGCTATGTCTTCGTCGCTGAGATCAAGGCAATGGGCCGCATGGACGCGGCCGGCGAAGAACCCGTCGCGGGAGAGGGCCTGCGTGGCTGTCAGCCCATAGCGCGCCAAGGTCTCTTCATTATCCTCCGGTCCCGCCGCCATGTGCAGGTGCATCCCGACGCCGTATTTGACGGCCATGTCGACCTCGGCGCGGAGCAGGTCCTCGGAATTGTCGACATAGGGGGCGTGGGGGCCGAACCAGGGGATGACTCGGCCATCGGCGGAGCGCTGCTTTTCGATAAAGGCGGCGGCTTTGGCGAGTTCGTCCTCGCCGCGGTCCTTATCGCCCAATTGCACAATGCCATAGGCGATGACGGCACGCAGGCCGCTAGCGGCGGCGGCCTGGGCGATCTCTTCGGCAAAGAAATACTGGTCGCAGAATGTAGTGGTGCCGCTCAGCGCCATTTCGGCGCAGGACAGCGCGACGGCGGGGCCGATATCGGAGGCGATTAGCGACAGCTCCGGCTCGCGGATGGAATTGTACCAGCCTTCCATGGTGAGCAGGCTCTGGCCTTCCGAGCGGCCACGGAACAAGACCATGGCGGAATGAGTGTGGGCATTGACCAGACCGGGCATGATGAGTTGGCCGGGCAGTGCGGTTGCTTCGTCGAACCCGGCAGGGTCAGGTTGGGTCGATTTGGGACCGGTTCCGGTGATGCGACCATTTAGAAAAGCAACCCAGCCGCCTTCAAAGACGGTGTTTTGCGTATCGACGGTGAGGATTGTAGCGTCGTAGATAAGAACAGAACTCATTTGACCCGGCTTAGTAAACCGCTTTACATTTCGAATTAACGTCAGTTATCAGCACAATGTCAAATGCTATCGCAGTTCATTTGCACAAACCATATGCGAATATCGGAAATGCACAAGACGGGGGCATGGTCGTGTGGTGCGCTGATGGCCGAGGATGGGCAATGAGTCCGAGAATCAGAGGCAGATCATGGCTACGCTGAGCGATGTCGCGGAAGAAGCGGGTGTGTCGCCGACGGCGGTGTCGCGCTATCTCAACAACAGGATTGAGCTGCCGCAGGGTACGCGCGACCGGATCGACGCGGCGATTGCCAAGCTCGATTATCGGCCCAACCTGCTGGCCAAGCGGCTATCCACCGGAAAGGCGGAGGCGATTAGCCTGGTGACGCCGGAAATTGGCAATCCGTTTTTTGCGGAACTGGCCGCGGCAGTAGAGGCCGAAGCCGAGCGGCATGGCTACGCGGTGTACATGTCCTCGACCCGGGGCGACCGGACGCGGGAGGTTGACGCGATCAAGCGGCTGCATGACCAGCATGTGGATGGCTTGATCATGATGACCAACCAGCCCGATGACGGCACTCTGGCCGAGCTTCTTGCGCGGCACGACAATGTGGTGCTGCTGGACGAGGATATTCCCGGTGTGTCGGTGCCGCGCGTATTCGTGGAAAACGAGCAGGGCGCTTATGCCGCGACGCAATTGCTGATCGAGGCCGGGCACCGCGATATTGCTGTCATCAGCGGGCCGGGCGGGCTGATGAGCGTCAAGGAGCGACTGGCGGGATTCCGGCGGGCGATGGGCGAGGCAGCTATTGCGGTTCGCGAGGATTGGGTGCTGCTGGGCCAGTATTCGCGCGAATTCGGGCACGAGGCGGCAGGGCGCCTGCTGGCAAACCAGGAGCGGCCGAGCGCTATTGTGGCGTGCTCGGATTATCTGGCGATAGGCGTGCTGCAGGCTTTGCGGCAAGCAGAGATTGCCGTGCCCGGGGATATGTCGCTGGTGGGGTTTGACGACATGCCGTTCGCCGAATTGGTGGACCCACCTTTGACCACGGTACGCCAGCCGGTTGCCGAAATGGGGCGGCTTGCCTTTACGCGACTATTGGCGCTGATCAACAAGACTGAAACCGAGACTATGACCCGCCTGCCGGTGGAACTGGTAGTGCGCAAATCGGTCGCGCGGTTTGGGGGATAAGGTCTCGTTGATCCCCGCTCACGACTTGGATAAGCAGGGCGCGGCTTGGATCGCAGGAGAATTATAGACATGGATTTGCCGGACGATCTGCTGATCAACGCTGCCGATGAGGTTCGCATTCGCCAGCATCTGGCGCTGGTGGCGCTGGGCAAGCGCCCGGCGGATCGCGCAGTGCGCGTTGGGCGGCTGCTCGATGTGCATGGGCGGCGCTGGCATGAGGATCAGGAGATCGTCATATCCGGGCGGCGGATCGCCTGGTTAGGGCCGGCGGGCGCCTATAAGGGCGAGGTTGCCGAGCGGGCAGAACGGCTAAATCTGCATGCCGTGCCAGGGTTTGGCGAGGTTCATAAACATATCGAATCAAGCCATTTGACGCCCGAGCATGAGGCGGCATTGGTGCTGCCGCATGGCAATACCTGGACCTGCGAGGCCAGCCACGAATTTTCCAATGTGGATGGGCCGAACAACCTCGAATTCTGGCTGACGGCGCGGCGCGCCGGATCGCCAATGAAGATATTTCCGCTGCCTGGATCGGCTGTGCCCCCAACGGCCTACGAGTGGGGCGGCGGGCATTTTGGCTATGACGAGCAGCAGAGCTTTCTCAAGCAGCAATTAATGGTGGCCGGGCTCGACGAGGTGATGGATTGGCCGGCGGTGTGGAACCCGGAAAATCCGTCCTATGAGCGGCTGTGGGGGATGATCCGGGCGACCTTCGAGCAGCGCGGCGTGGTCGAGGGGCATGCCGCGGGCATGCGGGCCATTGATGATATCAATGCGTTCGCGGCGGCCGGCATGGCTTCGGACCATGAGGCGTGGACGGCCGAGGAAGTGCGCGACAAGCTGCGGCGCGGGCTGTTCATGGAATTGCGCCCGCATTCGGTCAAGGAGATGATCGGCGGGCTATTGGCCGAGGGGCAGCAGGATTGGTCGCAGTTTGCGCTGTGCACCGATGACCGCTCGTGCTCGGACACGATGAAGCTGGGCGCGACCGACCACAATGTGCGGTTGGCCATCGAAGCGGGGCTGGCGCCCGAGATTGCCATTCAGCTGGTGACGATCAATCCGGCGCGGCATATGCGGCTGACGCCGTGGGTCGGGGCGATTGCGCCGGGGCGGTTTGCCGATCTGGTGCTCCTCGATGATGTCGCGAGCCTGTCTATTGCGCAGGTTTGGGCTGATGGCCAGCAGGTTTCCGAGGGCAAGACCTATAGCGGGCCGCTGCCCAAGATTGCCTGGCCGGGCTGGGCGACGGGGACGGTGAATATCCAGCGTGAGATGCTGGCCGAAGACTTTGCGATTCCCGCTGAGCCGGGGCGCCAGACCATGTCGGCGGCGATCCTGCGGCCGTTCCATTGGGCGGATGAGTTCATCACCATGGACCTGCCCGTGGCCGATGGCCTGGTGCAGCGCGATGCCGGGCGGAATGTCACCAAATTTGCCATTGTCGACCGGTTTTCGGGCAAGGGGCTGACGTCCAAAATGTTCTGGCTGGGTACGGGGCCGAAGACGCCGGAGACGGCGCTGGCCTGCTCGATGGGGCATGACAAGCACAATATCTGGGTGGTTGGGTCGTCGGACGCCGCCATGGCCAAGGCGGTCAATGCGCTGCGGGAAACGCAGGGCGGCTGGGCGCTGGTACGCGAGGGCGAACTGGCGGCGACGGTGCGTTACGAGGTGGGCGGGCTAATGACCTGTCGTCCGCCGGCGGAGTTGGATGCCGAAATGCAGGCGCTGTATGCCGCGGCCGAGGGGATCGAGTGGATGTATGAACCCACCTTCTCGCCGCGCTGGTGGCCGGGTTTCCCCGAGCGGCTAGCCTTTGCCACGCTGACCTGTGCGCCCTGGCGGTGGGTGCTGGTGGCGCCTTCGCCACTGGCGCCGGAGGGATTTGTGAATGTCGCGACCGGCGAGACGCATCCCATTGTGTGGTGAGGCGTCCTCTACAGCGTCTTGAACATCACATAGCTGTCCACATAGCCGTGCACGGGGTGGTTGAACGCCTTGGGCAGGGTGCCGACAATATCGAACCCGAGGGATTGCCAGAGCGCGACGGCGCGGGTGTTGATGGAGACGACGTGGTTGAACTGCATGGCGCGGAAACCGCGTTCGGCGGCACGGGTCAGCGAGTGTCGGCACATGGCTCGGGCGACGCCTTTGCCCTGGGCGGTGGAGGCGGTCATGTAGCCGCAATTGGCGACGTGGGCGCCGCCGCCCTGTTGATTGGCCATGAGGTAATAAGTGCCAAGGATCACGCCATTTTCCTCGGCGACGAAGACTTCGTGGGTGGGGCCGAGCCAATAGGCGAGGACGCCGGCGTCGTCGAGGTCGGTGGCGATGGCGTAGGTTTGTCCGGCGGCCAGGGTGGGCGCGACGATGGCGAGGATTTGCGGGATATCTGCCTCAGCGGCGGGGCGGATTTGCAGCGTCATTATCGTCTTCATCCATGGGTGGAACGCGGATCTGGCCGGGGGGTGCCATGTCGGGGATGATGGGTTTGTTGGCGATGGATGGGCGGTGGCCGAGCTCGAACCGCCAGGCGGCTGTGGCAAACAGGATAAGTGCGAGGACGACGCAGCCGGCGGCAGCGACCCAGGGAGCGCCGGGGAAATAGCCGGGCGAGTCGGGGGCCGAAGTGAAATAGGAAAAGATCTGCGTGGCGACGACCGGGCCGATAATGGTGGCCAATGAATTGGCGGCGTTGACTGCGCCCTGCAATTCGCCCTGGGCGTTGTCGGGCACCTGGCGCGAGAGCACGCCATTGATGGCCGGTGGGGCCAGGCCACTGATCGCGCCGATCATGATGAAAACGTAGAGATAAACCACCTGATCGGTGAAGGCGACGCCGATAAAGGCAGCGATCGCGGCCAACAGGCCCAGCATAGCCACGGGCGGTTCGCCAATGCGTTTGACCAGGGGGCCGACAATAAAGGCCTGGCAGATGGCAAAGCCGATGCCGAAGGCGCCCAGTGCACGGCCGATATTGGACGAGGTGAAGCGGTAGACCTCGACCGTGAAATAGCTGAACACGGTAGGCAGCGCCTGGGCGGCCAGCGAGAAGGCGAACAGCACAGCCAAAAGCCACAGCACGACCGGATAGCGGCGCAGCGCAACGACGGCGCCGAAGGGATTTGCGCGGCGGATGTCGAACTTGCGGCGGGCGTGGCGCGGCAGGCTTTCGGGCAGGATGAAGAGGCCGAAGAGGAAATTGGCGAAAGCCAGGCCAGCGGCGGCAAAGAAGGGGACGCGGGGACCCAGTTCGCCGAGTTCGCCGCCAATGACCGGGCCAATGATGAAGCCGAGACCGAAGGCGGCGCCGATCAGTCCGAACCGGTGCGTGCGCTTATGCGGCGGGGTGATGTCGGCCATATAGGCGGTGGCGGTGGCGACGGCGGCGCCGGCCACGCCGGCAATGATGCGGCCGATGAACAGGTACCAGACGAAGGGGGCGATCGCCATCATCAGGTAATCGAAGGTGAGGCCGAGCAGAGAGCAGAGCAGCACGGGGCGGCGGCCGAAACGGTCGGAAAGATTGCCCAATACTGGCGAAAAAACGAATTGCATCAAGGCGTAAGCGAAAACGAGGTAGCCGCCGATGACGGCCGCATTGGCGACGCTACCGCCGGTCAGTTCTTCCAGCAGCTCGGGCAATACCGGCACGATGATGCCGACACCGATCATGTCGAGCAGAATGGTGACGAGGATACAGGCCAGCGTCAGGCGGGAGCGGGTCGCAGCTTGCATAAAGTGGCGCTAACCTTCTGATTTTCAGGGCCCCAGCGGGCTGGTTGGTGTCGCGCAGTTGACACAGCCGGATCGGCCAAAGCAAGGCCGAACGGTGTCGGGTGTGGTATGCGCGACAGCTTGAAGCGGCGGGAAGCTGAATCTCTTCAGAGGTTTAACTCGGGTGCTTCGCGGGATGATTCAAGGCCTTAGGGCTGCGCATCATGCCCGTAGAGCCAGGCGAGGCGCTTGAGGTGACCGCGCGGGCCCTGGGCCGATATGACCAGGTTGCGGGCGGTGCTGAGGGGCCAGGGAAGATGAAAAATCTTGCCGTTGGAGCGGGAAACCTTGGCGACGCGCTCGACGCGAGGGCGGCGGATGGCGTCGAATTTGGCGAAGGCAGCTTCGGCATTTGGCTCCTCGATCAGCAGGGGTGCGAGGACGGCGGCGTCTTCGATGCCCATGGCGGCACCCTGGGCCTGGAAGGGGAGCATGGCGTGGGCGGCGTCGCCGATAAGGCCGGTATTTTCGCGGTGCCAGGCGGGGGAATCGACCGTGTAGAGGGGCCAGGGCGTCCAGCTCTGTCCGGCGGCGGCGCGGATGGCTTCGAGCCTGGCGGGGAGGCGGCGGGGTAGGTGGGGCGCGCCCCGATCGGGGAGTTCGTCGCGATTCGAGGCCGTAGCGAAGAGGGCGATATTGACCTGCTGGCGGTGGGGCAGCGGGTAGCAGACGACGTGGTAATTGGGGGCGAAGAGCACGGAGACGCGGTCGAGCGCGATCTGGCCGGTAAGGGCTTCGAAGGGCAGGAGGGTGCGCCAGGCGACGCGGCCGCGCCAGGTGGCGGGTGGACCATTGAGCAGCGTCGTGCGGGTTTTTGAATGCACGCCATCGGCCCCGATCAATGCGTCGCCACGCAGGGAACGGGTTTGGCCGCTGGCATCTTCGAGTGTGATCGAGACGCCATTCGCACTGGTGACAGTATCCCATGCGCGGACGCCGAAGAGGATATCTATGTTGGCGAAGCGCCGGCAGGCCTTGTAGAGCGCGTCGGCGAGGTCGGCGCGGTGCATGACGGCGTAGGGGGCGCCGAAGCGGGTGCGCATGATGGCGCCCAGTTCCAGCGTGACCAGCGGGCGCTTGGCGCGGGCTGGGTAGAGGTCGATGCCGGTGGGTTCGAGGCTATTGGCCGCGATGGCTTCCTCAAGCCCCAGGGAATCGAGGACGCGGCGGGCATTGGGGCTGATCTGCAGGCCCGCGCCCAATTCGGACACGGCCGGGTTGCGCTCGAGCACGGTAACATTGGCGCCGAACTTGGCGAGCGCCAATGCGAGCGTGAGTCCTGAGATGCCTGCACCGACGATAAAGAAGGTGCGGCCGCTGCTATTCATTTAGGAAAAACTCAAGCGGCGTCAGCGTGATAGACGGCCGAGAGCGGATTGGCGGTGCCGGCGGCGAGCGCTGGATTGTAGACGTAATGCGTCGAGCAATAGGGGCAGACGGCTTCGCTGTCCTTGCCCATATCGATGAAGATATGGGGATGATCGAAGGGCGGCAGGGCGCCGACGCACTGGAATTCCTTGGACCCGACCTCAATCTGGCGGAGGCCTTCGGTGTTGTGGAAGTGGGGCGTGCTGCCGTGGGCTGCCATCGGGGATAACCTGGATAGATGATTTGCTGGCCGGACCATAAACAATGGGCCGGGCGAAAGAAAGGTCTTCCGGGCAGTCACATTTGCCCAAACAGGTGGCACCGATTGGGCGAATAGGTTAGCGGACTGTGCACGTTGAGATGTTGCTGGGTGAACCAATTGCCAAACTTTCAATCCGATGGTCTGACGCTGGCCTATGAATCCTTCGGCGATGGCTTCCCGGTATTGTGCATCCATGGCTTTGCCTCGAGCGGGAAGGTCAACTGGATCGATACGGGCTGGGTCGAGGCGCTGACATCGGCCGGATATCGGGCGATCACGCTGGACAATCGCGGGCATGGGCAATCGGACAAGCCCTATGACACCGAGGCCTATTATCCACAGGTGATGGCCAAGGATGCGGTGGCGCTGCTGGACCATCTGGGGATCGAGAAGGCCGCGGTGCTGGGCTATTCGATGGGCGCGCGGATTGCGGCATTCATGGCCTTTCAGGATGAAGAGCGGGTAGTGTGCGCGATCTTTGGCGGGATGGGGATGAATCTCATCAATGGGCTGAGCGACGGCAATGACATCATTGCCGGATTGCGGGCGCCGGCCCTGGCGGGGCTGACGCATCCGACGGCGCGGCAGTTCCGGATTTTTGCCGAGCATACTGGCGCGGACCGGGAGGCGCTGGCCGCTTGCATGGAGACGTCGCGCGAGCCGATGGCGCGGGCCGATGTGCGGCGGATCAATGTGCCGGTGCTGGTGGCAGTGGGGGAGGCCGACGTGATGGCCGGCCCGCCCGAACCACTGGCGGAATTGATTCCGGGCGCGGAAGCGTTCGTCATTCCCAAGCGCGACCATATGCGGGCGACGGGTGACGCAAAATTCAAGGCTGCAGCGATCGAATTCCTGGGCAGGACATTGCCTGCCAACAGCCATTCGTGAACCAAACGGCCCGTAAGGGCTTTGTTTTGGAGCATGAGATGGCTTATATCGGTAAATCTCGATGAAGCGGAGTGTCGCCCCATGAGCGTCAGCGCAAAGAAATCAGCCGAAATCCAGGCCGTGGACCCCGTTTGGGAAGCTGTGCGCGCCGGAGCCAGGCAGATCGTGGCGGCCGAGCCTTCTTTGTCGAACATGGCGATCTCAGCGATTCTCAATCACGAAACGTTCGAGCAGGCGCTGGGGCATCGCCTGGCGGCGCGGCTGGACCATGACGATGTTTCGGCCGATCTGATCCGGCAGGCCTTTGCCGAGATGATCACGGATTTCCCCGATATCGGGCATGCGGCGCGGGTCGATCTGGCGGCGACGCTGGAGCGTGATCCGGCCTGCCACCGGGCGGTCGAGCCGCTGCTGTTCTTCAAGGGCTATCAGGCGATCCAGACGCACCGCTTTGCCCATGCCATGTATCTGGCGGGGCGGCGGGATTTTGCGCTGTATCTGCAAAGCCGGGCCAGCCAGGTGTTTCAGGTCGATATCAATCCGGCGGTGCCGATGGGCAAGGGCATCATGCTCGACCATGGCACGGGGCTGGTGATCGGGGAGACCGCGACGGTCGGCGACAATGTGTCGATGTTGCAGAATGTGACGCTGGGCGGCACGGGCAAATCCGATCAGGACCGTCACCCCAAGATCGGCAATGGCGTGCTGATCGGGGCCGGCGCCAAGGTGCTGGGCAATATCCGCATTGGCGATTGCTCGCGGATCGGGGCGGGTTCGGTGGTGCTCAAGGAAGTGCCGCCGCGGGTGACCGTGGCGGGGGTTCCGGCCAAGGTGATTGGCGAGGCTGGATGCGCGCAGCCGGCGCTGGTGATGGATCAGGAATTCCTGGTTCACGATCTGAACAGCTGATTTTCCGGTGATGCCGGCCTGCAACCGGCACTCGTCTGCGCTTCCGGTGCTCACGTACAAAAAGTACGCTCCGCTCCGGTTCTCGACGACCACCGGTTTCGACTCGGCCTGACCGGAAACTCAACCGTTCAGTGCTGACTGAGGCTTGAGCGCGGTGTGCTGGACCCTCGTGGCAAGCCCGAGGGCAGGCTTTCATAGTTCGGGAGCCACGATCGGCCTCCCTCCCCCTTGTGGGGAGGGATTGAGGGTGGGGGTGCTGAGCTTTCCACCGGCAAAGCACTTGCGGAGAGTGCAGACCCCCCGCCCTAACCCTCCCCACAAGGGGGAGGGAACCAGATTGGGGCTCTCCACCTATCAGCAGAGCTGAATGTTGATTGGAGCTACTGAGCACGACACTGTGGGTGGGGGCGATGGGTGCAAACCCTCGTACCTTCAGCATGGATCCCGGCCTGCGCCGGGATGACGTTGTGGGGAGGATGGGTTTGCGCTGTGGGGCGGGGCAGGATGAGGCGGGGCGCTGGCTTTGCTGCGCTGCAACTGGTCATCGCGGCTTGTCACCGCTAAAATGGGGCGGAACAGGGGTTGTTTGCGTTTAGCGGGTGACTAGATTGCCGCCTCAACCCAAATCAGCAGGATACGCATCGTGAACCATCCCGAGATCATCAAGCTGCAGAAATTCCTGCAACTCAAATTCAACAACAAGAATATCGACGTGCGGCCGCGCGCCAAGCTGAATGACTCCGTCGAAGTGTTCATCGGCGATGAATCGATCGGGCTTATTCATCTGGACGACGAGGATGGCGACAAGTCGTACATCTTCAATATGTCGATCCTGGATATCGATCTGGACGAAGTCTGAGACGTTTGCAGCGTCCGCCGGGCCTTCCTTCTCCCCTTGAGGGGGAAGGTGCCCCGCTTGAGGCACCGAATTCGCGAAGGCGAATTTCGGTTGGGATGAGGGGGTGTCTCCATTGGCATTGAAGCGATGGGATGGCGCAGTACCCCTCACCCTGAAATTCTGCTGAACGCAGAATTTCTGTCCCTCTCCCTCAAGGGGCGAGGGGAAGATAGAATCTTACCAAGCCCCGATTTTTTCTAGCCAGAGTTTCATCTGGGTGTCGAACTGGCGCCAGGATTGCAGGGCTTTGGCGTCGAAGACGTAGACGGCGGCGATGCCGCTGGGCAGGTAGACGGTGCGCACGCATTGTTCGGGCGCGCCGGGTTCGATGGGGGCCATGCATTTGGCGACGAAGGCATTGGCCGAGAGCGGGTCGTACCAGACGCGTTCGCCTTCGTAGCCGGCTGCGGCGCCGAGCGGTTTGCCGACGAGGCCGGGAATGCCGGCCAATGTTTCATCACCAAATTGGTGCAGATAGACGGCGTCGAGCAGGGCGCTGCTGGTGCGCGCGCGGCTGCGGGGCAGCAGCATGACTTGCACGGGCAGGGGCGTGGCGCCGTCGGGCGCGAACATCAGGGTCAGGTCGATCTGATTGGTGAAGCCGTCGCGGATTTGCTCGCCATAGCGGAACCAGGCGGTGGGAATGGTCAGCTCGCGCCCGGAAATGGTTTGCACGATGGGATTGCCATCCTCGAGCGCGGGGGTGGGCGTGCGCGAAGTGCGGCCCATTTCGTCGAGCAGGTAGGCGGCGCCAACGGCCAGCAGCAAAGCCAGCACGGCGATGCCGGCCAGATTGAATCCCAGGGAGGCGGGAGGATGGCGGGGCGTGGCGGGCGCCGATTGCGAGCTCATGACCAGCATTAACCAGATTTGGCGAGCGGAGGTGACAATCGATAGGGCGGTCAATATGCTTAATGAAGGGTTAATTTCAGGCGCGCGGCACAATAATGCCAGCGCGGAACAGGGCGGTTGGGCATGGCCAAGGAATTGCTGCTGGCGGCGTTTCTCATCGGGATCGGGCTATGCGTGGCAGGGGCGGGGACGCACCTTTACCAATGGCTGGCGCGACAGCAGGCCATTTTGCGCTTTGACGGCAAGACCTACGTGGCTGCGATGGGGCACCTGGCGATGAGCTTTATCTGCGGGCCCTACATCATGTTGCAGCTGGGCTGGCAGCACGAGGATAACAGTACGCTGTCGATGACCTCGATGCTGGTGGCCTCGGTGGTGGCCTTTGGCTGGGCGTTCGTGACGGGGATGCTGTTCATGGGTGTTTACGTGGCTATTCGGTATTAGGAGCGACAGCATCAGTAGACCTCATGGTGAGCTTGTCGAACCACGAGGTCGTACCCGGATCGTGCCACGACCTCGTCCTTCGACAAGCTCAGGATGAGGTCTACTGAGGTGAGCGCCAGCTTTGCGATTGCCAAAAACAATGAAGCCAGCTTCTTGCGAAGCTGGCTTCATTCTTCAGACCCCTATCAGGGTTAGGCGTGGATCTTGCGATCCGGGGCGGGGTCCGGAAAGCGGTGATTAGTTGATGCCAGCGGTGGTGGCGACGACGATCTGGCGGCTGTCGATCATGTCGACCCACTGGCCGGCATTGGCCTGGGACTGGCGCTTGACATAGTGGTAGGGGGTGTCGCTCCAGAGGCGCACGGCGCCGTCCTGGTTGTCGAGCACGAGGTCGCCGCGGTCGGTGCGGACGATCAGTACGGCATGGCCTTCGCCATTGGCCTGCTTGACGATGGCCATCAGCAGGGTGCTGACCGGCCAGCCGGCATTGATCAGGTCGCGGCGCTTGGCCAGCGCGATATCTTCGCAATCGCCATAGCCATTGGGATAGGTCCAGAATTCGTCGACCTGGTAGAGGTCGAGGTCGGAGACCGGGGTGACGTTGCCGTTGACGTTGGCGTTGATCTGCAGCAGTTCGGACCAGCGGGCTTCGTCCAGCGGCACAGCGGACACGACATTGTCGTTGCGGCGGCATTCGGCGGGGCGGGCCTTGCAGAACTCGGCATGGCCGACCGGGATGCTGGCGGGGGCATCGACGACCTGCACGAAGGCGACATTGGTCAAGTCGAGGGCCTGGGCCGGGGCGGCGATGGCGGCGAGGGCGAGAAGTGCGCCGAATATTGCCTTGTTGGTGAAAAACATTGTGTGGTCTCCCTGATGGAAACCACGTTACGGACTGCCGATTTCGTCGATCCGAAAACTGCAATGCAGTTTTTATGCAAGTTTTATCGAATGGATTCAGGGGTGGTTTACTATGCGGGGGTGGTCCGCTGCATGGTGCCTGTGGCGGGCGCGGCACCCTCGCCCCGGCCCTCCCCACAAGGGGGAGGGAGAAGGGGCATTGAAGCATGGGAGGGGCTGGGCCATTCGAGCGTAGCTCTCATGGCCTTCTCACCTCAAATCGCTCCACTGGAGCGATTTGCCCTGCGGGACGGATCGAAGTCCCACAAGGGGCGAGGGGAGGTTCAGTGCAAGCCCTAGTTCATCCGCAGGTTTTGCTGGACGACGGTGAGCATTTCCTGGGCGGAGGCGAATTCTACTGCGACGCCATTCTGGAAGTGGCGGACCACGCGGGCGCGCATGCGGCCCAGGGTGACGGGCGTGCCCATGGCGGGGCGCACGTCGAGTTCGATGGCGGCGCCGGAAAGCGAGATGTCGATGATCTTGCAATTGTAGCGGCGGCCATCGTCGAGGACGACGGTGGAATGGCGGATATCGGGGACGACGCGCTCGTGGCGGCGGTCTTCCGGCAGGTTGAGGATATCCTTATTGGCCAGCCAGGTGAGCTGGGCGGCCATCTTGTCGCGCTTGCGCGGGGAAGCGGCGATGTCCATTTCAAAGCCGCCATCCATCTGGGAGAGGATAGTGCCCTCGATGCGGCCGACATGGTCGATATAGGCGATGACGCGCTCGCCGACGACGCCGGCAACGGGGGCGATGACCATGGCGTCACCGGGGGACATTTCGATGACCTGGCAGGGAAATTCGCGGCGGTCGGCCAGCATGTAGCGGCCCAGGACCGAGACTTTGACGCGCTGAAAACGTGCCGAGTCGGCGCGCGTACGCGCGGGGGCAATGAATCGCGGTGATTGGATGTCGTCGCTGAGCATTGCCGCCGGTCGCACTGTGTTTCCACAATAAGCTAACCGGGTTTGGTTAACGCTTGGTATTGTGATTTGTCGCCAATACCAAGCCAAGTGGGCTAAAATGCCGGCAAAAGCCTTGGCAGTTTACTTACTGCGGCCGCCATCGATAACGGCGAGGTGCGCGTAGCGCCGGGCGCTGCGGCCATAGACCGTGGCGGGCATGGGCATGTGGGGGCTGACGCCCATGTAGCTCATGTCATTGCCCACATTGGTGGCAACTTCGCGCACGGTTTCTTCCATGGCCACATCATCGGGCCAGATCAGGCGCAGGCCGGTAATGCGCTGCTCGAGAATGGGCTGGACGCCGAGCCAATAGGGCTCTTCGAGCGCCGACATGGCGCCGAGCAGGCGGGTGTGGGTGGAGCCATTGTGGCGCAGCGGCATCAGGATGGTCTCGAAGGACACCTTGGTGTGCAGCGCTGTGGTGCCCTGGAAGGTGACCAAGGCCACGGCGTGATCCTCGGTGACGGCGCGGATCAGGGTGTCCATGGCGTCGCGGTCGCGCTCATGCCAGAGATCGTTGAACGAGCGGCCCTTGAGCTCGCGGCAGTAACTTGTGCACAGGTGCGAGCCCGCGAGGCGGAAAGAGAACTTCTCTGCCTGGTCGAATTCGAGAATAAAGGTATTGGCGAGCGCTTCGCGGATGCGCGTGGGGTCGATATCCTTGCGGTCCGGTGCGCTGCGGGACCCCCGGATGGCGTTCCAATAATCGTAGAGGGTCCGAGTGCTGGTCTGCTGCATTGCTGTTGTTCCGCCGATGGCCATGCGACCGCTCCCCGCCTTTGAGAAAAGGCACAAGCCGCGACTCCACATTCGCAAATGGCTGGGGCAAAAGCGCCCTTAAAGGATAGTTAAGGTTAACGCGGCTGTCCCAATGTGGAAAAGAAGAGCCAAAGCGGCGCGGCGCCAGCGAGTCGGGGTGAAGTGATGGTCGAACAAGGGCAGACACCAGGCCAGCCGGGGCGCGAGCCGGTGTTCCTGTTGCCGGGGTCGGTGACGGCTTTGGTGGGGGTGATGGTGGTGATTCACGCCGCATCAACCTTCGTGCTTAACCAGCAGGGCTATAACGACTTCATCCTGTGGTTCGCATTTTTGCCGTTGCGGCTGGTGGTGGCGGGGAGTGATCCGGCGCAGGCCCTTCCCCTGATCTGGACCCCGTTCAGCCATGCGCTGATGCATGGCGGATGGGATCACCTGCTGATCAATGTGGCGTGGTTGGCGATTTTCGCGACGCCGGTGGCGCGGCGCTATGGGGCCGGGCCGATGCTGACGATCTTTTTCATCTCGGCGGCAGCGGGGGCGGCGTTCTTTGCGGCGACGACGCTCTATTCAGGGACGTATCTGATCGGGGCCTCAGGGGGCGTTTCCGGGCTGACCGGTGCGGCGGTGCGGTTCATTTTCCAGCCGGTGATCGTGGCGCAGCATCCCGAGACGGGGGAGCGGGTGATCGTAGGTCGGCATCTGGCCAGTTTTGGCGACCTGATGAAGGATGCGCGGGCGCGGATGTTCGTGGTGATCTGGGTGGTGCTGAATGCTGCGGTGCCGCTGCTGCCGGTGCTGACGGGCACTTCGATTGGCGTGGCGTGGCAGGCGCATCTGGGCGGGTTTTTCGCCGGGATTTTGCTGGTGGGGTTGTTTGAGCGGAAGGGGCGGTAGAGGGGCGAATCTAGTGCTCGGTTTGCTGAGGTCGAATAGAAGGGGGATGCACGCCGAATTTTGGTATTCCCCGTTATCCCCATAGTTCACATGAGAGCCGCTGACAGCGTTAACTGGCTGCGCGATAGGCAGAGACAAGGCCGGCGAACCGGACTTATCAACAGGTCATCGCGGGTTTATCAGGAGCAGCTCAGCATGAGTGATCTCATTTCCATCGACCGACTAGAACAACTATGGCGGGCCTATCGCGCTGCCCGAGCCAAGGCAGAGGCAACTGGCGAAATCAGCGACGGTATTGCTGCGGGCAAGGCGTGGGCCATCTGGCTCAAATTGTTTCTGGGGCGGGCGGCATAAAGTTCGCACTTAGCTGCTGCCAGATGCCACGACCTCGTGGTTCGACAAGCTCACCATGAGGTCTACTGGGCAATATCCAGATCGCGGACCATCCACGGTGGCACCCCGGCGCAGGCCGGGGCCCATCCTGAGATCGGGGCATGCGGAGAAAGGGTGGCAGCGCGATCACACACCCGCACCTTGCGGCAGATCTGCCACCTCGAGATGGGCCCCGGCCTGCGCCGGGGTGACACCGTGGGTGTGGAGGGTACTGCGCTAGTAAACCTTGGCCGGATCGAACAGGCGGGGCAGGCCGGTGTCCTTTAGGGCTGCGGTTTCGCCCGTTACTTCTACCTGGCGATAGAAGCAGGATTTGCGGCCGGTGTGGCAGGCGGCGCCGCGGCCGGTTTGTTCGACACTCATGACCAGGGCGTCCTGGTCGCAATCGGTGCGCAGCTCGACCAGCTTTTGCAATTCGCCCGAGGTTTCGCCCTTTTTCCAGATTTTGCCGCGCGAGCGGGACCAGTAATGGGCGATACCGGTTTCAAGCGTCAGGGACAAGGCCTCGGCGTTCATATGGGCGAGCATCAGCACGTCCTTGCTCGAGGCCTCGATGGTGACGACGGTGACCAGGCCCGCAGCGTCGAAGCGCGGGGCGAAGAGGGTGCCTTCTTCCAGTTGCTCGTGGGAGAGGGCGGCGGGATCGGCGAAGGTGATGCTCATGCCCGGGTTTTAGCGCGGGCGCGGCTTTTGCGCTAGGTGATAGGTCAAGGCGGCGCGGAGGCAAAGGGCGAGCGGGGTGGCCGGGAGGGGCGAGGCGGCGGGCAGGAGGAGCGCGCGATTGCCGTCAAAGGTGAAATCGTCAGCGAAATGGGCGCGGAAGGTGTCGATCAGGGTCGTTTGGCAGTTGAACAGGACTGCGCATTTGTCGGGCGCCGAGCGGACCATGCCGAGGCGGATGGTGGAGCCGCTGCGACTGGCTTCGGTGAGATAGGCCGGTTCGCCCCATTTGAGCGTTTCGGTGAGGGGGCCGACGCCATTGGTTTGAGCGGCGATGGTGAAGATCAGCTCGCGGATATCGAGGAGGCGCTGGCGCATTGGCTCGGAATAGCGCGCGAGGGCCTGCACTACCGGTTCGGGCACTGGCGGAGCGCTGACTAGCTGTTCTGGCATGGTTGATCCCTCGGGCACGCAAGCATAATGAGCGCGGGGGAAACAGGCAAATCCGGTCGGCGGCTGCTTCAGCACCCCCACCCCGGCCCTCCCCACAAGGGGGAGGGAGAAGAGGGCTAGCGCTTGCCGACCATGGCGAAGAAGCGGTCTTGTTCTTGGCGGTCTTCGGCGAAGACGCCGGTGAAGCGGTGGGTGATGGTGGAGACGCCGTGGGCGTGCACGCCCCGCATGGACATGCACATATGCTCGGCTTCGAGCATGACGGCGGCGCCGCGGGGGCCCAGATTTTCGTTTAGCGCGTCGATGATCTGCGCGGTGAGGTTTTCCTGGGTCTGCAGGCGCCGGGCAAAGACCTCGACGAGGCGGGCGAGCTTAGAGAGGCCCACGACACCGTCGTGCGGCAGATAGGCGATGTGGGCCTTGCCGACAAAGGGCACCATGTGGTGCTCGCAATGGGAGCTGAAGGGAATGTCGCGGACCAGCACGATATCGTCATAGCCGCCAACTTCCTTGAAGGTGCGGTCGAGCACGGCTTTGGGGTCCTGGTCGTAGCCGGCATAGAGTTCGCCATAGGCTTTGGCGACGCGGCGCGGGGTGTCGAGCAGGCCTTCGCGGGTCGGATCGTCACCGGCCCAGGCGATCAGGGTACGGACGGCGGCTTCGGCTTCTTCGCGCGTGGGGCGAACCGGGGCGCTTGCCATGCGAGGCAAGGGAAAGGGCGGCTTGACGCTGGCATCCATCTGGTCGGCTCCTTGTGGCACCGCATTGAAAGGCTGCAATAGCGACTTTTGGACCAGTGGGACGTGAGCGATGTCCTGACAGCCCGGGTGCGAGCACCTATATAGGAGGCTGGACACAGGCCGACAAGAAACAGAATTGTTCGTTTCATGGAACTCAGCGATCTCTATTCCGATAAAATCCTCGATCTTGCAGGAAATGCCCGCCAGCCGCCGCGGCTGGCGGCGCCTGATGCGAGCGCGCGCAAAACCAGCCGGGTGTGCGGCTCGACCATCGAGGTGGACCTAGTGGTGCGGGACGGGGTGATCGAGGATTACGGGCACGAGATTTCGGCTTGTGCGCTGGGGCAGACTTCGGCGGCCGTGGTGGCGCGGGAGATTGTGGGGACGCCCGTGGACGAGTTCCGGACGGTGCGGGGGCAGATGCATGCCATGCTCAAGGCGAATGGCACGCCGCCGGCGGGCAAGTGGAGCGATCTGAAATATCTCGAGCCAGTGCGGGACTATACGGCGCGGCATATGTCGACGCTGCTGGTGTTCGATGCGGTGGAGGCGGCGCTGGAAAAGATCGAGTCGGCTGAATCGGTTGCGGCCGGTTCTTGATGGATCGAGTCGTTTCGGGATTTTGGCGCGTGGTGGATTTGCCGTTCAAGATTGCGGCGGTGTTTTTGATCACGGTCTATCGGTACACGCTGTCGGCCTTTATGGGGCGGACCTGCCGGCATTTGCCGACCTGCTCGGAATATACGCGGGATGCGATCTGGCGGTTTGGATTCTGGCCGGGGGGCTGGATGGGACTGGCGCGGTTTGTGCGCTGCCGGCCGGGCGGAACGCATGGTTATGATCCGCTGCCGGAGGCGGTGCCGGTGGGGGCGCGGTGGTATCAGCCGTGGGGGTATGGACGGTGGAAGTAGGGGGCGCCCTACTTCCCGTCGTATGCGGCGGTAAAGCCAGCAAGGCTGATGGTGGTGACGTGCCACCGTCCGCCTTTGTAGACACTCAGACGTAACTTGGAGCCGTGCCGCAGCATGTTGAGATAATCTTCGTTGGCGATAAACTCGCTCTGGCAGGTGCCGTTCTGGCACCTCATGAAGGGCACCCGGATCTCTTTTTGGCCGTCGATCTGCCATGTTACGCCAAACGGAAGATCAGCGTCTGGCGTGGTATCGGCTTTCAGAAGGGGGCCGTTAGATTTCTGAACGATCTCGAATGAATTCACACTTCCGTTGCCTGTCTGGAAGCGTACGCAGTGATCTGCGCACGACTTGTACCACTGACCAACGGGCCCTTCTGCGAATGCCGGCGATGCCAAAAGGCCTGTCGCAACCAGGAAGACGAACGAAACAATAAAACCCGCAATTTTCGGTGGCATTTATCTTCCTGATTCCGCTCTACAATTTCGATGACAGTGCCTAGGGTTCACGTCGAAGTAAAGCGGCCCGGCAATTCTTTAGTGTGCCGGAAGCGCCAGTAAACAGAGGTTCCCGCTTATGCGGGAATGACACCGTGGGGCTGGGTCGCCGAGCTGACTGTTGTATCTCAGGGATAGACCCGGCGTTCGCCGGGGTGACATTGAGTTTTTGAGGCGTGCTGCTGGAAATGCACGTGATACGTGCTAGATAGGCGCCCTTGCCGTGCTTTTGCGGCAAGTTACCCAATTTCTGGAGACCTAAAATGACGATCAAGGTGACGTTCCCCGACGGTGCAACTCGCGACTATGCGCGTGGCACCACTGGGACCACCGTGGTCGAGGGTATCTCCAAGAGCCTGGCCAAGAAGACGGTGGCTATGCGCTGGAACGGCGTGCTCAGCGATCTCAGCGATCCGCTGGAGGAAGACGGCCGCATTGAATTTGTCACGCGCGATAGCGGGTCCAAGGACGTGCTGGAGCTGATCCGGCACGACACGGCGCACGTTCTGGCGGAAGCCGTGCAGGAGCTGTGGCCTGATACGCAGGTGACGATCGGCCCGGTGATCGAGAACGGCTTTTACTACGACTTCAAGCGCGATACGCCGTTTTCGGAAGAGGATTTCCCGGTCATCGAGAAGAAGATGGCCGAGATCATCGACCGGGGTGCGGCGTTCACCAAGGAAATCTGGACGCGCGACCAGGCCAAGGCCTTCTTCAATACGCGTGGCGAGGCCTTCAAGGTCGAGCTGGTCGATGCCATTCCGGCTGACCAGTCGCTCAAGATGTATAAGCAGGGCCAGTGGATCGACCTTTGCCGGGGGCCGCATATGCGCTCGGTCAAGGATATCGGCAATGCGTTCAAGCTGACCAAGGTGGCCGGCGCCTATTGGCGTGGCGACAGCAATAATCCGGTGCTGAGCCGCATTTACGGCACGGCCTTTGCGAGCAGGGAAGAGCTGGACGCGTATCTGCACATGGTGGAAGAGGCGGAAAAGCGCGATCACCGCAAGATCGGGCAGGAGATGGACTTGTACCACTTCCAGCCCGAGGCGCAGGGATCGGTATTCTGGCACCCCAAGGGCTATGTGCTGTTCAACCAGATGGAGGCCTATATCCGTCGGCGGCTGAATTCATCGGGCTATGTCGAGGTGAAGACGCCGCAACTGATGTCTTCCAAATTCTGGGAGGCTTCGGGGCACTGGGGCAAGTATCGCGAGAACATGTTCGTGGTGCCTGACGAAGTGCCGGGAACGGAAGAGGAAGGGCCAGTTTTGAGCGGCAAGGGCGACCTGATGGCGCTCAAGCCGATGAATTGCCCGGCCCATATCCAGATCTTCAACCAGGGCATCAAGAGCTACCGCGATCTGCCGCTGCGGATGGCGGAATTTGGCTGCTGCCACCGCAATGAGGCCCATGGTGCGCTGCATGGCCTGATGCGCGTGCGGCAGATGACCCAGGACGACGCGCATATTTTCTGCCGCGAAGACCAGATCCAGGCCGAGACCGAGCATTTCGTGCATCTGCTCTATTCGGTTTATGAGCATATGGGCTTTGCCGATGTGGTCATCAAGCTGGCGACGCGGCCGGAAAAGTTCGGTGGCACGATCGAGCGCTGGGATGCGGCCGAGAAGGCGTTGGGCGATGCCCTGCGCGCGACCGGCTATGACTTCGAGATCGCGGAAGGCGAGGGGGCGTTTTATGCACCCAAGCTGGAATTCCACCTCAAGGACGCTATCGGGCGCTCCTGGCAGGTGGGGACGCTGCAGCTGGACTATGTGCTGCCCGAGCGGCTGGACGCGACCTATGTCGCCGAAGACGGCTCGCGCCAGTATGCGGTGATGCTGCACCGGGCGATTTTGGGATCGCTGGAGCGGTTTATCGGCATGATGATCGAGAACTATGCCGGGCGGATGCCGATGTGGCTGGCGCCGACCCAGGTTGTGGTGGCGACCATTGTGTCGGAAGCCGACAGCTATGCCGAAAAGCTGGTGCGCCAGCTCAAGGACGCCGGTATCCGGGCCGAGATCGATGTGCGCAACGAGAAGATCAACTACAAGGTGCGCGAGCACTCGGTGGGCAAGGTGCCGCTGATGTTCGTGGTGGGCAAGCGCGAGGCCGAAGAAGGCACCGTGTCGGTTCGCCGGCTCGGAACCGAGGGGCAGAAGGTCATTCCGTTCATGGATGCCCTGGTGTCGCTTATGGCCGAAGCTACCGCGCCTGATCTCAAGGCGAAGGCTGCTGCCTGATGCCGCAGCGGCCGTCCAATCGGGAAATCAAGGCGCTGACGCATCTCGGAGAAGAGAATGCGTTGGGACCCGGCGATTTCAAGGATATCGGCGAGAAGGTTTTCGCCGGTATGCTCAAGAAGGGCTGGGTTGTGCCGGCCGAGGGGCTGCCCGGTAAATACCGGGCGACCATCAAGGGGCTGACCATCCACGAGGGTGAGATCATCTTTGCGGGGCGGCTGCGCAAATAAGTATACCGGAGGTCCTCGCGAAAGCGGGGACCTTTGTTTGTAGATGTGCAAAAGATAAACAGAGGTTCCCGCTTTCGCGGGAATGACACCGTGGTGGATGTGGGCGTTCGCAGCAGGACGCTCTTGCGGTAGAGTTGAGACAATGCCTGATCCCATCGTCATCACCCGCACTGTGAGCATCGATCCCTCGGAAATCGAGGAGACTTTTGTGCGCTCGGCAGGGCCGGGCGGGCAGAATGTCAACAAGGTGTCGAGCGCGGTGCAGCTGCGGTTCAACCTGATGGCGTCGCCCAATATTCCCGAGGCGATGAAGCGGCGGGTCGCTGTGCTGGCCGGCAAGAGGCTGACCAAGGATGGCATTATCGTCATCACCGCCAATGCCTATCGCGACCAGCCGATGAACCGGGCGGATGCGCAGCAGCGGCTGGTGGATCTGCTGGTGGCGGGGGCGCATGTGCCCAAGGCGCGGGTGGCGACGCGGCCGACATTTGCATCCAAACAGCGGCGGCTGGAGGGCAAGGCCATCCGCTCGAGCACTAAATCCCTCAGAAACAGAAGGCCGGACCTCGATGGAGCCTAAGCGTATCTTCGTGACGGGAAATGCGGGGTTTATCGGGTTTCACCTGGCGCAGCGGCTGCTGGCCGATGGGCATGTCGTCACCGGCTATGACGGGGTGACCGATTATTACGATGTGAGTCTGAAGCGGGCGCGGCTGGCGCTATTGGCGGAGCAGCCCAATTTCACCTTTGTCGAGGCCATGCTGGAGGATGGGGCGCGGCTGAAGCAGGCGCTGGCCGAAAGCGGGGCGCAATGGGTGTTTCATCTGGGGGCGCAGGCGGGGGTGCGCTACAGCATCGAGCATCCGCAAAGCTATGTGCAGTCGAATCTGGTGGGGACGTCGAACCTGCTCGAGGCGGCGCGGGAGACGCCGCCGGAGCATCTGATTTTTGCCTCGACCAGCTCGGTCTATGGCGGCAATACCAAGATACCCTTTGCCGAGACCGACCGGGCCGATAGCCCGGTATCGCTTTATGCCGCGACCAAGAAATCGGGCGAGGCCATGGTGCATTCCTATTCGCATCTATGGGGCATTGCGGCGACCAGCGTGCGGTTTTTCACGGTTTATGGGCCGTGGGGCCGGCCGGACATGGCGCTGTTCAAATTCGTTTCGGCGATGCAACAGGACAGGGCTATCGACATTTATGGCGAAGGCAAGATGCGGCGCGACTTCACCTATGTCGATGATCTGGTGGATGCGCTGGTGCGGCTGGCGGGGGCGCCGCCGGTGAAGGGGCAACCGGTGAAGGGGGACAGTCTTTCGGCGGTGGCGCCCTATCGGGTGGTCAATATCGCGGGGGGCAAGCCGAGTGAATTGATGGCGTTTGTCGCAGCGGTCGAGAACGCCATGGGGCGCAAGGCCAAGCACAATATGCTGCCGATGCAGCAGGGCGATGTGGTGGCGACGCAGTCGGACACGGCGCTATTGCATGAATTGATTGGGGTGCTGCCGGAGACGCCTATCGAGGTGGGTGTGGCGCGGTTTGTCGAGTGGTACCGGCATTATTACGGCGTGAATTGAGAGAAGCGATTTGACTATTTTCAGCCTGAAATTTGGGACGAGCGGCCTGCGTGGTCTGGCGGTGGAACTGGAGGGGCAAGCGGCGCGGCGTTATGTGGCGGCGTTTTTGCGGCATGCTGGGGCACTGGGCCAGCTGGGCGGCGGCAAGGTGTTTATCGGGCGGGACTTCCGGCCTTCGAGCCCCGCTATTGCCAAGGATTGCGCGGCGGCGATCGGGCTGTTCGGGCTTGAGGCGGTGGATTGCGGCGAAGTGCCGACGCCGGCACTGGCGCTGCATGCAATGGCGGCGGGTTGTTGCGCCATCATGATTACCGGCAGCCATATTCCCTCGGACCGGAACGGGCTGAAATTCTATGTGCCGGGCGGGGAAATCAGCAAGGCGGATGAAGCCGGGATTGTTGCGGCGTTGCGGGATGAGGTCGTGCCGGATAGCGCGGCGGGGATGCGCGATGAATTTGATCTCGTCGTGGAGCGCTATGTCGCGCGCTATGCCGGGCTGTTGCCGGAGGGGGCGCTGACGGGGCTGCGGGTTGGGGTGTTTGAGCATTCCAGCGTGGCGCGGGATGTGTTGGGGCAGGTCATGCGGCAGGCGGGCGCCGAGGTGGTAAGCCTGGGGCGCACGGAGGAATTCGTCGCGGTCGATACCGAGGCGTTTGGCGATGCGGTGTTTGGCCCGCTCAAGGGGTGGATCGAGAGCGAAAAGCTCGATGCGATCGTGTCCTCGGATGGCGATGGGGATCGGCCGCTGCTGATGGATGGCAGGGGTGAGTTTGTGCGCGGTGACGTGCTGGGGCTGCTGGCGGCGCAATTGCTCGGGGCAGGGACGGTGGTGACGCCGGTGACGTCCAATTCGGCGCTGGAACGGACGGGGTTTTTCGAGACGGTGCTGCGGACCAGGGTGGGCTCGCCCTATGTGATCGAGACGATGGAAACGGCTGATAGCGTGGTTGGCTTTGAGGCCAATGGCGGCACGTTTGTCGGCAATGGAATTGCAGGGCTCGACCCGCTGCCGACGCGGGATGCGGTGTTGCCGCTGCTGTGTGCGCTGGGGCTGGCGGCGCGGCGGGGCGTTGGGGTGGACGCGATCGTGGCGGAGCTGCCGCTGCAATATGCGCTGGCGGATCGGCTGCAGGATGTGCCGGCGGAGAAAAGCGCGGCGTTCTTGCGGCGGCTGGGTGAGGATCGCGCTTTTGCCGAAGCTTTTTTTGCGCCGCATGGGATTGCGAGCCTGTCCACGATCGATGGCCTACAGTTCCGCACGCTGGCAGGTGACATGGTGCATTTCCGGGCGTCGGGGAATGCGCCGGAGCTGCGGTGTTATGTGGAGGGGAGCACGGCCGAGGTGGCGCGGGGGCTGCTGGATTGGGGAATGAAGGCGGCGGCGGAGCAGGTGCGGTAGAGCTTTTGGGTGTCACGGAAAAAAGGCCGCTCCCTGGGGAGCGGCCTTTTTGTTTTTATTTGGCGACGGCTTCGATGTTGACCTTGCCGATGAGGGAGGCGGGGTCGTCTTCGGCGGCTATGAAGTCGAACAGGCCCAGGCCCGGGTCGGCCTTGGCGGTCATGTCGATGGTGAGCTGCTTGGCCTTGCCGCTGACGAAGCTGTTGATGGCGGCGCCGACTTTCTGGGCCTCGGCGGCGCCGGCGAGGAAGCCGACTACGGTGCCTTCGGCCAGCCCGGCAAAGATCGGACGCATGGCGGCGGGGTCGGTGCCTTGTTCCTTGGCGACGGTGGCGAGGATGATGTCGGAGAGGCCGGCATCGGTCACGTCGACCCGCAGGTGATTGATGGCCAGGGCCATGGCCGCCGTCATGGCCGCATTTTCGTTGAGGCCGAACAGGGCTTCGGTGGCGTTGGTCAGGGTGCCGGTGAGCAGGACCGTGGCCAGATCGGCGCCGGTAATCGAGACCTCGTCAATGTCGATCGTGTTTTCGGCCTCGTTCCATGACGCGTCGACAGTGAAGCCGGCGTCTATCGTGGTGACGCCCAGCTCGGCCAATTGGCGGATCTGCTCATCGTCGCTGTCCTTGGGCAGATCGACGACGATATTGCTGGCCGAGGTGAGCAAATCGGTGGGGATGCCATTGCGATAGGCGCCCAGTGTGAGATCGAAGGCGCCGATGCTGGCGGCGATGCGGCCATCGGCATTTTCCGGATCGGGCACGTCCACATCGACATCGGCAAAGGAGAAGCCGGTGAAGGCGGGGATCAGTGAGCGGCCATTGGCTTCAAGCCAGGCCTGATCGATGGTTTCGGGCGCGGCCTGCACCACGGCGATGGGGCCGCTGAGATCGGTTTCCTTGATCGCGATGGTGCCCACGCCGACCTTGCCGTCGCCCTCGACGGTGATGTCCAGCCCGCTCAGGGTGATCGCCGGATAGATGCCGGGGCTCATGCCGGCCATGGTCATGCTGTCGAGCGAGAAGTTTATGGGGCGATCCTGCTCATCGACGCCGCTGCACTCGAAGCCACCGAATTCCACCGGCGAGGATTCAAAGGCGGTGAACATATCGGCATAAAGATGCATCAGCTTGCCGATGGTCTCGGGCGAGGGTGTTTCGCCCTCGTTTTCCGCGGCTTCACTGAGGGCGATGAAATCGGCAAAGCTGAAATTCAACGGGCGCGCCTTGAATTCGGCCGCCGTCATCGGGCCGAACGTGCAGGACATATCGGACGCCGCGACAGTACCGCCCTCGAATTTGAGATCGGTATAGATGGTCTCCAGTTCCGTCTGGTCGGCAGCGTCGACCAGGCCATACATGCCCAGGACGCCTGAGATATTGAAATTGCTGGCGGAGAAGGGGCCCATATCGGCCGAACCCTTGTCGCCGCTGTCAAAGCCGGATTCGGCCAGCTTGACCGAGCCGGCAACGCCGTCCGCGACGTCGCTCAGCACCAGATCGGTGAAGGTGATGACCGTGTCGTTGGTTTCTTCGCCAATAGTGGTGGTGACGTTGACCAGGATTTCGGGAATGGTGATGCTGGTGGCGCTCAGGCCCGCCAGTTCCTCGGCGTGATCGGTGACATTGCCGCTGAAAATGTCGCGCAGAATGGCTTCATCGAGATTGGAATCGATGGCGTCCACGGTGGGGATTTCCACGGTAAATTCGGTGACGGGCGCGGGAGCCGGGGCTGGGGTCTTGACCTTCTGCGCCCAGGCGGTGCCAGCGGGCAGGGCCACGCTCAGCAGGCAGGCTGCGGCCACGGCGCCGAGGCGCTGCCGGGAAGTCGGGCTTATCATCATCAATCTTCTCGCGGTTCGTTTGGCGCGCAATCTGCGGCATTGAGCCGATTGCTTCAATAGCCAAAGGAGAGGCGAATTGTCCGTTGCGGGCGGCCAGTGTCATGGCGGCGACACCTGCTTCAGGACTGGGAGGCCATGCGGCCTAACCGAGCGCGGCAGATCGCGCCCGGACGAGATCGCAGCGGGCTCAGGAGCCCGTGCCGCGCAGGAATTCGCGGTGCATGGTGATCAGGATGATGCGCAAATCCAGCAGCAGCGAGAAATTCTGGATATAGGCGACGTCGTGATCGATCCGGCCAATGGCCTGCTCGCTTTGCGAGGTGGGGCCGCGATAGCCATTGGCCTGCGCCCAGCCGGTGAGGCCCGGACGCATGTGGCGGCGATAGCTGTAATAGGGCACCAGATGCTCGTAGGGCAGGCCGGCGGCCAGTTGCCCCTCGACATGGGGGCGTGGCCCCACCAGGGACATGTCGCCCCGCAGCACGTTGAGCAATTGGGGAAGCTCGTCAATGCTGGTGCGGCGCAGGAAGCGGCCAAGCGGCATGATGCGCTCGTCTTCGGCCACGGTCTGGTCGACACCATCGGTATTGCAGCGCTCCATATACATGGAACGGAACTTGAAAATCGTGAAGATGCGGCCGCCCTGGCCCACGCGTGGCTGGCGGAACAATGCCGGCCCGGGATCGGACAAACGAATGGCCAGCGTTACCATCAGCAGCAGGGGCAGGAGGAAGGCGAGAGCCAGCAGGGACACAACAATGTCGAATGCGCGCTTGAGCGTCAGCTCAAGCTGGCGGCGCGACGTCATCGTCAGGTCAGCCGGATACTTGCCTGTCCAAAACGAGCGCAAGCCATTGGCAGACCGCTCGCTCAGGCGCGCGGAAATCTGAGGATAGGGAAGTGCAGGCACGTCATTATTATTTGCAGAAGCGGAATAGTCTTGCAGCAGATGCGGATTGCTACTGTCGAACGACATAGTCTTCACCCTCACGAACCCGCCATGCGCCCGCCGCTGCGGTGGCATTAATAGTCTGTTAATGATCGCATGAGGCTTGAATCCTGGCAATAGGGGGAGCGCAATGTGAACACTTCGTCATGCCGTTGATGTACTTAGGAAAATTTCCTGAACACGCGCAATTGTGTTGCATGAAATCAACATTGTTTGTCTCAATATTTGTCCTTCTGGTTCATTTTTTCTTCGGCAGGCTCGTAACTGGCAAGAATTTGGCTCGTGATGATTCTGTATTGTAGGTTAACTTCAGTTATGCATTCATCATAAATAAAACGCGGCTTCTTTGTTCAGTGCGCAGGTATTTGCTGTGTTTCCCTTTTCCGATCGAGCTCGGATGCTCTTGATCTCGCTGATCCGCGGGTGTCGATCAGCTCAATTTCTGCATCATCGATGAGCTATGCCGGGAAATTTCGCCGAGGCGTGGCGTGGTCGACACTGGGGAGTGTCGGCAACAACCTGGTCAGCTTTCTGGTTTTTGCCCTGGTGGTTCGGGTCGTCGAGCCACGGGTAATCGGCGTCATGGCCGTGGCGTTGATCTTTGTCGAGATGGGCAAGATCTTCGTCTATGCGGGGGTTCCCGATCTTATCGTGCGGCAAAAGGTATGGAGCGATGGCTTTGCCATGATGTGCTTCTGGCTGAACCTTGCAGCAGCTGCAATTACGGCGCTCCTGGTTGTCGGCATTGTCGGGCCGCTGGTCGATATCTACTTCGCACAGGGCACCGTGGTGGTGTTGGCGGTGCTCTCGTCCTGCTTCATTATCGATAGTGTTCGCGTGGTGCCGGAGGCCAGGCTGCGGCGCGATCTGGATTTTAAGACGCTGGCCCGCCGCGGCGTAGGCGCCAATGTCCTGTCCGGCATATTGGGTGTGGCCATGGCGCTGACGGGCTGGGGCATCTGGGCGCTGGTTGCCCAGCGGATCTGCAGCTCGTTGCTGACGACAGTCTTTACCCTGGTGGCCGCCCGATGGGTGCCCACCACCTGGGGCAGTGTGGAGGGACTATGGAGCGTGATCGGCCATTCCGTGGGGCTGGTCGGGGCGGCGCTGCTGAAATTGCTGTCGGAGCGACTGCCCGACCTGATGCTGGGCCTAGCGCTGGGGCCGGTGCCCGTGGCGGTATTTCGGGTCGGTTCGCGCGGCTTCGACGCGCTGGTGCAATTGACCATCAATCCGGTGCGATCGACCTCGCTATCGGCCTATGCCCAACGCGCCCATACAGGGCGGCTTGGGGAGAGTGTGATCAATTCGCTGGCCGTCATATCCATGCTGACATTCCCGCTGTTTTTCGGCGCGGCCAGTGTGGCGCGGCCATTCGTGGTGCTGATCTTTGGCGAGCAATGGCGTAGTTCGGCGGTGATCATGCAGGTCTTGTGCATGGCAAGTCCGCCCTTGCTGCTTGGGGCTATGCTGCAATCGGCGCTGTCGGCCAACCATGATACCAAGCTGATTTTTGGCCTGAACGCGGTGGCGGCGGCCACGACCTTTGTAACCTTGCTGGTTTGCGTGCCGCTGTTCGGGCTGGTAGGGGCGACTGTTGCGCTCGCCATCCGCAGCTATCTGGGCATGATCTTCAATATCGCCGTCACCAGCCCGGTGATCGGCATGCGGCCCTGGCCGGTGATCGTGGTGCTGCTGCCGGCGCTGGCGGGAAGTGCGGTGACGTTGACGTCGGTGCTGGCGCTCGATCGCTATACGCTGTCGGGGTATCCCGAGATCATCGCGCTGGGGATTTCGGTGGCATTTGGCGCGGTGCTCTATCTGTTGATCATGGTCGTAATATTCAGGGACCACACCACGCAATATATAGGTGATTGGCTCGGAAAGCTGCCGAAATTTCCAAAATTGACTTTGGTTCGACATGTTAATCGATAAGTATGCAATTGATCTGACAGAAAGTACTGTTGTTTTGTATTGCAATAGCGATCGGATGCGCTAGTTTATCCTCAAGTGTAAATAGCCCTTAAAATAAAAGGCACCGCGCCTGGCGAGCTCAGATCTTCGGCGTGATAGGTTTTGTGCGTTCTTTTGTGGGCTGCAAACAAGAATGAAGATTGCGTAGTAAGCGGGTGGGGGCATGAAAGTAGCAGTTCTTGCGGGTGGTTTCGGCACGCGTCTCAGCGAGGAAACCGCCATCCGGCCCAAGCCCATGGTCGATGTGGGTGGCTACCCGATCCTCTGGCACATCATGAAGATCTATGCCCATCACGGGCTGACCGACTTTGTCATCCTGGGTGGATACAAGGTCGACGTGATCCGCGATTACTTCCTCAATTATCGCGCCAAGCTGACCGATTTTACGGTTTCCCTGCGCAGCGGTGACGTCAAATGGCTAGGCAAACCCGTCGAAGACTGGACGATCACGGTGCTCGATACGGGTGATGACGCAATGACCGGCGGCCGCTTGCGGGCGGCGCGGGATTATCTCTCCGATGGCACATTCTGCCTGACCTATGGCGATGGCGTGAGCAATGTCGACGTCAATGCGGTCATCGACCTGCATAAGCGGCAGAACAATCTTTGCACGCTGACCGCCGTGACCCAGCCGGGGCGCTATGGCGCGCTGCGCATGCAGGAAGACGGGCGCGTGGACGGGTTCCGCGAGAAGGGCGCTCACGATGGCGGGTTGATCAATGGCGGATTCTTCGTATGCGAGCCGGAAGTGTTCGACCTGATCGACGGGCCGCAGACGGTGTGGGAAGGCGAGCCGATGGACCGGATGATCGCCAAGGGCAAGCTCGGCAGCTACCACCATCAGGGCTATTGGCAATCCATGGATTCCCTACGCGATCGCAAGATCCTGGAAGAGGCCTGGGCGACCGGCAAGGCACCGTGGAAGGTTTGGGCCGACTGATTTGGTGAGGGGGTCTGCAAATGGCGGTCTTCTGCGCTCCATTTTGGCTTCGTCCCAATCTAGTTTTGTGCGCGTTAGGGAAGACATTGCATGATTATCGTCGATACAGCGCTGGCTAAGCGGGAGTCCGAGGGACGGCCGATCAAGGTTGGGCTGGTAGGAGCGGGCTTTCAGGGCGCGGGCATTGCGCTGCAGATTTTGACGGCGACCAAGGGCATGGTGCTGTGCGCCATTGCCAACCGGCGGATCGAGCCCGCCATTGCCGCTTTCGGGCAGGCGGGGATTACGCCAAAGGTGGCGCATAGTGCGGCCGAGTTGAACGCCGCGATTGCCAGCGGCACGCCGGTGGTAACCGAGGATGCGGTGGCGTTGGCGGAGGCGGATGGGCTCGATGCCATAGTCGAGGTGACGGGTTCCATCGAGCATGCGGCGCAGGTGGTGCTGGCGGCAATCGAGAGCGGCAAGCATGCGATCCAGATGAATGCCGAGCTGGATGGAACCGTGGGGCCGATCCTCAAACGCAAGGCCGACGCCAAAGGCGTGATCTATAGCTTTTCCGACGGCGACCAGCCGGGCGTGCAGATGAACCTGATCCGGTTTGTCGCGGGGCTCGGGGTGAAGCCGGTGCTGGCGGGCAATATCAAGGGTTTGCACGATCCCTATCGCAACCCGACGACGCAGAAGGCGTTCGCCGAGAAGTGGGGGCAGAAGCCGGCCATGGTGGCGTCGTTTGCCGATGGCACCAAGATTTCCTTCGAGCAGGCCATCGTGGCCAATGGCACGGGCATGAAGGTGGCGCGGCGCGGCATGCTGGGGCCGGATTTTTCGGGCGGCGATCCGACGGCGCCGCTCAAGCCGCTGGAAGAAACCGTCGCCGCATTCAACGAGCATATCGACCCGGCGGGGCCGGGGCTGGTGGACTATGTCGTCGGCGCGCGGCCGGGGCCGGGCGTGTTCGTGCTCGGGGCCATCGAGAACGAGCGGCAGAAGCATTTTCTCAATCTCTACAAGCTCGGGACCGGGCCGTATTACTGTTTCTACACGCCCTATCATCTCTGCCATTTCGAGGTGCCGACCTCAGTGGCGCGGGCTGTGTTGTTCAGTGATCCGGTGCTGACGCCGGCTGGTGGACCCAGCGTGGGGGTGATCGCTGTGGCCAAGAAGGACCTAGTAGCCGGCGAGGTCATCGCGGATTTCGGCGGCTATGAAGTCTATGGCGTGGCGGAGAATATCGAGCCGATCCGGGCCGAGAAGCTGCTGCCGATCGGGCTGGCCTTGGGCTGCTCGATTGCCCGGCCGGTGGTCAAGGATACGCCGCTGACCTGGGATGACGTGGTGTTTCCGCAGGGGCGTTTAGTGGACCGGCTCTATGCGGAACAAGAAGCGGCCTTTGCATAGTTGGAACGACGATTATGATCTTTCATGAGACGAGCCTGGTCGATGCCAAGCTGATTGAGCTGCAGATGCGCGGGGATAGCCGCGGTTTCTTCGCGCGGACCATGTGCAAGGATGAGTTCAAGGCCCAGGGCATGGATCTGGACTATGTGCAGCAAAACATGTCGGTGTCCGCTCACAGGGGCACATTGCGCGGCATGCATTATCAGCTGGCGCCCAATGCCGAGGCCAAGCTGATCCGCTGCGTGCGCGGGGCCATTGTCGATATCATCGTCGATTTGCGGCCCGGTTCGGCCAGTTTCCTCAAGCATGAGGCGTTCGAGCTGAATGAAGACAACAAGCACGAACTCTATGTGCCGCGCGGCTTTGCCCATGGCTTCCAGACACTGACGGATAACGTGGAGGTTACCTATCTGGTGTCGGGCTATTACACGCCCGCGGCCGAGCGGGGGCTGCGGTACAATGACCCGAAGCTCGGGATTTCCTGGCCGCTGGAAGTGACCACACTGTCCGACAAGGACGCTGCATGGCCACTGATCGACGACTCGAGCAGAATCGAGATCTGAGCCATGCAAGCGGTCGGCGCCATTGTCATCGGGGCAGGGGTGGTCGGACTGGCCGTGGGCCGGGCACTGGCCATGGCTGGGCTCGAGACGGTGATTGTCGAGGGGGAGAGCCATTTCGGCACCTGGACAAGCGCGCGCAATAGCGAAGTCATTCACGCCGGCATTTATTACCCCAAGGGGTCGCTCAAAGCCTCGCTCTGCGTGGAGGGGCGGCACGAGCTTTATGCCTATTGCCGGGCGCGGGACCTGCCGCACCGGCAATGTGGCAAGCTGATTTTTGCGCATACGGCCAATGAGACGGGCGAACTGGACAAGATTGCGCGCAGCGCTGTCGATGCAGGGGTGGATGATCTGGTGCGGCTGAGTGGTGCCGAGGTTTCCGCGATGGAGCCCGCGCTGAGGAGCTATGAGGCGCTGTTGTCGCCTTCGACGGGGATCGTGGATTCACATTCCTTCATGCAGTCGCTGCTGGCCGATGCGGAGGCGCATGGGGCGATCTATGCGGCCGGTAGTGCAGTGACGCGGATTTCGCGCCAGAAGGAGGGGTGGGCCATTCATGTCGGCGGTGATGAAGAGCCGGTGGTGGTCGCGCCGTTCCTGGTCAATTCGGCGGGGCTGACGGCGCATGAGGTTGCTGGGGTGGTCGAGGGGCTGGACGCAGCATTTGTGCCGCCGCTGCATTATGCGCGGGGCGTTTATTTCAGCTATTCGGGGGCGAGCCCGTTTTCGCGGCTGATCTATCCGGTGCCGGAGCCGGGTGGGCTGGGCACGCATTTGACGCTCGATCTGGCCGGGCAAATCCGCTTTGGGCCCGATGTCGAGTGGATATCGGGCATCGACTACAAGGTCGATCCGAACCGGCATGGCAAATTTTACGCGGCGGCGCAGCGCATCTGGCCGGAGATCGATCCGGAGCGATTGCGGCCGGGCTTTGCCGGGATCAGGCCGAAACTGTCGGGGCCCGGGGAGCCGGCGGCGGATTTCGTCATTTCGGGGGAGGGTGAGCACGGCCTGTTCGGGCTGGTCAATCTCTTCGGCATTGAATCGCCGGGGCTGACCTCTGCGCTGGCGATTGCGCGGGTGGTGCGCGAGATGTTTCTGAGCGACGCGCGAGTTGCAGCCTGAAAAAGAATAAATCTTCTGCGCTGTGCATCGGTGCGGTAGAACAGAAATAGCGGCGCCAAGACCAAAACCGGAATGGTGATATGATGAAGATCTTGATTGTCGGCAATATGGGTTACATCGGCCCGGTCGTCGCCCGGACATTACGCGCGAAATACCCCGACTATATTATCGATGGGTTCGACAATGCTTATTTCGCCCATAGCCTGACCTCGCGTTCCGGCCTGCCAGAGCGCCATCTGGACAGCCAATTCTTTGGCGATGTGCGCAGCATAAAGCCGGCGCAGCTTGAGGGCTATGATGCGGTAGTGGAGCTGGCCGCGGTGTCCAACGACCCGATGGGGGACCGCTATGCGGCGGTGACTGCCGAGATCAACCAGGGGGCGACGACGGCGGTGGCCGAGATGGCCAGCAAGGCGGGGGTGAAGAACTTCGTCTTTGCCTCCAGCTGCAGCGTCTATGGCGTTGCCGAAGGCGGGCCGCGCAAGGAGACCGATGCGCTCAATCCGGTGACGGCCTATGCCAAATCCAAGATCGGAACCGAGGAAGCGCTGAGTGCGCTCGATACCGATATGGTGGTGACCAGCCTGCGGTTTTCGACGGCGTGCGGCATGTCGGACCGGTTGCGGCTTGACCTGGTGCTGAACGATTTCGTGGCCTGTGCGCTGAGCCAGGGCAAGATTACAGTATTGAGCGACGGCACGCCGTGGCGGCCGCTGATCGACGTGCAGGACATGGCGCGGGCCATGGATTGGGCGATCCACCGCAGCGCCGATAATGGCGGGCAATATCTGGTGTGCAATACCGGCTCGAATGACCGCAATTATCAGGTGCGGGACCTGGCCAATGCGGTGGCTAAGGCCGTGCCGGGCACTGAAGTCAGCATCAATACCGACGCGCCGGCGGATAGCCGCTCCTATCGGGTCAATTTCGACAAGTTTGCCGGGCTGGCGCCCAAGCATCAGCCGCAGGTGACGCTGGCGCAATCGATCGAGCAGCTGGTGAGCGGATTGCGTGGGCTCGACTTTTCGGATGCCGATTTCCGCAGTTCGCAGTTGATCCGGCTCAAAGTCTTGGAGCGGCATATTGCGAACAAACAACTGACCGATGGATTGCGCTGGACCAACTAGCTGCCGAGGCCGGCTTTGTGGCCGCGCAGATGGGCGCGGTCCAGCAATTTGGTCCAGGCGGCGGGGAGTTGCAGCTTGGCGAATTGGGGGAAGATTTCCGCTGCGCCGGAGAGGGCTGCCAGGGTTGAGCGGCGGAAGATTATGCCCATCATGAATGCGTAGATGGCGATGCCGGCGGCAATGAGCAGCGGGATCTGCACCAGCATGTGCTGGTTTTGCAGGAGCGTTGACAGGGCCAGCAGGGCGCCGAGCATGATCCAGCTTGAGAGCAGGGACGGGAAGGCGGCCCGGAGCGCCTTTGTGGCGGTGATGCCGATGGTTTTGGCCGCGAGGATGGTGCTGAAGACGGTACCCAGATAGCTGCGGATTGCCAGGGCGGCCGCCGACCAGACGAGGCCGTGGAGGGGGATAGTCACGAGCAGGACGAGCACGGTCGAGGCCGCCGAGACGACATAGAGCGAAAAGATCAGCTTGGTATTGCGGGCGGCGGACAGAGCGGCGTGGAGCAAGGTCGAGACCATTGCGGCGGGGGCGGCGGCGCACAGAATGCCCATGACCACGGCGGAATCGTCCCAATTGGGGCCAAAGATCAGGATCACGAAATGCCCGGCCAATGCTGCGGCGCCGAGGAAGACCGGGAAGATGAGGATGCCGAGCACCCGGAGCGTGCTGAGATAGGCTTGCCCCAGAATGCCCTCATGTTCCTTTTGCGCGAAGCTGCTGAGGGACACCGAGCTGATCGGGTTGACGGCCAACTGGAACAGGGCCTCGAAGCCGCGGGCGCCGACGCGGTAGAGCGCGACGGGGACGGGGCCGAGGAACAGGCCGAGCATCAGATCGGGGAGGCGGGTGGTGAGGAGCTTCAGCAGTGACGCGCCAGCCAGGCCCATGCCGTGGGCGGTGGCGCTTCCGGCGCCTGTGAACGAAACTTTGAAGTGCGGGGCCCATCCGGCGGCGGCCAGGGTGAGGATTGTGGTGAGCAGGGAACTGGACACACGCTGCGCGACCAGCGCCCAGATGCCCCAGCCGGTGAGGGCCATGCCGATGCCAAGCACGCCCGAGAGGATATTGGCGATGAGGCCGCGCCGGGCCAGGGCGCGATAGTTGAAGTCCCGGCGCAGGCGGGATTCCGGCACGACGCGGGCGGCGTCGATGAGGAAGCAAGTGGCGAGAACGGCCAGGATCGGCGTGGTGCCGGGAGCGAAATTGATGTCGGCGAGGGGACCAACAATGAACACGACGACCAGGGCCGATAGCGCGCCCACGAGCATGTTCAGCCAGAAACACATGTTGGCGTAGCCGTCGCTCCACTCTTTCTGGCGCACGATTAGGTCGGGCACGCCGGCAGAGACGAAAATCTTGCCCATGTCGACGAAGACCACGGCAAAGGCCAACACCCCAATTGCCGATGGCTCGACCAGCCGCACGATCACTGCAAAGACGGCAAAGCCGACCAGATTGTTGGCGGCATTGCCCAGCATGGACCAGGCGACGCTCGTTACGAAACGGCGATGCGAGCTCATGCGATCCCGATCATTGCAAGGTTAGGTCGCCCGCTTTCAAGCGGGCGGCTGATAGCTGTGGCCACGATAGACATCGAGCGCATAGAGCGTGCCTTTCCCTGCGGCGTCTCCGCCGGCGCGGCCGGATACACGCAACGGGGCGGGGCTGGCATTGAGGGCTTCGACGGGACTGGGCGAGCGGCCGGCGGTGACGCCATCGACGATCAGCTCGATATAACCATCGGCGGATTTGCTGACGACCACGTCATAGACGCGCTCAAAGGCGAGTTGGGGGCCGGCTATGACGTTCTCGTCCTGCGAGCGGCCGTTGGTCGACCAGACAAAGCTCAGCTTGCGCTCCTGATCCAGGCGGAACAGGAAGGCGCGCTGGTTGGACGAGGATTGCCATTTGCTCAGGACATTGAGCTCGTCCGTGCCGTTGTCGGCATCGAGGCTGAAGCGCAAATGGATGTAGAAAGGGCCATCGAGGGTGAAATTGGCGGAGCTCGGGATTTCGAGATAGGTGTCCTTGCCGGAAAAGCGCAGGCCGCCATCCTGGAAATCGGCCGTGCCGGTGAGGACAGGCTGATTGAGGCCGACGGCATCGGTGACGGCGTCGATTTGTGCGCCCGGTGCGAAGGCCAGGGCAAGGACTGCGCCAGCCCCGACGGGGTTTTCCTTGGCCTCGACCGTCAGCTCTTTTTCGATGGCAATGCCGCGGCTATCGCGGGCCTGCAGGATCAACTGGCCGCCCCGACTGCCATCGGGCACGTCGAGGCTGACGGTTTGGCCGTCGAGCTCAGGGAGCAGGCTGCCGTCTTTCTCGGCAACGCGCCAGGTGACGTCGCCATCGGCCTTGAGGGGAATGGTCAGATGGGTGCCGGCAATGGCGAGGATCGGGCTTTCGGTCAATACCTGATCGACACCGGTATCGGCAGCGGAGCCAACGACGATTTTGGAGCTTTCCGCGGTGGCGGAGAACAGCTTGGTGGATTTTGACAGGCGGGACGTGTCGGTATCGACCAGGTGGACGGCGACGTTGGCGCCTTCGGCATAGATGGCGATGTCGTTGCTGCCGCCGGCAAGCACGCCATTAGTCCACAGGACGCTGGCGGCCCAGCGTTCACTGCCCTCGGCGCCGCGCAACCACATGTGGTGAGTGTCGCCAACGCCGCCACGATTGCGTGGAGCTATGCTGGAGCACCCCTGCAATTCTACGGGCCGGCGGCCGGTACCGCCCCAGATGCGGTAATTGCGCTTATTGTCTTGGGAGACGCAATTGACCAGTTTGGTGCCTTCAGATTTCAGATCATAGCCACCATCGGAATTGCCGTAGGAGCGGTGGTTCTGGATCAGGATGTTGGAATTGCCACGTTCGCTGGCGATGCCGTCACCATTCCAGTATTTGTCGCCGTCATTGTGTTGTTCCATGCAATTGGCGGTGAAGCCGCCGACGACCCGCAGGCCATTGGCGCTGTCATGGCATTCGATGCCGACGGCGAAGCTGTCGCCATATTGCTGGCCGCTATCGAGTTCGCAGTTTTCGATGGACCAATTCGAGCAGCGGCCGTGGAAGCGAATGGCTTTTTTGGAAAAGCCGCGGCCGCTGAAATTGCGGATGGTCACATTGCTGATTGACGAGCCGCCATTGGTGTAGATGCCGTCGCGAATATTGGTGAAGGCGACGTTTTCGATTGTAATGTTGCGAGCGCGGCGATCGCTCATATCGAGTACGCGGCCAACATTGCGGATGTCCAGATTAGCCAGCCGCAGATTGGAGCCATTCTGGCCGAGTTCGAACAGGGTATTGCCGCCAAACTGGGAGGCGTTGACCTTCCCGGAGGTCCAGCCGCGGCGGGTGCCGACAATGCGGGCGGTGCGTGGGCCAAGATTTCTGCTGGAGCCGAAAATGGTGACTTCGCCGCCGCTATCCCCGAAAATCTCAATGGGTTTGTCGACCTTGTATTGTCCATCGGCGAGCAGGGCGATGAGCCCGCCAGCGCCGACCATTTTAATCAGCGCGGGCAGGTTGGTGATACTGGCCGCGTCTTCCCATGAGGTGCCGTTGCCTTGGCCGTTCGGTGTGACATAGGCAACGTTGCTGGCGGCCAATACGCGGCCTGCGGCCTGGCTGGCGACAAGGCCGGTGGCGGCAGCCAAAAAATGCCGGCGCGTCAAATTCATAGCGATAGCTCCAAGTCTTCGTCCCAGGCACGCAGGCTGAGCTTATTTGAGGGTGATATAGATGCTGCCGGCGTTCATGTCCTTGCCGGGGCTGGGGCGCGTATTCTTGACGTCGTCGAAGCTGAAACTGGCGGCACTGCCACCACGCACGACAATGTCTCGGGCCGCCCTGCAGGTGAGCGCGGCCGCGTCACGGCCTGGCTGGGTGTCATCGGCGCGCGGGCAGATGACTTCGACGGTGCAATTGCCGCGCTGGGCCATGAGGCCGGCTGCAGCGAATTGTTTGGACATGCTGGGCAGGAAATCCTTGCTACCCAGCGTAATATTGCTGAACGCATAAGTGCCGGGACTAGCGCAGGTAGATGCTTGCGCCATGGCGGCAGGGGCGGCCAAAAGGCTGAGGCCAAGGGCGATTGTGGCGGCGTGACGCGGCGAAATGCGTGTCATAGTCGAACCCTCCTTGTTGCAGACATGCTGGCATGGGAACGGGACCGCCCCAATGTCAGGTCGCGGGTTGCAGGACGTAATTACCCAAGGTCAGCAACGCGCCGCGCGTTAGGGGACCTGGGGCACAGGCACGTTCGGCATTCAGCGCGGAACAGACGGCGTTGAATGCCCGGATCGTGGTGGCGTCGAGTGTGCCAGAAAGCGGGCCGCTATATTGACCACGGCTCGAAAGGCCTTGTTGCAGGACATAGACATAGGCCCGCGCATTCTTCCGGCGCAGGATATCGAGCACCTGGATGGCGCTGGCTTTTGACAGGGTGGAGATCTGCTCGCTGACGCTGGCCAGAGTGTCGACATCTTCGTTTTTGAGAGCCTCGAGATGGATGCGCTCGACGGTGGTCGCTTCGGGGCCGATGCTGGCCGCGACCGAATTGAGGAAGTCGTTGGCGGCAGCCGGATCGGGCGGCAGCAGCAAGCCATAACCGTCGCGGTAAAGGCCGATCAGGAAGCGGGCGGAGTCGTTATCGCCGCTCTTGGCGGCATTGTTGAGCATGCTGATAACGCCGCCAACGCCTTCGGCAGGGAAGGCGCCATCAAGCTGCAGGCGCGCCAGTGTGGCGGCCGCGCCGGGCACGCCGCCATCCATTGCTCCGTTTAGCAAGAGGCGCGCATCTTCGCGATGGGTGCGGGCCAGCGGGCCGGTGGCAATGGCAGAGGCGACCTCGAGGGCCGCACCGGTATTGCCGACAGCCAGCGCCAGATCGAGATAGGTTTTGACTTCGTCATAATTGGCGGGGAAGGGGTCGTTGGTGGCGTAGAGTACGGCCAAGTCCTTGGCCGCCTGGCCATCGCCCAGACGGGCCGCGTCTTCGAGCAGGGCTATAGCGCGTCGTGGGTCGGTGGTGCCGAATTGCCCTGTGAGGAAAGCCCGGCCCAGAGCGCGTTTGGCTGATGTGTTGCCCAACTCGGCGGCACTGGCATATAGGTCCATGGCCTGGCCGATATCGACGGGCGTACCCGGCAGGCCATTGATGTAAAGCTCGGCCAGCCGGATCATGCCGGTGGTGTTGCCCAAGGCCTGGGCGCTTTTGAAATATTCGATCGCGCGGGCGCCGTCGGTGGCGACGAACTCTCCGCGCGTGAAGATATCGCCCAAGGCTATATAGGAATTGGCATCGCCTTTTTGGGCCAGATCAGTCAGCATGGCGATGGCTTGGGGGACACTTTGCGTCACGGCCTCGCCGCGCAGATGCATGTCGGCAATGCGGCGGCCAGCGCCGAGATCGCCTTGCTTGGAGGCGCGCTCGAAAAATTCCATGGCGACTTGGGGATTGGGTTGCAGATTGGCGGCGCCACCGCGCAGTACATCGCCCAAGGCAACGATCGAATTATTGCTGTTGGAGACGAGGCCAACGCCGAAATAGTGCAGAGCCTTGCTGGTGTCGATGGGTACGCCCTTGCCCTGGAGATAAACGTTGGCCAGTGCGTTGGCCGCTTCGACACTGCCTTCATTTGCAGCGGCGGTCAGCAGTTCGAGGCCGCGCTTGCGACCTTCGGGAGTGAAGTCGCTGTCGAAATAAAGCGTGCCCAAGGCAACTGCCGCCTGGAGGGAACCATCCTTGAAGGCAGCCTCGAGATAGGCCTTGGCGCGAACCAGATCGGGGGCGGCGCCATAGCCGCCGCGGCGATAGATATCGCCGAGCAGCAGATTGGCCTCGACAGCGCCGAGCTCGGCGGCCTTCTCGGCTAAGGGGATGCCCGTGACCTGAATAGCAGGATCAGTGGAGGAAAAGGCTACCCGGGCCAACGCCATATTGGCCATGGCCCCGGAGTCCGCGGCGCTGGCCTCAAGATCCTGCGTGGCAGATTGCAGCAAGGCATCGAACGAGGTCACAGCCGGTATTTCGCCCCTGGTTTGGGGCGTTGTTTCCTGCGCAATGCTCCATTCTGGACCAACAAACAGGCAAAGCACTGTAACGAAAGCGATTTTTGCTGCAGAACTCATGCAAGTATTCCTATTTCAGAGGCATAAATCTACGCAACTTGAACCGTTTATCTTCTTAAGAATTTATGGTGGCGTATGATTAGTCAACACACAAGTTGTGTTTCCTTGATGAAATTGTCTTTTGAGTATTAATGCCGGAACTGAAGTGAACTTGATGGTTGATTTTCTCGAATTTGGATGCTTGATTTTTTTGCTCAATGGTTCAAGCTGATATCAATCGCACGGACCCGGTGAAAATCCGGGTGGCTATTTCGGCCGCCGATCCGCCGAACAATCCACCGACACCAGCCTGCTTGCTGCTCCGGCCACGATAATCAACAACATCATGAATCTGTACACGCTGCAGCCAAGCTGCCTGGCCCGGAGAAACCACGCGGCTCGGGGTGGCAATGTGTTTGGCATCAACGCTCGTCGTAGACCAGGCTGGGGGCGCTGGGTGAGACGTTCTGACCGCGTATTGCCGCGCCGACGCTTCCTCTGGCGAGGATTTCACGCGATACTTGGCTCAATTTGGTTACGGGTGAAACAGGTGGTCGCTACTTTTTCAGTTGTCGTGCCGCTTTACAACAAGGGCCCGCATATCGAGCGAGCGCTGTCTTCCGTATTGGGGCAAACTCTTGCGCCGGTCGAGATCATCGTGGTCGATGATGGCTCGAGCGACGGCGGTTATGAATGGGTCAAGGCGCAGTCCAATGGCCTGATCCGGCACGAGCAGCGCGGTGCGCCGGGGCCCGGCGGGTATGCTGCGCGCAACCGAGCCATTGACATGGCGCATGGCGACTGGATCGCGTTTCTTGATGCGGATGACGAATGGCGCGTCGATCACCTGGCGGCCTTGGCCGCCGCGCTGGGGAAGGCAAAGGAGCCGGACCGGGTGGTGACGCTCTTTTCCGGTTATGAGGACATCTATCCGGGCGACCGGCACGAGATCGATCCCTTTACCCGCCATTTTGCCGGCCGCGCCGTGGAGATGGATTTTCGCGCACTGCTGCAGCATTGGGTAGCGCTGAACGCTTCCCCGATCTGGACCTCGGCCACGGCCTGCCGGCGGGTGGCGTTGCTGGAAGCCGGGCTGTTTCCCGAAGGGCGCTGCCGGCGTGGCGGGGACAAGGACACCTGGTTGCGCGTCGCCCATCTGGGGCAGGCAGTTTATACGGGTGCCATTACGGCTAATTACTACCGCGATGCGGTCAACATGACGACCAAGAAGGGCTATGCGAACACCGTGCCTTGCATCGTGCAGACCGTGGACCAGATCATGGCCGGCGAACCGCCGCGCATTGCTGGATTGCTGCGGCAATTGAAGAACCGGGAAATCTTCAACTACGCCATGGTCAGTGCCAGAACCGAGGGACTCAAACCCCATAGCTGGGCAGACTTCGATGGCGATACCGATCCGTTCCGGTTCTTCATGCTGCGGGCCTTGTCCAACCGCGTCGGTTCGGCGGTGGCGCGCGGCGTGCATAAGTCACGGGCGTTGCTGCGCGGACGCTAGCGCCCTTTCAATCAGTTGCGCTTCTGTCAATTCTCGATGTTAGCGTACGGGCGTGCGTTTGCGCGTATTGGTGGGTGCAACCGGGCGCGTGCCGTCGGGCAGACCACGCGGGCGACGCAGAGAGCGGGCACGGGCGAGGCGGAAAGGCCGGACATTGTTGCGCGGCATGACGTGCTTGGACTGCACGCGTTCGGCCAGGTAATAGTAAAGCGTGTAGCCGCAGATGACGGCGTAGAACAGCACGCCTTCAATGGAAAATGTGGGCATGGTGCCCAGGCACAATACGCCATAACAGAGATGTGCACCCACCAGGTACCAGCGTTTGTCCGGGCGGGCCGAAAAGGCCAGCCACAGGAAATGGCCGAGCATATAGAGAAAAAGCACGGTGCCGACAAAGCCGATCTCGTAGATGTACGAGATATAGACGTTGTGGGCATAGATCGAGAAGACCTGCTGCCAGGAATCCGGGCCGAAGCCGAAAATCAGGTGCGATACGTCCGAGCGGAGCGTGGTGTAGATATAATCGCTCCAGATCAGGATGCGGCCCGATAGCAGGCCGCGATCCTCGGTGCCGAACTCGGACGGTGGTTTGATGAGGCCCCCGCCAGAGGTGAGCAGGGTACCCAGATCTGCCATGCGCTGGGACAGCAGGACGGCCATCAGCGCGCCAAAGATGACCGCGAGCATAAACGCGCCGGCCCGCACATAATTGGCGAGACCCGCCCGGGCCGTGTTGGCGCTGCCAAAGACAATGTGCATGAGCAGTATCGGCGCCGCCGCGATCACCGAAGTGCGGTAATTGGCAAGGAACAGAGCCACGAAGATGACCGCCATGTAGACGGTGCGGCGCTTCCAGGTGAGCCCGCCCGACAAGGCGATGATGGTGAGGGCTGTCAGCAGCAGGATCGAGAATACGCCCTCATGGACATAGCCGCCCATATAGCTGATCGAGCCGTCGCTTTCGGAGGCTTTGCCGAGGCGGAACACCACCGACATCAGCTGGTAGCAGAGGGGAACCACGAACGCAGCCAGCATGAGACGGCTGACACTGCCATCATTGGGTTCGGCATCTATGGCGGTGGCGACCAGAATCATCAGGCCCAGGAATAGGAACTGCCGGATCAGTGCGTTGAGAGTACCGGTGAAATCCATGTTCAGCAGGCCGCTGACCAAGAGGGCGACGATTACCCCATAGACCGGCAGGATGGCCCGATAGCGGATGAGGTCGCGGCGGGAATAGAACAGGCATGCCGCCGTGATGCCCAGCGTGACGAAGGAATTCAGGCTCTGTCCGCCAAAGAGCGGACGGGTGGTATAGTCATGGTAGAAGGTGACCAGGTAGCGGGCCGAGAGCACCATAAACAGCAGCGCGGCCGGGCCACGCAAGCGTGGCAGCAGGATCCAGACCAGTACCAGCCAGATGCCCGTTCCTACCACCAAAAGGGGCAGGGGCATCCCCGGGGAGTCCTCCAACATGGCTTTTGCCCTTTCGCTGGTTACGTTGCGTGGGCAGCGAGGTAACGGCGGCCTGCCGATGGCGACTTTCTGCATTTGCGGTGCTCGCATAGCCAAAAGTACGCTGCGCTCCGGCTCTCAAAAATCACCATTTCGACACCCTTGCCCAACTGTTAGCCCTGGACGTAGTAGCTGCCGAAGCGCCGGCGGGTTTCCGTCTGGGATTGCGGTTCGGCATTGAGCAGGGCGACGACTTCGGCATTGTCCTGCTTAGCTTCCACCAGTTCGCGCAGGGTGGCGCGTACCTCCTTCTGGGACGTGGTGCCAAAGCGAACGACATTGACGATGACGTCGACATGCTGGGCGAGATAAAGCGCATCCACCAACGCCCCGACCGGGGGGTATCGACGATGACCACGTCAAACAGGCGCGAGGCATTGTTGAGCAGCTTGGCGAAACGTTCGCCGGACACGACCTGGCCTGCCGCGGCGCCGCGGATATTGCTGCCGATGATGAACTTGGCCTTGCTCAGCCCGTCGGTGAGCATGAGCGGGGCAATGTCGTCTCCCGGCGTACCAGCCGATGCCAGATAATCGGCGAGCGCATCGGAGGGTTCAAGGCCAAGTTCCTTGTGAACGGCGGGACGGCGCAGATCGGCATCGATCAGGATCGTCGATTGGCCTGAAATCGCATAGGACCGCGCCAGCGACACCGCCACAGTGGTCTTGCCCTCGCCCGCGTTAGCCGAAGTGATCATGATGATCGAGGCTGCATCGGACAGATCATCGCCGCGCACCCGGCGTAGTGCCTGATCGGTGCTGATCATGAGGCGGCGCACCGCTTCGGCAAACCGGGAATAGGGCTGGGTAGCTATCAACTCGGTGAGGCTCTTGACCGCCTTGCCCTCCTGGTTGCGACCCAGCCGTTTCTGGCTGGGCAGGCTGGTAACCAGGGTCGGGCCGACAATGCCCTCAAGCTGGTCGGTGCTGATGATGCCGCCTATGAATTGCTCGCGCAGGAAAGCGGCCGTGAGGCCCAGCAGCAGGCCGAGAATGCCGGCGACCATGAACAGGAAGCGCGTATTGGGGAAGGCGGGGCTGGATGGCGGAGTTGCCTCGGAGACGATGCGGCTGTCGGCAAGCTGAAGATAGGCCTGGGCCTCGATATCACGTAGGCGCACGAGCATCTGCTGATATTGCGTGCGCGCAATCTCGGCGTTCTGTTGCAGCTCATACATGGTCGCCAGGACTTCGGGCGGCAGGTTGCTGGTGAGGATATTGGAGCGGAGCTGCAATTGCAGGTCGGTTTCGACGGCGCGGTTGGCGGCGATCTCCTGGCGCAATTGTTCGAGCTGAGCATTGGCCTGGGTACGGAAATTGTCGAGCACGCCGACCAATTCCGCGCGCAGGGCATCGGCCTGTTCGGAGCCGTCGACGACGCTCGTCAGCTGCTCGTTGATTTCGCGCTCGCGCTGCTGCAAATCCCGCAGCGTCTGGGTATTAAGGGTATCGGCGACCTGGGCCCAGTTGTTCTGCGACAGGCCGGTTTCAGCCAGGGTCAGTGCGCTGGATGCAGTTTCGCGATCGCTAACGACCTTTTCCAGCTCGATCCGCATCTGGTCGATATCGGTGCGACCGGACTGCTCGGCGATGGTGCGGGCGCTGGAAATGATGAAGTCATTAAACGAGCGCTCGGCGCCGACCAGGCCAGTTCGCGTCTCGTTGACACGCTGCTCCATGACGTTGCGGCCCGAGAGCACGCCGTTGATTTTGGACTGCAGTTGCGACTGGATATATTTCTCGGCCATCGTATTGGCGATCTGCGCCGACTTTTCCGGAGAATTGGCGTTGGCGGAGATAGTAATCAGATAAGTCAACCCCTGGCGTTCGACAGTAATGGATTCCTGCAACTTGCCGATGGCGACCTGGCGCAGCTCCTCGGGCGTGTAGGTCTCCGGCGGGGCAATACGCAGCAAAGTGGCAGCACGTTCACGAAGACCCGGCTGTGGCTGGAAAGAGGGGTCCTCCGTCAGCCGCAATGCGTCGAGGACGAGTTCCACGGTTTTTTCGGATTGGGCGATGGAAACTTCGCTCTCAACCCGGGCATTGTCCGAGGCCGAACTCGAGTTGGAATTGGTGGGGTTCAGTAGATTCTTCTCGGATGGGTCGACAAGAATCAATGTCGTGGCGCGATACATCGGCGTGAGCGAGATGATCAGGAGCGCAGAGATTCCCAATACCAGTATCAGGATTGCAAGGATTAGACCCAATTGCCGACGAATGGTGCCCAATATATTGCGAAGGCCGAATTCTTGCTCGTGCATGTACCACCAGAAATATTCAATGTACTGAACGCGTTATTGAGCCACACAATAGAGCATGACAATTCACTCTACACTTGAACCAAGACAATTGGCTATGTCGGATTTTTCATTTTTAGCGAGTATCCGACGTGCTGGTTAAATCGATCGGCAATGACCGGCGGGTCGTCGGTTCTTGGTCAACTGAATTTTTCTTCATTTGTAACTTCAACGATGAGATCATTTGAAGTACTTAAGTAAAATCATGCAACTAGGAAGATAGAGTGTTGAGTCATCCTGAGTCTTTCGAGTTTCCACAATTGTTTCTTTAAGGTTCTCGTTTGTTCTTTGAATTTTTTGCGTAGTCGTGGCCATGGCGCTATTCGGAAATACCGGAAGTCTCACTAAGGCCATGTTTTGTTCTTTGTATGTTCGAGGTGGTCTCAGGTGCTGACGGACTGTGGCAAGCATTGCGCGCTCGCCGCGGCCAGAATGGCCACCAACCAGAAAGCCACTGCTTGAATCTCCATGCTGAAATCAACCAAGGCGTGCGTGGCGACGGCGATGAGGCAGCCAAGACCGGTTGCAGCGGGTAGCCAGAGGCGCCGGTTTCGGCGCAAGGCGGCAGAGAGTTTCCACCCGATGACGGCCAAAAGCAGCGGAATGAGGCTCCCGGCGATCACGCCCAGCTCAGACCATAGTGTCAGATAACTGTTATGTGCTTTGTCCCATAGCCGGTCCGTCCCGACGGGCGGCGCGTGAACGGTGGGGAAGACGATTTCAAAGCTGCCGCCACCGAAGCCGGTCCAAGGGCGCTGGGCGATCAGCTCCAAAACCTGGTGGTAGAGGGCGGCCCGGATGGACCAGGACTCCTCTACATCCAGCATCCGATTCAGCAATTGCTCGCCATAGAGCCAGCCGATGGCGAGGCAACTCGCCAGTACTACGCCGGCAGCAACGAAGAAGGTACGCTTGCGCTGGGATGTCGCCAAGAGGGCGAAAAAGACGGTGGTGAGTGTGCCCAGGGCCGCGGCCAGCGCGCCCATGCGGGATTGGCTGGCGACCAGCGCCGCCATGACGATCATCAAGGCTGATCCTATAAGCGCCAGGCGCAGCCAATAATAATCGTAGCGGTAATCCTCGTTGCGCTTTTCCAGCAGGGCCCGGATCAGCAGGGCGGCGCCCAGGCAGCAATTGAGGGCCATGAAGGTAGCAAAGGAGTTTCGATTGACGAAAGTGCCGGTGGCCGAGCCCAGATAGGCCCATTTCTCGTAGCCGAGCAGCGTATCGCCCATACGCAGCATAGCGAGAGCGCCGGCGGCGTGCAGTGTGCCGATCGTTAGCATGCCGGTAAGAAACAGGTTGAACCGTTCGCGGTTTCGCGTTGCCTGCAGCACGAGAAAGAACAGCATGCCATAGGTCACCAGTCGCAGCAGCATCCATAGTGTGGCGCCCGGCGCCATGGAGATGGGGTCGAGCCCGGCAATCGGAAAACGGATGAGCTGAATAATGAGATAAAAGACGAGCAACACATAAAGGACGGGCAGGGGCGCGAGCTGATCCAAACTGACCCGGGGCGCGCTGCCTCTGCGGCCCAGCCAGCCGAAATACGCGGCGCCCGCCGCACCAACCAGAACGGTATTCATGGCCCAAAATATGGCCCGGTTGCTGCCCATAGGCACGGGCACCCAGGCCAGAAACAACATCAGGCCCCAGCACAATACGTAGCCTGAAAGCGAACCGCGCTGGGCGGGCTGATCTTGCTCATCAGCGTTGTCGTCTAACCAGGTATCAGCGGCCATTGCTGCGCGACCGTTCCACGGCCAGCCGGGCCGTAATGCTCTGGAACCGGGTGCGGTCGTCCGCCGCAAGACTGGGCAGTAGCCCATCGATGCGCGCCCGCAGATCTGCCAGGGCATGATAGCGGGGTGCGAGAAATTGCCGGCCGCCATCAACTACCAGCAGCAAGAGCAGGTCGCGGTCATTGCTTGGCAGCAGATCCGGATCGAGCCGATCCAGGTTGGCTTGCGCCAGATCGATGCGGCGCTCGGCCAGCCATTGCTCGTTGCGTCCGGTATTATAGGACTGGCGCAGGCGCCAGTTCATACCGGGCCAATCTTCCATGGCGGCAGCAGCAAGCGCACCCGTGTGCCAGGCCGCCGAAAATGTGGGCGCCGAATTGGTAATCTGATCGGCGCCGTCGCGGCATTTCTGCGCAGACTGTTGCCGCGCCTGCGTGGGTTGTGCCCGGCCGGACAGCGACGTTAGGGCAACCTGGCAATTGAACAGATAGCTCAGTTGCGACTGAATGGAGGGCGCCGGACGGATAGTGTCGGTCTGCACGGCGGCGATAATGGTGCGTTCGCTCCAGCCGTCAGCGAAAAACGGCGGTGCTTCCTGGGTGGCGCCCCAAAGCCCGACAATGATCAAGGCGACGCCTGTCGCGGCAAATATCCAGGGATTGGTGGCGTTAGCCTGATCCAGATGTTGAGTGCGGGGCATGGCCGGATCCCTAGTCCTTACTCACCGAGCCGCCGCCGGCAAACCTTATCGAATTATTAATTGGTTGATGGTGAGAGTTATGCGGAATTCTTGCCGAGTCAATACAAATGAAAAATGTAGAAATTCGCAGAAATAGTATGCTCGCAGCGTGCTTTGCGACATTTGTTCTTGGTTTTGTTGTTTCGGTGCCAGTGCAGGCCGCAGGGTCGCGACCGCCATTGGGCCTGCAATTGTTTTGCTTGCAACATAGCGAGCAATGCCAGGCAACAGGGCAGAGCACGGTTGCTGCCTCGCAGGGGCTGGTGCAGCTGGTGCAGACCGTCAACCGGCGGGTAAACCGGGCCATCACGCCGCGCTCGGATGGAAGCCTCGATCGCTGGGGGGCTACGGGCAGTTCAGGCGACTGCGAGGATTATGTCCTGGCCAAGCGGGCCGCGCTTGTCGAGCAAGGCGTACCGAGCGGGGCGCTGCGCATCGGCTATACCAAGACGCGGCAAGGGGAGGGGCATGTGGTGCTGATCGTGCAGACTGGCGCAGGCGAATTCGTACTCGACAATCTTAGCACCAGTGTAAAGCTGCTGGCGGATACCGGTTACCGCATCGAAAGCAGTTCGCGCGGAGGGCTGCTTAATTGGTGGACCTTTGACTAATCCGAGTGAATTTTGCTTTGTACAAGCACTTTAACACTGCTGTTTACCAATAGTATTTACTTAACGAAGTATTATTCGTTTGACTAACTACCCGCGGAGGAATTTAATATTCTTGCGGCTAGTAGTAGGACAAATGTGATGAGAGTATTGGCGTTGGCTGCAGGCGTCGCGCTGTTGAGCGCGGGCGGAATGCAGGGGAGTATGGCGCAAGAGTTTTCCACTCGGGATGCGGTCGTCAGCGTCTGCAAGGACGTGGTGCGCATGGAGCGCGACGAGCAGGTCAGCCAAAACGGTGCCTGTATTGGCGCAACGGCGCAGTATCTGTCGGTCTTGCAGCGTGCTCCGGGTATCGACTTTGATCAATCGGTCGCTGATCTGGTCGTCGATTTGACGAATCTGCTGTTCACCCCCTTCTGCAGGGTTGAGAGCGAAGTGGCCGTGGCTATACGGCTGGCCGGCCAATCGGCGCGCACCGATGCACAGCAAGCCCAGATCCGGTTGATCTACCAGACCGTCAATGCGTGTGACTTCGTGGTTACGGCAGCGATTGCCACGCCCAACAATGACAGCTTGTTCTCCGGAGGAGATTCAGACGGTCCGCGGGCCAGCGAGAACTGAGGACGATCGGCACCCGCTACTTCAGCAGTGAAGGGCGGGGCGACGCCTTCAGCGCGGTGCGGATTTCGGTCATGGAGCTCTGGCGGCGGGCCTTGGCGATATTGGCAGCGCGCTCGAAATTGTAGACGCCCTTGTATGATCCGAAGGATTTGTACTGGGGGACGTTGGTATAGTGACCACCCACCAGCCGCTCGAGAAACTCCCCCGCCAGTTCGCTGCACAACAGATCGTTCTCGTAATCGGGCGAGCGTAGCAGGTCGCGTTCCCATTCCTGCATCTCATCGATGGTGCGGCCGAGTTGGCTGGCGATCTCGTGTTGGGCGGCAAAGCGCCGATAGCCCTGGCCCATAAGCAGCCTAACCTGCCGGACTGCCTCCAGGCGCCAGCCAACAGCGTTGCGATGGACGGGATGCGTCGAGCGCGGCTGGTTGGACAGGAAATCGTGCGGCGACTGCTGATTTTCGCCGCGTCGCGTTATTGGCTTCGCCAACATGTGCCTCCAGATGATTTGGATTATTGATCATCGCCGTCATCATAGGTTTTAAATAACTGGTTTGTCCATTTGTTCGTGAAATATTGTTATGTTTTAAAATGATAGTACAGGCAGCCGTAGCAGATCTATCGTAAGTTATGTTTGGTTCATTTTATGCGCGATATACAGTTTTGGAGTGTCTGATATGTCGATGTTGCCGAGATTTATTGTCCGTTCGTGAATTGCTATGTGAGAGTACCTTGCGTATTAGTTGGAGGTTCGACCTGTGCAGCGGCGCCAGCAGATCGAGTTTCGAGAGACTTGCTTTTACACTGCTTGACTGAGGGAGACGGTAATGGCGCCTTTTTTGACCCCACTCCGGTGGGTGCAGGCGAGGCATGGCGGGGACGCCACGCAGCGCGGCGCGGCGGTGGGAAGCTGGAAACGCTTTGAACTAGGCGCGGTGGATGTGATGTTCATCGGGCTTCGGTCAGTCAATGGCGCGCAAGGCGGGGTCGAGCGACATGTCGGCGCGCTCGTGGAGGAATTTGAATCGCTGGGTCTGCGCACCTGCACGGTCGTGCGGCACCGCTACGCGCCGGAAGGCTCGGTGCAATTCGGCAGGAACAGTTTTACGCGGGCCATGTGGGCGCCGCGGAATGTGTCGCTTGAGGCGCCAGTCCATAGCGTGCTCGCGACGTTGTGGGCGGGGTTAGTGCGCCCCAAAGTGCTGCATGTGCATGCCATTGGCCCCAGTATGGTGGTGCCGCTGGCCCGCGCCATGGGCCTGCGGGTAGTCTGTACGCACCATGGCAGCGATTATGACCGGGAAAAATGGGGCGGCATGGCCAAGGCGGTGCTGCGGTTTGGCGAGTGGTGCCAGGGACATATGGCGAATGGCCGCATCTGCGTGTCGCGCGGATTGGCGCGGTCACTGAGTGATCGGTTTGGCCGCCAATTCAATTACATACCCAATGCTGTCAACCTGCCTCAGGCAACGCGCAGCCGGGAAGCGCTGGACAAGTTCGGGCTGGAGGCGGGCCGATATATCGTTCACGTGGGGCGGCTGGTGCCGGAAAAGCGGCAGGACGACCTGATCCACGCTTTTGCCCGGCTGCAGCGGCCGGACCTAAAGCTGGTACTGGTGGGCGGCGTGGACCATGCCAGTGCCTATTCCAAAGAGCTCAAGGCGCTGGCCGCCGCGACGCCGGGTGTTGTCATGACCGGCTTCCAGAAGGGCGACGCGCTGGTGCAATTGTTGGGCAATGCGGCGGTGTTCGCGCTGCCATCCAGCCACGAGGGCATGCCGATCGCTGCGCTGGAGGCTATGAGCCTGGGCCGCCCGGTGGTGCTCAGCGACATCGCTGCGAATATGGACCTCGATCTTCCCGCGAACTGCTACCACAAGGTGGGATCGGTGGAGGATCTTGCGGACAAGATTGCGCAGTCATTAGATGGCCACGGCCACCAGGATGTTCCGGCACATGACTGGTCTGAAGTCATGTCGAGCTATAGCTGGCCCATCGTGGCGCAGCAGACGCTGGATGTTTATTGCGAAGCGGCGCCAGCGTTGCAGGCGCGGATGGCCGTTCTCAGCCCCTGATCGCCTGCCAGTATTGCTTGATAGTGGCATCGAGCGCGTAGCGTCGGGCGCCTTCCAGCGCGAGGGTACGGCGGTCCCGTTGCTGGCCGGGTTGCAGGGCGAGCTTCATCGCTTCGGCCAGACTTGCCGCATCATTGGTTGGAACCAACAGGCCATATTTGCACTCGGTGGCGCTCTCGACCGGGAAATAGGGGCGGTCGTCCAGGATTTCCGAGGGGCCGGAATGGCAATTGGTGGAAATGACTGGAGTGCCCAGGCACATGGCCTCGACCAAACCATTGGGGAAGCCCTCGCCATTTGAGGGCAGGACGTAGCAATCGGCTGATTTGATGACGCTAAAGGGATTTTCGCGGAAGCCGGCGAAGATCACCTGCTTGGCCAGGCCGAGTTCGTTCGCTTGCCTCTGCAAATCCGCGAGCAGGGGGCCTTCTCCCATGATGAGCAGGGTGCCGCTGGCACCAAACAGTCCGAAGGCCTCGATCAGCATGGCGAAATTCTTATTGGGCACCAGGCGCCCCATGCCCACGATGAGCGGTCTGGCATAGGGCAGGTCGACCGGAACATCACCGTTCCTGCGGATCATTTCACCGTCGATCGGGTTTGGAATGGCCGAAATATTGGCGATGGGTACGGCGTAATTCTCCGAAAGGTCCTTGGCGATACCGGAGGACACCGCGATCACGCGATTGGCGTGGCGATAGCCGACATAGGTGAGGAAGCGAGCCATGTAGCCGGCTGCGTTGTGGGGGTGATGGCTGGTGGTATTGACGCGCTCGCTAATGACGCAGCGGATGCCCTTGAGGCGGCAGATCAGGATGGACAGCAGGTTGGAGCGGGTGAGAAAGCTCACGCAAATATCAGGCGCCAGCGTATTGATCTTGCGCCAGAGGGGTACCAATCCGCCGATCAGCGAGCCTTTGGTGTCGAGCTGGTGGACGATGATGGAGGGGGGCACCGGATAGGCGGCGGGCTCTACATCAAGCAGGATCAAGTGCAACTCGGCGCCTTGGGCTTCTGCGGTGGAATTGCCGAGCAGGCGCGTCATAATGCGCTCCGCACCGCCCCCGGTCAGCGAATTGATGACAAAGACAACCTTCTTCATCGCGCTCTCAAACAATAATACGTCATGCGTCCGGTGGTCTTTTATGGACTGAAATATGAACGGCGCGGCAATCGGCGTATACAACGCCTATGTTAGTGTTTCTGTTGCTTAAAATAGTATTGCACTATCTCTGCACGGTAAATAGGCGTCGGAAAAGTGTATTACTGGCCTTTTTATGGTCACTAATTGGCATTTTTGTAATCTCAGCTTGCTGAGAAAGAGAGTAGTTCGATGCATGACCTCGATGTGCATAGCGAGGGGCTGACCCTGAGCGCGCGAAGGATATCGCGACACAAAGCCGAGACGCAACGGAGTGTGACGCCCTATCGCCGCCGCGGTCCCATGATCCTCATTCTGGCATTGGCGGCGTGGGGCGTGGTCTTGGCGTTGTACTATCTTGCGCGGCTGTATTTGTAGTCTTTGTGCGATCTGTCACAATTGTTAAATATTGGAATTTGGCAGATCGTTGCGATCTTAAGTATTGCAAAAATGTTCACTGTACAGGTGATGGTTTTGGGCTAAGGTCGACTTCGTCCGGCAGTGAGGCATAACAGTTCGCGGCGAAGGAGATTGAACGATGCGGGTAACAATGATCGGGTCCGGCTATGTGGGCCTCGTCAGCGGGGCTTGTTTTGCGGATTTCGGACATGACGTGGTCTGCGTCGATCTCAACAAGGCCAAGATTGCGGCGCTGCAGCGCGGCGAAATTCCGATTTTCGAGCCGGGCCTCGATGCACTGGTCGCCAACAACGCGAGCGCCGGAAGACTCAAGTTCACCAGTGACTTGCCCTCCGCCGTGGCCCAGGCAGATATAGTCTTTGTCGCGGTGGGCACGCCCTCGCGACGCGGCGATGGCCATGCAGATCTGAGCTATGTCTATGCCGCCGCGCAGGAAATCGCGCAGGCGGTGCGAGGCTTTACCGTTGTAGTCACCAAATCCACCGTGCCGGTGGGTACGGGCGACGAGGTGGAACGCATCATCCGCGAGACCAATCCGGATGCCGATGTGGTGGTGGTGTCCAATCCTGAATTCCTGCGCGAAGGCGCGGCGATCGAGGATTTCAAGCGCCCCGACCGCATCGTGGTAGGACTGGAGGACGAGCGCGCCCGGCCTGTGATGGAGGAGGTCTATCGGCCGCTCTATCTCAACCAAGGGCCGCTGATTTTCACGGGGCGCCGCACGGCCGAGCTGACCAAATATGCCGGCAATGCATTCCTCGCCATGAAGATCACTTTCATCAACGAGATTGCCGATCTGTGCGAGCAGACCGGCGCCAATGTTCAGGACGTGGCCCGGGGAATTGGCGCCGACAACCGCATTGGCAGCAAGTTTCTCCATCCCGGGCCGGGCTATGGTGGCTCGTGCTTCCCCAAGGACACGTTGGCGCTGGCCAAGACCGGGCAGGACTACGGCACGCCCCTGCGGCTCGTCGAAACCACGATCGCCATCAATGACCAGCGCAAGCGAGCCATGGGCCGCAAGGTGGTGGCAGCACTGCAGGGCAAGGCCCGCGGCAAGACGGTGGGCGTGCTGGGGCTGACCTTCAAGCCCAATACCGACGATATGCGCGATGCGCCCTCCATTGCCGTCATTCAGACGCTGGTGGATGCCGGGGCCCGTGTACGTGCCTATGATCCCGAAGGCATGGAAGCGGCCAAGTCCGTGCTGGACAATGTAGAATATTGCGAGGATGCCTACGACGCGGCCAGGGGCGCGGATTGCCTAGTACTGGTGACCGAGTGGAACGCGTTCCGCTCGCTCGACCTCGCGCGGATCAAGGATTTGATGATCAGCCCGGTTCTGGTCGACCTGCGCAATGTCTACCGCCCGAGCGAAGTCGAAGCGGCCGGATTTGCCTATTCAAGCGTCGGCCGGCCCAATGACGGCGAAACGATCGAAGTCATTTCCACCGCCGCCGAATAATGGTTTGATCGAGATGGGCGGCCTTGCCGTCACATCTGGTCGGCCATTCGATAGGCCAGGCATAGCAGGGTCAGCATTGGATTGGCGCTGCCGGAGCTAGGGAAGACCGACGGCGACAATATCCGCACATTGGGGAAGGCGTGGCAAAGCAATTGCTCGTCGACCACGCTGTCGGCGGCGCTCAAGCCCATACGCGTGCTGCCCGAGGGGTGGAAGACGTCGCGGAAATCGCTTTCCCGCAGAGGTGCATCAGGGGGCACGGACCATTCGATCTGGCATGCACTCTGCAGATCATGTCCCTCCCACATCCGGCGGTAGATGGCGAGGGCCTGATCGGCGGTCCTGAGGTCGCTATCGAGAATCTGCCAATCGAGTTTGGCTCGTGGGACACCGAAGGGATCTGTGCTCCGGGAAAGGCTGATGCGGCTGGCGGCGGCCGGGAGCTGTTCGGTGCGGATTTCGGCGTGAATCTCCACTGAAGGCGGCAAGAGCCAATCGAAATGCGCCAAACGCCAGGCGGCGGCATGGGCAATCTTGCGGCCCGAGGCCAGGGTAGAGCCGAGACTGGCGTCGGACTTGTCGAGCCGTCGGCGCAGGTGGTCGCGTACCACGTTGACCTCCTCGTCCTTCATGTCGAGGCGGAGGCAAAGATAGGCCGAGCCGATGCCGCCGGTCCGCTGAGGGGCCGGCAGCAGCTCGAAATGGGTGGCGTGGCGCTGTCCTTCGGTGCGCGCATGGCCGACGAGATAGGCAATCATATTGGGGGTGAAGCGAAACACCCTGCCGACATTGGCTGCTAGGTGATCGACGAAATGTTCACCAATCGGTCCGGTGGAGCTGGCGTCGGCATTGGCCTTGCGGGCGAGTAATAGCAGTAACCTGGTGCTTTCCAGCGTGCCGGCGGCAAAGACGAACTGATCGGCTTCGATGGAGACGCTGTGGCCGTGAAAGCCGGTGGCGCGGACCAAAGCGATGCGATTGCCCTCGGGTGACAGGTCGAAATCCACTGCCGTTGCATTGGAGAGGACGGTGATATTGCTATTGCGGGCGATCTCGGGAGCCAGTTGCAGATAAACGTTTCGGTTGCGGAACGGGACGATCTTGGGCAGCCGACATTCGACCCCATCGACCCGGCCGATGGAAACCAGGCTCTCTGGACGGCCCTGGGGCAATTGTTCGAAGTCGCGATGCGGCATGTCGAAGAGATTTTCGACATCACGGGTATAGCGATAGATATCGTCATAGGCGATTGGCCAAGCGGGGACGCCGACATAGTCGCGGGCAGTAAGATCATGCCGCGTCAAGGCGATAAGCCGGCCGCCCCAGAGATCTGAGGTGCCGCCCAGACCACGCTGACGCCCCCTTAGCGCACCGCCATAGTCGGTGGCCGGGGTCTCAATGGAATTAAGGGCTGCCGCCTCCGGGGTTGGCGCGGAGTGCCCACTTTCGAGAACGATGACGCGTTTGCCGCGCTGGGCCAGCCGCGTCGCTGCGGCTATGCCCGCCGGGCCGGCGCCGATGACGCAAACGTCCCATCGTGCGCCAAAGTCCGCAGCATTTGCTGCGCTAAGATCGACATGCGGCACACTTTCGCTCCAGATGCGACAATGATGTCAATTCTGTATTATTGTGGAGGTTGAGGGATGTACTTCCACTGGAAGACAATTACTTCCTTGTAACGTAGGTTGATGATGGCATTTCATTTTGGGTTTTGCCATGAAGAATTTCGATCTTGCCGTTCTTGCGACAAGTTTTTTTATCTCGGAAAGTAATTTTCTAAAAGTACAAGTCAACGCCGGTGCGGACTTGCCGCTGAAGCGGCGGGATATTCCGATCAGAACGCCGTCGTCAGAACTTCAATGTCCTGCGGCGGGCCGGGTTTGACCTCGAATTCGCGGTTGAACACCTGGTCGCCTTGCTTGGCGAGGACGAGATAGGTGCCCTCGGCGAGCACAGTGGTGGGGAAGGCGCCCAGTTCGGTGAAGATGGTGGCGCCGTCGCTGGTCTTGATGGTCCAGTCGACATCGGCGATGGCCTCGCCGCCGGCTTCGGACACCAGCTTGAACGAGACCTGACTCGCCAGGTGATAGAGCGTGGCATCGGTCAATTGGCCCGGCTCGACCTGCAGGTCGGCGCGCACCACGGCATTGATGGCGCCGAAGTGGGAGACCACGTGGTAGGTGCCCGAATTGATCGTGACGATTTCATTGGGCTGCACGCCTTGCGCGACCGGGGTGCGGGTGGCTTCGTCGCTGGAGGTGAAGATTTCAAAGCTCAGCAGATCGGGCGGAATGGGAATGTCGCCGGTGACAGCCGCGTTGAGGCGCAGGGCGCCGGCTTCCAGGATGTAGGTTTTCTGATTGTCGCCGGGGTTGACGGTGAGCGTATCGCTGATCTGCGCGCGGCCATAGGCGATGTGCACGAGATATTCGCCGGGAGGCAGGGAGAGCCTGGCGGTGCCATCCTCGGATTTGGCAGCCATGGCGATTTCGCCATTGGCGGCGGGTGTCGCATCGAAAATGCGCCAGACCAGCCCCTCGGTGATGGGGGCGCTGTCGGGCGTGATGAGCGCGGTGAGCGTCACCGGCTGGGGTGCCGAGGTAATGGCCGTGATGGCTTCGGTGGCGGGATTATCGGGCGAAACCTCGGGCGGCGTGATGGCCGGGCGGCCGTCGCGATCCGGCCGTGGTCGCGGCATGGGCGGTATTTCGGCGTGGTCTTGGGCGTAAACCGGTGCGATGGCGAGCGGCACAATTGGCTGCGCCAATGCGAAAACACCCAGCAGGATCGCCATCAATGGCCCAAAACGCATATCGAATACCCCAGCAGCGGTCAGCAAGGCGGCGTAACTTAGTGCGCTGCCACCGACTCGCAATCGGGCCGTGATAGGCAGCGATTGGGGAGAAGCTGTGTCACAGCCCAGTGCAATTGGGAACCGGCGAGGCTCTGCGCCAAGCGATTTTATGTGAATGGGCTGGCCGCGACGGGCTGCGACTTGTATTGCTCCGGCACGATCAGGAGATGAACATGCCTGCCAATGCCGCCCTTGTTGACTACCTGTTGACGCGCCGTTCGGTCGGCCCGGCCTTTCTGGTCGAGCCGGGGCCGAGTGCGGACGAACTCAAAACGCTGCTGACCATCGGTACGCGCGTGCCCGACCATGGCAAGCTGGCGCCGTGGCGGCTGGTGCTGTTCGTGGGCGATGAGCGGCGGCGGGCAGGGACCGTGCTGGCCGATATCGCCAAGACCAAGAATCCTGCCCTTACTGACGCTGAACTGGATGTGGAGCGGCAGCGCTTTCTGCCGGCGCCTCTGACGATTGGGGTGATTTCGGCGGCGGCAGAGCACCCCAAGATTCCCGAATTCGAGCAACTGATCTCGGCGGGCAATGTGGCGTTCAATCTGGTGCATGCGGCCAATGCGCTGGGCTATGCGGCGCAATGGGTGACCCGTTGGTATGCCTATGATGCCGAGGCCGCGCAGGCGCTGGGGGCGAGGCCAGGCGAGCGGTTTGTTGGATTTGTGCATGTGGGTACCCCCACGACGCGGATCGAAGATCGCCCGCGGCCGGTGCTTGACGATGTCGTGACCTATTGGTCGGGCCAGCAATAGTTAACGCGACATTAACCCGAATTAGCGCTTTCTAAACGCGAGCGATTCCCCGGGTGAGTTTTGGATGGGCGTGCAACCCATTTCAGTGCCGCAAAGCCTGGCCTATGTCCTGACCGCTGCGGGCGACAGGAATGGGGTGGATTTCGACTATCTGCTGCAGACCGCCATGCGCGAAAGCAGTCTCAACCCGCAGGCCAAGGCGCAGACCTCTTCGGCGGTCGGGCTGTTCCAGTTTCTTGAATCGACCTGGCTGCAGGTGCTCAAGCAAGAGGGGCCGCGGCTGGGCTATGGCCAATATGCCAATGCCATCGAAGTGAACGCGAACGGGGATTACACCGTGCGCGACCCGGCGCAGAAGGCGACCATTCTCAAGCTGCGCGAAGATCCACAAATGGCGGCGGATCTGGCGGCGGCTTTCACCAAGAGCAATGGCGATTATCTGAGCGCACGGTTCGGGCGGATGCCGAGCGCAGGCGAGCTGTATATTGCGCATTTTCTGGGGGCGCAGGGGGCGGAGCGCATGTTTACCGCCGGGCTGCAGAACCCGGACCAGATTGCGGCGCAACTGTTTCCCAAGCAGGCGGCGGCCAACAAGGCGATCTTTTACAGCGATGGAAGAGCGCGGACGATCCGTGAGGTCTATCAATCGCTGGTGGCCAAGCATGACGGTAGCCAGCCGGCGGCGACATTTACCGCGCAGCAGATGAGTGGGGCTAAGCCGGACGCGCCGGTTGTTGCCTCGCGGTTCTCGCCGGAGAACATGTCGTTTACGGGATTATTCCGCACCGAGGCAGAGGGAGCGGCGAAGTCGCCGCTGAATTTGCCTGAGGAAGGGGCAGCGTTTTTCACGCAGCTTTATGCGCGGTAGGGATAAGCCCGCCTGACCTGCCGAAGCCAACGCCTCGAATCAGCGGCATATAATAGCGGAACAGGTCCCTGGTTGGTGCATTTAGAATTTGTCAGTCATTGGGGGTGAGAGTGATTGCACTGCAATCCGGTTGGGATGAATCTGCTGTAGCTGAGCGATTCTAAAACAATTCGGGCGCTAGCGAACCGATGGATCGAAAGATGGCCAGATCGACTACTCGGGGGGAAGTCGAAACGGGGCGCGGCATACCAAGAGGCTGGATGATCACCGGAATGGCAATTGCCGCCTGGTTGTTCGTTGTAGCCGCAGGATATACCGCGAAGAGCCTGTTCGACTTGGCCTCCAACATTCTCTGATTACCGATATTATCTTGGGTGTTTGAACGCACCAGCAGCGTTATGGTGAACCGTTCCTTAAAACTTGCCGCTTAATCTTGGCCCGAGTTGCTCCGGGGTGTGGCATGGTTGAGTATAACGAGTTCCTCTGGCTGGCGCAGTCGCCCGATAGCGAAGAGCGCGGGCAGGCGGCCTATATGGCGGCGAGCGCCTATCTCAATCACCATGGTCCTGCCGATGAGCATGCCGCGCTTTATGCCGTGCTGTTCCGGTTTCTCGAAGACCCCTCCGTCAAGGTGCGTGCCGCGCTGGCCTATGGCCTGCTGCATTCGGCCGAGGCGCCGCGCCCGATCATCATGGCGCTGCTGCAGGACAGTGGGGTGATTGCCCGGGCCGTGCTGCAATATTCGCCGGTGCTGATCGATGCCGACATGATGCCGGTGGTACGCCAGGGGGAGGCGGACCTGCTGATCGCCATCAGCCAGCGGCAAAAGCTCAGTACGCGGTTGGTCGATGCGTTGATCGGTCGCGAGCATCGGCAGATGACACTGAAATTGCTGGCACGGACGGATTTATCGATTGGCGCGGCGTGCCTTGACCGGCTGGTGACGGCTCATGGCGCAGATGCGCAGATGCGCGGGGCTTTGCTGCGGCGGCAGGACCTGCCTGCGGGGGCGCGGCTGCTGCTGGTGCAACAGGCCATGGAGGCCATGCGCGGCGCCCGCATCGTCAAGGGCGCGGTGGCGCCGGAAAGGCTCAATCGCCTGCTGCGCGATAGCGTCGATACGGCGATTTCGGCCATTGGCGAACGCGAGGCGATCAATCCGGGAACCGGCTATGCCGCCGAGCTGATTGCCAGCGACCGGCTCAATATGCGCGTGCTGCTGCATACCATGGTCACGGGGCATGTGATGTTCTTTGCCAATTGCGTGGCCGAACTCAGCCAATCGCCGCGCGACAAGGTGTTTAGCGTGCTCGAGGCGGGGAGCCGGGGAACGATCAATGCGCTGCTGGTGCGCTGCGGCATGGGGCCGGCGATGCGGGAGCTGGTGATAAGGCTGATCGGGCATGCCCGCGCGACGGACCTAGCCGATGACGCGGCGGCGCGGCACCTGGTGGTATCGACGCTGACCGAGGGGCTGATTGCCGAATATGGCGGGGTCATTCCCGAAGAGTTGGAGGAGGCGTTTGCCTATCTCAGCGAGCAGAATGTGGCGCTGGCCCGCAAGGCAGCAGAGGGCGTGATGTCGGCCTTTGCGCAGGAAGCGGGCGAACGGCGCATGGTGGCGCTGGATTGGGATGAGCAGGTGGCTTAGGACCAGTCGCTATTCAGCTGATGCTGGCCTGCAAGCGGCGGTTTTCTCCGCTTCCGGTGCTCACGTACTGATGTACGCTGCGCTCCGGTTCTCGAAAACCGTCACTTTCGGCTCAGCCTGAGCTGAATATCGACTGGTCCTCGTGCCCTCGCTAGTACCGGAACTGTTCGCTCAGTACGCGCTCTTCGAGGCTGGTGCCGGGGTCGAAGAGCAGGGTGACGCCAGAGTCGCGGTCTTCGCGGATGGTGACTTCGAGGACGTTCTGGAATTCCACATTGTCGGCGACGGCGCTGACCGGCCGCTTGGCGGCTTCGCGGGTGATGAATTTGACTTCGGCCCGATTGCCCAGGATGGCGCCGCGCCAGCGGCGGGGGCGGAAGGGGGAGATTGGGGTCAGCGCCAGCAGGGGGGAATCGATGGGCAGGATCGGACCGTGCGCGGACAGGTTATAGGCGGTGGAGCCGGCCGGGGTGGAGAGCAGCACGCCGTCGCAGATCAGCTCGTCGAGGCGGGTTTCGCCATCGACCACGATCTGGAGCTTGGCGGCCTGGTAGGTGGAACGGAACAACGACACTTCATTGAGCGCCAGCGCCGTCTGGGTAACGCCCGATGTGCTGAGCACAGTCATGGACAACGGATAGATGCGGGTGGCCTGCGCCACTGCAAGGCGTTCGGCCAGCGTGTCTTCGGAAAAGACATTCATCAGAAAGCCGACGGAGCCGAAATTCATGCCATAGACGGGTACGTTGCGCCCCATGGCCTGGTGCAGGGTCTGCAGCATCAGGCCGTCGCCGCCAAGCGCCACTATGACATTGGCCTCGTCGAACGGGGTAGCGCCGTAGCGCTCGCGCAGGCGCGCGGCTGCCGTGTCGGCTTCGGCGGTGCCGTTGGTTACAAAGCCAACCCGATCTGTCTGGACGCTCAATTCGTATTCTCCGGCAGGGCAGTTGGCGCGTTCGGGCCGTAGCATAGAAGCCAAAACGGTGCCAGACGCAACGCCGATGGTGCGTCACTCGGCCGGGCCGTGCGCGGTGGCCGTGAGCAGGTGGGGGACCTCGCCGGGGACGAGGCGAATGGCCGTCAGCCTGCCGGTGGCATAGGCGCCGGTATCGATGCAGATGCGGCCGGGCGAAATATAGGGCTCGGCGGCGGGCGTGTGGCCGTGCACCACCAAAAGGTTGGGCGGCCAAGGGGCCGTGTTGGTAGGGTCATAGCGCATCCATTGCAGGATATCGTCGCTTTGTTGGTCGAGCGGCAGATCCGGCTTCATGCCGGCATGCACCAGCACGACGCCGGGCAGGCTGAGCGAGACGGGCAGGCTTTCGAGGAATTCCAGATGGCCGAACGGGATGTGGTTGCGCAGGCGGCCGAGCCGCGCCTGCACACTGGCGGTGGTAAAGCCGGCCATAGGCACGCCATAGGATTGCAAGGTTTCGGCTGCGCCCAGCTTGAGCCATTGCGAACCGGCGACCGGATTGCGGCAATAGGCGAGCATGAGTTCTTCGTGATTGCCGGCGAGGCAGATGCGGCGCGTGCCCGGCGGCGGCGGCGAGAGCAGATAGTCGATAACGCCAGCGGAATTGGCGCCGCGATCCACGTAGTCGCCGAGATAAACCAGCCAGATTTCGCCACTGGCACCGGCGGCGTCCTCGAGGATTAGCTGTTCAAGGTGCTGTAATTCGGGCAAGCAGCCATGGATATCGCCGATAGCATAGACGGCACGAGGCCATTGCTGCGCAACCAGGCGCTCACGCCCCTGCGGCGCCGGATCGGGCTGGCGCTGCGGCAGCAGGCGCCGTATCAGCGAAAGCATACTTGTTGCGGCATTGGGGATACACTCCGGCGCGACGCTGGACCTTGACTGCCGAGGAACAAGGATTCAAGCCTCAAACCAAGGTGTGATTAATGTCGGCAGATCAGACCGCCAGGCAGTAGGAATTGCCGGTGCGGCCAGCATTGTCAAACCGGCCGGTATTGGAGACCTGGCGCGGGCTCGGCTTCTCGGTGGGCGCCAGCGATCGCCGAATACGCTGGGCCGCAGCCGCTGTGCGGGCCAGGCGCAGTGCCGACCAGCAATGCATGGCCGCGACTGCCGAAAAGGCGAAGGCTGCGATCCATGCCGGCCAGATTTGCGCACTTACGGCGATGGCCACAAAGACCAGAGTGGCGACCGCGAATGCCAGGAGCCAGGTGATCTTGCGGTTGCAGGCGGAGTACCAGATGGCCGGATCGGAAAAGCTCCAGCCGACGCCATAGATATCGGCGGCCAACAAGGCTCCGCGTCCCATTGCGTCATAAAAATAGAAGGTCCCGGAGCGATCGGTCGCAACAAATTCAGCCAGCGCGGAATCGGCGGCGACGCGACGGAAACCATCGCCATCGGTGAAGCTGATCTCGGTGAAAACCCGATAGAGCTGTTTTTCAGCGCTCGGCTGGGCGGCTTCGATCGTTCCGTGCTTGATCGTGAAGTTCAAGCCTGCATCAAACGCTGGCGCCATCGCAATTCCACCGTGACAAGAGCCAGATTGGACGCGTCAGATAAATCTGACGGCGGCGCGTCTGACAGCTTCGTAGAGATTGCTGTGACATTATCCAAACAAGGCCCCGGCACAAGCACAGCGGGGGCTCGAGGATGGGATGTCCAATGGAATTTTTGTGAGCGAGGTGCGCGTGAATACCAGGTCTCAACCGGCAGATAAGTAGCGCTGCGGCGAAAACAGCGGCGCCATGTCGTCGTGGACTGGGAAAAGAGGCGGGCAGCACCCGTTGCGGCGGAAGAATGCTGCCCATCGACGTCCCGTCGATGTCGATACTGATATCGAGCCCAGCAAATACGATACAGTAAGTGGGTTGAGGCGGCTATATGACGTTCGATCTATTTATCTGCGTTATCGGAATATCTAAGATGCGCGGATTTTATTGTAAGCATATCGTGATTTAGAATATCCGGTATTATTGCCTCTGGATTTATATGAATACAGTATGACTATTGTTGTTGGAGCCAATGTGGGTATTTCTGAGCAATGGGTCGCGAAAAACACTAATCCGCTGAACAAGGTGCAGGGTTGCTGCGCGATGTCGCTTGGTCTGCCGGCGGGCGTTGCGGCATCCAGAGTCTGCAGAAGGAGGATCGCGATTGGCTCGTGGCTATGCCTGGACCGATGATGAGGACCATGTCGCCGTGGACGCTGTCACAGTCAGTATCGGCAGCGACACGCGTATTCTCAAGATTGCCGGACTGGAATTCGGGACGCCCAGCGCCTGGGTCTATTGGCCGGCGACCCTGCACCAGGGCGAACCGATCGAACCGCGAACGGAGGGACCATTCGAGGATGTCGGTGTGGCGCTCGACTATGCCGAGCAGATGTCGGATCTCTACGGTTTCAAGCGCGTTGTCGTCGTCCTGCAGGACACTGCTTTGTGGCGGCAGGAATGGGGCGCGCTGGACGGACGGCTCGATGGGTGCTGACTGTCAGTTTGCGGGCGTCGCCAGTTCGGTTGCGAAGCCGACACGGGCCAATAGGCCGCGATGGTTTGAGCCTAAATTGGATGGCATGGCGCCTATCTCGTCGATGCGCAATCCGCCGCGGGTGAACATGTTGTCGATCGGTATACCCCATTCGCCCAACCGCACTGGCCAAGTCGAAGGATAGCGGGGCGGGGGCATTAATTGGTTGCGGTTGACGAACTGACGGACGCTGCGCGACCAAGACGCGCTGTTAAAATCGCCGGTCAGCAGCATTGGGCCGTCGATCTGTCGCAGCACGTGGCTGATTTCCCAAAGTTCATCGATGGAAATGCCATCGAAATAGGGTTTGCTCAGGTGCAGTGCGATGATGGTCACGGAGTGGCCGTTGATCGTCGTCCGGGCCGTTATCAGGCGCTCGCGCTGCATGGGGCCGAGCAGGTGCATCTGGCCATTGACCAATGGCGTGCGCGAAAACAGCGACAAATCGCAGGTCAGGGTATCGGTGCAGCCAATGCGATAAGGGAAAGTGGTGGCAAGGCGCTCCAGCGAACGCTCGATGCCAGGGGTCTCCATGATCACGGCAATATCGGGCGCTCGCTCGATCATGTAATCGGCAACGTCCTGGCCGCGTTCCGATGTTGCCAGGACATTGAAACTCATCACTGTAAATCCGTTGGGATCAACGGCTTCGGCCAGCAGCGACCGTGTTTCCTGCTGCTGGTGGATGAGATAGGCGCCTTGGCCGATGCTGACGAGGATCAGCGCGAGCACCGCCACGCCGCGCCAGCGGGCGCCCAGCATGAAGAGCGCGATCGGCAGGGCCAGACACGCCGCCGCCAGATGAAAGCGCAGCGATTGCAGCACATCCGGATTGGGCACGGGCAGGTCAAAGCTCGCCGCGACGAGGCCAAGCATGGCCAGAACCGCCAGTATGGTGACGGCACCGCGAAGCTCAAGTTTCATCGTGACCGCTCGGGATTGCACTGGGATATATTCACCGCGCCAATAGCGGTGCTTTGCCCGTGCCGGTCAATACACTTGGCGCTACTGGCTAGGTAGGCCGAGGGGGCAGCGCTTTCCGCCGCAGGGACACTGCCCCTCTCCGCCGCTCATCCCACATGGACAGGATGAGGAGCCCGGTCGTTTTCCCAGACTGCTGCTGTTGCCGGAGAAAAGTTATGTTCAACTGCGGCAATAAAGATCAGGAATAATTGGCAATATTCTACTGAATATTCAGTTTCATTGGAAGTAAATATTTAAATTTACGCAATTGATTTCGTATAGTTTCGATATTTACTTAATTAAAGCTTTTTGTATTTCGTATTTGTTTCGACAATCTCTCATGGATCGTCCCGGTGCGCGATGGCGGCCGAAGTGTTCGCCAAGCCTTCGGCGTCCAGGCCGTGTGGATCAAGGTGCCAATTGGGGGGGGAATGGTGCCGGCAGCAGGGTTCGAACCCGCGACCCCCTGATTACAAATCAGGTGCTCTACCAACTGAGCTATACCGGCGCGCGATGCCATCTAGCATCGAAGGGGCTCATGGGCAACGGGGTTGATTGGAAGCGCGGCTTGGCGTCGGTGATAGCACCTGGCTCAGATGCAAAAATGGCCGGTTATCCGTGGGGCTGCGTAAGGCATTGCCCGCAGGCTTAACGTAAATAAGCTGTTGAAATTCCTGTTTCTTCTTTTCGGACCTAAGAGTGTAGGCCAGTTCAATTCTGGGTAGTCCGATGTTGAAGCGTTTTGATGGGCGTGGACGACCAATCTGCCGATTCAGAATGACGCGCCGCGCCAGTGTGCGGTCATGAGGCGGCGGATTTTGCGACCGCTCGCTTTCCGGCCGGTGCGGCGTGGGCCGCCAGCTTTGCCGGCGCGGATTTATCCGCGCTTTGAATCGGTGGAAATCGGCGGGCTGCCGGTGGCGCGGCTTGATCGTAAGCAGACCGCGCGCCTGTTGATCGATCTGGCGGTGAAATATCGCCGCCGCGACCGGCCCTGGATTGCCACCAGCATTAATGGCCAGGTGCTGTCAGAGGCGGCGCGCCAGCCGGCCTTGCGTGAGGCGGTGCGTTTTGCCGACGTGATCAGTTGTGACGGGCAACCGCTGGTGATGGCGAGCCGGCGGGTGACCGGCTTTGCGCTGCCGGAGCGGGTGGCGACGACCGATCTGTTTCACGACGTGGTGACGGCGGCGCGTGAGCGGGTGGTCAGCATGTATTTCCTGGGCGGCACCGAGGGTGAGAATGCGCGGGCAGTGGCTGCGGTGCGCGATAGCTATCCGCATCTGCGCATTGTGGGGCAGGGGCACGGTTATCGTACGCATCGGCAGTGGATAAGCGTGGTGCGCGACATCGACCGGCTCGGACCCGACATCGTCTGGCTGGGACTGGGCGTGCCGCGCGAGCAGGAATTCTATATGCGGTTTGCCCATGCCATGCCCAATGTCGGGCTGATCAAGACCAGTGGCGGGCTGTTTAATTTCCTCTCCGCTTCAGCCGCGCGGGCGCCGCAATGGATGCAGGATAATGGCCTGGAATGGGTTTACCGCATGGGGCGTGAGCCCCGGCGCCTGCTGTTCCGCTATCTCACCACCAGCCCGCATGCGGCCATGCTGATGCTGACGCGCCAGAAATGGGGCAAGGGGATAGCCGAACTGGGCGAGCGCATTGACCGCTGGTAACGGTGGCTGGAACTATTTTTCTGCGTTTTCCTGTCGTGGCGCACATTCAAACGCCATCTGATCGCGCCTTGGCTTTTCTATAACGCGTCTTGTTCCCGAGGGAGACGAATGTGCCTCAAGCCCTTGCGCAGCAAGGGTTTCCGCCATTTTCTGGCTTGATGCTGCCGCGTTCCGGGCCTAACCAATCAGCCTAAGCGAGTGCCGTGTTGAGCGGCTATGGAGCATAGCTGCTGTGACCAGCAATCGACTGACGCATCTGCAGACCCTGGAAGCCGAGAGCATCGAAATCCTGCGCGAGGTCGCGGCCAGTTTCGAGCGTCCGGTGATGATGTATTCCATCGGCAAGGATTCCAGCGTCCTGCTGCATTTGGCGCGCAAGGCGTTCTATCCGTCCAAAATTCCGTTCCCGCTGCTGCATGTCGATACGACGTGGAAGTTCCGCGAGATGATCGCGTTTCGCGACAAGATGGCCGAGGATTACGGCTTCGATCTCATCACCCACACCAATGCCGATGGTGTGCGTGACAACATCAACCCGTTCGATCACGGCTCCTCGCGCTATACCGACATCATGAAGACTGCTGCCCTGCGGCAAGCGCTCAACGCCGGCCAGTATGATGCGGCCATTGGCGGGGCGCGGCGCGACGAGGAAAAGTCCCGCGCCAAGGAGCGGGTCTTCTCCCATCGCAATGCTGGCCATGCGTGGGACCCCAAGAACCAGCGGCCCGAGCTGTGGCGGGTGTTCAATACCCGCCTTAATCCGGGCGAGAGCATGCGCGTGTTCCCGCTGTCGAACTGGACCGAGCTCGATATCTGGACCTACATTTATTCGGAAAATATCCCGATCGTGCCGCTCTATTTCGCCCGGGAACGGCCGGTGGTGGAACGGTTCGGCACGCTGCTGATGGTCGATGACGACCGCATGCCGCTGGGCAAGGATGAAGTGCCGCGGCACGAGTTGGTGCGGTTCCGCACACTGGGTTGCTATCCGTTGACCGGCGCGATGCGTTCGACGGCGACGAGCCTGCCCGAAATCATCATGGAAATGCAGGCGAGCCGCACCTCGGAGCGCGAGGGACGCCTGATCGACAGCGATCAGGTCGGCTCGATGGAAAAGAAGAAGCAGGAAGGCTATTTCTGACGATGACCCTGCCAATGGCCACGCCTGACACCGATATCGATCTCTGGCTAGATCAACAAACCGACAAATCCCTGCTGCGCTTTCTCACCTGCGGCAGCGTGGATGACGGCAAATCAACGCTGATCGGGCGGCTGCTCTATGACAGCCAGCTGATCCTCGATGACCAGCTCGCCAGCCTCAAGAAGGAAAGCCGCAATCGCACCACGGGTGACGAGGGGATCGATTTCTCGCTGCTGGTCGATGGTCTTTCCGCCGAGCGGGAGCAGGGCATCACGATCGATGTGGCCTATCGGTTTTTCTCGACCGACAAGCGCAAATTCATCGTCGCGGACACGCCCGGCCACGAGCAATATACCCGCAACATGGCGACCGGTGCCTCCAATGCCGATCTGGCGCTGCTGCTGATCGACGCCCGCAAGGGCGTGCTGACGCAGAGCCGGCGGCATAGTTTCATCCTGTCGCTGATCGGCGTGAAGCATGTCGTCCTGGTGGTCAACAAGATCGATCTGGTCGATTACAGCCAGGACGTGTTCGATAGAATAGTTGCCGAATATCGCGCTTTTGCGGAGCCGCTGGGTTTCAAGACGCTGGCGGCCGTGCCGGTTTCGGCGCTGCGGGGCGACAATATTCTGGGCCAGAGCGCCAATACGCCGTGGTATCGCGGGCCGGGCCTCGTGCCCTATCTCGAAGGCATCGAAGTTGCCGATGACCGGGCCGGCCAGAAATTCCGGTTCCCCGTGCAATGGGTGAACCGGCCGAACCTCGATTTCCGCGGTTTTTCCGGCACGGTAGCGGCGGGCGTGGTCAGGGTGGGCGATGACGTGCTGGTGGCGGCCTCGCGCAAGCCGGCGGTTATCAAGGCCATTGTCACCATGGATGGTGAGCTTGAGCAGGCGGTGGCGGGGCAGGCGGTGACGCTGGTGCTCGACCGCGAGGTGGACGTGTCGCGTGGCGACGTGCTCACCCATGCGGGCGAGACGCCCGAATTCTCCAATCAGTTCCAGGCCCGCGTGGTGTGGATGAATGAGGAGCCGGCCTATCCGGGGCGCTCCTATCTGCTCAAGATCGGCTCGCAGATCGTCCCCGCGACGATCACCGATCTCAAGTTCCGCACCAATGTGAATACGCTCGAACATACGGCGGCGACCAAGCTGGACCTCAATGAGGTGGCAACGGTTACCATCGCGACGGACCGGGCGATTGCCTTTGATCCCTATGCGGCCAATGCCGTTACCGGCGGCTTCATTCTGGTCGACCGGATTTCGAATGCCACTTTGGGCGCTGGGACCGTGGAATTCGGCCTGCGCCGGGCGCAGAACCTGACCTATCAGTCCTTCGATGTGAACCGGCAGGTTCGCGCGGACATGAAGGGGCAGCAGCCGCAGATCGTGTGGTTCACCGGGCTTTCGGGCTCCGGCAAGTCCTCGGTCGCCAATCTGCTGGAAAAGCGCCTCACGGCTGAGGGCAAGCACGCCTATATCCTTGATGGCGACAATGTCCGCCATGGGCTCAACAAGGATCTCGGCTTTACCGAAGCGGCGCGCGTGGAGAATATCCGCCGTGTGGCCGAGGTTGCGAGGCTAATGGCCGATGCCGGGCTGATCGTGCTGGTCTCGTTCATCTCGCCCTTCGAGAAAGAGCGGCGGCTGGCGCGTGAAATCGCTGGCGATATCACCTTCACCGAAGTCTATGTAGATACGCCTATCGAGGTGTGCGAGGCGCGTGACCCCAAGGGGCTCTACAAGCGTGCCCGCGCTGGTGAGATCAAGAATTTCACTGGTATCGATTCCCCGTTTGAAGCGCCGACCAACCCGGAGCTGGTGCTGCATGGCGCCGAGCATGAACCGCTCGATCTGGCGGATCAGTTGCACGGCTTGCTGCGGTTTTAGGACCGGATTATTACGAGTCGCGGAAGGCGCGCTGCGCCCTCCCGCTTTCAATGCCGCAAGCCGCCTTGCTTCCCTCAACCAACTCGCTAGGCTCACCCCAATTGGGGGAGCGAATATTGGCCAAACGCAGGGCAAGGCGTACATCCAGCGGCAAGGCACATGCCTTGGCCGTGTGGATAGCATCGCGGCATTTGCCGCGGCATGGCACTTTCTTCATCGCTTTGGTCGTTGGGGCCGTGGTGCTGCTGCTCAGCCTTTGGCTGGCGCCGGCCTTTGCGGTGGTTTTCGGCGCCATTGCCATGTTCGTGACCTATCTGGCGCTGGTTGCACTAATGCTGCCACTGTTGAGCGCGGAATTCCTGCGCTCGCGCGCCGATGAGGCCGATACGCCGACCGGGCTGATCTTTGCCGTTGTTATCGGCGTAGTTGCAGTGTGCAGCGTCACGCTGTTCATGACGCTGAACGGCAGCGAAGGGCCGCGGGTCGTCGAGGTCAGCCTGAGCATCGTGTCGGTGCTGTTGAGCTGGTTCGTTGTCCACACCATGGCGTCACTGCATTACGCCTATGAGTTCTATGAGCGCGCGGTGGAGGGTGGCGATGCGGTGGCTGGAGGCTTGGATTTTCCCGAGGGCGACGGGCCGGACGGGTTGGCTTTCCTCTATTTTGGCTACGTGATCGGCACGGCCTTTGCGGTGTCCGATATCCGCGTCACCTCGGCCAAGATGCGCAAATTCGTGTTGGTGCATTCGGTGTTCTCGTATTTCTTCAACACACTGATCGTGGCGGCGACGGTCAATGTCGCGGTGGCTGTCGGGGCGGGGTGATGCCCTGGGCGGTTGCCGCCCCGGCCCGCTTTGTGCAACACCATCGCCAAAGATATGCCCCAAGGAGAATCTGTCATGAAGACCCGCGCCGCCGTCGCGTTCCAGGCTGGAAAGCCGCTCGAAATCGTCGAAGTGGATCTCGATGGCCCCAAGGCGGGCGAAGTACTGATCGAAATCAAGGCGACCGGCATTTGCCACACCGATGATTTCACCTTGTCGGGCGCCGACCCGGAGGGCCTGTTTCCCGCGATCCTCGGCCATGAAGGTGCGGGCGTGGTGGTCGATGTGGGCCCAGGCGTCACGAGTCTGAAAAAGGGCGACCATGTCATCCCGCTCTACACGCCCGAATGCCGCGAATGCTATTCCTGCCGCTCGGGCAAGACCAACCTGTGCACCGCCATCCGCGCCACGCAGGGGCAGGGGCTGATGCCCGATGGCACCTCGCGTTTCTCCTTCGAAGGCAAGCCGATTTTCCATTATATGGGCTGCTCGACCTTCTCGAATTACACCGTTCTGCCCGAGATCGCGGTCGCCAAGATCGATGCTGCGGCCGCCTTCGACAAGGTCTGTTATGTGGGCTGCGGCGTCACCACCGGCATTGGCGCGGTGATTAATACGGCCAAGGTCGAAATCGGCGCCACGGCCGTGGTGTTCGGGCTGGGCGGCATTGGCCTCAATGTCATCCAGGGCCTGCGCCTCGCCGGTGCCGATATGATCATCGGCGTTGATCTCAACAACGACAAAAAGGCCTGGGGCGAGCGCTTCGGGATGACGCATTTCGTCAATCCCAAGGAGATCGAGGGCGATATCGTGCCCTATCTCGTCAACCTCACCAAGCGCCGGGGCGATCTGATCGGCGGGGCCGATTACACGTTCGATTGCACCGGTAACACCACGGTTATGCGTCAGGCGCTGGAAGCCAGCCATCGCGGTTGGGGCAAGTCGGTGGTGATCGGTGTTGCCGGGGCAGGCAAGGAAATCTCGACCCGCCCGTTCCAGCTGGTCACCGGCCGCACCTGGATGGGCACGGCTTTCGGCGGCGCGAAGGGCCGCACCGATGTGCCGAAAATCGTTGATTGGTATCTCGACGGCAAGATCCAGATCGATCCGATGATCACCCATACGCTGCGCCTCGAAGACATCAACAAGGGCTTCGAGATGATGCATTCAGGCGAAAGCATCCGCAGCGTCGTGGTTTACTGACGCCGGTTATTGGCTCTCGTAGCGCTTTTGCATCACCCGCCCTTTGAAGGCGGGTGACTCGCTGACGAGTTTGAATGGCTTGTGCTGGAGGATTGCCTTCAGCAGTTCGCTTGCTTCCCCGTTTTGCGGGGTGAATGCATATAGGCGCTGGCCGGCTGCGCCATAGAGATAAAGCCCGTTGACCGAGGGCTTGTTGGTGACCAGTGATTTAATGTCGGCCAAGGCGATACTCGTGCTTGGCTTGCCCTTGGGCTCTATCAGCAGGTTATCGTCGTCGAAGCTGACCTGCATCGGCGTGCTCATGAAGCGCAGCAGCAAAGCTACGGGCAAGAGCACGATGATGCCGATCACAAAGGCAAAGCGGCCAATGCCGCCCTCGGCGCCGCTATTCACAAATTCGGCTGAGGCGTCGATGCCAAAGACGAAGAACACCAAAGCGAGCAGGGCGGCGAGATAGAGCAGACCTATGGCCATCACGCGCCGGCGCTCTTGCTGACGGAAGCTGATGGTGTTCGTCATTTTCTGCCCACTCATGGAAGTCAGTGCCGGAAGCTGCCTGATTCCCGGGCTGTTGTCTGAGAAATGGTGGCGGGACGGTGGCTTTCACCGCCGCTCATTCCAACCAAGTCGTCTCAAACAGCCCGGCCTCGTGAATATCGATATTCTCCAGCGGACCGGGGCCGGCATTCTCGAATTTGTGCGGCACGCCTGCCAGCGCAACGACGATCTGCCCTTCCACCGCCTCGAACACTTCGCTGCCGACGGTGAAACGCGCCCGGCCCTTGCGGATGATGAAAGTTTCGGGATAAGGATGGCTATGCAGCCGCGGCCCACCGCCGACTGCCTCGGTGTGATTGAAGATCACCGAAATGCCGGCCCCATCTGGCCCGCCCTCCCACTCTCCTGACCATCGATCCGCTGGCGAAGCGGGGTAAGCCCACGCTGTGCGCTCGATCACTTTTCCAGCCATTTTTCTCTCCCTTGCTCCGTGTGACGACCGCTTCGGCGGCGTCGGCCCATACCTCATGCTCAAGGACGCACCATGACCATGCACGCCGACAATCTTTTCATCATCACCGGTGGTCCGGGCGCCGGCAAGACCACGCTGCTCGATGCCGCCTCCGCGGCCGGCATTCGCGTCGGGCGCGAGGCCGCCCGGGCTATCATCCAGTCACAGACCGCCATTGATGGACCCGCGGTGCACTGGCGGGACAAGGCGCTTTTCGCCGAACTCATGCTCGACCGCGATATCCAGACCTTCCACACATTGAGCGCGTCGGCTGAACCAGCGCTGAGCGATCGTGGTATTCCCGATCTTGTCGCCTATGCGCGAATGTTTCCGCTCGCATACGACGCGCATTTCCAGCGAGCGGCCGAGCTCTACCGCTACAATCCCATCGCCTTCTTCGCTCCGCCCTGGCGGGAGATTTTCGTGACCGATGCCGAGCGTATAGAGGGATGGGAGCATGCCGTAAGCATCTACGCGCCGATGCGTGACGTTTATGCCGAACTGGGCTATCGCATTGTCGAGCTGCCAAAGGTGTCCGTCGCCGAGCGGCTGGCCTTTGTGAGAGATGTTATCGCCAATGCCTGACCCGACCATATTCGTCGATGCCGATGCCTGCCCGGTGAAAGACGAGGCAATGCGGGTCGCCGAGCGCCTTGGTCTGGTGGTCACTTTCGTCAGCAATGGCGGCGTGCGGCCGTCGCGCGACCCGATGGTGCGTGTTGTAGTTGTCGCAGCGGGCGCCGACGCGGCTGACGACTGGATCGTGGAACAAGCGCGGGCCAATGATATCGTGCTGACGGCAGATATTCCACTGGCGAGCCGCGCCATAGACAAGGGCTGCCACGTGCTCGGCTTCACCGGCAAGCCGTTCACACCGGCCTCGATCGGAATGGCGCTGGCAATGCGCGGTCTCAAGCAACATCTGCGCGAGACCGGGGAGATCAAGGGCTATAATCCCGGCTTCCGCCCGGCTGATCGCTCGACTTTTTTGAGTGCGCTCGATACTTTGGGACGCAAGGCGAAAGCGGCTGCGGGTAAGTAGTCGTTAAGGTCTCGCGAGGGGAATATTAACCATAATAGCAAAAAGTGAACTCAGCTGTGGTTGTGCAGAGTTCAGGTCGTGTCGCTTACGCGTTTTGCTGTTTGTCTCGTATTTGTCGGTGCGTCTCTGGGAGCCTGCGCCAAGCCGCCCAGCCATCTCACCGCCAGTGCCGACCTCGCGCCGCATGCCTATCAGGCGACGGATCGCACAATCACCAATTCCATCTTTGCCGCGTCAAAGCCGGTCACCGACCAGCCTATGCCCGAGCGGATTTTTACCTCGGGCCATCTGGCGGGCCGGACCCTGGCCGTGGCGTCGACTGCCGACATCATCCTACGCCCCGGCGAAGTTATCCTCACCTTCGATGATGGCCCGCGACCCGGCAAGACGCCTGCCATCCTGGACACGCTGGATGCGTTCGGCGTCAAGGCGACATTCCTCATGCTGGGACGGGCCGCTGCGGCCAATCCCAAGCTCGCCGCCAGCGTTGCGCTGGCTGGGCACACGGTGGGCAGCCACACCTATGATCATGCCGATCTGTCGGGCAAGACCCACCAGGAGGCGCTGGACGACATCGCCCAGGGCGAGCGCGCCATTTCGGCGGCGCTGGCGCAGTCAGGGCAGGTGCTGTCGCCGTTTTTCCGCTTTCCCTACCTGGCGCAGACCGGCTTCCTGCGCACTAATCTCATGCTGGGCAATATGGTGGTGCTCGACGTTGATATCGACAGCAAGGACTATTATTCCGAGACCAGCGAACAAGTCGCCGCCCGCACTATGGCGCGGCTGGAAGCGCGCGGCAGCGGCATCATCCTGTTCCACGATATCCACCAGCGTACGGTCGACATGCTACCCGGTTTCCTCGCCCAGCTCGAACAGAAGGGCTATTCGGTCGTCCGCCTCGTGCCCAAGGACAGCGGTGTCTTCGGTCGCGACGTTATCACGGCTGATGCGCCGGTAATCGACGGGGCGCTGCGACCGGGTGCTCCGCATCCAGGTCCTGTCCTACAGTAGTGTAGAGAGTAATTCGGAACGTCCAAGTTGAACGGATTTCATTGAGTTTTTAGGCCTGAGTGAAATCGGAGGTGCCCAATAACGGTAATCGGGAAGCGGACCAACAACTTTTTGTCAGCTGGTCAGAAAAGCAGCCATTAGTTGATGGCGGATTGGGGCGCGTTACGGTCATGCCTCCTCCAAGGCTGACCCTAACGACCGTCGTGACACCCTGCTATTTTTCAGCCTCTCGCCGAACGAGCCGATCTCGCTAAAGACGGGCAATAAGCTCTGCCCCAACTCCGACAAGACATAGGCTTCGGCGCCTTCGTGGCGGGTCAGTGTCGCCCCACGCTCAACCAGTCCGGCGTTCTCCAATTCACGCAGGTTCCGCGTCAACTCCTTTGCGCTGATTCCCTCAATCGAGTGGAGCAAGCGATTGAAGCGCTGTGCGCCGCCCAGGAATAGCGACCGCAAGACCAGCAACTTCCATCGGCCCGCGATCACCTCGATTGCCGCCTCGACCGGGCAGGTCGATGCGGCTTCGGGGAAGGCCGCATCAAGGTGTTCGTCCGCGATCCGAGCCGGGAGGTTACCTCGCGGTGCGTTGATGACTTCCGCCATTATCGGGCCCTTACGGTAAGGCTAAACAATCAGGCACTTATGGCAATGCTACATACCGATCCGAGATACCTCAATCCCCCGACCTGGCTCGACCGCACGGAGTATCCCTTCACCTCGCGATACTTCCAGACGCCCAGCGGACGGATGCATTACATCGACGAGGGTAAGGGTGAAACGCTCGTATTCATCCATGGCAACCCGAGTTGGTCATTCGAGTATCGTCGACTGATCGCGCATTTCAGGAACGACTATCGCTGCATCGCAGCCGATCACATTGGCTTTGGACTGTCTGATAAGCCCTATGAAGCGTCCTATCTCCCGCAGTACCACGCGAAAAATCTTGCATTGCTGCTGGATTCGCTCGAACTCGACAGAGCGACGCTGGTTATGCATGATTGGGGTGGCCCGATCGGCATGTCGTGGGCATTGGATCACCCGGAACGGGTTTCGCGCTTGATCGTGCACAACAGTTGGTGCTGGTCGGTCCAGGATCAAAAGGCCATCCGAGCTTTCAGCGATTTGGTTGGCGGGCCGGTTGGTCGCTTTTTGTGCCGCTATCTCAATGCTTTCCCGCGTGTGGTGATGCCGGCTTCGTTCGGCGACAAGGCGAACCTGTCGGATATCGCTCGCCGCCACTTTGTAGCGCCTTTTCCCACGCCTCGCTCACGCAAGGGAACATGGGTGTTTCCTCGAGCAATTATCGGGGAGAGCGAGTGGCTTGATGGGCTCTGGCAGCGTCGTGAGACGCTTTCGAAGCTGCCCCTGCTGCTGCTTTGGGGGATGAAGGACGCGGGGTTAACGGGCGATGTGCTCGCACAATGGGAAGGCGCTTTTCGGCGTCATACGACCGAACGGTACGCCGACGTCGGCCATCATGTCCCGGAAGAACTCGGTGACCGCGCGATCGCCCCGATCGAACGCTTCTTGACCGCCAATCCCGCGAACGAGGTGCACCCGTGAGCCGGCAAGGTGCTGTTCTCCCGATCGGCGCACGGGCAGGAACCCCTCGAAAATTCGTCGCAGTAGCTGCTTTGGTCAGGTCTGCACGATGAAAGTACTTGTTCTAGGCGCAAGTGGTCGACTTGGTCGACACATCGTCGGTGGCCTGCTGGGTCGGGGCCATAGCGTGCTCGCCTTCATTCACAGCAACAACGTTCTTGCCTCTCACAGCCAGCTTGAGGCGTTTCGCGGCGATGTCCAGGACGGAGTGGGGGTGGGCGCCGCCATTCAGGGCGTTGACGGGGTTGTCTCGGCGCTGAGCAGTGCGGCCGCGCCGCCGAAACGCGTGACGTCAAACGCGATGCGGCACGTCATTCCAGCGATGACGGCGTCTGGCGTTCGACGAATTGTTTCGGTGACTGGTTCAGCAGCGTGTCGGGACAACGAGCGCAAGTCGCCGCATCCGTTTCTACATGCGCGCCGCGAGCAGTTGATGCGGGTCATCCCGGAACTGGTGATCGATGGTGAGGAGCATATGAGAGCGCTTGAGGATTCAGAGCTCGACTGGACCGTGATTAGGGCGCCTCTGATGCAGGGCGAGTTCAATGGCAACTACACGCTCTCACTGGACCCGCCGCCGGTCCATACGACTTCGTCCTATGCAGGGGTTGCGACGGCGATGATTGATCAGCTTGCGTCGGATGAATGGTTGGCGGCTGCTCCGTTCGTCCGATAATCGCCGCCAGCCTGATGATTGCAACCCACAGGCACACGGCTGCACCAAGGACGCTAGGGATGACGTCCGCTTTCAGGACCCGGATCAGGTCCGTCCATCGACCGAACGGGGGCGCGAGGCTGGTGTTGCCCTGTGACGGCGAACGTCGGCATTTGGAAAATCGTACTGAGGATCCGAATGGCCGAAATGGGGTCGGCACCCGCCGCCCGGTAGGTTGCTACAATCGCCCTCCTACGGCCGCTTTGGCCGATGGGGGTCGTCCCGAATCGATAAATGCAGGCCGAGTCGATAGGTACCGGCAGGGCAAAGTCCACGCTGCGCGGACAAGCTATCCCTGATGCAAACCCACATCGACAATGGCAATGTTGAGCAGCCGGGTCATCGCCTCGAAGGCGCCGATGCTGTCCCGCATGCGGATGCGTTCGATCACTTCGCCATGATTGGGCAGGGAAGCGCCGGGCTCCCGGGCGCGGGAGATGGTCAAGCGGAACGAATAGGCCAGCGCCGCGCCGATCGTATTGGATAATTGCTGGAAGACGATGTTGCCGCTGGCCCGCAGCAGGGCGGTGTGGAAATCGATATCGGCCTTGTTGAAGGCTTCGAAATCCTGCGCTGATTTAAAGCGGCTCATGCGGGCAAAGGCGTCTTCGAGGGGTGCGATTTCGCCGGCGGTCGCCCGCAACGCGGCAAAACGGGCGGCTGCCGGCTCGATGACCTGCCGCGCTTCGATCAGGCTCAGCACCAGCTCGGCGCTGGGCTGCAATTCCATGGACCAGGCCAGTACGTCCGGATCGAGCAGGTTCCAGGCCTCCCGGGCGCGGACCACTGTGCCGATGCGTGGGCGGGTCGTGACCATGCCCTTGCTATCGAGCACCTTGATGGCTTCGCGCACCGCGCTGCGGCTGATGCTGAAGGTTTCGCAAAGGTCCGGTTCAGGGGGGAGCGCGCTGCCGGGCGGATATTGCAGGCTCAGGATGCGCTGCGCGAGGGTCTTGACGACATGGCGATGCACGCGCGGCTTGAGCAGGGGCTTGCTCGTTTCGGCCATGGACAAGGGAGGGATCCTTTTCGTCTGCGCTGGGGCAAGCCTTAACAGGGGTCTGGCGGCGACGCCAAGCGCTCACTCATGATAGAGCACCGAGCGGCCACCATCGATGGCGATTGAGGTGGCATTGATGAAAGGGGCTTCGTCGCTGGCGAGAAATACTGCCGTCATGGCCACCTCTTCCGGCTTGCCGATGCGTTTGGGCGGGTGGAGATCATAGGTGCGCTGCCGCTCGGCCGCCGGGTCGGGGAAGGTATTCCAATAGTCCAATGCCAGCTCGGTCTCGATATAGCCCGGCGCAATGGCATTCACCCGAATATTGCGCGCCGCATATTCGATGCCCAAGGCCCGGGTCAGGCCGAGTAGGCCGTGCTTGGCCACGGGATAGGGGAAGGTGCCGGGAATGATGGTGGAACTGTGCGAAGAGGCGATATTGACAATGCTGCCGGCATTGCGCTCCAGCATGGCGGGCAATGCTGCCCGACACATGCGCCACACGCCTTCGAGGTCGACCGCCATGCAGCGCTGCCATTCGGCATCGCTGGTTTGCAGCGGTTCGTGAAAGACATTGATGCCGGCATTGTTGACCAGCACGTCGATGCGGCCGAACCGCTCGCGCACCATGGCGATGGCGGCGTCCACAGAGGCCTGGTCGGTGACGTCGGTCTGCACGAACAGGGCATTCTCGCCCAGCCGTTCGGCTGTTGCCGCGCCTGTTGCGCTGTCGCGCTCGGCGATCACGGCGATGGCGCCTTCGCGCACAAAGGCCTCGGCTATGGCGGCGCCGATGCCGCGGCCTGCGCCGGTAATAATTGCGATCTTGCCGTTGAGCCGCATGTTCACCAATCCACTATGGTCCCATCCGCCAGCACCGCATTCTGCGTGTGCAGCACTTCCTGCTTATAGGGGTGCCTGGCGCATTCCGTCTCGTCTACCACGATGCCGAGGCCCGGCGCGTCGGGCACCTGCCAGAAGCCGTCCACGCGCCGGATCGGGCCTTGCACCACGTCGAAATACCATGGCACCGCGCCGACCATTTCTTCCTGGATGACGTGGTTGGGGGTCGAAACGGCGAAATGCAATGCGGCGACCCCGGCAATGGGACCCAGTGGATTGTGCGGGGCGACGCCGATGCCCAAGGCTTCGGCTCGGGCGGCGATCTTTTTAGCTTCCAGCAAGCCGCCGCAATGGCAGATATCGGGCTGCACGATATCGATGGCGCCGGTGGCAAAGAGCGCATCGAATTCGGTGCGATCGATCAGCCGCTCCCCGGTCGCCAGCGGCACATTGGTGCGCTGCGCCAAGCGTGCCAGGCTCTGGAAATCGCCCGGGGGCACCGGTTCCTCGATGAACATCGGCCGGCCCGGCGCCAGGGCCTCGATATAGGCGAGGGCGGCGCCGGCCGAGGCGGGGCGGCCATGAAAATCGACCATGATCTCGATGTCATCACCCACCGCGGAGCGCATCGCTTCCATCATGCGGGCGACCTTGTCCACCTCGGGCAGCGGCGCATGATAATGGGTATAGGGCACGAAGACCGCCTTGAAGGCGCGATAGCCGTTCTCGACCACTTCGCGCGCCCGCTCGACCAGCGGTTCGATGGAATCGGTCTCATAAACGGCCCGCATATCGCCCATGCCCAGATGGGTATAGACTCCGACTTTGTCGCGCACCTTGCCGCCGAGCAGCCGCCAGACCGGCACATTGAGATGCTTGCCAAGGATATCCCACAGCGCCAGTTCGATGCCGGATACCGCGCTCATGCCGATGGCGCCCAATCGCCAGAAGCTCTGCTTGGTCATGACACGGACGGCCTGCTCAATGTCGCGCGGGTCGCGGCCGAGCAATAGCGGCGTCAGGTCTTCAATGGCCCCCGCGACGGCGCGGGTTTTCCACTCCAGTGTCGCCTCGCCCCAGCCGAACAGGCCGGGCTCGTCGGTCTCGACCTTGACGAACACCCAATTGCGCATTTCGGCATTGACCACGCGTGTATGGATGGCCGTGATCTTCATTCTTTAATTGCCTATCATCTGATTATTGTGACTTGTGCAGGGCTGGTATCCGCCTGTCAAGGCGCCGAAGCGGCTAATCATAATATTGACGGCAATCATTCATCAGATTATTAAAAGCGGAGACGGAGGAGCGCTGCATGGTTTCCAGTTCGGCTTGGAATGGGGTTCGAAGGAATGGCGCCTTCTATGCGTCCATTGCCCCGTTCTTCCTGATTTTCCTGGCATTTTCCATTTTCCCCGTCGCCTTCTCGTTCTATCTGGGCCTGTCCGACTGGGACGGTTTCAGCGATCCGCACTTCGTCGGGCTGGCCAATTATGGCCGGGCCCTGAACGATCCGGTGTTCCAGAAGGCCATCTGGAACACGCTCTATCTGTGGTTCTGGTCGACCCTGTTCACCGTCGGGCTGGCGCTGGCGCTCGCCGTGCTGGTCAATGACCATGTGATCGGCGGGCGGACCTATTTCCGGTTGGTTTTCCTGCTGCCACTGCTGGTGGCGCCGGCGATCGCCGCCATCATCCTGCGGGTGTTCTTCACCTCCAATGGCGGCATCGTGAACATGCTGATGGGTGCCGCGCAGGGGCAGCCGAGCTATTTCAACTGGCTGGCCTCGGAGGTCTGGATCAAGCCGCTGGTGACGCTGCTGGTGATCTGGCGGTGGACCGGCTGGCACATGATCATTTTCCTGGCCGGACTGCAGGCCATTCCGCGTGATATCTACGAGGCGGCCCGCCTCGAGGGCGTCGGGCGCTGGGCGATATTCTCGCGCATCACGTTGCCCCTGCTCGTGCCTTCGCTGGTCTTTTCCATCGTCACGGCAACGCTGGGCGGCCTGCAGATGTTCGACGAGCCGTTCGTGCTCACGCAGGGGCAGGGCGGCACCAATAATTCCACCACCACTTTGGGCATGTATCTTTATGCCACCGCATTCACGCAGTTCGATTTCGGGCTGGGCGCGGCGGTTAGCTGGTACATTTTTGCGGCAGTGGTTGGCTTTACCCTGCTCAGCCGAGCGGTCAACCAGCGCCTGGGGGGGTCGGCATGATCAAGCTCTTGGCCAATCGGGAGCGCCGCTTCAACCTGCTGGTGACATTGGCGCTGTTTGTGGTGTCGCTGATCTTCGTGCTGCCGCTCTATTGGACGGCGGTGTTTGCGACGCGGACGCTGAGCGAGGTCTTCCAGTTTCCGCCGCCAATCTGGTTCGGCGATGCGCTGTTCGACAATTATGCGCGGATCGAGGCGGTGTTTCCTCCGTTCCGGCCGATCATCAATAGCCTGATCGTGGCCGTGCCTAAAACGCTCGGCCTGGTGCTGGTGAGCGCCTTGGCGGGCTATGGTTTTGCCCGCTATGTGCGGGCACCCGGACGCGGTTTCCTGCTGGCGGCGACCTTTGCCACCCTGTTCTTTCCGCCCTCGCTGGCGCTCATCCCGTTCTTTTTGCAGATGAGCTGGATCGGCTGGCTCAATACGTTCTGGCCATTGATCGTGCCGGCTGTCGCCTCGGGTTTCGGGGTCATCTGGATGTACACCTATATCGGCTCGACCGTGCCCCGCGAATTGTACGAGGCGGCCGAAATGGATGGCGCCAAGGGCTTTGCTACATTCTTCTTCGTCGTCCTGCCGATCATACGGCCGGGTCTGGCCGCCCTGGCGGTGTGGACGGTGATCGGCACCTGGAACGACTTCCAGCTGCCCTTGGTCGTGCTCGGCGATGGCACCCGTTTCACCGTACCGCTCGCGCTGACGACGCTCTCGACCACCCACTATTCCGATACGCCCGCCGTGATGCTCTCAACGCTCATGGGCCTCGTGCCGGTGTTCGTCCTGTTCGCCCTGCTCAGCCGACAATTCATCGCAGGGCTGACATCCGGCGCGGTCAAATCCTGATCGTGGCAATGCAAAGTTCAAGGAGGGAACTCATGCGACCAATCAAGACTGCTCTTCTCTCGGCCCTGGCCGCCCTGGCCCTGGCATCGGCACCTATGGCGCAGGAGGCGGCGCCCTATCGTCCGGGGCCCGAAACGTCGGGCACCATCAAGGTCTGGACCTGGCCCAATAATGATCGCACCTTTCAGGCGCTGATGCCGGCATTCAACGCGGCCTACCCCAATATCAAGGTCGAGGTGCAGGGCTTTCCCAATGGCGACAGCCAATATCTCAATACGCTGCAGCGCGCCCTGCTGAGCAATTCCGGTCCGGACGTGGCCATGATCGAGATCGGGGTGCTCGCCCTGCTACGCGAACGGCCGCAATGGGTGGATCTGGCGCAGGACCCCTATAATGCGGACGCGCTGATGAGCCAGTTCGCGCCCTTTGCCGCGGCCAATGTCACCCGGCCCGATGGCAAGATCGTCGCGCTGCCCAAGCACACTGGGCCTGGCGGGCTGTTCTATCGGCGCGACATTTTCGCGGAAGCGGGCCTGGCCAATGCGCCGGGGGATGTCGAGGCGCTGTTCGCCGATTGGAATAGTTTCATCGAAGAAGGCCAGAAGGTGGTCAAACCCAATGAGCGCTGGCTGATCGCCAATGGCATGGAAATCGTGTCGACGATGATGGCCCAACGCGGGGTCAACTGGTTCGATGCCGAGGGCAAGCTGCAGCTGGAAAATCCGGTGGTGCTCGAAGCGTTGCAGGTGGTCGACAAGGCCGCCGATGCCGGTCTCATCTCGCCTTTTGCCATGTGGTCGCCGGAATGGCAGGGGGCCTTCGGCCGCGGCCAGATCGCCACGATCATGTCCGGCAACTGGTTTGGCGGGTTGCTCAAGCGCGCCTTTGCGCCGGACGATGACGGCAAGTGGGGCGTTGCTGCGGCTCCCGCCGATAGCACCGGCAATCGCTCCTTCAACGCCGGGGGCGATCATATCGGCATCCTTGAAACCTCGCAGAACAAGGAAGCCGCCTGGGCCTTTATCAGCTGGGTGGTGACCGATGGCGAAAGCCTCAAGCAGCAATACCAGAACGACGACCTTTATCCGGCCTGGACGCCAGCGGGCACGACCGAGTGGATCAATTTCGCTGATCCCTATTACGACGGCCAGAACGTCAACGAGGTCTTTGCCCAGGTTCAGGCCAATCTGATCCCCGCCACGCTCAATACCGACGACAGCGTGGTGAGCGCTGCCATGCAGACGGTGGTCAACAATATCGTCCAGGGCGTTTCGACGCCCGAGCAGGCGCTGGAACAGGCCAAGGCCGAAGTCGCCGCGCGGCTTTGAATTTCCAGGGCGGCGGGTGGTCCCGCCGCCTATTCCTCAATCTTTATCGCACGAGACGTTTTCATGCTTTCCAGCCTCGATCTTTCCGGTACCTGGTCCTTCGCGCTTGATCCCAAGGGGGTGGGCCTCGAACAGGATTGGGCCGCAAGCCAGCTTGCCGATACGATCGCGCTGCCCGGCAGTGTCGACGAGGCCGAAAAGACGCCGCTGACCACGACCACGACCATGGCCTATCTCAGCCGGCGCCACCCCTATATCGGCAAGGCCTGGTATCAGCGCATGATCACCATTGCCGCCGAGCAGGGCGATCTGTTCCACTGGCTGTTCCTCGAACGTCCGCATGGGCAGGTCGATCTTTATGTCGATGGCACCAAGGTGGCGCGTGACGAAAGCCTGTCGACGCCCAACCGCTTCTTCCTGGGCAAGCTCGCTGTGGGCGAGCATGTGCTGACCATGCAGATCGACAATAGCCGCTTCGAGGCGGTCGGGGATTCCCACCTGCCGCGCAATCCCGATGTCGCCCATTCCAAGTCCGACCATACCCAGACCAATTGGAATGGCGTGGTGGGGCGCCTAGAATTGCAGTCACAGGTCGCGGGCATTGCGCGGTTGGCGGTCTTTGCGCCATCCCGGTCGATCCGTATCGAGCTTGATCTTGAGGCCTATGACACCGAAACCTTCTGGCCCACCTTCTGGAAGGGTGAGCACAAGGACATGGTCCGGCTCACGCTGCGCCTCGCCGGGCAGGAAAAGCTCGTGGTCGATCATCCGGTGCAGATCACGTCGGCGCTGACGCATGCGAGGATCACGCTGGACCTGCCGGAGGCCGCGCGGCTATGGGATGAGTTCGATCCCGTGGTGCATCAGGTCGACGCCGAATGGCTGCGGGACGGGCAGTCGCTCGATCGGGCGACGAGCCAATTCGGCATTCGCTCGATCACCACCGAGGGGCGTCATATCCTGCTCAACGGGCGCCGCATCTTCCTGCGCGGCACGCTCGATTGCTGCATTTTCCCCCTGACCGGCTATCCGCCCACCGACAAGCCTGGCTGGCGCAAGGCCATGGGTACGGCCAAGGCCTATGGCCTCAACCATATTCGTTTTCACTCCTATTGCCCGCCCAAAGCGGCCTTCGAAGTGGCGGACGAGCTCGGGCTGATCTTGCATGTCGAGACACCCATCTGGGCGTTTCTGGGCACCGATCCGGCGCTTGATCGCTATATCCATGCCGAGGCCGATCGCATCGTGGCCGAATATGGCAATCACCCGAGCTTCCTGATGTTTACCGTGGGCAACGAGGTCTATGGCGGGCGCATGCATGCCTTCCTCGAACGGTTCGTCGAGGGCTGGCGCAGCCGCGACGACCGGCGCATCTATAATGGCGGTTCGGGCTGGCCCACCACCGAACGGGCGCAATATGTCAGCAAGCCCGAGCCGCGCAGCCATCGCTGGGGTGAGGGCATGGGAAGCCGCCTCAACGCGCGGCCGCTGGAAACGCGCACCGACTGGTCGGAATGGGTGGAGAAAGTGCCCATGGCGCTGGTCAGCCACGAAATCGGGCAATGGTGCGTTTACCCGGACCTCCAGGAAATCGCCAAATATACTGGGGTTGTCGAGGCGCGGAATTTCATGATGGTGCGCGACGACCTTGCCGCCAAGGGCATGCTGGACCAAGCCGATAGCTTCATGCGCAATAGCGGGGCCTTGCAGACTATGCTCTACAAGGAAGATATCGAGGCGGCGCTCCGTACCCCCGATTTTGCCGGTTTCCAGCTGCTGGGCCTGCAGGATTTCCCGGGTCAGGGCACGGCGCTGGTCGGCGTGGTCGACGCCTTCTGGGACGAAAAGCCCTATGTCACGCCTGAGCGGTTCCACGAATTCTGTGCGCCCACCGTGCCTTTGTTGCGCGCCGATGGCTTCGTGATGCGCCAGGGCGAGGTTTTCGCCGCCGATCTGCAGATTGCCCATTATGCCGCCGGCGCCCTGCCGGCGGGTCAGGTGACGGTGCGGGTGGTGGACAATGCCGGGCATCAGCATGGCGAATGGTCATTGCCGGTGCGGGATCTCGCCACCGGTGCCTTGCATGACATTGGCACGGTGGAGATCCCCACCGCGGCACTGCCCGAGGGGCTGCATGAAATACTTGTCACCGGCGATGGCTTTGCCAATCGCTATGAATTGGCGGTGCTGGCGGGCGGCGATCAGGCGACGCTCGATATCGTGCATGACCTTGATGCCGACCTGCTTGCCCAGGTCGAGGCGGGTCGGAGCCTTGTTCTGGCGGCGGCCCCCGAAAGCATGGTTCCCAATGCCGAACTTGGCCACACCGTGCTGTTCTGGAACACGCTATGGACCCGCGATCAGCCGCCGCACACGCTTGGCCTGATCAATGATCTCGACCATCCGGTGTTTGCGCGCTTCCCCGCTCTGGAGCATAGCAGCTGGCACGAATGGGAGCTGACCCATGGCCGCCGGGCGTTCGATGTGAGCGGGTTGCCAGCACGGCATATCATCCGCGTCATCGACGACTGGAACAAGAACCGCGATCTGGCGCTGGTGGCCGAAATACGGATCGGCAAGGGGCGATTGCTGCTCTGCGCGGTTGATATCGAAACCGATCTGGACCGGCGGCTGGTCGCTGCCAAGTTGCGGGTCGCACTCGCCAACTACGTGTCGGGCGAGGCCACTGCGGCGCCGGAGGTTGCGGGAGCCGATGTGCTCTCCTGGTGGGAAAGGGTGCGAGCATGAGTGAGATCGTCCTCAAACAAGTCCGCAAAAGCTATGGCGGCTCCGAAGTCATTCATGGGGTCGATCTGCAGGTTGGGGAGGGCGAGTTCTGCGTGTTCGTGGGACCGTCGGGCTGTGGCAAGTCGACCTTGCTGCGCATGATTGCGGGACTTGAGGATATCAGCGGCGGCACGGTCGAGCTGGGTGGCCGGGTGGTCAACGATGTCGAGCCCTCGGCGCGGGGCTTGGCGATGGTGTTCCAGTCCTATGCGCTTTATCCGCATATGAGCGTCAAGGCGAATATGAGTTTTGGGCTGCGGATGACCGGGCACTCCAAACAGGAGACCGAGGCCCGTGTAGTGGAAGCCGCGCGCATCCTGCAACTCGATAGTCTTATGGACCGCAAGCCGAGCCAGTTATCGGGCGGACAGCGGCAGCGGGTGGCGATCGGGCGCGCCATTGTGCGCCAGCCCAAGGCGTTTCTGTTCGACGAACCATTGTCCAACCTCGATGCCGAATTGCGCGTCGCCATGCGGGTCGAGATTGCCAAGCTGCATCGCGATCTCGGCGCGACCATGATTTACGTCACCCATGATCAGGTCGAAGCCATGACGCTGGCCGACAAGATCGTGGTGCTGCGCGCCGGCGTGGTCGAGCAGGTGGGCTCGCCCGCCGAACTCTATACCAATCCCGGCAACGTGTTCGTCGCGGGATTCATCGGCTCGCCGCGGATGAACTTGCTGTCTGCTGTCTCTGATGGCCAACGCGTGTCGCTCGGCGCCGTGCAGTTCAAGCCATCGTTGAACGCGCCGCCGCCCGCCGGTCCGGTGACGATCGGCATCCGGCCCGAACAGTTCGAGGCCCAGCAGGATAGCGTCGTACTCAAGCTCGCGGTCGAGGTTGTCGAAAATCTGGGCGCCAGCTCGATCGTGCATGCCCGCCTGCCGGACGGGCAGGAAGTGCTGGTCGAGCAGCGCGGCAAGAGTCGTGCCGGGGACGGGGAAATGATCGAGGTTCGCGTCGAGCGGCAGGAAATCCTGTTCTTTGGCGCCGATGGCATCCGGCTACGGTGATTTGAGCAGCTGCCAAGGCCGCGCGAACAGCGCGATTGCTTTGCTGGCGCTGTGACAGCATGGCGATGACGACGGTACGCCTATCGCCTGTATCAAGGGAGCGTCAGCGCGCCTACAGATGGTGACTGGTACCTGCGGTCCGCCTTGATCAATGGGGCTATCCCGACGGGGCCGCTTTATCAGGCCGGAGCTCCGGTCTACGAGGCCTATGCAGCGATGCTGCAGAGTTTCAACGAGCTTGAAACCCTCCAGCAGCGCGTCGGCAACCGGTCCTGGACGGCCGGTATGATCGAAACGGGCGCCTTGCCCGAAGCGGTCGGCGCCAAGAGCGGCATCTGACGGCCGATGCCGGGCAATCTCGTAAATCCTGTCAGTCAGCTTGATATTGTCGCGGCTGCCATGGGATCGTATTCGGCGGTCCGCAGAATGGCCCATCCCGGTCGTTGCAAACGATCCGAGAAATTCCCAAAGCTGCCATTCGCGTCGGCGGACTTAAAGTCCAGAGCAGCCATTTCGAGCGAGAGCGCCGCGTCGACATACATATCGTCCCGATAGATTATGGCCGAGATCGCGACTGCAGCCAGCTGGTCCGGCGGGCTGACTGACACTGTTGCCGACGCCGAAATCGGCCAGGGTGTCGATTGTGTCGGGATCGCCGGGACGCTTTTAGTCGCGGGCGGTCTTGGCCTCGACGCGGGGATAGACCTCTTGATGGTCGGTCAACCGAATCCCAGTCTCCATGTCGAAAAGCAGGATGTTGGCGGCGTCATAACTAAAGCTGACCGGCTCACCTATGGCGAGCTTAGGTCGATTGCCCAGTACAGCAACGACAATGTCGTCGCCGGCCTCGAGCTGCAAGTGCGTTTCCGCTCCGGTCGGTTCGATGCTGCGGACGCTGGCGGCAATGCCGTCCGAAGTCAGCTCGATATGCTCGGGGCGGATGCCCAATTGGATGGATCTGCCATCATATTTCGCTGGAAGCGGGGGCAGGGGCCAGAGAACGCCATTTGCGGTCTGTAAGGCGGGAGCACTATCGGCATCGACCACGACGCCTTTAATCAAGTTCATGGACGGCGAACCGATAAAGCCGGCGACGAAGCTATTGGACGGGGTGTCGTAGATGTCGAGCGGCGTCCCGACCTGCTCGATATTGCCCGAGCGCATCACCACGATGCGATCAGCCATGGTCATGGCTTCCATCTGGTCGTGCGTCACATAGATCATCGTCGCGCCGAGCCGGTGATGTAGCGCCTTGATCTCGCTGCGCATCTGCACCCGCAGCTTGGCGTCGAGATTGGAAAGGGGTTCGTCGAACAGGAACACCGCCGGATTGCGCACGATGGCGCGGCCCATGGCGACGCGCTGCCGCTGGCCACCGGAAAGCTGGCGCGGATAGCGATCAAGCAGCATGCCGATATCGAGAATGCCGGCGGCGCGGTTGACCTCGCTTTCGATTTCGTCGCGGCTGCGTTTGGCCAGTTTGAGTGCAAAGGCCATGTTATCGCGCACCGTCATATGCGGATAAAGGGCATAGCTCTGGAACACCATGGCGATGTCCCGCTCCTTAGGCTCGAGTTCGTTGACCACGCGGTCGCCGATCTCGATTTCGCCATCGATTATGGATTCAAGGCCCGCGATCATCCGCAGCAAGGTCGACTTGCCGCAGCCGGACGGCCCGACCAGCACGACGAATTCACCGTCGCGCGCGGCGAGGGAGACGCCATGGAGCACCTCGGCGGTGCCATAGGCCTTAACGGCACTGCGGATGGTAATACTGGCCATTCAATTGCTCCGTAATTCTGAGGGTCTAGCGTCCACCCATGCCGGCATTGAGGGCGATGGAATTATAGATGAGCTTTTGCAGCAGGATCGCGAGGATGATGCCTGGCAGCATGGAAAGCGTGGCGCCGGCCATGATGTAGTTCCAGGCCGTGCCTTGCTGCGTCTGGAACAGGGTGAGGCCCACCGGCAGCGTGGCATTGTCGGCGCCGGTCATCACGATCAGCGGCCAGAGGAAGTTGTTCCACTGACCGATGAAGGTGAAGAGCGACAGTAGCCCAATCGCCGGCATCGACAGCGGCACGATGATGCTGACCAGGATTCGCAATCGTGAGGCGCCGTCGATCCGTGCCGCTTCTTCCAGTTCGGTCGGGATGGACATGAAGAACTGGCGCAACAGGAACGAACCGAACGTGCCGAACGCTACCGGCAGGATCACGCCCTGGAAGGTATTGACCATGCCCAGATTGTTGACGATCAGGAACAGCGGGATGATTAACATGATGCCGGGCACCATGAGGGTGGCGAGATAGCCCATGAGCAGGGCATCGCGCCCCGGAAACTTGAGCCGCGCGAAAGCGTAGCCCGAGAGGCATGAGACGACCACGGTGATGACCGTAACGCTGATCGAGACGATGAGGCTGTTGAGAAAGAAGCGCCCGAACGGCAGTTGTGTCCATGCGGCCGCGAAGTTGTGCCACTCGAACACATTCGGCAGGATACGCACCGGAATAGCCAGCACTTCGGCATTGCTGCGCACCGCGTTCGACACCATCCAGAAGAACGGAAACAGGAACAGCAGCGCCACAAGCGCCAGCGCGCCGTGGTTGAGAATGTCGAGCGCCAGCGCCCCGCCGCGGGATTTGGACTTAATTGTCATAGTGCACCCATTTGCGCTGGAGCCAAAATTGCATCGCGGTAAGCGCCATGATCATCGCGAACATCACCCAGGCGATGGCCGAGGCGTAGCCCATCTGAAAATTCTGGAAGCCCTTCTGGTAGATGGCATAGCCCAGCGTCGCCGTGGCATTGCCCGGCCCGCCGCGCGTCATCACATAGATTTGGTCGAACACTTGCAGGGAGGTGATCGCGGTCATGACGGTACCGAAGAACAGCGTCGGCGAGATCATGGGCAGCCGGATTTTCCAGAACCGGTCCCAGGCCGTGGCACCATCAATGCGCGCCGCTTCGAGATAGTTCTGCGGCACCATGTCGAGCGCTGCATTGAACAGCACCGTATTGTAGCCCACACCCGCCCAGAGCGAGACCACGATCACCGCCTGCATGGCCAGCGTCTGGTCGGTCAGCACGCTCGGCACGTGGATCGACAATGCGCCCATGACGAAGTCAAAGAAGCCATCCGGCGCGAAAATCAGCATCCACACGATGGCGACGGCAATGCCCGGCGTGAAGGTCGGGAGAAAGAAGATCACCCGGAACCACTTCTGCCCGACCTTGAGGCTGGATATCCAGACCGCCAGTCCCAGCGAAATGATCAGGTTCAACACCAGATATTCGGCGGTGAAGAACAGCGTATTGCGCAGCACCGGCCAGAATTGCGGATCGGCGGTGAACAGGCGGGTATAGTTGGCGAAGCCAACGAAGGCAGGCTGGCCAAGCAGCTTCCAGTTGGTGAAGCTCAACACCACCGAAGCGATGATCGGCAGCACGAGAAACAGGATCACGCCGATCAAGCTGGGCAGCAGGAAGAAGAAGGCGGTGCGCCCTTCTTTTACGTCTAGCCGGTTGCGGCGGCGTGCGGCCGACCGGCTCACCGTTATGGCAGTCTCTTGCGCAATCGTCATTAAGTCCTCCTCCCCACCTCTCCCTCGAAAGGGAGAGGTGGCCGGGCCTCCTGGCCTACATCGGCAATTGGCTCTGGATATTGGCCAGCACTTCTTCGGTGGTGCTGTCGCCGTTGAGGGCCAGCGGCATGTACTGGGTCACCAGGTTCTCGAACTCATTCCAGTATTCGTTGAGGCGGAATGGGGTGGAGTGTTCGAACATGTACTGCAGCGTTTCGCGCGTACCGGCCACGTCCTTGGCGGCGACATCGTACCAGTAGGTTTGTTCGGCCAGACGCCCGGGTAGTGCCCGGCCGGCGGACGCCAGGATTTCGGCGGCCTTGGGGCCGGTCAGCACTTTCAGTGCCTTATAGGCCTCCTCCTTGTGCTGGCTAGCCGCGGCTATACCCCAGCCGGACCCTGCGGTGATGAAGCGGGATTCGCCCTCGCCACGCGGCAAGGGTGCAACGCCAATGTCGAAATCGACGCTATCCTTGGTCTGCAGCAACACCCAGGGGCCGTCGATATACATGGCCGCGCTGCCGGCTGCAAAGCGACCGCTGCCAGTAATGGCGCCCGTGCCCGAGGCAAAGACCGGTGAGGCCTTATCGACCGAAACGAGATCGGAGAATTTGGTTACCGCATCGACATAGCCGGCATTGGTGATGTCGAACTGGTTGGAATCATTAAAATATTCCGCACCCAAGGCGACCGGACCTGCAATGAAGTCGAACGCCTGCACGGCGTAGCCGTAATTCCCGCCCTCCGTCAGCGCATCCGCCGCGGACTTGAAGTCGTCGAAGGTCCAGTCCAGTGCCGGCTCTTCCAGGCCCGCTGCGGCGAACTTGTCGCGGTTATAGTAGACCAGCCAGGGACCCACATCATAAGGCAAGGCATATTGGGTACCGTCATGGCCCAGGCCGGCAATGATCGAGGATTCGAATTCCGCAGTGTCGAGCCCGTCGGCCTCCATGTAGGAATTAAGTGGCTCCAGGATCGAATAAAAGCTCGGCATGCGCATGGACTGCATCGCCACCAGGTCGGCGATCTGGCCGGACGATGCCAGCACCGGCAGGCGGGTCCAGTAGTCGGTCCAGCCGGAAAACTGCGGCGTCACCGTGATGTTGGGATATTCGGCGGTGACCAGGTCGGCCAGACTTGTAAAGAGCGCAGTATCATTCTCGTCGCCCCACATTTGCCAGGTCAGGTTGACCTGCTCCTGGGCGTGGACCGTGGCAATCAGTGAACTGCCGGCCAGAGCCGCAGCAGCCAGAACAAGCGAAAGTCTCACGATAGTCTCTCCTCTGATATCGTTCGGTTTGTCGTTTTGTTCGTCCGGAGTTCTTGAGCCCCGGCATAAAGCTGGCAGCCCTTTGTCAGGCCGCCACCAGCAGTTCCAGATCGGCGATCATGGCAATGAAGTCCTGGCGCTGCCGCTTGAGGGCATCTGCGTCACTGCCGGCACTCAGGATCGATGTCATGCGGGAAACGAAATCCGGCGGCAGGCGCTCGAGTTCTGCCGCCATCGGCAGGTTCCAGCCATCGCCCGGGAAATAGGCGCGGTTGAGCGCGAACACGACCTGCAGGATCGCATTGGCGAGCTTGCCCGTGAGCCCCACCAGAAACACCAGATCGCGGCGCGCGACCTTGCTCTCATAATGGTAATCCTGGGCCCAGTATTGCAGCACCTCCCAATATTGCTGCAGCACCGAGGTCGCGAGCGCCTCGGGATAGACAGCAAGCTGCTGTTTCCAGCCGTCCAGCACGCCCTCGGGGTCAAAAGTGATCTGCTGGTTGGCCAGGTCGGTTGGTAGGTGATAGCCCCAAATCGTCCATTCGAACGTCTTGGGCACGGCCGTGCCGCCGAGCCACGCATCAAGATCGCGCCGCACGCCGGCATAGCTGCGCATCCACACGCCATCCATGCGAAAGCCCCGAGCCTCCCACTCGCGCATGGCGCTCTCGAAGCGCTGCCACTGCTCGGTCTGCCGGACATCGGGACCACGATACGCATCGGCATAGACACGGAAATCATAATCCGATTGCTCGTCCGACCGCCCTTTGCCACGCGATCCCGCCAGAGCCACGGCACCATTGCCGTTCTCGGCGAGATCGGCGATCAGCGGCGTCATCGTCGCGATGAGGTCGGCTTCGCGATCCAGTGCGCCGGTGTCGGGCTCGAGCACCGCCCTAATCCTTTAGGATCAGTTCGATCACCGGCACCACGACGTCCGGCTTGATCACCGGCAGTTCCAGCGTCAGCATGCTCTCGCCGACGGCTACCCCAATATTGGAATCCACCTCGGCCTTGGGATCGAGCCAGTGAATCTCACTGGCGTCATGCAGGAACTGCGCATACTTCACCTTCCCGCCGAGCCCATCGATGTGGATATGGCGGAAAGGCCAATTCTGGATATGCAGATAAAGCCGGTTGCCCTTCTGGGTGAATTTGGTGCCATTGGGCGCTGTGAAGGCCGATGGCCCCGCGCCATAGATGGCGCGCCCATTGAGCCGCAGCCATTCACCATAGGTTTCGAGGGCTGAGATCGCCCGCTTGTCGAAGGTGCCGCGCGCCGTCGGCCCTACATTCATCAGCAGGTTGCCGCCCAGCGACACCGTATCGATGAGAATATTGATGAGCTGACCCGCATCTTTCCAGGTGCTCTCGTCGCGGTGATAGCCCCAGGAGCCACTGAACGTGTGGCACACTTCCCAGCGTACCGGCTTTCCGTTCACCGTCGGCGCCACGCGCGGCGTGTATTGTTCCGGCGTCGCCAGGTCCTTGGGGAAATTGCCGTCGGTCGGCAGGTCAAGCCGGTCGCCGACGATGATGTTGGGCTGCAACTGACGAACCAGGCCAATCAGCTCTTCGCTCTGCCAGTCATCGCGGCCCTTGCCGGGCATGCCGCGATATTCGCGCTTGGGGTAGCTGAAGTCGAACCAGATGACCGAGATATCACCGAAATCGGTCAGCAGTTCGGTGACCTGATTGCGCATATATTCCGCATATTTGCGAACGTCGCGCGTCTTGTTCATCTCGATCGCATCGGGATGGTTGCGCAGCGGATGGATGCCGTCGATCGGGAATTCGGGATGGTGCCAGTCGATCAGCGAATAATAGAAGCCGACCTTGAGCCCCTCGGCCCGGTAATCCTCGACATAGGGCTTCAGCAGGTCCTTGCCATAGGGGGTGTTGGTCGCCTTGTAGTCGGTGAACTTACTGTCCCACAGGCAGAAGCCTTCATGATGCTTGGCGGTCAGCACCACATATTTCATCCCCGCTTGCTTGGCGCGCCGCGCCCATTCGCGTGGATCGTAGAGATCGGGATCGAAATGCTCGAAATATTTGGCGTAGTCCGCCGGGGCGATTTCCTCGCGATGCTGGAGCCATTCATGCCGCGCGCCCAGGGCGTAGAGACCAAAGTGGATGAACATTCCGAAACGGTCATCCGTGAACCAGGCCTTGCCCGGCGTAGTGTCAATGCTGCCGCCAAAAGTGAGAGCGCTATCCAACGTCGTTTCCTCCTCTTCCGATATCATCGAACCGGTTCGATATTTATCCTCTTTTGGCGGGCCGCCGAAGTCAAGCCAAAATCGTTAACCTGGTGCTATGCTACATTTGCATTGCGCAAGAGACGAAAAATGGTAGCTATTGCGGCGAGATACGACAACAGAGCCATGCTGCGAGCGCGGTTTGGAGTGTAGAAGCGGTTCGAGAAAGATTCGATGGCCACCATCCGAGATGTTGCCAAACTTGCCGAAGTGTCGGTCTCGACAGTGTCTTTGGCGCTCAGCAATCCGGGCCGCGTCAGCGCGAAAACCCTTGAGCGTATTCGCCAGGCGGTTGCCGCCGTGGGCTATGTCGCCGACCCTTTGGCTCAGAGTCTGGCCCGTGGCCGCAGCCGCATGATCGGTTTCGTCGTCGGCAATGTGGGCAATCCGTTTTTCGGCGACATCCGCCGGGAGCTCGAAAACTACGCCCTCGAACACAACCACTTCGTGCTCATCACCGATTCCTCGGGTGAGCCCGATCGCGAGCAGGCATTGGTCGAGCACCTCATCGGCCTCAAGATCGCCGGTCTGGCGCTGGCGCCGTCAAGCTTTGGTCCGGAATACGTGAATTTCATCCAGAGCCTCAAGGTGCCGATGGTCTGCTTCGACCAGAAGGTCGCGGGCATCGAGCGCGATTTCGTCGGTTCGGATAACTACTTGGCCGGCGCCATGCTGACTGAGCACCTGCTGCAATTGGGCCACCGGCGCATCGCCTTCATCGCCGGCCCGCAGCATATGCACACCGCTTCGGAGCGCTATCGCGGCTTTGCCGAGACCATGGCCAGCGCTGGCGTCGAGGTGAACCCCAATTACGTCGTCGACGGCCAGTTCACCCGTTCGGGCGGCTATGGCGCGGCCATGCGCCTGCTTATCCAGCCCGAGCGACCCACCGCAATCCTGGGCGCCAATAATGCCGTCGCCCTGGCTGCCCTTCAGGCCATGCAGGAACTGGGCTTCAACTGCCCCAACGATATTTCGCTGGCGATGATCGATGATGTGGCCTGGAGCAATGTCATCACCCCGCGCATCACCATGGTGGTGCAAGACACGCTCAAGCTCGGCGGCATCATCGCGCGCCGCCTGCTGCACCGCATCACCAATTCGGAAGCCGCGATCGACCCGCCGCAGGATTTCGTGCTGAGCCCGAAATTCGTTCCCGGCAACTCCTGTCGACGAATTTCAAGTTAGTTGCTGCTCATATGGAACAGGTACAAGCCTTGAATAACACGAGTTCTGAGTGAACCCACGTTCTGCATGTTGATCTGACCGACCTCCAGAAGACGAAGATGCCTTCTTCAATCGTAAGGCCTTTTTCCATCCTTCATTCCGGCCGTTGGCCTCCATTGCAGGAGGCGCCGAGAACCCGGAGGCGTGGATTTTCGGCGTCCCTTGGGGTGGGGGCTCCCCCGCTTTCGCTCTTGCCTCTCGCCCTTGTTGGTCGCCTGCGCGCCCGTGCTGGGCCTTCGGCCATCTCGTCCTCATAGCCCGCCGTTTCGACCACACTTTCCGAGCTTTCCAAGCCTGTTGGTCTCCAGCGTCGCAATCAGTGCGGCCCATTACAGGGAGGTCAGTCGATGACCTTGTCGCGCTCGACTATGACCTGCGAGGCCAGCAGATTGGTCACCGCGAAGTGGACTACGATCCACGGCATTTCACCCCTGCGCAACACATTGCATCATCAGCGGATTGGGGTGACGAGCATCTCCCGCAGAGGACGGCCGACTACGAGGGGCCTCAATGTCGGAGCGGTCAACGAGCCCATCATCCTGTTCGGCATCTTGGCGGCGCGTATCGAAATCGGCGATGGGTCTTCCTTGGCTTCGAGCATGTCAATATACCACCGGGTCAGGGTACTGCCGGCCGGGAAGTAGGCAATGCGCGGGCCAAAGGCGCCCAATGGCAGCAGGTTTTAACTGCTGCCCAAGCTATTTCCCCCTAGACGGCTACTCCTGCGACTTGATACTTGGCAGGTCCGATATCGACACAACGGACGCCCAATCAGACCTAAACCGCTGAATACTGCGAGTATGTGTTACAGGCGAGCATGCTTTGGAAAATCCGTATCGCTAGCAACACCTGCAAGTAGTCTCTATTCCTCGTCGTCCTCGACATCGGTGAGATAGACCGAGATTTCGATGTCGATGCCGTAGGCGGCGATTGCAGCGGCCATGTGGGCGGGCAGGCGGGCTGACATAGCTTCGCCATTCTCGGGGTAGTCGAAGGCGATGTCGAGCACGGCCTTGCCGATGCGGCGGTCGTCCAGCATGGCGGCGATAGCGGGGCCGGAGCGCTCGGCCAGTTCCAGTAGCGAACGGACCGGGTTTTTGACCGCGATATCCACCTGGGCATAGTGGCTGTCTTCGGCGTCCTCGGGCTCGAAGCGGGTGCACAATTGCTTGAGCGCCGCATCGAGTTCGTATTGCGTGACGGTAACGCCCGACAGGCGCAGTGCGATGGCGAAGGGCTCGAAGCTAGTCATCAGGATCGTCCGGCAGTGGCCGCAAACAGAGCAATGGCGGCGGCGTTGGAAACGTTCAGCGATTTGATCGGGCCGGGCATGTCCAGCTTGACCATTTCGTCGCAGAGTTCGCGGGTGCGCTGGCGCAGGCCCTTGCCCTCGGCGCCCATCACGATGGCCAGCGGCTGATCGCCACTGCGCGGCTTGAGCTGATGTTCTGATTCAGAATCAAAGCCCAGCACTAAGATGCCGCGATCCTTGAGCTTTTGCAGGGCGTCACCCAGGTTGCGCACCTCGATCATCGGCACCAGGTCAAGCGCGCCGGAGGCCGATTTGGCCATGACGCCGGTTTCGCGCGGCGAGTGGCGGGCGGTGGTGATCACGGCGTCGGCGCCGAAGGCGCAGGCAGTGCGCAGAATCGCGCCCACATTGTGCGGGTCGGTGATCTGGTCGAGCACGACCACTAGCTTGAGCGGCTTGATATCATCCAGGCCAAACCGGCTCACCGGATCGACTTCGAGCGCGGCGCCCTGATGTACGGCGTCGTCGCCCAGCAGGCGATCGAGCTCCTTGGGCGTGGTTTCCTTGACGGTGACCTTGCCAATCTCGCCGGTCTCCTTGAGCCGCATCAGCGCATTGGGCGTGGCCAACAGCACTTTCTTGATGCGATTCTTGTTGTCCAGCGCGGCGCGCACCGTGTGCAGGCCATAGAGATAGACCGGGCCGTCATCAGGGTTGTAACGCGGCTTTGGCGGAAATTTATTGATGCTCATAGGCCAGGGGTATCGCCTTTGCGGCGCGCCAGCAAGCGGGGCGCCGCGTTGCGCTCTAAACCGCGTGTTTTTCGAAGGGGGGCGTTGGTGGAGGGGACTGGATTCGAACCAGTGTACGCTAAGCGGTCAGATTTACAGTCTGATGGATTTAACCACTCTCCCACCCCTCCACTGACAACGTCGCGCGAGCGAGACAACGAAGCGCTAGGCGTTTCGTCGGGCGGTTTATGGTGGTCTGTGGCAACAGTGTCAACACCCCTTCCGCCATTGCCCGCAAGAAATCGGTTAGGCAGGGGAAAACTCTGGGCTTTTTCCGCTGCTTAGGCTGATCAAGATGAGTCGGAGTCACGATCAGCCGCAGGCGTCAAACGCAGCTCCGGGTAAACGAGCTCCGGCTGCGGTATGCGGGTGGCGCGCATTTTGTCGATGCGGCGGGCTTCCATGGCGACGACCTCGAAGCGCCAGCCTTCATAGTCGAAATGCTCGCCCTGCTCGGGCAGGCGCTTGAAATTGGCCAGCGCAAAGCCGGCAATTGTATGAAAGCTGGTGCCCGAGGGCAGGCGCTTGAAGCCCAGCCGCATGAAGGCTTCGTGTACGGGCATCATCCCATCGAGCAGGAACGAGCCATTGGGATATTCGGTGATGTCGGGGCCATCTTGCCCGCTGTCGGGCAGGTCGCCGGCAATGGCCTCAAGCAGGTCGGTTTGGGTGACGATGCCTTCCAGCGTCCCATATTCGTTGACGATGGCGGCCAGCCGCACCGGGGCCTTTTGAACTGTTCCAGCACGGTGAAGATCGAGGCGGTTTCCAGCACGACCAGGGGCTCGACAATGACGGAAAGCGGGTCGAGTGCGCCGCCGCCCAGCACTTGATCGAGTAGATCCTTCTTGGCCACCATGCCCAGCGGATCATCGATTCCGCCCCGCCCGACTAGCAATTGTTCGTGCACCGAGGCCCGAATGCCCTCGAGCATCTGTTCGCGGCTGTCCTCGAAATCGACCCAGTCGATATCGCGCCGCGGCGTCATGATGTCGCTGATGCGGCGGTCGCCAATGCTGAGCACGCGGCTCACCACGTCCTGCTGGCCCGCCAGCAGCAGCCCGGCTTCCTGGCTGGCGGTGATCAGCATTTTGAGCTCTTCGGGCGAATGCAGCGAGCCCTCGCCGGCGCCCGGCTGCAGACCGAACAAGCGCAGTACCAGATTGCCCAGCCCGTTGAGCACGACGATGGGCGGACGCAGCAAGAACAGGAACAGGCCCAGCGGCCGCACGATCCACAGCGCGGTGCCTTCGCTGCGCTGCAGCGCCAGGCTTTTGGGCGCCAGCTCGCCCAGCACGATATGCAGGGTGGTGATGATAATGAAGGCAATCGCTACCGCGACCGCATGCGATCCAGCTTCGGCGTAGGGGCCGAGCAAGGTGGTGAGCAGCGGCTCGATAAGATGGGCCAGTGCCGGTTCACCCACCCAGCCGAGGGCCAGGGAGGATATGGTGATGCCGAGCTGCGTGGCTGCCAGGTTTGCGTCGAGATTGTCGACCGCGCCCAGCAGCGCTGCCGCATTGACGCGCCCTCCGGCGACCAATTCTGCCACGCGGCTGCGTCGGACCGCGACCAGCGAAAACTCGGAGGTAACGAAAAAGCCGTTGGCTGCAACGAGCAGGAAAACCAGGAAAATCCCGAGAATATCGGATAAGCCACCACCGCCGTTCGGCATGCATCTCTCGTAAAATCATAAAAACCGAGAGCTATGCTAATGACCCGGCTGGGGCGCGCGTATAGGCGTTGGGCCCCTGTCGTTGGTTGAAACCTGTATTCGGGCCGCCGTCCGGCCCTGCCGGATAAACGGTATTTTCTTCGCGAACAATGTTTCGAAATCGGGCAGAGCGGCCGCCAGACGCGAGTGCCGGCGGCGAGTTAATCACGCACGAGCCCAGATGCGCGGAGCTATCTTTGATGACAGGAATCTGGTCCGTTAGTATCCGGTATTCCTTAGAGTGCACATTATGCTTAGACAGTTTTGGGCGACAGTCTTCATTCTTTGCAGCGTGCCAATTGCAGCGGCAAATGACACGTTGAGCTATGATGAAACCAAGGCGATATTCGCGGGTCAGACAACGATGTCCTATGACTCGACCCATGGGACGCAGGTTGAATATCTCTCGACCACTGGGAGTGCGTACCTCCTTTACCCAGGCAATACGACCATCCTCAAAGGCCAGTGGAGGCTTAACCGAACAGACGAGCAGGGCGTTTTTAACTTGTGCTTTCGATATCCTGGCAACTCATACAATCCAGCGACAGGCCAGGCCGGTGGGCAATGGGAATGTCAGATCGCCGGCTTCTATTATCAGAGCCTATCCGAGCTAAAAGGGGGCGATTTTCTTGGCCTTGCACGAAGTTCCACGCCGCCCTTCATCCTCAGCCCAAAGAAAACCACGATAATGGAACTAATCACGCAGCGGCTGCGGAGCCAATAGCTGGATAGAACCTACATGCCTCTGCTTAGGCGGCCGCCCAGCCCTGCCGGATGAAGCTAATTCCCTCCGCAAACAAGGTCTCGAAATCAGGGAAGAGCGGTCGCCAGACGCGGGTGGCGGCGGCGAGTTCGGGCAGGCCGGCGCCGAAGGCTTCCAGCACGACCCAGCCGTTGAAGCCGGCCTGGCGCACGGCGGTGAAGACTTCGGCGAAGTCGATCTGGCCGCGGCCGGGAATGCCCCTGTCGTTCTCGGAAACATGCAGCACGCCCATATGCTTGCCTAGCGTGGCGATGGCGCGGGACTGGCTCTGTTCCTCGATATTGGCGTGGAACGTGTCGTACATGATGTGGAAGGCGGGGTGGTCAACTCTATCCACATAGGCGCGGGCCTGGGCCATGGTGTTGAGGAAATAGGTCTCGAAACGGTTGAGGTGTTCCAGGCTAAGATAGATGCCATTGGCCTTGGCACGTTCGGCCAGGGCATGATGGGCCTCGGCGCCATAGCGCAGCTCATCCTCCGTTGGCCCGAAGCCGGTGAAATGCCCGATCGGCGCATGGATCGGCCCGCCGACGCTTTCGGAGCCCAGGGCAATGGCGCAATCCAGTGCCCAATCGAGATGATCCATGCCCGCCTTGCGAATCTTGGAATCGCTGCTGATCGGGTTGGCGGCGATGGAGGGGATCACCGAGGTGCTGGTGCGGCGCAGGCCGATAGCGTCCAATTGACGCCCGAGCCATTGGTAATGTGCCACGCTGCCGCGCAGGATCGGGATTTCCACCCCATCATAGCCCAGTTCCTTGAGCCGCCGAATCTGGGGCAGGTGCTGCTCTTCGATAAACCCGCTAAGGCAGAGCAAATTGATGCCGACCTGCATGTTTCCTCCTCGATCCGTAACGGACCCCATGCAGCACTCTTGCCACACAAAAGTGGCGACGGGCAGGGCGTAAAGAGGGGAATTTTGGAGCGGGTAGCGGGAATCGAACCCGCATATTCAGCTTGGAAGGCTGCTGCTCTACCACTGAGCTATACCCGCCCGGTCGGAGTGATCCGAAGCAGTGATCGATTAGCCCGACAGGGGGCTTAATGGCAAGCCCCGTGATGGCCTACTCCAGCGGGATCACCTCGGCCGGCGCCACCTTGGTGCCGTTGACATCAAGCACGCCATCGAAGCCGGCCGCCAGGAAGGCGCCGGAAATGGCGTGTTCATAGGGCTCGGTGCGGCCCATGCCGCTTTTGAGGAAGCAGTTGGGGCCAGTCTTGATCGCTGGGTTCAGATTGATGGTCATGGCCGAGCATTGCTGGTTGTCGACGCATGCCTGGAAGCATTGCTCGAGCGTTTCGGCCCGAATCTTGTCGACATCGGCGCCATAGAAATCGAGGCCTTCATAGATGGCGAAGCGCGCTACGCTTTGCGACGGCGTATTGCCGCCGCCACTGCTTGCCGTGGTGGTTTCAGGCTGGGAGCCGGGGCTTGTGCCCATGGCCGTGAGCACATCTTGTGGCAATTGGCGGAACTGGGAGAGCGTGGTGTCGAGCTGGTTGGGATTGCGGTCGATGCGCAGCTGCGCGACCTCCTCGGCGTTAAAGACATATATTTGGTCTGCGCGGGTGCGCAGCATGCGGTTGATGACGGCTTGCGGTGTGCCGAAGCCGGTCAGAATTCCCATAATGTCGGTCACCCCGAGCTGGGAGGCGGCATTGCTGTCCCCGCCGTAGAAGTGATGCACGCCCAACTCGCCATGATCGAGCCGCGCCGCCCCTGCCAGAAATACGTAGGCGCAACTGGACTGGCAGATGGAATTGGGGGGGATATAGGTGTTGATGCCGCGCCGGTAGACTTCGTCGGCCAGCAGTAGCGCCCCGGCCATGGTGCCGCCGTCGCTGGAGAGTACCAGCGTCTTGATATTGGGCTGGCTGGCCAGCACGGCCTTGAAGTCGTCGGGCGTTTGATTGCTGATGTCGCCCGCCAGAACGGCGAAATCGAAGCCGGCGCCGGGCACGATAAAGGCGCCGTGACGCGCAACACCGGCCGAAAAAGCCGGGCCAATGGACAAAATGAGTGCCAAAACGGCAACCAGAATACGCATGTTACGCCTCGATCAAGCCAGCGAACTGTCTTAAATCGAGGCTGGGCCATGAGTCCAGAACCTGCGCAGGCGGCAAATTTTCTTTTGTCTGGCGTTGCTTAGCGAACACGCTGGTTTCGTTCTGTGTAGCGCGGCTTTTTTGCGGCGGCAGTTTCCCTTTGAGCGCAGGGCTGGGTTGAGCCGGGCGGGCGAGCCAAGCGCGCGAACCATGCTAGGGTGCTGATAACGTTTTAGGGATGGACCGGTGTGCGGCACCGTTGTTCTCCCCGCAGCCAAGAAGAGGCTGGCGCGTACGGCCCGGAAACAGGGCCTTTACCGATCGTTCCGGAAGCTCAATCACGAGGCCTGGCCCATGAAGAAAGCGACTCCGTTCCGGCCCAATGTCCTGCGCCAAGGCGCTCTGGCACTGGGTTTGGTCGTCGCACTGAGTGCGGCGTCCGCTGCTGCGGAACCCTACACACTCAACGTCTCCGACAAGATCAACGTTCGCGTGGTCCAATGGAAGGCGGCCGAATCCACCTTCGAGGAATGGACGGCGCTGGGCGGGGAATATGTGGTGGGTCCGGCGGGCACCACTGCATTCCCCTTTGTGGGCGATGTGGAAAGCGCCGGCAAAACCTCCCAGGATCTGGCGCGTGAATTGGCCGATGGGCTCAAGCAATCGCTTGGCTTGGTGGTTTCACCCAATGTCAGCATCGAGATTGCCGAATTTGCCCCGATCTATGTGGCAGGTGATGTGCAATCGCCGGGTGAATACAAATTCCTGCCGGGGCTGACCCTGATCAAGGCACTCAGCCTTGCCGGGGGCGAGCGCCGCGGCGCCGATGCGAATTCCCGGGCCGAGCGCGATGTGCTCACCGTCAGCGGTGCCTATCAGGTGCTGCAGGACGAACAGCTACGACTGCTGGCCAAGCGGGCACGCATCGACGCCGAATTGGCCGGGCAGGACACCATTGCGCCGCCCGAGCAGTTTGCCGGGGTCGAGGGCGTCGAGCCGCTACTAGCCGACGAGCAGGCCGTGCTGGTGGCGAATCTCAAGGCACTCAATTCGCAAAGCACGGCGCTGGATAGCCAGACCACTGTGCTGCAACGGCAGATCGAGACTTTTGGACAGAAGCGGACCGCGACGGAACGCCAATTGTCGGTGGCGCAGGAGCAACTGACCAATGTGCGCTCGTTGGCCAATGATGGCCTGGCCGTGGTGTCGCGTGTCGCTTCGCTCGAAACCAGCGTCGCCGATTATGAAACGCGCCTGCTCGATATCGACATGGCCCAATTGCAGGCGCAACAGGCCATTGGCGATGCCGAAATCCGCCGCACCGACCTGGCCGATAGTCACGCTTCCCAACTCACGGTGGAGCGGCAGGAGGTCGAGGCGCAGCTGGCCGAAGTCAATCTCAAGCTCGCCACCCAGCAGGGTCTGGTGCGCGAGGCCGTGGCCTATTCCGGCATTGCGCCGGGCACGGCGGGGTCGCTTGCCAGCTACACCTACAGCATTGTCCGTGACGGCGAGGAAATCCCCGCCGAAATGTCGACGCCGGTTTTGTCCGGCGATGTCGTCCAGGTCCGCCTGGTTGTTGCCGAGTAGTTTTGTGTTTTAGTGATTGGAGTAAGCCCATGTCCAGCGTCAGCCGCCTTGCAGCCTCCGCAATTGCCGCTCTGTGTTGCCTTGCCACGCCCGCTCTCGCCCAAAGCGCCAGCTTCTTTGACGATTTTGATACGCTCAATGGCCAGCGCTGGTATGTTTCGGATGGCTGGGCCAATGGCGCGCACCAGAATTGCACCTGGTCGGCCGGGCAGGTGAAGACGCAGGACGGCAGGCTCAAGGTGGGCTTTGCCCCGAGCAGCGGCGCTGGTGGCCGCAAATATGCCTGCGGGGAAATCCAGACCAAGACAGCCTTTGGCTATGGCACGTTCGAGGCTCGCCTCAAGACGCCGGCGGGTTCGGGGCTCAATGCGGCCTTTTTCACCTATATCGGCCCGCAGCAGGGCAAGCCGCATGATGAGTTGGATTTTGAAATCCTTCTCAAGGATACCAACCACGTGGAAACCACCAGCTTCGTTAATGGCGTGAGCGGGGACGGGCAGGTGGGCAGCGGCATGTCCCATCAGCTGCCCTATGCCTCGGATTCCGATTTCGTCAATTTCGCTGTCACATGGACGCCGGGACGACTGGATTACTACATCAACAACCAGCTCGTCCGCACCATGACCGAGAGCTATCAGGTGCCCAACAATGCCATGCGCATTTTCTTCAGCCTGTGGGGCACCGATACGCTGAGCGACTGGATGGGCTCGTTCGCACCGCCCAGCGGGCCGATCGCCATGGATGTGGATTGGGTCGCCTTCACTGCGCAGGGCGAAAGCTGCGCTTTTCCGCAATCGGTGCTGTGCACACTGCAATAGCTGGCCGCCGGCCAATCAGAAAAGGGATTTTGAATGAAGCTGGTGTTCTTCCGCGGCAAGGTGCCGAATTTCGGTGATGAGCTCAACACATATGTCTGGCCGGAAATCCTGCCGGAAGGGTTTTTGGACGAGGACGAGAGCGAGCTGTTTGTCGGCATTGGCTCGATCATCGGTACGCATCTGCCTGAGACGTCCCGCAAGTTCGTGATGGGCTCGGGCTATGCCGGCTATATGGGCCTGCCCGATGTGCATGACGGCACCTGGGACATCCGCTTCGTGCGCGGGCCCAAGACCGCCGAAAAGCTCAAGATTTCGCCTGATCTGGCCATTTGCGACAGCGCGATCCTGCTGCGCCAGATGGAACTGGCCAAGCCAGCCACTGGCATCGATGTCGCCTTCATGCCGCATTACGAAAGCCTCGAGCGTGGCCCCTGGGACGAGGCCTGCCGTCTGGCGGGTATCAAGCTGATCGACGCCACCGATCCGCTTGAAAAAGTCATTGCCGAGATCAAGGGCGCCCGCGTGCTGATCACCGAGGCCATGCATGGCGCCATCGTTGCCGATGCGCTGCGTACCCCCTGGATCGGCGCCAAGCCGATCTTTGCCGGGCACCATATGAAGTGGCTCGATTGGTCCGGCGCACTCGATATCGAGCTGCGCATGCATGAGCTCAAGCCATCCAGCGTGCTCGAATATTATATCGGCCGCACCGGCCGCGGTGGTCCCGCCGGCAAGATCGGCGCGCTGAGCCGCAGTCCGTTGGCGGCGATCCCCAATGCGTTTTTGACCCATTCGGCCGCCAAGCATTTGCAGAAGATGGCGACCTATGAGCCGCAACTGAGCAGCGATGCGAAGATTGGCGAGGTGACGGAAAAGGCTGCAGCGGCCGTGGACGGGTTTGTGCGGTCGCGGTTGGCGGTGAGCTAGGTAAACCGCTAGCTACGCCGACGGCCGTTAACAATGGGGCACTCAACCGCCCCACCCACAATGTCATTCCGGCGCAGGCCGGAATCCATTCTGTGAACTCTCCACTACAGCTATCCGTGGAGGGCCTTCAGCATGGATTCCGGCCTGCGCCGGAATGACGCCGTGAGTAGAACTGGAACTTGGGTTACCCGCGGCCCAGCACCTCCCCCTCGACGGGGAGGGTGCAGCTCGGGGCTCCCCCTACGCTTTCGCCTTGCGCTTCTTCAGCACCATGCCCTTGACCGCCAGCAGGCGCTTGCGGGCCAGCACCAGGATTGCACCGCCATACACTGCCGCGCACACGGCCACTGTTGCCGCCAGCCGCAGCACGGGGTGGGCGTCGACCAGCTCCAGCTTCACAAAGATTCCCGCGCCGATCATCAGCGCTGTCGCCAGCACGGGCGTGGCGAAGGTCCCCAGATACGCCCAGGCCGATACCCGCAGGATGCGGATGACCATGTGCACCGAGGGCGGCCACATGATGAAATTCTGGATGACGATGGCCAGCGTCAGCGCGTTGACGCCCCACTTGTAGAACAGGACGACATAAAGCACCGTCGTGACCTGCTTGCCGATCAGGTAATAGAACCATAGATCGGCCTGGCCCTGGCTTTTGACCAGGGACGATTGCAGCACGCCGATGCTGGTGATCAGGCCCAGCAGGCAGAAGGCCTGCACGGCCGGAACCGCTTCCACCCAATTGTGCCCAAAGGCCAGCGGCACGAAATCGTCGGCAATCAGCGCCAGCCCCATGAAGACGGGGAAGGACAGCACGGACGAGGCGAAGGTGCCGAGGAAATAGGCCTCGCGCAACTTGTCGCGCTCGTTCTGCAGCGAGGACAGCAGCGCGTAGGACACCGAGCTGAGCGCGCCGGTGATGAGGTCGGTCAATATCTGGAAAATGCGGCGGGCAAAGCTGTAAATGCCAAGCCCGGCGGGCCCGAGTAGCGTGCCGATCAGCAATTGATCGATGCTGACCAGGGTGATGATGCGATTGCCCGAGGCGAAAAGTCCGAAGCTGGCCAGCTCGCGCAGGGCCTGGAAGCTGAAGCGGAATTTGGGGAGCCAGCGCACCGAGACCAGCGCGCCGATACAGGTGGTGATGGCGGTGGCGAGTTGTGAGAAAGCCAGTGCCCAGAGACCGAACCCCAGCCATAGCAGCGCCAGGCACAGCAATGCCGCGACGACCGAGGCCACAGTGGTCCGCATCGCCAGCTTCTTGAACGACATGGAGCGGACCAGCAGCGCATTGGGCACTGCCGCCGCCATATCGAAAATCACCCTGATGCCGATAAAGGGGAGGAGGGCGTTGAGAATGGGTTCGTTGAGCTGATTGGCCAGCGGAAAGGCGGCAAAGCACAGCCCGGCATAAATCAGTAGCGCCGCTCCGGTGCAGAGCCAGAACACGGTATCGAGATGGCGCGGCTCGATTTTGCTGCGCTGGATAATGGCTTCGCTGAACCCGGCCGGGGCGATGGCGGTGCCGAGCATGGCAATGCTGGCGGCATAGGAGACGATGCCGAATTCGGCCGGCGAGAGCACGCGCGAGGTCGCCATGAAGACCAGAATGCCGAGCGCCGCCGGCGCGAAGCTGTTGACCACCGACCAGAGCACGCCGCGAATGGCTGCGCCGGACCGGTTGGTGCGGACATGGTCGAGCACAGGGCCGCGACCGATCTCATTGGTAACACTCATATTTACTCGATACGGGCCGGTTATTTGCTGCCCGTGGGGGCGGAATGACTCAACGTTGCACGGCCGGCAGCCGCGATTGCACGAAGGCGTGGAAATCCGGTGTGGTGCGGCCGAAGAGGCGTATGGCGAGGCCACGCGCCCGCAGGCGCAGCGCGTCCTTGAAGGCAATGGCCGATGAGGCGCCGTCCATGATCAGCGCCTTGGCGAGGCCGCTGGCCCGGGTTGGCGCCTGGGCTGCCCATTTCGGATTGGTCATGAAGCCGTCGCGCAGGCCTTTTGGGGCCGTCTGCCAGGCCAGCCGCTGCAATTCCTGCACCGAGCGCTTCAAATCAAGCTCGCGCCGCAGATAGGAGGCCTTGAGTTCGGCATTGCGGGTGGTCTGTTCGGCATTTTCCGCCCAAACGGCGAGCGGCGTCATGGCCACGTAGATCGGCTCGACGATGGAGAAGGAGCGCATATATTCCTGTAGCGTGGCGGTGCAGCCAAAGCCGATTTCGAGTTGGCACGCCGTATTGCGGGACCAGAACAGCCCGCCATTGGACACGCCGATCCCCATCAGCAGCGACAGGCGGAATTCGTCGGGCTGGTACAGCCCTTCGACGAACAGGTCATCGAGCACGCCGCCGACGCTCAAATGGGCCGCTGTGGTGCCGCTCTTGTGCTCGACATATTGGTTGCGCAGCACGACATTGACGCCGTCCTCGCGGCAAATCCGCATGTTTTCGGCGAGGAAGTCGGGCAGAATGAGATTGTCGTCTTCCACCACGCAGAAATAGTCGGCGTTATTGGGATTTTCGGCTGTGAAGCAGTGGTCGATATTCTTGGAGGCAAAGCGCTGCGGCGCGTTGTGGTGATAGCGGATACGGGAATCGTTGAAGCTCTCGCACACCGCCTTGCCCGCCTGGGCGGCATCGTCGTCATAGACGTCGCAGACCCAATTGGCCCAGGTTTGGTCGATCATCGATTGCAGCGCGCGTTGCAGGGCGACGGGGCGCTTGTAGGTGGGCGTGCGAATCTGGACCAGGCCGGAATTGGTTTCAGTCATGGTTGGACTCCGATGGGGCGAATATACACCTGCCGCGACGCGGGCAGGGGAGAGCGGCGATTGGCGCGCAATTCGTGCAGCACGCCCTGGGCACCATAGATGAAGGTCACCACCACCAGGATCGAGCGCACGGAAAACTCGAAGAAGACTTCGACTTCGATGAAGCTGCGCAGGATGACCAGCAATTGCAGGCCGACCAGGAACGCGTTTTGCGGATTGGGCCGCAGGATGGTGGCGATCACGATCAGCAGAAAGCCGCCATAAATGAGGAAAGCCTGCAGGCCGACGCCAATCAGGCCGATTTCTACGGCGTTGGAAATATAAGTGTTGTGGAAGTTGAAGCCCGAGCCCGAGGGCACGAGGAACATAGCCCAGAGCTGTTCAGCGGGCGCAAAGCCGGCCACCCAGAAGGCGCGGAAGCCAATGCCCTGCAGCGGCCGTTCTGCAATGAAGGTGAAGGCGGTGGCCCACAGATCCGTGCGCCCGGTCAGCGTCGGGTCCTTGCCCGAGCCTTCGAGAATTTCCGACAGCAACGTCTGGCCATTGGCCATGATGAACAAGCCCAAGGCCGCTCCAACGATGATGACGCCCAGCGTCATGAACAGCTTCTGATTGCCGGTCAGGCGTCCTGTCAGCAGCAATAGCACCATGACGGCGACGCAGGGGACGACCATCATGATGGCGCCAGCTGATTGCGCCAGGACCATCAAAGGCCCGGAAATCAGCAGGCCGGCCAGAGCCCCCAGCCGCAGCAAAAGCCCGGCATGGCGATCGACGACGACCGCCAGCGAGGTCAAGGCGAAGACGGCGATATGGGCCGCAAAGGCGTTCTTGCTGCCAAAAATGCCCAGCCAGGGCGCCCCGGACGGCCGATTGCCGATGGTGACGCTGGCCAATATCCCCACGGCGTAGACGACGAACAGGGCTCGCACGAGAGTCGTCGGCTTGACTCGTCCGGCCATCACCACGGCGATGGCGAGTGTGATCATCAGCTGGATCGAGGCCCGCAGCGTGATCTCGGGATATTGCGACCACAGCGTCGACAGCATGCAATAGGCCGGTAGCAACAGCAGGAACCACCAGCGGGCGACCAGAGTGATGCTTTGCTGGGGATCGCTGATCAGCAGCAGCCCGCCAAAGCCGAGAAAGGCCATAGCGGCTAACGAGCCGACCAAGGCGTTCAGCACCAGTCCTGACAGGGCCAGCACGGTGAAGGTGGCGGCAAGATCGATATCGACCAGAGGCCCGGCAATGCCGCGGCGGCGCAGTAGCCGTGTCATGTCGCCACCGCCGGCGCATTGGTCGCGAGCTGGTTACGGATCGGCGTGGGCGCAGCGGCAGCCGGAATGAATCCGGCGGCATAGCGGGCGGCAGCGTCCTTGGCGATGATCTGGTGAGCGTTTGCGCCTTGCGTCGCGAGCGCCAACCAGGCCGGATCGCGGCGGAAACGGGGCCAGTCTACCTTTTGGCTCGGCACATAGGGGGGCAGGGTGGCATGTTTATCGACGTTCAGTAGGCCGGCACTCGCTGCAACCTGCGGCGTGGCAGCACGGCGCTGCCGGCCTTCGGTGAACGAGTTCCATAGCCGCCGCAACAGGGCAGGGCGCCGCGCGATGATTTTGAGGACGGTGCCCGGCGAACGAGCCTTGATTGCCTCCACCAGCCGGCCGAAATCCAGCGCGCCCTGCAAGGCATCGCGGCGCTGCGCAAAGGCATGGGCCAGGCCGGCCTCGGGCTTGATCCCAGCCAGCAATTGCGCCTGATTGGCCAGCATGGCGCCAACATCGTTGGTCGACAGCCGGTGGGAAATCGAGCCGCTGTGGCGGCGGTATAAATACCAGGGTTCCGGCACAATCCACATGCTGGCGCCGGCCAGCAGCGTGCGCAGCAGCAGATCGTAATCCTCGCCGATCCGCAGGGTTTCGTCATAGCGCAGCAGACCCAGCGCCTCGGCACGGATCAGGGGCTTGAGATAGCCGAGCGCGGGCAGCTTGCCATCCATGCCGGCGGTCACCCAGGCTTCGGCACTGACGGGGAATGGTTTGTCGTGGTCGGCCAACAGCAGGGTCGGCGGGCTGCCGTCCTCGTGGAAATGCAGCAGGTCATCGGCCACGATATCGGCCTTGAAATGCGCCGCCGCGGCCAGCAAGCGCTCGAGCCGTTCGGGATGCACGATATCGTCGGAATCAATGATGGCGATCCATTGCCCGCGGGCCCGCGCCAGCGCCAGGTTGCGCGTGCGGGCCGGGCCGCCATTCTGCGGCGAGGCGAGCAGCCGCACGCGCTCGTCGCGCGCCATGATGGAGGTTACTACCGACACGCTATCGTCGGGCGAAGCGTCGTCTGAAACGATGATTTCGAGATTGCCCATGGTCTGGGCCAGCACGGATTCCAGCGCACGCGCCAATGTCGCGCCGCCGCGGTAATTCGCCATGATGACGGAAACCGTCGGAATCCCCTGCTGTGCGCGCGTGGGCTGCATGGCGAGCTCCGGTTCGAAAGATTGCCAGGCGCCAACAGGCGCCGGCTTGTCCCGTCAGGCCTGCGGCGCCGTAGCGTCGAGAGTGGCCAGCACGGTTTTGAGCTGTTGCATATGCTCGCTGATCTGGCCGATCCTGAGGCGGGCCGCAGCGGCATTGCGCTCGGCGTCCTCGATGGCGCCTTCGTCTTCTTCCGAGCGGGTGCCGAACTCGCCCGAATTGTCGATCAGATTGGTGGCCTGGGCATAGTAGACGTCGAGGCGTGTCTGCAGGCCTTCGCGTTCCCGCTGAGCCCCCTCGATTGCCGCCAGCAGCGAGCGGCGGACCGTCATGAAACGGTCCTTGTCGGTGCTGGCGTCGCGCGAAGGATCACGGGTGCGGAAGAGGCGCGTGCCGACGGAAAGGATCGAAGCCATTCATCGCCTCCTGTAGTCTAGCGGCTGCCCGTGCGCATCAGCACGACCTTGACGGTGCGCAGCATAATAACAATGTCACCGATGAAGGACCAGTTACGAGCATATTCGGCGTCGAGCCGGACGCGCTGTTCATAGTCCACGTCGCTGCGGCCGCTAACCTGCCACAGGCCGGTCAGGCCCGGACGCATGCTGGCATAGGCAGTGATGTCGTTGGCATAGCGAACGATTTCGTCCTGCACGATGGGACGGGGCCCCACCAGGCTCATGTCGCCGCGAATGATGTTGATCAGCTGGGGCAATTCGTCGAGGCTGGTGTCGCGCAGGAACTTGCCCAGCGGGGTAATGCGCGGATCGTTGCGCAGCTTCTGGGTCGCTTCCCACTCTTCGCGGGCCAGCGGGAACATTTCGAGGTGCCGTTCCAGCGCCTCTTTGGAATTGACGATCATGGAGCGGAACTTGAGGCAGCGGAACTTCTTGCCGCGATGTCCGACCCGTTCATGGGAGAAAAATACCGGTCCCCGATCGATCGAGAACATGGTGACCATGATGAAAAAGATCGCCGGAAGCGCGCAAAAGAGCATGATGGATGCAATCGTGACATCGAATGCTCGTTTCAGCGCGCCGCCCTTGGGCGACTTGGTTTGGGTCTCGATGCCCGAGAGATCGAGGCCTGCGTTGACTATCGACATTTTTGTTCACCCGCCATGTTGAACGTAGTTCGAGTTGCTACTGTGCTTTTCGTGTCCAGCTGTAATGGTTTGCGATGATGCCCCGGTGCCGCAGGGCGGGGGGCCGTGATTACCGCAGTCCCGCCCGGATGTCTCCGCTGCGAGGGTTCGTAGCAAACGCTTGATGTTTGCCGACTTCTGTCGGTTTGGTCCTGCAAAGGCGCGGTTCGCTCAAAAGCAAATCAAGCGCATGTTTGCGGGATCAAAATGATCACGATTATGTGGGGCAGGCAACAGCGTACGCGCATGGCTGTCATGCGGGCACGTGATCATGAGATGATCACAATTGGCAGGATGGGAGGTGGCGGAGGGTTACCGCGCGAAGACGAAGATGATGCCGTTCCACAGCAGGTAGACGCCGACCCAGGCGAGGACGATCACGGCCAGCGCGGTCATGCCAGTAGGCCAACGGCTCCAGATCTGGCTCCGAAGATTGGCGACGGGTGCCCCGACGCCGTTTTCTGCGGCGCCTTTCTTGTCGTGTCCGTCCTGGCTCATGTTCTGGCTCCTGCCCCAAACGTTGCGATACTGGCAACTCCGTGCCGTCTATCGCAAACCTCGGAAAACTACCCTAACGTCTATAGTGAAATTTTCAGCAATGGATGAGTTCAAGCAACTGGTAAACGCACGACAGCGTTTCCAGTGCCACGACTTGCACAAAATACCGAAAACCTCACCGCCTTATTGCTCTGGCGGCTTCACACAATAGAAACGCTATATAGCGTTCACCGCCCCGCCACAAGCGGCGGCAAATCAACTTTAGGACTAGCACTAATGGCGTGGAGTGGCGGTGGGTGGTGCTGCCGATCGCCGGAGCGGAGATATTGCCCTCGACCACCGCGCGACCCGTCGCGGTCCGACAAGCGGCGTTGCTCGAGTAATCTGCTCCGCGCAAACAAACCTAAAGCGCCTCCGGCCAGTGCCCGGCAATCCAGCTCGCCATCGCCCCTATATCGGTCGCCTTGGTCGTATCCACGTCAAACACTGGTCCGCGACCCACCGGCTCCGCACGTGCCACCAGCGCCGCCAATTCCGGCAAATACGCCGCCCCCGGATGCCCCGGCAGCCGATCCTCCAACCGGCCGGCATAGCGCTCCACCACCACCTCGGCCGGCGCCTGGCACCAGATTTCCAGCGTTTCGCTCACTCCCGCCATAGTCAGGTGGCTTTCGAGCAGTTCACGTGACTGAAACCCGAACCAGGCATCCACAATTACCGTGGTCCCCGCCGGCGCATCCGCCACCAGCGACCAGATCGCCTTGTAGCTCGCCTTGCCAAGCGTGCGGTTGAACTTCCGGTCCACCCCCTCGATCACCTCAAGAAACGGGTTCTTGACCGTATCGAGCGTCAATAGCGGCCATCCGGTTTGTACCGACAAAGCATGCGCCACCTGGCTCTTGCCACTGGCCGGCACGCCATTGACCAGCACGGCCCGCTTGCGCCCTCGCGCCGCAAATCGGTCCATGGCGCAACGCGCCGCACCGATCACGCCAGCGTCGTCGCCCAATTGCGCCGCTACAATCGGGCTCTGATACCAGCAATTCTCCGCCGGAATCCCCGCCAGCGCCGCCACAGCCCGTCCGCCCATGCCACCACCCAGCAGCACCAGATCAGGATCAAGCGTCGCCACCAGCCCATCAATGGCCCGCCGCAGCGGCCCCGCCCAGGCGGTCAACACCGCCGATGCCTGCGCATCGCCCTGGTCGCGGCGTTCCAGCAATGTGTCGGCATTGGTGCCGGGCGGCAGCCCCGCCTCGCAGACATGCCGGCCAAACGCCGTGCCGGAGCTCAGTGTCTCCACGCATCCCCGCCGCCCGCAAGCGCAGAGCAGCCCATCAGGCGCCACCACCACATGTCCGAACTGCCCGGCCGTGCTCCGCCCACGCAGCAAATGCCCATGGTCCAGTGCTGCCCCGCCAATGCCGGTGCCGATGGTCAGCATGACGAGGTTCTGCTTGCCCTGTCCGGCGCCAAACGCGGCCTCGCCGAGCAGCGCCATGCTGCAATCATTTTCCAGCACCACGAATTGCCCGGTCGCCTCGCGCAGCAATTGCGCGAAGGGCAGCTTCGACAGATCGACATAGCCGCCCGAAAACACAATTCCGGTGCTGCCATCGACCCGCCCCGGCACGCCGACGCCAATGCCGGCAATGCCATCGACCATCAATTGGCCGATCAAATCGATCGTGGTGGCCAGCACCTGTTGCGGATCGGCCGAACTCGGCGCCCGCACGCTGGCCAATATCTGTCCGCTGTTGCTGACCCGGGCGGCGCGCACATGCGTGCCCCCGATATCGACGCCAATAGCCGTCTGCCCCATGGCACGCTCCCAACGCTCAGGCGACCCGCGTCTTATGGGCGCTATAGCGGGCAATCACCGCCTGAATTTCGCGCAGGCGCGGCACGGCAATGGTCTCCAGCCGCTGCTTGGTCTCGGCCCTGTCCAGCGAGATACAATCCTTCCACAAGGACCGCCCCGCAATCACCCCCGAGGCGCCATTGTGCATGGCGATCTCGACCTGTTGCAAGAAGGTTGCGTGATCCACCCCGGCCGACAGGATCGCCCACGGGACTTCCCCGCACAGACGGGTGACCTCGGCACAAGATTCGGGCGAGCCGGGGTAGGGGAGCTTGAGCACCTTGGAACCCACATCAAGGCAAAGCCGCGTGCCGCCCTGGATCAGCTCGGGAATCTTGGCCGCATAGGCCTCCTTGCTTTCCCCTTCGAGCGCATAGGTCAGAAATTCCACCACCAGCAACAGGTCCTCGCTGGCGAAATCGGCAATAACCCGTTCCAGTGTCGCCATGTTCTGACTATTGGCGGCAGGCGTGTCCGAGCGCAGATAGATCATGATCTTGCCGCCCGTGCCGCCCAACTCGCGCACCCGGCGAGCCGTGATGCCATCGACCATTTTGGAAATCCGGTAGCCTTCGGGCGAGACATCCCACCCCGATGCATCCAGCCCGATCAGCAACGCCGTATCGCGCGACAACACGCCTTCATCCACCACCTGCGGCACAGCGCAGATCGGATCCACCAACACGCAAGACGCCTGGCTGGCGAGATAGCGAGTGATATCGGCCTTGGTATTGCCCAGCATTTCATTGCTGATCCTGGCCTGGGCCTCCGGGTCCGTCGCCAGCAGCGTGCGCATGCCCCCGCGCTGGTCGCAGGCGATCACCATCATCGCGCCATCTTGTCCACAAATCTGGTGGTAGCCGCGTCTTTCGGCGGTGGTCATGCGTGCCATGTCGAATATGCTCCTCGTAAATTGCGACAAAGAGGCTCCGGTCACGCAAAACGGTGTTTTGCGCGGCAATTGCCTAACAGCGGGGTTTGGGCGATAAGGGTTATCGTTGTCGACGATGTAACACATTGCTGAAAGGAATTTCAAGCTGTCTTCGCAGTCCGGGGATGCAGGCGTTTCCCGCTCCATGATGCATGCGGTCGCCAAGCTGCATTACGAGAGCGACATGAGCCAGGTGGACATCGCCAAGCGCATGGGCGTGTCGACGGCCACAATTTCACGCCTGCTGCAGCGCGCCCGCGTTGAAGGCATTGTGCGCATCGAAATTCGCGACATCGTCGCCCCCGAAGCCCTGCGCGACCGGCTGATCGCCGGGCTGGGCCTCGAGCGCGCTGCCGTTATCGACGCCCCCTCCGCCGGCGTGCTCGAAGCCTTGGCTACCCCATTGGGTGATCTCCTCAAGGAAGCGGGCCTGGGCGCCGGTTCCGTGCTCGCCATCGGTTGGGGTAGGGCGGTCAGCGCCGTCATGCAGGCGGGGCTTCCCCCGCTGCCAGGCATCATCACCGTGCCCGCCACGGGCGGCATGCAGCAGCATGCGCCGCATTTTCAGGTCAACGAATTCGTCCGCGTCGCTGCCGGGCACATGGGCGGGACGCCCCATTTCATCCACGCGCCCTATCTGCCCTCGGCCGAAACCCGCGCCGCCTTCCTCGCCGATCCATCCATTGCCGATAGCGTTGCCCTGTGGGATCGGATCGATGCCGCCATTGTCGGCGTCGGCCTGCCGCACGCCGTCAACGCCCCCGAAGCCAGCGCCGCCACGCCCAGCGAGCAATCGTTGAGCAATGCGGTGGGCGACGTGATCCGCCATTATTTCGACCGCGACGGCAAACTGATCCAGTGGGAAGGCGAGTCCCGCATGATTGCAGCCTCTCCCGCCCAGCTCCGCGCCGCCCCCTGGTCATCGGCGTGGCCGCCGGCGAGAATAAAGTCGGCGCCATCATCGGCGCCGCCAAAGCCGGCTTTATCACCGCGCTGGTCACGGATGCCCGCACGGCTGAAGCAATCCTCGATACGCTGGGCTAGATTCCGCTTCGGGCAGTGCCCCCAGTCCGTCCCATCCACAAGGTAATTCCGGCCCCCGCCGGAATGACCGCAAACGTGGTGGCAACAGGCCTCTAATCTTTCTCCGCGTAAAAATTGATATTTGCGCGCCTAAATCGTGTTGACACGGCGGCCCTGCCGTGAAGTTCTATATGCGCGGCATCCGGAACAATCGGAGCCGCGGAGGACAGACCCTTTACCGATCATCCGCATGCCCGGGATCGCAAAATGCGACAGGTCTTGACGGCTGTTTTGTGTGAAGTAAATTGCAGAAGAAAATTTCACTTGACGGTTTCGATGCGTCGGGATGAGATATGTTAACTGGACAAACAAATCTGTTTGGCCAGCCGAATGACTGTCAACGAACAGCTCAATGAGGGAGGAAAACCATGGAGCGCCGTTCTATTCTCAAGGCCGTAGCCGCTGCCGCGCTGGTCACCACGATCGGTCTCGCTGCCGGTCCGTCTTTTGCGCAGGAGAAGAAATTCACCATCGCGCTGATCCCGGGCCTGACCACTGACGGCTTCTATATCACCATGCGTAAAGGGGCCCAGGCGGCCGCCGATGCTCTTGGCGTAGAGCTGGTGTTTCAGGGCGCGCCCGATTTCAACCCCGTCACCCAGGTGCCGGTGCTCGATGCCATCATCGCCCGCGCACCCGATGCCATCCTGATCGCCCCCACCGACACGACCCAGCTGATCGAGCCGCTGCGCAAGGCCAATGAAGCCGGCATTCCGGTCATCACGGTCGATACGTTTATCGGCACGGGCTCCTACCAGACTGGGGCAGGCGACGCGGATTTCCCGCTCGCCTATATCGCGTCTGACAACGTGCTCGGCGGCCGCATCGCCGCCCGTGCCCTCGCCAATGCCATTGGTGGGGAAGGCAAGGTCTTCGTTTCCAACGTCAATCCTGGCATTTCCACCACCGATCAGCGCGAGGAAGGCTTCAAGCTGGAAATGACCGAGAACTTCCCCAAAGTGGAAGTGCTCGAAACCCAGTTCAACAAGAACGATGCCAATAACGCGGCCAGCCAATTGCAGGCCGTTTTCGCCCGTAATGCCGATCTCAAGGGCGTGTTCGGGGCCAATCTGTTCTCCGCCCTCGGCTCTGCCAATGGCGTCCAGCAGGCCGGCCAGAGTGGCACCATCAAGGTGGTGGCGTTTGATGCTCCCGTCAGCATTGTCGACAATATCAATTCCGGCCTCGTCGACGTGGCCATCGCCCAGCACCCTGCCGAAATCGGATATTACGGCGTGGTCTCGGCCTTTGCCCACCTGACCGGCCAGTCGATCCCGGTTTCGATCGGCACCGGCTTTACCATCATGGACAAGGCCAATATCGCCGATCCTGAAATCTCCAAGTACCTTTACAACGAGTAACGCCTCACCGGGACGGCCTGCGGCAATGCCGCGGGCCGCCTTGCCATAACGCACAGTTCGCGGGGCAACCTGCGTCGACGCCGGATCAGGTGACACCATGACCGCTTCAGTTCCGCAGGCTCAGCCTGCTTCCACTCATATAGCCCCGCAAGCCGATCACGCTGAACGCGCGCTCAATTGGATGCAGCGCATCGCCAATCTGCGCGCCTGGCTCTTCCTCGCCGCGCTGATCATCGGCTTTGAAATCTGGGCCCGCCTCAGCTTCGGCGGCACCTTCATTCTCAATCCGTTCAACATCCAGTCCATCGCCATTTTCGCGGTCGCCCCGCTGCTGCTCGCCACCGGGCAGACTTTCGTCATCATCTCGGGCGGCATCGATCTATCGCTGGGCTTCATCATGGGCCTAGCCGCGGTCGTCGCCGCCCATGTCATCAACTGGGCCACGCCCGGCATGGGCTTCCCGCTTGCCGTATTGTTTGGCGCGCTGGTCGCCGTCCTCGTCGCGGGCCTGCCCGGCGTGGTCAATGGCCTGCTCGTGTCCCGCCTCCGCGTACCGCCCTTTATCGGTACCTTGGGCATGTTCGGTGTGGCACGCGGCGTCGCGTTCCTGCTGGCTGGCGGCACCACTGTTCCCGTGCGCAACGAATTCTTCGCCGCCATCGGCAACGGCAAGTTCCTCAATGTGCCCTATATCGTCATCATCACGGCAATCTTCGTGGTCGCCATGCATTACGTGCTGAGCCAGACCCGTTTCGGCCAGCACAATTACGCCATCGGCGCCAATGCCCAGGCCGCCCGCCGCGCCGGCATCGACATCAAATGGCATTTGCTGCGGCTCTACATTCTGTCCGCCATGTGCGCGGGCCTGGCCGGCGTCGTCTATTCCGCCCGCTTCAGTGCCGGCGCCGCTCAGGCCGGCGAGCCCCTGCTGCTCGATTGCGTGGCCGCCGTGGTCATTGGCGGCGCGAGCCTCTTCGGTGGCTCGGGCACCATCTTTGGCACCGTGGCCGGCGCGCTGGTCATCGCGGTCATTCAATACGGTCTGGTTTTCGTCAATGTCGAGCCGTTCTGGCAGTTCATCAGTGTCGGCGTCGTCATCATCATCTCGGTCCTGATCGACCAGGCGCAACGCCGCTTCACCGGAGGGCGCATCGATGAATAACGCAGCCGAACCCCTGCTTGACGTTCGCAATCTCTCGAAAAACTTCGCCGCTGTGCAGGCCCTCAAGGACTTCTCCATGGTGGTCCGCCCCGGCGAAGTCGTGGCCCTGGCCGGCGACAATGGCGCGGGCAAAACCACGCTGATCAAGGCCATATCCGGCGTCTATAAACCATCCTCGGGCGAAATCCGCCTGCGCGGCGAACCCGTCAGCTTCGCCACCCCGCAAGAGGCGCGCGACAAGGGCATAGAGACCATCTACCAGGACCTGGCCCTGGCCGATAACCTCTCCATCGGCGCCAATATCTTTCTCGGCCGCGAACCCATGCGCAAAGCCTTCGGCTTCCTGCCCGTGCTTGATCGCAAGAAAATGGCCAACGCTGCCAAATCCACCATGGCCCTGCTCGATTTCCATGTGAACCGCATGGAAGCCCCGGTCAGCAACTTCTCCGGTGGCCAACGCCAAGCCGTCGCCATCGGCCGCGCCGTCTATTGGGACGCCCAAATCCTCATCATGGACGAACCCACCGCCGCCCTCGGTGTCCCCGAACAGCGCAAGGTCATCTCGCTCATCCACCAGCTCAAAGCCCAGGGCAGGGGGGTAATCTTCATCTCGCACAATCTGCAGGACATTTTTGCGGTGTCGGACCGCATCGTCGTGCTGCGGCGCGGGGTGCAGGCGGGCGAGCGCAAAATCTCGGAAACAACCCACGACGAGGTGGTCAAGCTGATGGTGGGGGGCTAACCCCCCATCTAAGCCGAAGCCCGCAACACCAATTCCGCATTCAGCAAAATATGCTGCCCCTGCATGCGCGGATCATCAAACACCCGCGAACTATCGAGCTTTGACAGCAGCAGCATAATCGCCAGCCGCCCCATCTCCGTGGTGTTCTGCGACACGGTGGTCAGCGGCGGCCAGATATATTCGCTCAGCGGCTGATCGTCATGCCCCGCCACCCGCAAATCACAATCCGGGCCGATCCCGACCTTGAGTCCAGCCTGGTTCACCGCCGCCAACACTCCAAACGCCACCCGGTCATTGCCGCACAGCACCGTCTTGCTGGGAAACCCGCCCGCTGCCAGCACCTTGTTGGTCTGCTCGAACGCGTAGCGCTCAAATTCCCAGGTCTCCGAGCGCTCCACCGGGATCAGCAGCGGCTCCAGCCCCCGCCGCTGCATCGTGGCGATATAGCTGGCGCGTCGTTCCTGCGTATTGCTGTTCACCACGGGCATATCGAAATAGGCCGGCCGGTCGCCCGAGCGCGTCAAATAGTCGGTAATCAGCGCAATGCTCTGCGCATTATTGGTGCCGACAAACGCTTCCTCGGCGTCAAATGGCGCGTCGATAAACACGATGGGAATATTGCGCGCCAGCGCCCGCACCTTGTCGTGGTGTGCGCCGTGCCCGCCCACGGGCGCCATGATCACTCCGGCCACATTCAGCGACGTCAGCGTCTCGATCGCCTCGGCCTCCAGTTCTCCGCGGCCGTCTGAGCTGAACACGAATGGCAAATACCCAGCGGCCGTCGCCTCCGCCTCGATGCGTCGCCGCAACCCCATGTAAAACGGGTCGAGCGAGCTGGGAAATACCAGCCCGATAATCTTGGATCGCCGCCGGTTGAGATTGACCGCAAACAGATTGGGCCGGAACCCGGTCTCGGCCAGCCCCGCATCGATCTTCTCGCGCACCTTGACGCGCACCGAGCCGGGATCCTGAAAATATTTTGAAACCGTCGGCCGCGACAACCCAACCGCCTTGGCAAACTCTTCCATCGTCCGGATTGCCTTGCGCGTCATCTCAGTCTTTCCCTTGCACCACCCGTCCCTTGCTGCCACCAGCAACCGGCCATGTCAAATATTGTTTGACGCGCGGAAAAGCACAATTTTTACAGGAAAGATTTGGGTTAGGTCCGCAGATCGAGGTTGGAAAGATCAAACTCCTCATGATGCGCCAAGGCGGCCGCCCCGATCGCACATTCAAACGCCCCAATCCGCGACACCGTCAGCAGCGGCAGGCTCATCCCCGGCACCATGCGTCGCCTCAGTGGCCCCGCCACCCGCTCCACCACCGCATCCAGCACCGGCAGCATAGCCCCGCCCAGCACCACCTCATCGGGGTCAAAAATATTGGTGATATCCACCAGCCCCTCGGTCAAATGCCCCGCCAGCGTGGTCACCGCCCGCTCGGCATCCGGGTCACCCTTGGCCAGTCCCGCCGCCACCTGCGCCGGCAATTGCGGATCGGTCGCCGCCTCATCGACATCCCTATTGGTCGCATAGCGCTGCAGCGCCTTCAGGTTCACAAAAGTCTCCATGCACCCGCGCTGCCCGCAGCTACACAGCGGCCCATCCGCCGCAATCCGCAAATGCCCGAACTCCGTCCCCAGCCCATTGCCCCCACGCAGCAGCTTGTCATCAATGATCACCGCGCCGCCGCAACCGGTCCCGATCTTGAGATAAACCACCACCCCATGATGCGGCCGCGGGTCCGAATAAATATGCCCGAACGCGGCCGCATTGGCATTGTTCTCGACATGGCAAGGCAAATCGATCCGCGCCGCAATCAGCGCCCCGAGCTCGACATCCTTCCACCCCAGAATCGGCAGGTTGATCACATGACCATCCCGCCGCACCAGCCCCGGCACGGTCATCCCCATCGCCCGGATGCTGTCGCGATAGAGCACCAGGCTCGCCAGCTTGTCCGCCACCAGCCCCACCACCTGTTCCGGCGCCAGCCCCCGGTCAAACGGCATTTCGTCCGTCTCGGCCACGCCCGCCGCCAGATCGAGCAGGGCAAAGCGCAGCACGCCCACCCCGATCTCCACGCCAAAAAAATACGCCCCCTTGGGCTCCAGCGCGATATCGATCCCCGGCCGTCCTACATCGCGCCGCTCGGGACTGTCCTCGCGCGCTCTCTCGCTGACCATGCCGCGCGCCAAAAGGTCATCGATCATCCCGGTAATAGAGGCCCGCGTGAGGGATAGCCGCCGCGCCAGCTCCGCCCGCGACACCGGCCCGCTGACCCGCAAAATCCCCAGCAGCCGCCGCTCATTGATGTGCCGCACCAGCGACTGATTGGCCATGTTTCCGGTTTCCGTGACGGCGTAAAAACTCACCAAGCTCTAGCGGCGCCATGTTGACAGCACAACTCTGCCGCTATTATGTTTCTTAAGTTAACAAATTATCGAACCGCCCGGCAATGGCGTATTCGACCAGCGGCGGGAGCACATCGAAATGCCCAAAAAGCAGGAGCGGCTGCTGCGTGTCGGCGTGCTGGGCTGCGGCGCCATCGCCCAGGCCGCCCATTTCGAAAGCTGCACCAAGGCGGCAAACGCCGATCTCTACGCCATCTGCGACGTGGCCGATGATTTGCGCAACCGCATGGCCGCCACCCACGCCCCGCAAAAAAGCTTTGCCGATTACGATACCATGCTGGCCGATCCGGACCTAGAAGCCGTGATCATCGCTACCTCCGACGCTTTCCACGTCCCCGCCGCCCTGCGCGCCCTCGAAGCCGGCAAGCATGTGCTCTGCGAAAAGCCCCTCGCCACCTCCATCGAGGAAGCCGAAAGCCTGCGCGCCGCCGTGGCCACCTCAGGCAAACGCCTCCAGGTCGGCCACATGAAGCGCTTCGACGCGGGCCTGCAGGCCGCTAAATCCTTCATCGACAATGGCATGGGCCAGCTCGTTGCCCTCAAGGCCTGGTATTGCGACAGCACCCACCGCTACCCCATGACCGACGCCGTCCAGCCCCTGATCATCGCCAGCGCCGCCGCCCGCAAACCCGCCGAAAACCCCAAAGCCGATCTCGACCGCTATTACATGCTCGCCCATGGCAGCCATCTGGTCGATACCGCCCGCTATTTCGCCGGCGAGATCACCGCCGTCCAGGCGCGCCTCTCCAACCGCGCCGGCATGCGCTGCTGGTTCATCGATGTCGAATTCGCCAATGGCACGCTGGGCCATCTCGATCTCACCGTCGCCGTCCGCATGGACTGGCACGAGGGCTTCCAGATCTATGGCGAAAACGGCTCCATTCTCGGCAAGACCTATAATCCCTGGTATTACAAAACCAGCGAGGTTGACATTTTCGACGAAGCCAAAGGCGCCAGCTCCCGCGTCCTCGGCGCCGATGGCCATTTCTATCGCCGCCAGCTCGAAGCCTTTGCTGATACCATCCTGACCGGCGCCCCCCAGACCGGCGCCGATATCGAAGACGGCATCGCCTCGGTCCGCGCCATGGTCGCCATCACCCACTCGGTCAAGTCCGGCCAGCCCGCCCGCCTCGCCGACGTCGCGGGAGCCCTCTGATGCGCCTGGGCATCTTCGCCAAAACCTTTCCCGGCGCCGATCCCATGACGGTCCTCGCCCAAGCCAAAGCCGCCGGCTTCGCCTCCGTGCAATACAACATGGCCTGCTCAGGCCTTCCCTCCATGCCTGACGCCATCACCCCAGCCCAGGCCCAGGCCGTCCACCACGCCTCCGAGCAAACCGGCCTCGCCATAGCCGCCGTTTCCGGCACATACAATATGATCCACCCCGATCCCGCCATCCGCGCCGCGGGCCTAGCCCGCCTCGAAATCCTCGCCGCCGCCAGCGCCGATATGGGCACAAGCCTGCTCACCCTCTGCACCGGCACCCGCGACCCCCACGACCAATGGCGCCGCCACCCTGACAACGACACACCCGAAGCCTGGCGCGACCTCCTCACCGAAATGGAAAAGGCCGCCGCCATTGCGGAGCGCTACGGTATCCGCCTCGGCATCGAACCCGAACTCGCCAATGTCGTGGACTCAGCCGTCCGCGCCCGCCAATTGCTCGACGCCATCGCCAGCCCATCCCTCGCCATCGTGCTCGACCCGGCCAATCTGTTCGAACACGCAACCCTGCCGGAACAGCGCGACATCATCGCCCACGCCGTCGATCTCCTCGCCGACCACATCGTCATGGGCCACGCCAAAGACCGCACCGTGGATGGCGCCTTCACCACAGCCGGCACCGGCGTCCTCGACTATCGCCACTATATCGCCCGCCTGCGCGCCATCGGTTTCACCGGTGATCTGATCACCCACGGCCTCGAAGCCCGTGAGGCTCCCGCCGTCGCCACCTTCCTGCGACAAGCCCTGTCATGAAGCGCCAGGTCCTGGTCCGCGACGGCGTCTCCCTGTCCTGGTACGACAGCGGCGGCTCCGCCACGCCCATCCTCTTCCAACACGGCCTCTGCGGCGACATCAACCAGACAAGGGAAGCCATCCCCGCCAGCCTGCGCCTGATAACCCTCGAATGCCGCGCCCACGGCGCCTCCGAAGCCGGTCCGCTGGAAAACCTCTCCATCGCCACCTTCGCCGCTGACATCGCCGCCCTCATCACCGAGCTCGATCTCGGCCCCGTCATCCTCGGCGGCATCTCCATGGGCGCCGCCATCGCCACGCGCCTTGCCGTCCACCGCCCCGATCTGGTGCGCGCCCTCGCCCTGATCCGCCCCGCCTGGATCACCGCCAGTGCCCCGCTCAATATGCAGCCCAATGCAGATGTCGGTGCGCTCCTCGCCCAAATGCCCGCAGACGCCGCCCGCGCCACCTTCCACGCCAGCCCCACTTACGACCATCTCGCTAAAACCGCGCCTGACAATCTCGCTTCCTTGCTGAGCTTCTTCGAGCGCCAACCCGTCGCCACCACCGCCGCCCTGCTGCAAGCCATCGCCGCCGACGGCCCCGGCATCACCGAACCCGATCTGGCCGCGCTGACCGTGCCCACTCTCGTCATCGGCACCAGCCACGACGCCATCCACCCCTGGCCCATAGCCACCCGCCTCGCCGCCCTCATTCCCGGCGCCAAACTGCTCGAAGTCACGCCCAAATCCGTCGACAAACCCGGCTATCTCGCCGACCTTCACACCGCGTTCGCCGCCTTCTCCGAGGAAATCTGAAATGCCCAGCTCCACCTGGCTTGCCGATCTGCCACGCCATCGGCTGCTCGCCGAATATTCCATGTGGTCGGCCGATCTGATCCGCCTCGCCGATGATTTGGCCCGCATCGAGCCCCATGCTGATCTGCTCCATATTGACGTAGCCGATGGCCATTTCGCCCCCGCGCTCCTGTTCTTCCCCGACCTCGTCGCCCGCATGCGCAGCGCCACAACCCGGCCCATCCACGTCCACCTCATGGTGGCCGACGCGGTCCTGCTCGAGCAGATCACCCAATTCGCCGATGCCGGCGCCGACCTGATCAGCATCCACGTCGAAAACGCCGCCGTTGCCGACGCGGCCCTCGCCCTCCTCGCCGGCCGCAACGTGGCCAGTGGCATGGTCGCTCGCATCGAAACCCCCGTCGCCAACCTGGCGCCCTATCTCGACCGCCTTAATTTCTTCACCCTGCTCGGCACCGCCATCGGCGTAAAAGGGCAGGGGCTCGACCCCACAGCCGGCCCCCGCCTGCAGGAGGCTAAAGCCCTGATCACCCAATCGAACCGCAATATCGTCCTCGCCGCCGATGGCGGCATTCGCGACACCACCGTCCCCCTGTTGCGCGCTGCTGGCGCTGAAACCGTCGTCATGGGCTCGCTGGCCTTCGGCGCCCCAGACCTTGCCGCCCGCATGGCCTGGCTGCACGCGCTCTAGCCATGAACAGCGCCCGCGCCATCGGCATCGATATCGGCGGCACCAGCCTGCGCGCGGCCCTGGTCGACAGCTCCGGCCATATCCTCGCCCGCGAGGAAACCGCCACCCTCGCGCAAGCCGGCCCCCAGGCCGTCGTCCAACAGATCGCCGACCTCGTCGCCAAAATCGCCCCCGACCGCACCGGTATTACCGGCGCCGGCATCTCCTCACCCGGCCCCATCGACACCGAACGCGGCCTCGCCTTGGGCGTGCCAACCCTGGCCGGCTGGTCCGATATCCCCATCGCCAGCATGATCCAGACCGCGCTGAGCCTGCCCGTCCGCCTCGAAAACGACGCCATCGCCGCCGCCATCGGCGAATGGAAATTCGGCGCCGGGCAGGGCCTCGCCCACCTGGTCTATATTACCATCAGCACCGGCATTGGTGGCGGCATCATCCTCGATGGCAAAGTCCTGCACGGGAGAATGGGCATGGCCGGCCATATCGGCCACATGACCGTACACCGCGACGGCGCCCCCTGCGCCTGCGGCAATCGCGGCTGCTGGGAAGCCTACGCCTCCGGCACCGCCTTCGCCCGCCGCATCGCCCCCCATTTCCCCAATCCAAAATCCGCCTTCACCGCCGCCACGTCCGGCAATTCCCTCGCCCTCCAACTCGTCACTGAGGAGGCCGATTGGCTCGGCATCGGCCTAGCCAACCTGCTCCACCTCTTCAGCCCCCAAACCGTGATCCTGGGCGGCGGCATCGCCAATGGCTTTCCGCTGCTGCTCCCGGGTATTCGGCGACGCGTCCAGGCCAATGCCATGCCGGCGTTTCGTGATGTCCCGATTGTCCCGGCGGGCCTGGGTGAGAATGCAGGTCTGGTCGGCGCCGCGGCCATGGTGATGTGAGAGCTGGCCGCTCAACGATAATTTTTACGCAAGCAAACATATATATTGACGAGCTGAAGCAATCTCCCCTACCGTCAGCCCACCCAGAAGCGCATCAATGCGCCGGGCAGGGAGAACCACATGAGCCAAAATCTCGCCGGCAAGGTCGTGCTGGTGACCGGCGCCAGCTCCGGCATCGGCCGGGCCCTCGCGCTCTCCGTCGCCGAAGCCGGCGCCAGCGTCGCCCTGGTCGGCCGTTCGGCAGATCGCCTGCAACTGGTCGCCAACCTCATCGGCCCCAACGCCCTCGTCCTCCCCGCCGATCTGGCCGATGCCGCCGCCGTCGAAACCGTCGCCGCCAAAACCCTCGCCCATTTCGGCCGCGTCGATATCCTGCTCGCCAATGCCGGCCTCTACATTCCCGGCGACGTGGCCGATGGCGATGCCGACACCTGGGACGAGCTGGTGCAGGTCAATGTCAGCAGCGTCTTCCGCCTGATCCGGGCCGTGCTGCCCGGCATGATCGCCCGGCGCTCTGGCGATATCGTCGTCACCAGCTCGATTTCCGGCCATCAGGCCATCCAGTGGGAGCCGGTCTATTCCGCCTCCAAACACGCTATCCAGTCCTTCGTGCATGGCCTGCGCCGCCAGGTCGCGCCTGACAATGTGCGGGTTGGCGCCGTTGCGCCCGGAATCGTGCTCAACGAACTCTGGGGCTATGACGATCTCAATGAGATCGACGCCAAGGTCGCCGCCCATGAAGGTCTGCGCTCGCAGGACGTCGCCGACGCCGTCCTCTTTATGTTGACCCGCCCGCCCCATGTCACCATCCGCGATCTGGTCATCCTGCCGCAGAACCAGGATATCTGATGCAGCCCTACGACTACGTCATCGTGGGCGCCGGCGCCGCCGGTTGCGTGCTCGCCAATCGGCTCTCCGCCGACCCCAATATCCGCGTCGCGCTGGTCGAAGCCGGCCCCGACCGCAATGCCCGAAAAACCATCATCCGCATGCCGCTGGCCATGGTCACCTTCATGGCCCCCGCTTTGGCCTTTCTCGGCGGCCCCAAATTCATGTCCTGGTTCACCACCGATCCCGAACCGGGCCTGCAGGGCCGCCAGATCGCCCTGCCGCGCGGCAAAGGCTCTGGCGGCAGCACCAATGTGAACGGCCAGATATTCATCCGCGGCCAGCGCAAGGATTTCGACCACTGGCGCGACTTGGGCAATCCCGGCTGGTCCTATGACGATCTACTGCCCTATTTCCGCAAACTCGAACGTTTCGAACCCGATCCCACCAGCCAGATCGATCCCGCCTTCCACGGCACCAATGGCCCCCTCACCGTCGCCCCCCTGCGCAGCGTCAATCCAATGGCTCGCGTCTATCTTGAGGCCGCCACCCAAGCCGGCATTCCCCTCAATCCCGATTTCAACGGTGCTAATCAAGCCGGCGCCGGCCTCTACACCTTCACCCAGCGCAATGGCGAACGCGTCACCGCCGAAGGCGCCTATCTTGATCCCATCCGCCACCGCCCCAATCTGCACATCCTGAGCGAACGCACCGTCACCAAAATCCTGTTCGACGGCAAACGCGCCACCGGCATCGCCTACGACAGCGCATCAGGGCAGGGCACTCTCCCCGCGCGGGAAGTCATCCTCTCCGCCGGCTCCTTCGTCTCGCCACACCTGCTCCTGCTCTCGGGCATAGGCGACACCGGCCAATTGCAGCGCCACGGCATGACCCCCGTCCAGCACCTCCCCGGCGTCGGCGAAAACCTGCAGGATCATCTCGACGTCACCCTGGAATATCGCGCCAAATCCACCGCGCCCTATGGCATTTCCTGGCGCGCCCTCCCGCGCAATATCCTCCACGTCCTAGACTGGCTCTTCCGCCGCCGCGGCCTCTTCGCCTCCACCACCGGGGAGGGCGGCGCCTTCATCTCAACCGTGCCCGGCCAGTCCCGCCCCGATATCCAACTCTTCTTCTGCACGGCCGTCGGAAATACCCAAAACGCCGGCGGTTTCACCGGCCACGGCTTTCTCATGCATGTCTGCCAGCTCCGCCCCGGCAGCATTGGCCGCGTCAGCCTCACCAGCGCCGATCCCCACGCTAAGCCCTCGATCCTCTACAATTTTCTGCGCCATGAAGGCGCCATGGACACGCTCCGCGCCGGCATCCGCATCGCCCGCAACATCATCGCCCAGTCCCCCTTCGCCCCGCATCTCGACCGCGAAGTCGATCCCGGCACCGACGAACAAAGCGACGGCGCCCTCGACGCCTTCATCCGACGCAGCGTCGGCACGCTGTTCCACCCCGTGGGCACTTGCGCCATGGGCACAGGCCCCGACGCCGTTGTCGACCCGGCGACCCTCCGCGTCCACGGCGTCACGGGCCTGCGCGTCGTCGACGCCTCCATCATGCCCACAATCGTCTCCGGCAACACGGTCGCCGCCACCTATTGCATCGCCGAAAAGGCTGCCGACCTCATCATGAAGGAACCAAGCAATGGCTGATTTCACCGGCAAGGTCGCCCTGGTCACCGGCACCACCGGCATTGGCCGGGCCGTAGCACTCAAACTCGCCGCCGAGGGGGCACAGGTCATGGCCTTGGGGCTCGACACAGCGGGCAATGCCGAGCTCGCCACCCACGCCAACATCGCCACGCGCCTGACCGATGTGTCCGTCCCCGAACAGGTTCAGGCCGCCATAGCCGAGACCGTCGCCCGCCTGGGCGGCCTCGACATCATCGTCAATTCGGCCGCCATCCATCCCTATGGCGATTGCGTCACGACGAGCCCGCAAACCTTCGCGCAATGCCTGGCCGTCAATGTCGGCTCGATCCACCTCACCGCCCGTTTCGGCGTGCCGCATTTGCGCCAGCGCGGGGGTGGCAGTATCGTCAACATTTCCAGCGTCCAGGGCCATGCCAGCCAGAATAACGTGGCCGCCTATGCCGCCTCCAAAGGTGCCATCCATGCGCTGACCCGCGCCATGGCGCTCGATTTCGCCGGCGACAATATCCGCGTCAATTCGGTCAGCCCCGGCTCGGTCCGCACGCCCATTCTCGAGCGCGCCGCCCGCCATAGCGATGGCCAGGATGTTGATATTGCAGCCGCTTTCGCCCGCTTCGGCGCCGCCCATCCGCTCGGCCGCATTGGCGAGCCCGAAGAAATCGCCGAGTTGGTCGCCTTCCTCGCCTCGTCCCGCGCCGCCTTCATCACCGGGGCCGACCACCGCATCGATGGTGGTTTGACCGCCGGCATTGCCGTACGCTGATTACAGTACCCCGGCAGCGCGCGAATAGAGGTCCGTCTGTTGCCGTACGGCGAGTAGCAGCAGTGAGCGGGCATCTATTTTTTGCCCTTTCGCCGCCGCCGCCGCATGCAATGTGCCAAGAAACTGGCTGATCAGCGGCATGGGAATCTCGCGCTCCCCAAGTGCGGTCATGAGCCGGTCCACGGCCGCAATCGCATCGGGATGCGGCCAGTAATACCGGATGCGGTCCGAGTAGCTGAAATGGCGCTGGACCCGCAGGGCAGCATCATCGCCGTGATAGTATTTTTGCCAGTGCTGCGGCTCGCGCAGCATCAGCTCTTCCATCGCTAGGGCGACCGTCTCGTTTGGGGCAAGCAGATCCAGCGCAACGGCGATTTGGTCAAGTCCATAGATTGCTTCACGCAGCACAAAGGTCAGTGCCGGGCCAACCTTGAGGATCGAAAATCCGTCGGCCACCAAACCCGCCAGGGCTGTCTCAGGCTGGTAGTCGGTCGAATGGGCTTCGAAGACGAATTGCGGCACCTGTCGCAGCACGGCGCTCAGCGCTTGCGCCTTGGCCGGGTCATAGACAACGAGGTCTTCATTGCCGAATTCGACTCCCGGCTGCACGACGATCCCAACCACGCGGGCAAATGCATCCTCCAGGCTGTGCGCTGCGAATGCCTTGCGGTGTACCTCGATCGTGTCCAGCGCCGCTCTGGGCGTGGTCACCTGCAAATGGTCCAACGCTTCCAGCGCGCCACCGGGGACCGGCACTTCGGTGCCGATGATATAGACCGGCTTGTCGCCACCAGCGGGCAGGGCGCCCTCGGCCGCTTGCGCCAGCGAAGCCGCACGTTCGGCTGTGGTCTCATCCGGCAGTGCGACAGGCTCACCCCGGCAGCCCATGCTGGTGTCGAGATGCAGCTTGGTAAAACCGGCGGCGGCAAAGGCGGCGATCATTACCCGCGATTTCTCCATCGCTTCGTCAGCCGGCAGATGCTTCCAGGGATTGGGCCCGAGATGGTCTCCGCCCAGAATTAGCTTGCCCGGATCGAAGCCAACCTTGGCAGCAATCCCCTCAACAAATTGTCGGAAGTCCAGCGGCGTCATCCCGGTATAGCCGCCATCCTGGTTGACCTGATTGCAGGTGGCCTCGATCAGCACTGCATGCTGGTTATCGCGCCCGGCAATCAGCGCGCTTTCGATCACCAAAGGATGCGCCGAACAGATCGACACAATGCCGACGTGCTTGCCAGCGCGATGTTGCCTGGGGAGGTCCAACAGTATTGCGGTGCTCATGCCGCCACCTGCTGGCTGACAAACGCATCGAGTTCGGCTCGGGTGGACGTCCCTTCCATCGGCCCCTTGCGGCCCACGGCCAGTGCGCCGGCGCCATTGGCGCGGCGCAGGTTCGTTTCCGCATCCAGACCGCCCAGCCAGCCGGCAAGGAAGGTTGCGCCAAAGGCGTCACCGGCACCGGTAGGGTCGATCTCCTCGACCGCGAAGGCTGGAACGAACAGATCGTCCTTGCCATCCAGATAACGTGCCCCCGCGGCGCCCTGCTTGAGCACGATGGCGCGAACGCCGCGCGCCAGAATATCCCAGACAGCCGTCTCTTCGCTGCTTTCTTGAGAAAAGAGCAGCACTTCCGACCCGCTCGGCATGAACAAATCCGTCTGCGCCAGCACCTTGTCCAGCGCCTCCCGCAACCCCACAAAGCCCAGCATTTCCTTGCGGATATTGGGGTCAAACGACACCGTGCCGCCGCGCGCCTTGATCTGCTCAAGTGCGAACAAAACCGCCTCGATGATCCCCGCTGATACCAGCGAGGACCCCATGACATGCAAATGTCCAGCCGAGGCGATGACGGCCTTTGCCGCCTCCGTCAGCCCGATCTGTCCATTGGCACTGTGCTTGATGTTGAACACGAAATCGCGCTGCCCATCCGTGCGATAGCGTACGAAAGCGCTGCCGGTCACCGCGTCTTCGTGCACACGAATAGCCGAGACATCGACACCGTCCTGCCGCAGCCGCTCGATATTGAGCCAGCCGAAATCGTCATTGCCTACGCAACTGACCATGGCGCAGGGCTGCCCCTGTTTGGCAAGCTGGTCGATAAAGATGGCTGGAGCTCCCGAGGGATAGGGACCAACCAACTCGATGGGTTCGCGAAAACCCTTGCCCGGCGCGACGGCCATGATCTCGACGACGATTTCGCCAATGGTAACGACTTTGATCACGGTCTTAGCGGCCTTTCAAACGAAGGGCCGCTTGCAAGCTCCGGCCACGCCGGACGATACCTTGTTCTCCTCTTTTGGCGAAAGCCAAAGACAATAATGTTGTACGATTGATGGAGACGATTTGGCACGGACGCCGCAGCGGTGATCTGCACGGGGGCGGTTGGCCATCGGTAGTTCGATGGTTTTAATTTGCTCTAGCAGGGCTCATCAGTTCGGCAAGGCGGATCGGCGTGTAGTCTTCAAGATATGGGCCGATGATCTGTACCCCGAGCGGGCGGCCGTCCGGGGTTTTGCTGACAGGCATCACTGTGGCTGGAAGGCCGGCGGCGGTGGCAAGGCTCGCCCAAGCGACGGTATCTCCAGCGTCGATGGTTTGTCCGTCCACCTCGATATGGGTAGCGGCCGCGTCGGCATGGGTCAGGGCGGGGACCGAGGTGGGCGGACAGATCACGGCGTCATAGGACTTGAAAAGTTCACACCAGGCCCAGCGCAATTTTACGCGGGCTTCGTTGGCCACCAGCCAATCAGCATGCGAAATCACGCTCGCAAGCAGGCGCATGGCAGATATGGATTGATCTTCGGGGAGGAGGGCCGCGACTTTTGCGCGGCCTTGTTCGGCCGCCTCTGCTGTCTGCCCCAGGCCCAGGGCTCCGCCCAGCAGCGCCATGTAGATGGATGTGCTTTCCGCAGGATCGGGAATGATGCCGAGCGCTGATTGTACCGAGGCGCCACGGCGAGCCAGGGCCAGGGCGAAGGTTTCGACGGCTTGGCGAACGCAGGGTTCGGTGGGCACGAGGGGATGTTCGGGCAGCACCAGGACGCGGAAATCGGAGATCGTATCATGCCGGGCCGCGGGAAGAGCGAGGCGGTAGCCGGTGGCTTCGTCAAGGTCCGGACCAGCCATGATGGAAAGGCCCAGCGCAAGGTCGCGGGCGCTGTTGGCCATGGGGCCGGGCGCCGACATGTCGAGGCGGGCCTTGCGCCCAGCGAGAACATGGCCGCGCAGCGGCAGCAGGCCGGCGGTGGAATTATGCCCGAAGATGCCGCAGAAATGGGCGGGGCCGCGGATGGACCCGCCAAGGTCGGAGCCGATGTCGAGTGCGGAGAGACCGGCAGCAATGGCGGCGGCGCCGCCCGAGGACGAGCCGCCGGGCGTGTGGCCGGGTGCAAGAGGATTGTCGGTCCGGCCATAGACGGCATTGGTGGCGTTCCAGCCGCTCAGACCCTCGGACACATTGGTCTTGCCAAGAATAATCGCACCGGCAGCGCGCAGGCGGCCGACGACAACAGCGTCTTCGGCCGCAATGGCGTGGCGGAAGGCTTCGAGACCCCAGGAGGTTGGCAGACCGGCGGTGTCGAAGGATTCCTTGATCGTAACGGGTACGCCCAACAGCGGCAGGCGCTCGCCGGCGGCCAGGCGCTTGTCGGCTTCTACCGCGGCGCGGCGGGCGCGGTCAAAGTCGTGGACCACCACGGCATTTATGGCGCCGTCCTTGGCCTCGATGGCGGCAATCGCTGTTTCCGTGAGGTTCCTTGCCGAGAGCGCACCCGCCGCGAGGTCCGCGGCGAGTGCGGTGGCATCCTTGTTCACGGTCATGATGCTTTGTCGTACCAGTCCCGAGCGGCCTTGAGGGCCAATTCGAACACCGAAAGGTCGCTCCAGGGCAGGGTTGCACCAGCGGGGGCTCGGACGACAAGGCCGCCGCGGGCAATGATGCCGCCGTCAAGCATAAGGTTGTCCACCATGGCATGGTCCTCGACCATCCAGCCATCGCTGTGACCGCGCACCATGCCGTCGGCAGCCGGCCCGACCTGACCGGCATAATAGTCTTGGGTCAAACGGACATCGTAATAGCGTGGGTCATTGGTATAGGCGAAGGCATCCTTGCCCAGGGCGCACATGAAGCCGATCTCGTAGGCCGTTCCGACATCGGCCGACACCCCGCGAAAGGGTGTCATATTGGCAAGAACGAAATCGGAGCCGCGCATCACCTCTTCGTTGGCCTTGCTGATGGCCATGCCGAAGGCGAACTTTTCTGCAGGAAAGTCGCCCGATTCAAAGCTATTGGCCTCAAATCCATATTGGCGGGCCAAGATACCCTTGCGGGCGATGATGTCGGCCCCATCCGGAAAAAAGACTTCGGGACCGGCAATATAAACCTTTTTCATCAGGCAAGCTCACCCGCAGCAATGGCCGCCATGATGCGGTCGCGATAGGAGGTGTCGACGTCGGTGATCTTGTTTTCGACGCGGCTGGCTTCGGTCATGAAGTGCTCGTAGCCCCGGCCCATTTCCCAGCCTCGTTTGGTGTGCATGTCGATGGCGAAGTCCGGCACCTCCGGTCCCTTGCCGCGCACCTGGTTTTCGAGCTTGGCGAAGTTGACCATGTCGTCGGTCGTACGATCCTTGGGACTGTCGGCGATCAGACGAATGGCGTGGGCGGCAAAAAGGAAGCGATCGCCGATCGGACGCGGATAGCGCGCGTGGTTGCGATAGAGCGCGTCGATGGTGACGATCAGGTCCTTGTTGCCGTAGCCGACGTCTTCGACCGCAATCACGATAAGGCGGGACCAGAGCATTTCCTCCATTTCCGCGCTCGTCATGTACATTTCGTAGGCGATGAGGAGGGCGGTTTCGGCGAGGCCACGCCGCAGGCTCTTCTGAAGGCCGGAGATCACCTCGTCGGCCGGCAGGCTATGCAAGGTCTTGACGTTCTGCCAGGGATCGGGCGGGAGAGTTACTTTAGTGCTCATCTGGTCCTACTTGAGTTCGATTTCGACGAATTCGACAGTGTTGTCGGAGAGGTTGGCGACGTCGTGCTCGGCGCCGAGGGTGCGAAAATAGGATTCGCTCGGGACATAGTCGACGTCGCGGGTGGAGCCATCCTTGTCGATGATGGTCAGCGTGCCGGCGCGGGTTGGGACAACGACATAGTCATGGCCATGGGTGTGCCAGCCGGTGTCGGTGCCGGGAGGAAAGGTATAGCGGGTCACCTTTACCCGTTCATTGTCCACCTGCACGGCGGCAATACAGGGCTTGAGGTCTTCGATCTTGTACGGCATCGGTTCATTTCCACTTGTCGTTGATGAACTTCTCGGCGGCCACTGCCGAGGTGAAGCATAGCACCGAGATTACCGTGGCGATGACGCTGGTGCCGAATGCCCGTTCTGTCGCAAATTCGGTCGCCGATTGGCGGAAAAGAAAGCCGAGGCCGCTCTTGCCCATGAGGAATTCGGCCAGCATGGCCGAAAGCACAGCCGGCGGCGCCGAAAGACGCAGGGCAATCATCCAGTTGGGCACCGCCGAAGGCAGGACCAGATGGACGAACCGACGCCAGCGATTGGCCCCGAGCACCTTGAAGAGATCGCTGCTGCCGGCAGGAAGCGCGTTGAGGCCGGCGGCGGTGAAAACGAAGGCGGGGAAAAAGGAAATGATGATGACGATGCCCAATACCGTCTTCATGTCATAGCCCAGCAGGCGGGCGAGAACCGGGATCAGGGCGACAACGGGCACGGATGAGAAGATCAGCCCGAGCGGCACCAGAATGCCGCTCAGAATGCGCGACGACCAGGCGATGACCGCCACCATGGTGCCGAGCGCCATACCCAGGATCAGACCGGCTGCAGCCAGAAACAGGGTCTGGCCGGCATTGACGAGATAAACGCCCGGATTGAAGACAATGTCGCCCACAACGCTGATCGGGTGCGGAATGACGATGGAGTTGACGCCCGTGATCGTCACCCATGCCTGCCAGGTGATGAGAACGCCGGCGACGCCCCAATAGCGGGAAACGAGGGTCTTTACCCAGTCGAGCGGGCTCTTGGTTTGCGATAACTGGTTCATTTGTACCGTCCGTAAACGAACTGTTCGAGCAGGCCCATGAGGCCGAAGACGATCAGCGAGGCGGTCGAGGCAATCAATACGGCGCTCCAGAGCAGGGGAATCTGGAAATTCTGCATGGCACTGACCATGAGCAGACCCAGGCCACGCGAGGAGCCGAACCACTCGCCCAGGATGGCGCCGATGAAAGCCGCCGGCACCGAATATTTCAGGCCGCTGACGATGGCGGGCAGGGCAGCGGGCAGATCGAGACGGAGCAGACGCGTCATGCGGCTGGAGCCGAGAACCTGGAACAGATCCCGGTGCCCCGTGGTCGAATTGTTGAGGCCAGAGGTCGTCGACACATAGAGGATGAAGAAGACGTTGAGCGCGGCGATCGCCATGCCGGTGAATTCGCGATTGATCAGCACGATGAAGAGCGGGGCCAGCGCGATAGCCGGGATGGCGTGGATGACGCTGGCCAGCCGATCCATGCCGGGGCGCATGACGGGCAGCACATGGACGAGACCGGCAAAGCCAATGCCGGCAACGCTGCCTGCGGCATAGCCCAGCGCCACCATGGTGAAGCTTGCTGCCATGGCCCGGCCGAAAAGCTGGGCGCGGGAAGGCTCGAACATGAACTGGAACACCGCGCTCAGCGGCGGCCAGGTGAGGCCAGCAAGGCGATTGGCGCCGATGGCCTCCCAGGCGGCGAGAAAGAGGACGACGCCGACAATGCCCAAGGTCAGCGATTGCCAGCGCTCGGCGGTCATCTTCATCAATGGTGCCCTTCGGGTTCGAGGGCGAGGGTGAGTTCGTCGGCCAGGTGGTGGAACTCCGTGGTGCGCTGCACATCGGGGCTGCGCGGCCGGGCGAAGGGCACCTGAAGCTCCTTGATGATGCGGCCCGGGCGGCCGCTCATGACGATCACCCGGTCGGCAAGGAACAGTGCTTCTTCGACGGAGTGGGTGACGAGGAGCGTGGTGATCCGCTGCTCGCTCCAGATGCGCTGCAGTTCGACATTCATGTGGCGCCGGGTGACGGCGTCGAGGGCGCCGAAAGGTTCGTCGAGCAACAGGACATCGGGCTTGAGCGCCAGAGCGCGGGCAATGGAAACGCGTTGCCGCATGCCGCCCGAAAGCTGGCGGGGGCGGGCCTTTTCGAAGCCGGACAGTCCAACAAGGGCAAGAAGTTCGGCGATGCGCTTGTCGTCCACTGGTCGACCGGCGACCTTGTAGGGCAGGGCAATATTGTCGCGGATCGTCAGCCAGGGCAGCAGGGCATGATCCTGGAAGGCGACGCCCAGGCGGTGGGCTTTGGACAGGTCGGTGGGATTGCTGCCTTCCACGGTGATGCGACCGGTGCTGGCATCTTCAAGTGCCGCGACGAGGCGCAGGATGGTGCTCTTGCCGCAGCCGGACGGGCCCAGCAACGCGACGAATTCGCCTTGCCCGATCTTGATGTCGACATCGTCGATGGCCTTGAGTTCCTGGCCGCCATCGAGCGTGAAGGTCTTGCCGACGTGATCGACATTGATGGCCCAGGCTTCGACGGTAGACGTGGGGGCAGGGGAGATGGGAGCGTTCATCGGCGTCTCGAGTTCAATAAGGGGTGTCGCCGGCATCGGCATTGACCGCCTGGCCACGGATCATCATGGCGTCGTCGGTGAGCAGAAATGATACGATGCGCGCCACTTCGCGCGGTTCGGTGTGGCGCCCCAGAGTTGCGCTCTGCATCTGGGCAAAGACGTCATCGGCGGGCGTCTGGGTGAGCCCGGAATAGACGGCGGCTACTTCGCGCAACATGGGCGTAGCCATGCCGCCAGGGCAGACGCAGTTGACGTTGATGTCATGTGGCGCGAGCGCCTCGGCCAGGGTCCGGGTGAGGTTGATCAAGGCCGCTTTGCTCGCGCTATAGGCCATGGAATCGACATGGCCCTTCTTGCCGGCTTCCGAAGCGATATTGACGATGGCGCCGCGAACACCGTCGGCGATCATTCGCCGGGCGACCAGGCGGGCCAGGTCATAGGCGCCGAAGAGGTTGACTTCGAACTGGCGGGTCCATTCGGCGCGGGAAATGGCGAGCGGATCGGCATGCAGGACAATGCCCGCGCAATTGACGAGGCCGTCCAAACCGCCGAGCCAGGCGGTGGATTTGGCGACGCAATCGACGGCGGCAGCTTCGTTGGCCACATCGAGCGCATAGCCGAAGACACCTTTGGTGCTGCCGCCCAGTTCGGTCGCCGCTGCATCGACCGCGTCCTGGCGGAGGTCGACAACGACGAGCTTTGCGCCTTGCCCGACCAACAGGTTGGCAATGGCCTTACCGAGGCCGCCTGCGGCGCCGGTGACAATGAAGCGCTTGCCGGCATGGACCGGAAAGATCGCCGGCTCCCGAATGGGGAGGGGACCCTTGTTTTGGACAGTCTCGAATTTCGTCATGGTCAGGCCACCAATTTTTCGAAGCGCTCGGTTATTACAGGCAGGCGTTGCTTGAGCTTGGCCTTGATGGCTTCGGCATCGATCCCTTGAAGTTCCCGATCCTTCATCACCACCTTGCCGTCGACAACGACCGTCTCGACGTCCCTGCCGACCAGTACGCTCGCGGCTGTGAAGAGCGGATCGTAGAGGGGGGCCGCATCCATCATGGAGGTGTCGCAGAGGATGAAGTCGGCCTTCTTGCCCACTTCCAGACTACCGACCTGATCGAAAATGCCGAGGGCCCGTGCGCTACCCTGGGTGCCGATCTTGAGTAGTTCTTCGGCCGAAATCGGCTCGCGTTCGTGATAGACGGCGCTGTTGACAGCTTGCTGGCCGACGCGGGCCACATGGGCGACCTGAAAGATGTCGAGCGTGCCGCCCGCGCCCGGGCCGTCGGTGCCGAGGCCGATGTCGATGCCACGGCGCCACATTTCGATGAGGCGGGGCGAGCCGATCGAATAATTGTTGAAGCCGCAATGGCAGGCTGAAAGCCGGTGCCGTTCGTAGAGGTCCACCTCCCGGGGGGAGAGCAGGACCGAATGGGCACAATGGAGGTGATGGCTGAGGACACCCATCTGGTCGAGCCATTCGGTGGGGCGCTTGCCGAATTTTTCGAGCGTGTAGTCGATCTCGTAGCTGCCCTCGCAGAGATGGGTGTGGATCTTTACGTCCAGCGTGCGCGACGCTTCGGCGATGTCGCGGATGAGGTCAGGCGAGCAGACGATCACCTGGCGGAGCGAGAGCCAGGCCGAGACGCGGTCATTGCCCTTCCAACGTTCGACCAGCGCCACATTGCGTTCCAGCGCTTCGTCATGGCTCATCAGCATGTTGGCCGGAACTTCGGCGCCGATAGTCTCGCTCTGGTCGACCGTGGACAGCGCGATGAAGCCGCGAATGCCCACATCCATGGCGGCGCGGCCCATTTCGTCCGGATGCGGCCCGCCGGCTTCGGCAAAGCAGGTGGTGCCGACCTGAAGCATGTTGGAATAGGCGACGAGGCCGGAGAGATAGACGTCTTCAGGGTCGAGGCAGCTTTCCCACGGGATGAGATAGTTCTTCCAGACGGGCAGCTTGAGCGGACGACCGCGGGCAATGTCCTGCAACTTGCCGCGCAGCAATTGCTGGCCGGTATGAAAATGCGCATCGATAAGGCCCGGCAGGATGATGCGGCCATTGCCATTGATGACCGCCTTGCCCTTGTAGCGCCCCGCTTCATTGGTTGGGCCCATCCAGACGATCCGGTTGCCGTCCACGGCAATGGCGCCGTCGCGGATGACGCGGTTCTCCTTGTCGAGCGTGACGATTTCGGCGCCGGTGACGAGAAGGTCGACGTCTTGGGGTTCCTGGGTCTGGGTCATCTGAAAATCCTAAAATCAAAGGCAGAGAGACCCGCGCCGTAAATGCCGGCGCGGGCGGCAGGGTCAGGCCAATTTGAGCGCGTCTGCGACGATCGATGTGTCGATGATGTCGCCGATGGGCGGCAGATCGGTGCGGCCGGTGGCACGCGCCGCGTCATACATCGGGCCTTCCATCTTGGCGGGGTCGAGCGCGTAGAGCGGGAAGTCCGGATCGCCGCCGGGCCGCATGAAGCCGATCTGCAATTCGTTCTGGCGGGTCTGCTGATCGACATCGAGGCCGAAATCGGCGCCATATTTCTCGACCGTGATCTTGGCACCAAGGGCGGGGTCGGCCTCGTCGGCCTTGAAGCCCTTGATGATGGCCGCTGTATATTTGACCAGCGCATCGCGATTGGCTTCGAGATAGGCCCGCGAGACGAAAGCGATGCCGGCATAGCCGGGAAAGCCCAGTTCGTCGAAAGACCGGAAGAAGAAGTCCTTGTCGCGCACCAAGCCCATCTGTTCGAGCGTGATTGTCTGGTTCGTGGCAAAGGCGGTGTAGCCTTGTCCATCGCCGGCCACCAAGGGCTCGGGCGAAAAGCCGGCGGTGACCATTTCCCAGTCATTGGGCAGGCCATTGAGGCTCAGCGTCGCCTCAATGGAGGTCTGCTCGGCCGGACCCTGGGCCAGGATTTTCTTGCCCACGATGTCCTTGGGTTCGAGGATCGGTGCGGCAGCGAGCGAGATGATACCAAGCGGCGAGGTTTGCATACGCGCGGCAATGATGACGAAGTCATTGCCCTTGCCCACGGCGTCAAGGAAAGGCAGCCAGCTCGTATAGCCGATTTCGGCGCTGCCGGCGGCGACCATGGTCAAGGGATCTGGGGCGTTGGGGCCGCCCGGCATGACGGTGACGTCGAGCCCCTCTTCGGTGAAATAGCCATTTTCGAGGGCGAGCCAATGGTCGACATATTCGACATTGGAAATCCAGCCCAGTTGCACGCGCAACGGCGTCAGGTCTTGGGCGAAGAGGCCTCGGGGAAGCCCGGCGGCAGCCAGGCCAAGGGCGGCGGATTTGAGCAGAGTGCGTCTTTGCATCGTGGCAGACTCCGGAATTTCCGTTTGGAACAGGCGAGGGCATTGACCGTCCGGAGGGTGCCGGACGGCGTTGGGCGGAGTGGCGATGACCTCTTGGCGATTTTCCTCAACGTCCCGTGCATGGAGAGAGGAGCCGATGGGGCCTGTCCAGCAGCAGATCAGAGCGTCGCGTAAGCCTCTTCGGCGATGCTGAAATCGACGAGATCGGCAAGCGGCGGAACCGTACGACCGGCCGCTTGAGCGGCTTCCGTCATGTTGCCGGTGATGTCGGCGGGATCGAACAGATAGAGCTTATAGTCCGGCGTTGGCTTCATCAGCGGGATTTGGAGTTCCATCTGGCGGGTCTGCTGGGCCAGATCGAGGCCGAGGTCAGCACCGTAATTGTCAATGACGATTTGCGCCGCATAGGCAGGATCGGCGAAGGCGTATTCCCAGCCCTTGATCATGGCGCGCGTGTATTTGACCAGCGTCTCGCGGTTTTCCGCGACGTAGTCCTTTTTGGCCACCATCAGACCGGCCTTCACGACATAGCCAATGTCGTCGAAGAGCGTCACGATGAAGTCCTGGTCCTGCACCATGCCCATATTCTCAAGCGTGATCGGCTGGTTGGTAGCAAAGCAGAGATAGACGTCGCCATCGCCGGCCAGCAGCGGTTCGGGCGAGAAGCCCGTGGGGATGACTTCGTAGTCGAGCGGCAGGCCGGCCTTGGCCAGCACTGCGTCGAAGATGGAGGTGTCGGATGGGTTCTGGGCGAGAATGCGTTTGCCCACGAGGTCTTGCGGCGTACGCACCGGGTTGGCGGCGAGAGACAGCAGTCCCGAGGGGCTCTTTGCCCAGGCAGAACCAAGAATCTGAAAATCATTGCCCTTGCCGATGGCGTCAAGCAGGGGCATCCAATTGGCAAAAGCGAGCTGAGCCGCATCGGAGGCAAGGGAAACCAGAACGTCGGGGGCGTTGGGTCCGCCGGCGAGGTAGGGCGCATCCAGGCCCTCCTCGGTGAAATAGCCCTGGTGGAGCGCGGCCCAGAAGCCGGCATATTCAACATTGGAGATCCAGCCAAAGGCGGTGGTGATACCGGCTGTTTCTTGGGCGAATAGCGGACGGGGCAGCCCACCGGCGAGAAGGCCCGCTGCCCCTGCCATTAGCAGGTGGCGCCGGGTTAGTTCAAAATCCCTGTTCTTCGGCACTTTTGACGTTCCCTTGGCATCAACTGACCTCCCGCTCTGCTTGCAAGTTTCTTCCCTTGCAATCTCTTGTTACAGTGACGCTACCACACGTAATATCTTTTACAAGATTGTTCTGAGGCAAAAAATGGTAATGCATAAAAAAGCGGCAACTGGCTATTTGCCCGCCGGTTCGGTCGTCGCGGAACGCATCGAGGCGGCCTATCCGGAGATGTCGCAAGCCCTTCAGACGTTTGCAGATTTCGTGCTGAGTGAGCCAATCCGCATTGCCCATATGTCGATCAACGAGACCGTGGAGGCAACCGGGGTTTCGGTGGCAACGGCCAACCGGTTTGCGCGCAAGCTTGGCTTTGAGGGATATGCGCAGTTTCGCGGGGAGGTGATCCGCGGTTTTGAGTCTATCTTCGAGCCGGTCGAACGGCTCAGGACGACACTGTCGAAGGGCTCAAGCGTACAGGAAGCGGTGTTGGCCTCTCTCGAGGAGGACTTGCGCAACCTCAGTGAGACCATGCAGGGGCTCGACACCACGCGCATCGAGCAGGCCGTCAACATGATTCTGGCCGCGCGCAACATCTTCTTCATCGCCTTCGATGCGGCGGCGGCCCTGGCTAACGTCATGTCTCACCGGCTCGAACTGGCCGGCCACTACGCCCGCACAATCGACAATGGCGGCGGCATGCTGTCGGCTTCGCGCGCACTTTCGCACTACGACGAGAACGATCTGGTCATCGCGATCGCTTTTCCGCGCTATATGCGTGAGACGGTGGAACTGGCAACGGCCGCGCATCGGCGGTCCATCCCTGTCCTCTCGATTACCGACAACCAGACTTCGCCACTGGCACGGTTGGGTACACTCACGCTCTATGTGCGCGCCCGCCGCACTTACAGTTCGACTTCGGACACTGCCATTCTCGCCATGCTCGAAGCCTTGGCTGCCGGGGTGGCGGCCAAGTCACCGGGTGCTGCGGATGCCGCGCAGAAATTTGCGGACTTCGCCTATCCCTGGCTGATTACGCCGGAAGGCCGATAGGCGCTTCAGGCACCCGTCACCATGGTTTCCACAAACAGGGCTTCGAACTTTTCGGCCTCGACAGCGATAGCCACCTCGGCGTTGGGGACAGTCGTACCAGTGCGCCGTCGGTCGGGGATGACCTGGCCGCGGGTCAGTTCGCCCACGCATTCGACATCGACCTGCATGGCTTCGAGGGACACGACGGAGGGATCTTCCGCCACGGCTACGGCTAGAGGATCGTGCAGGGCGCAATAGGTGATGTCCGGATATTGCGCCTGGTAGGCAGCCAGATAGAAGCGCGCTGCCTGCATGACGATACCGGCCGCCGGCCCGCCGCGCTTGGCAATGTCGTCCATCATCGGAGCGGTCAGCCTAGTCTTCATGGTGACGTCCATGCCGACCATGGTGATCTTGGCGCCGGATTTGAGCACGATACGGGCGGCTTCAGGATCGTTGAAGAAATTGGCGTCTGCGACGGGGCTGGGAATGCCGGGCACGCCTGGATGCCAGATCGTGCCACCCATGAGCACGATGCCGGCGAGTTTTTCGGCAATATCGGGCGCCTTCATCAGGGCATGGGCCACATTTGTCATCGGACCAACTGGAACCAGGGTCAATTCCCCTGGACTGGCCCGGACCAGTTCGATGATGAAATCGGGGGCCCAGATATCGAGTGCCTTGGCCTTGGGGGCCGGCAGTTCGATATTACCGATGCCGTTTGCCCCATGGATGCGGCTGCCGAGCTTGGTGAAGGGGCGCGTCAGGGCGCGCGAGGCACCCGAGGCCACGGGAATTTCCGGGCATCCTGCTGCTTCCAGAATTTGCAGGCTGTTCCGCGTCGCAGCGGCGACGTCAATATTGCCATAGGTCGTGGTCAACGCCTCAAGCGTAATGCCGGGCCGATTGACGGCATAGAGGATCGCCATGGCGTCGTCGATTCCGGTGTCGACATCGAGGATGATGCGGCATTGTTTTGGCACGAGGCGGCTCCGAAAGTGCGTGTGGGGGATGGTACGGAGCCTATCGACTGTAATTTATTTTGCAATTCCTCGCGGAGGTGAAAATTTCACACCAGCGGTGTGAGCCAAGGGTGGCGATTTCTCGGCTTCGTGCCGCCTCTGCTGCGTGAATCCCCAGAACCTATTTCCACCCCGCCATTGCTCGAAGTGTTGGCGCGGGTCATGGTGATCTTCGGCGCGGAATACCTATATGGATCGTGTCTAGAAGCACTGGAACGGCCGAGCCGAATTCAACTTAAACGGCACGGACCCCAAGAGGAGCACAGCATGAGCGAATTCAATGATCAGGTGATTGCCGATTTCAACCAGAACGGGGGGCATCCCGGGGGCATGTTTGCGGGCGCTCCGGTGCTGCTGCTGCACGCTATCGGCGCCAAGTCCGGCTTGGAGCGGGTTCAGCCGCTCATGTATCTTCGCCCGCAGAACGACGGTCCCTGGTATATTTTTGCTTCCTATGGCGGCGCCCCCAAAGACCCCGCATGGTTCCGTAACCTGCTGGCGCACCCCGACGTCGAAATCTCCGTTGGCGATGGCAAGACCATCGAGAAAATCCCGGTCCGTGCGCGGGTCGTCGAGGGCAGCGAACGCGACACCATCTATGCCGAACAGGCCCGCCGCTTTCCCCAATTCGCCAAATACGAAGAAGTGACGACCCGCGATATCATCCCGGTGATTGAACTCACCGCCCGCTGATCGGGCCCCGCATGACTGGGCAGCAAATCGGAAAGACGGTCAGCGACTTTCCGATTGGCAATTGACTTGCTTGGAATTTTGACCAAACGATCAAATAAATGGTCGAGGGAGAATTTTGAACATGCGCTTCGGGTATAAGGCGTCGGCCGAGCAGTTTGCTCCCAGTGCCCTGCTTGGCTTCGCCGTGGAGGCGGAGCAGGCCGGGTTTGACAGCGTTTTCGTCAGCGACCATTTCCAGCCCTGGAAACACACCGATGGCCATGCCCCGTTTGCCCCGGCCTGGATGGCGGCAGTGCTGGCGCGGACCGAACGCATTGTGCTGGGCACGTCGGTGCTGACGCCGACATTTCGGATGCATCCCTCGGTCGTGGCGCATGCCTTCGGGACACTGGGCTCCATGTTTCCCGGCCGGGTGATCCTGGGCGTCGGCACCGGGGAATCCCTCAATGAAGTGCCTGCGACCGGTCTGGAATGGCCCGAACTCAAGGAGCGCTCGGCGCGACTGCGCGAGGCGGTCAAGCTGATCCGCTTGCTCTGGACCGAGGACCGCGTGAGTTTTGAGGGCGAATATTACAAGACCGTCAACGCCACCATCTACGACAAGCCGGCCGAACCAGTGCCGATCTATATCGCTGCCGGTGGCCCGCTTAACGCCAAATATGCCGGCCGGGCTGGCGATGGTTTTATCTGCACCTCCGGCAAGGGCGCCGAGCTTTATGTCGATCAACTGCTGCCCAATGTCGAAATCGGCCGGGCCGAGTCCGAGCTGGCGGGAAAACCCTTCGAGCGCATGATCGAGGTCAAGGTGTCGTTCGATACCGATCCCGACCGGGCCTTGGATGACACGCGCCATTGGGCCGCGCTTTCCCTCTCGGCCGAGGAAAAGCACTCGGTGCGGGACCCTGCTGAAATGGAACGCCTGGCGTCAGAACTGCCGATCGAGCGGGTCGCCAAGCGCTGGATTGTGTCCAGCGATCCCGACGAGCATGTCGCTGCGATCAAGACCTATATCGATTATGGTTTCGATCATCTGGTCTTCCACGCGCCGGGCACCGACCAAAGCCGGTTTCTGGCCCTTTATGCCAAGGAAATCCTGCCTCGCTTGCGCCGGCTGACCGCAGGCGCGCCATCATGACGCTGCCGCGCTTTTCTGCCTGGGCCGTGACCGGTATTCCCGAAGTGCTTGACGGGGACGATCTGGCCACACTGATCTGCGACGCGGTGGACAAGCAGGCCGAAGGCGACGCCGAACTCGCGCTCGCCGAGGGCGATATTCTTGTCGTCGCTAGCAAGATCGTCGCCAAGGCGGAGGGGCGCTTGGTGCCGGCGACGGACCGCGAAAAGGCTATCACCGAGGACACCGTTCGTGTCGTGGCGGAGCGGGTGCATGCCGGCGGCGTGACGCGGATCGTGGAGACGCGGCAGGGGTTGATCATGGCGGCGGCGGGCATTGATATGTCCAATGTGCCGGACGGCTTCGCGCTGCGCCTGCCCGAGGACCCAGACCTGTCGGCGCAACAGCTTTGCGCCATTCTGCGCGAACGGCTGGGCATTTCGCTGGGCATCATCATCACCGATACATTCGGGCGGCCCTGGCGCGTCGGCCAGACCGATGTCGCCATCGGCGCGGCCGGCCTGCAACTGACCGAAGACATGCGGGGCGGCAATGACGCCAATGGACGCCCGCTGCACGCCACTATCGCCGTGGTCGCCGATGAAATCGCCGGCGCCGCCGATCTGGTCAAAGGCAAGGCCGGCGGCCTGCCGGTCGCCGTGGTGCGCGGGCTGGGTCGGCTGGTTACCGGGCTTGATGCGCCGGGTGCTCGATCACTCGTGCGCTCGCTTGAGGAGGACATGTTTCGCTTCGGCTCGGCAGAAGCCTACCAGCTTGGTTATGACACAGCGCGGGCGGAATTTGAGGGCGGCGCCGCCGCCACGCCGCTCGCGGGTAGACAGGGAAATTGATCATGCGCCTTTTCGCGCTCGCACTCGTCGCTGCCTTGCCTGCACTAGCCGTCAATCCGGCCCTCGCCGCCACCACCTATCCCCTGACGCTGCAGAATTGCGGCATGGCGGTGACCTTTGACAAAGCCCCCGCCCGCGTTGTCAGCATCAAGTCGACCGCGACCGAACTGCTGCTGTCGCTCGGCCTGGCTGATCGCATTGTCGGCGTCGGGTTCCAGGATGGGCCCTTGCCGGACGAACTGGCTGCGGCGGGCAGCGATCTGAGCGTTCTCTCGGACAAGCTGCCGTCCCAGGAAGTCGTGCTCGAAACTGAGCCCGATTTTGTGTATGGCGGTTGGGAAAGCAATTTCGCCGCCGATGGCGCCGGCGAGCGGCCAACACTGGCCGCTCTGGGCGTTGCCAGCTATGTGGCGCCGGCCGCCTGCCGCAGCGTCAAGCCACCAAAATTGACCTTCGATGCCATCTTTGGCGAGTTCGAAGAGATGGGCGCTATTTTCGACGTCGAAGCCGCTGCAACCACGCTGGTCGACGCTCAGAAGGCCAGCCTTGCCGCTCTCAAGCCCGATCCGCGCGGCCTAACTGCCGTGTGGTATTCCTCGGGCACCAAGGCCCCCTATGTGGGCGCAGGCAATAACGCCCCGGCCATGGTGATGGAGGCGCTCGGTCTCAAGAACATTTTTGGCGATGTCGATGACGGCTGGATTTCGGCGAGCTGGGAAGCCGTGGTCGATGCCAATCCCGATGTGATCGTGCTGGTCGATGCCGCGTGGAACTCCGCCGCACAGAAGAAGAAACTGCTGGCGGAAAATCCGATCACCAGCCAGCTCGATGCAGTCATCAACCAGCGCTACCTCGTCATTGCCTTCCCGGCGTCCGAGGCCGGCGTGCGCAATGTGCCGGCCACGCTCGACATGGCGCGCCAATTGACGGCGCTTGATCTGCCGACCCCGTGATGGCGCCGAAAGCATCCTACGGCCTCGCCTATACGGGCCTGTGGATTCTGTTGCTCGCCAGCGTGGCTATCGCGGTTACCCTTGGGCCTGCCAGCATCTCGGTAACCGAGGTCTGGCAGACCATTCTGCACCATCTGGGGCTGGCTGTGGACAGCCCCGTCTCGCGCCTGCGCGATGCCATTGTCTGGGAATTGCGGCTGCCGCGCGTGCTGGCGGCCCTGGGCGTCGGCGCCGGGCTAGCGCTGGCGGGCACGGTGATGCAGGTGCTGACCCGCAACCCGCTGGCCGACCCTTATCTCCTGGGCCTGTCATCCGGCGCGGCACTAGGCGCGGTGATTTTCCTGCTCGCCGGAGCGGCGCTGCTCATGCCGCTGGGCGCCTTTATCGGTAGCCTTACCGCGCTTGCGTTAGCCTTGCTGATCGCCAGATTATTGGGTGGAGCGACGCCGTCGCGCGCCATTCTGGCCGGCATCTGCATTGCCGCGCTCGCCTCGGCGGGCACTTCGCTGCTGATCTTCTGGTCGGCAACGGGGGATTCCTACCGGGAAATCCTGAGCTGGCTGATGGGCTCGCTCAGCGGCACCTCCTGGAGCGACACGGGCCTGGTGGCCCTGGGACTGCTGCTCTGCGCGCCCGTCATCCTGTTGTCCGGGCGGGGTCTAGACGCCTTTGCCTTTGGCGAGACGGCCGCTGCCGGGCTGGGCATCGATGTCACACGGCAGCGCTGGACGCTGCTGGCGGCGACGGCGCTCCTGACCGGCGTCATGGTCGCCATCGGCGGTGCCATCGGGTTTGTCGGCCTTGTCGTGCCCCACGCGGTTCGCCTTGCCGCAGGCTCGCGCCACCGCGTGCTGCTGCCCATGTCCATGCTGGTCGGCGCCATTTTCATGCTGTGGAGCGACACTGCCGCGCGCAGCCTGTTCGATCCGCGTGAATTGCCGGTCGGCATCGTCACCGCGCTGGTGGGCGCGCCGGCATTCCTGCTCATCCTGCTACGCTACCGGCGGGTGACATGAGCGGGCTGATCATCAAGAACGCCATTGTGCGGGCAGGGGAACGGACCATTTTGGCCGATGCCAGTTTTTCGGCCCCCGCTAGTGCCGTCACCGGGCTGATCGGCCCCAATGGCGCAGGCAAGTCGACCCTGATTGCCGCCGTGATGGGCCGGCGGCGTCTGTCCGGTGGCACGATTGCCTTTGATGGCATTGACCTGCCCGGAACGCGAGCCGCCGAGCGGGCCAGGCTATGCGCCCATGTCGAACAATTCGCCACCACCACCGAGCGGCTCAGCGTGCGCGATGTGGTGGCCCTGGGCCGCGTGCCCTTTCAGTCAGACTGGCAGGCCGTGCCCTCGCCCCATGACGACGTCGTGGTGACGGACGCGATCGAGGCTCTGGGCATGTCCGCCTTTGGCGACCGGCTCTACCACCGGCTGTCAGGCGGCGAGCAACAGCGTGTCCAGATTGCCCGTGCGCTGGCGCAGGAACCGCAACTCCTGCTGCTCGACGAGCCGACCAGCCATCTCGATATCAAGGCGCAATTGCTGGTGCTCGAGGTGTTGCGGCAGCGGGCGCTGGCGGGCTGTACTATCGTGGTCGCCATGCACGATCTCAACTTGGCCGCCCGCTATTGCGATCATCTCGTCATGCTCAATAATGGACGAACCGCAGCCGAGGGGACACCGGCCGACGTGCTGGCCCCGGACCTACTGTTGCGGGTCTATGGCGTGCAGTCGACGATCGTGAACGTGCCTGGCAGGGACTATCCGATCGTGATTTACGATTCCGCCGTCAATTCCGATTGACAATAGCGCGCCGTCAGCCAAAATTTGATCGTCTGGTCAAATTTCAGTGCGGGGAGCGCGCAGCCATGGAATTCGGGATTACTTTCAAAGGCTTTGTCGACGCCGAGCGGGCCCGATATCTGGTGCGAGCGGCCGAATATGCCGGCTTTACCTATTGCTGGTTCTACGATTCCCACATTCTCTGGCGCGATTGCTACGCCGCCATCGCCATGTGCATGGAACATACCGAGCAGATGCGCTTCGGCCCGCTGGTCACCAATCCCGATGTGCGCGACTGGTCGGTCGCAGCCTCCATCTTCGGCTCGCTGTCCAAGCAGAGCGGCGGGCGCTTCGACCTTGCCGTCGGGCGCGGCGATAGCTCGATGCGCGTCATGGGCAAGAAGCCTGCGACCCTGGCCCGTGTCGCCGATTTCATCACCAAGACCAAGGCCATGATCCGCGGCGAGGAAGTTTCCTATGGCGAAATCCCCGCGCCGGTGAAATTTCCCTGGGCCGTCGGCCACGAGATCCCCAGCTGGATCGCCGCCTATGGCCCGCTGGCGCTCAAGACCGCCGGCGAATCCGCCGATGGCGTGGTGTTGCAGATTGCCGATCCAGGCCTCTGCAAATGGTTCACCGACCAGTGCCTCGAAGGGGGCAGGGCGGCCGGCAAGGACATGTCCAATTTCCGCTCGATGGCGGCGGCCCCCGCCTATTTCGGCGACAAGAAAAAGGCGATCGAGGCGGTCAAATGGTTCCCCGCCATGGTGGGCAACCACGTCGCTGACATCGTAGAAAAATACGGCGCCGATTCCGATCAAGTGCCCAAGAGCCTCACCAGCTATGTCGAAAAGCGCCGTGGCTACGACTATTCCAAGCACGGTCAGGCCGATAACCCGTTCCTGGATTTCATCACCGATGACATCGTGGAAAGCTTCTGCGTGCTGGGCGAACCGCAGGATCACATCGCCAAGATCCGCGACCTCGAAACAGCCGGCGTCACCCAGTTCAACATCTATCTCGACTCTGGCGACGAAGAAGAAATCATCTCCCGCTACGGCCGCGAAGTCATCCCGGCATTCCGCTGAGCCGCATCAGGGTCTGAGGGGAATTAGGTGAGCGCGGCCCAGACGGAGCCAAGGCCGCCGATTTCGCCACGGATAGATTTGGCGCCGCCGATTGGTGCGACTAAGCGCGAGCCTGTCGTAATCACCTGTCCCTTGCGCAAGGAAACGCCACGTGTAGCGGCATGATTTGCCAACAGCGCCAATGTGCGCAGGATGGTGTGAAGGTCGCAGCCGGTCGACGTCGTAGCCACTTCGACGCCATCGAGCCGTAATGCCGATCCGACGCCAGCCGGATCGAAAGCCTGCCAGTCCGCCATCCCGTCACCAACTACAAAGCCGGCGCTATTCTGCAGGTCGCTCAGCTGCGTCAGCCTGTCTACCTGGTCCCGGTCCGTCCAACTAAAGGAGATGAGTTCGAGCAGGGGGTGAAAGCTTGCAATGGCCTCGCGGACGGTTGGGACATCATAGGGAATGTCCCTCGCCGGCAGATCCTGGCCAAGAGTGAGAGCGATTTCCAGCTCGACAAGGACAATCGGCAACGGGCTCTTGGGTGCCTGATGGCCCTGGTCAAAAACCAGACGTGCTGGCAGCGGCGACAGAAAGGGCGCCGGTTCATCACCGGCAAATATCTTCCAGCCTCCCACCGTGCCAAGCTGGGCGATAATCGCATCCTGAATGCGGTGGGCATCGGCCTGCGATCGTGGCCGCAAATGCTCGGGCAAGTGTGGCAGCGTCGTTCCCGTTTGGCGGGCATCCAGCAAGAGACGGGCCGCCTCAGGCGCTCCAGAAGTGTTCACAATGGTCTCCATTTAGGGAATGCGGCGGGCCGCACATTGCCGGCCGCGGAGCGGGGCAGCTTCATGCAGAGCTGGGCGCTCCGCGCAAACGGTGCCGCCATGATTCATGACTTGCCGGGCCGCTTGATTGCCGCTCGACCAGATGGGGGACAAGGTTGATCCGCTGGGGTGGCAATTCATTCATGAATGGCGACTGCCCGGCGCGGGACAGCAGCACCCTGACTGCTGCAATACCCATTTCGCGGTGGGGCATGTGAACGGTGGTCAACTGCGGCGAGATCTGCGTGGCGATAGCATAATCGGCATGGCCGACGACGGAGACGTCCTCTGGAATGCGCAGTCCAAGCCGCATCAGCTCGGATACCACCGTCACGGCGACAATGTCGCTGCCGCAGAAGAACGCCGTGGGCTCAAAACCGCTCGCCGCCATGGCGGTTACAGCCTCGCGCAGGTCGCCGGCCGCCCGATCGTCGGAGAAGCCAATCTCACGCAGCTCCATGTCTTCTACTTCAGCGATTGCATCGGCAAAGCCGGCGAGGCGCGCCAGCCGCCCCGGATAACCGAGCCGTCCATGCGCGTAGACGACGCGGCGGTGGCCCAGGGATTGCAAATGGTGCGCAACGTAAACACCTGCTTCTACGTCCGCCGCGCTCACCTGATCTTTCTGCCACAAGGGCGGAACGATGTGATTGACCACCACGGCCGGTAGCGCGCTGCTCAGGGCCGTCTCAAGCATCGCCGGCGTCTGCGGTCCGACCAGGATATAGCCAATGGCGCCGTTCTCAATGCGCGGTAGCTCGGCTGGATCATCCAGCCAACGCACCGACATGACACAACCGTGGGCGGTCGCTTCGTGGTCGATGCCGTTTTGTACGTCGACCCATAATTCCCGGCTGGCTGTCGCCCGGTTCTTGAAGATCACCTCAATGTTCTGGCCGGCACCTTGGCGCCGGGCGTTGTAGCCAAGAGCGGCGGCCGTATCCACGATCAGGTGCCGTGTCGGCTCGCTCACCCCGGGCTTCCCGCTCAGCGCGCGGGAAACGGCAAATTTGGAAATACCCAAATGGTCGGCAATTTGCTGGATCGTTACCCGCTTCATGGCGCGTGCCCGAAGACACATCCTCTCGTTATTTTTATTTTTGTTAGGCTGCGCCTTTTGCGGTGTCAACGTGAATTGCTCTATGCCGCCCGTTTTTGTGGCTTTTTGACACCGCCTGGCGTGCCCCGGCACCCTGAATTCGCATTGAAATTCAGGGCATTATCGGATTCATCCTTCGAAAGTTACTCTCAAAACACAAAACAAATAACAAAAATTATGGGTTGACCTTCGTATTTTCGTATGGTCAGTTTGGATAACAAAAAAGATAACAACGCACTTTTTGATGCGGAGGCAAGGTTAACTTGCCGGCAGGGGAGGGACTCGCCGAAGGGCGAGGGTTGAGAGCGCATGGCCATTGTCGAGGTCCAGCAGGCTGCAAAAGTGCCGGCCGCAGACCAGGTGGGTCTGGCCAGTCAGCGCCAGCTGGTGTGGCTCAAATTTACCGAGCACAAACTGGCCGTGGTCAGCCTTGTGGTTATCGCGCTCATTTATCTGATCGGCGCATTTTGCGAGTTCGTGGCACCCCGCACACCGGACCACTACGATTCCGCCTATACAATGCTGGCGCCCCAGCCACTGAAGTTCTTCTATACCGATGAGAACGGCACCACTCAGTTCGGCCTGCACGTCACCGGCTTTTCATCGCAACGCGACCCGGCAACGCTCCGCCGCGTGTTCACGACCGATGAATCGATCCGCGTGCCGGTATCGTTCTTCGTAAAGGGGCAGCCCTATCAGATGTGGGGCTTCATTCCGGGTGATATTCATCTGATTGGGCCGGTCGATCCTGCCCAGCCATTCTATCTGCTGGGCTCGGATCGTATGGGTCGTGATGTGCTCAGCCGGGTGATCTACGGGACCCGCATATCGACCTCCATCGGCCTGATCGGAGTTGCTGTCAGCCTCGTGCTTGGCGTGATCCTGGGCGGTATTTCGGGCTATTTTGGCGGTGTGGTCGACAACCTCATCCAGCGCGTGATTGAATTCATCATGTCGGTGCCCACAATTCCATTGTGGATGGGCCTGGCGGCAGCGATCCCGGTGACCTGGTCTCCGGTGCTGGTTTATCTCATCATAACTATGATCATCTCGCTGATCGGCTGGACCTCGCTGGCGCGTGAGGTGCGCGGGCGCTTCATGTCCTGGCGGAACGAGCCATTCGTCACGGCTGCCCGGCTCGATGGCACCAGTCAGATGACGATCATCGGACGTCATCTTGTCCCGGGCTTCATTTCGCACATCATCGCGTCGGTGACGCTGGCCATTCCAGCCATGATCATTGCCGAAACCTCGTTGTCCTTCTTGGGCATTGGACTGCGGCCGCCGGTCGTGAGCTGGGGTGTGCTGCTGCAGGAAGCCCAAAACATTCGCTCGTTGGCTGAAGCACCTTGGCTGCTGGCGCCCGGCGTACTCGTCATCATCACCGTGCTTGCCCTGAATTTCCTTGGCGATGGCCTGCGCGACGCGGCGGACCCTTATTCATGAGTACCGAACCCCTTTTGAGCATTCGTGGCCTCAATGTGCACTTCAAACTGCGCGAAGGGTTGATCCGAGCGGTGGACGGCGTCGATGTTGAGGCGCATGCGGGCAAGACGCTGTGTATCGTGGGCGAGAGCGGGTCGGGCAAGTCGATGCTGGCCCGCTCGATCCTGCAGATCGTTTCCCCGCCCGGCCGGGTGACCAGCGGCGAAATCATGTTCCGCCGCCCCGGCCAGGCGCCGGTGGACATTGCCAAGCTCGATCCGAAGGGAAAGCCGATCCGGGCCATTCGGGGCCGCGATATCGCGATGATTTTCCAGGAACCGATGAATTCGCTGTCGCCAGTCCACAGCATTGGCGATCAACTCGTCGAGAAAATCCTGCTGCATCATAAGATCGGTCAGAAGGCCGCAATCGACCGCGCCGTCGATGCGCTGGATAAGGTTGGCATCCCCAATCCCAAGCAGCGATTGGTCAACTATCCGTTCGAGCTGAGCGGCGGCATGCGGCAGCGCGTCATGATTGCCATGGCGCTGGCGTGCCAGCCGGCCCTGCTCATAGCCGACGAACCCACAACGGCGCTCGACGTCACCACCCAGGCCAATATTCTCGATCTGATTGCCGGCTTGCAGGACGAATTCGGCATGGGCGTAATTTTCATCACGCACGATCTCGGCGTCGTGGCCGAAATCGCCGATGAGGTCGCGGTCGTCTATCTGGGTCGCGTCGTCGAACGCGGCAGCGTCGACGATATTTTCTACAATCCGCAGCACCCCTATACGCTGGCTTTGTTGTCTTCGATCCCAAAGCTCGGAGCCCGCCGGGCCAAGGGGCAGCGCCTGCATGCGATCGAGGGCATGGTGCCCCACCCGCTCAACCGTCCGGCGGGTTGTCCGTTCAATACGCGCTGCCCGGAGGCAAGGGCAGGGCTGTGCGACGTCGTTGATCCGCGCAATTTGCAATTGGAGCCGGGCCATTTCGTCGCTTGCCACATGCGGGACCCCGAAGTGGCGCAACTGCGGACCGAGGTGTTGGCATGAGCGTTACGCCAGCAGAAGGCGGCCTGCTCATGCGGGCGCGCGACCTCAAGGTGCATTTCCCGATCAAGCGTGGCGTGCTCAAGCGCACGGTTGGCCATGTCCGGGCTGTCGATGGTGTCAGTCTCGATATCCGTTCGGGCGAGACGCTCAGCATTGTGGGCGAGAGCGGCTGCGGCAAGACTACGTTGGGACAGGCGCTGGTGCGCGTGCTCGAGCCTACCGCTGGGAGTATCGAATATCGGAAGGCGGGCGAAGGGCCCGCCGATATCGCCCATCTCGGGGAGACCGAGTTGCGGCGTTATCGCTCCGATATCCGCATGATCTTCCAGGATCCGTTTGCCTCGCTCAATCCGCGACGGCGCGTCGTCGACATTATCGGGGAATCACTGCGCAATTTTGGCGTGAAGGACGAGCGTGATGTGGAAGCCCGCGTCGCCACGCTGCTGCGCAAAGTTGGCTTACGGCCCGAATATATGAGCCGTTATCCCTATGCCTTTTCAGGCGGCGAACGGCAGCGCATCGGCATCGCCCGGGCACTGGCGGTTCATCCGCGGCTCGTTGTTGCCGATGAATGCGTTTCGGCCCTCGACGTCTCCATTCAGGCCCAGACGCTCAATCTGATGCAGGATTTGCAGGAAGAGTTTGCGCTCACCTACGTCTTCATCAGTCACGATCTGAGCGTGGTTGAATATATCTCTGACCGCGTGGCGGTGATGTATGCTGGGCGGATCGTCGAGTTGAGCGACACCGAACCGCTCTTTGCCAAGCCACGCCACCCCTATACCGCCGCGCTGCTGGCCTCGGTGCCTCGGCCCGATCCGCGCAGTGCCCGGATGCGCAAGCATATGCGGCTCAAGGGGGAAGTGGCTGATCCGGCCAATCGCCCCAGCGGCTGTGCCTTTCATCCACGCTGCCCATTCGCCACGGACCTTTGCCGCGCCGAAGACCCGCAATTGCGCTCGGTCGGCTCGTCCGATGTGGCCTGCCATTTTGCCGACAGCCTCGATCTTAAGGGAGTGAACGCCGATGCTGCATGACCATGAACCGAGCTCGGCGTCAGGCGCCACTGACACCAAGACGTGGTGGCAGCGGCCATACCGCATGGTGCAGACGAACCTGCGACAACCCGATGCGCTTTACGATCAGCGCAAGCTGGCGCGGGAGATCAAGGCATTCGGCGCCGATGTGCTGCTCTACAATATCGGCGGCATCTACGCCTTCTATCCCACCAAACTACCGCTGCAGGCCATAAACCCGATGATGAAGGGTGATGCGCTGGGCGATGCAATCGAAGCCGCGCATGCCGAAGGCATCGCATTGGTTGGCCGCTTCGACATGTCCAAGGCAACTCGCCTTGGCTATGAAGCACATCCCGAGTGGTTCGTGCACAATGCCAAGGGCGAGGCCCTTGAATACAACGGGACCTATCAGGCCTGCGTCAACGGCGGCTGGTATCAGGATTATGCGCTCGACATCATCAGCGAGTCACTGGGCAAGTACGATGTGGACGGCGTGTTCTTCAACATGTTCGGCTATACCAACTTCACCTATTCGGGGCATTATTTCGGCACCTGCGTGTGCGACAATTGCCGCCGCCGTTTCCACGACATGTACGGCAAGCCGCTGCCGCTCAAGGAAGACTTTTCCGACCCGTCCTATGCGGATTATCTGGAATTCAAGGATCGCACGTCGCTTGAGTTGCGCTCCAAGGTTTATAAGCACATCAAGCAGGTCGCGCCCAAAGTCGCGATGACCGGGCACCGCGGCGATAGCGACCTGATCCGCATGGAGACGCAGCGCGCCGTGGATCGGCCGCAACCGGAATGGCCCTATCAGGCTGGCGAGCAGGCACGCTGGGGCCAGGCCTATGGCCAGGGCAAGACCGTCTCGTCTACTTCGGCCAATTTCATCGATTTTGCCTGGCGCTTTGTGTCGGAAACCGGCGCCTATCAGCTCGCCCGCGCGGCCCAGCAATTGGCCAGTGGGGCCACGCTCGACTTCTATCTGCTGGGGGTAATGGATCAGGACGACAAATCGGCTTTTGCCGACACGTCCAAACTGTTCCAGTGGCACAAAGCCAATGAACGGAACTATGCGGGGCTGAAGCCCGCTTCCAGGATCGCGCTCTATCATTCTCATAACGTGGTGCCCGGACATGGTGCCGGGGGCTATTCCAAGCGCCCGGCCAGCGGCAAGCATGCGGAGGCCGCATTCCGTGGGGCTTATCGCGCTTTGCTCGAAGCACGCCTGCCGTTCGATATGGTGGTGGACGAAGTCATCACGGGCAAGAATGGCGCCAAGGTGCTTGCTCAGTATGAGGCGCTGGTCATGCCCAATGTGACCTGTCTCTCCGATGCCGAGGCCACAGTCATCGATGCCTGGGTTGAGGCAGGCGGCGTCTTGTTGGCGACCGGCGAAACCGGGTTCTATGATGAAAAGGGCGTGGCGCGGGACGAACCGGTTCTGCAAAGCCTTCCGATCATCGGAAACCCCATGCCGCGCCAAAATATGAAGGGGTCATATTTCCGCGTCCGGCCCGGCGAATTGCCCATCGGCGATGACGTGAAGCTGCTGATGCTCGACCACACCTATTATGTGGCCCAGGCAAAGCGGGGCGCCGAAACGCTGCTGACTTTATTGCCTCCGCAACGCTTCGGCCCGCCTGAATTGTGCTTCCCCGATTATGAAAGCGTCCTGCCGGGGGCGATCACAGGCACCCACGGCAAGGGTAAGGCGATCTACGTGCCTTGGCACGCCGACGCGCTTTACTACCGCGACAGCCTTCCCCATACCCGCACCTTCTTGACGGACCTGGTGGTCCGCAACATACCGGCTTCGCCGGTCAAGGTTGAAGGCCGGGGCGCGCTGGAAGTGACCATCCAGGCTCAGCCCGACGCTGGCAAGACGCTGGTTCACCTCGTCAATTATGGCGGGCAGCGCAACAACCTCTACGAAGATGCGCCCGCGCTGCACGGCCTGCGCCTGGCTATGCATGGTGTGGGGGGCGAGGCAATCGCGCTGGTGTCTGGCAAGACGATGATGCCCGAAGGGGAAGCCGATCAGGACGGCTATGTCTGGTACGCCCTGCCGCCCGTCGAGGCATTCGAAGCAATCCAGTTCTCGACGGCCTGATTTTTTTCGCACCGGGACCAAAGCGGCGACAAGCCGCGGCCCGGATAAAGCTAGAGGAGGAAGAACCCATGCAAGCCGCACTGACTTCACGTTGGTTATCGCCCTTCGTCGGCGTCGCAGCAATTCTGCTGTCCACGGCCGTCGTCGTCGCACAGGACTACAAGGAAGCCCCCATATTGGCCGACCAGGTCGCTGCGGGCACTTTGCCCCCAGTGGCCGACCGGCTCCCGGAAAACCCGATGGTGGTCGAGCCGTTCGAAAGCGTTGGGCAATATGGTGGCACCTGGCGCCTGGTGATGAGCTCGCCCAGCGACATCGGCACGCTGGCCCGCACCATCGGCTACGAGAATTTTGTCCGCTCGGTGACCTGGCAGCCCGATGTCGAGCAGGCCGATATCGTGCCGGACGTGATCATGAACGTCGCCGAAAGCGTCGACGTCAATGAAGATGGATCGGAATACACCTTTCACCTGCGTAAGGGCCACAAATGGAGTGACGGTGAGCCCTACACGGCCGACGATGTGATGTTCTGGTACACGGACGTTTATTCAAACACCGAACTGTTCCCGGCAAAGCCGACATGGTCGGTGCGCAATGACAAGCCTCTGGTGGTCGAGAAGATCGACGAAACGACCGTCAAGTTCATCTTCGGCGGGCCCAATGGCCTGCTTCTTCAGTATATGGCAACGCCATCCAATGACGCCGAGCAGAACCAGCCCTTCGCGTATCCGCGGCATTATCTCGAGCAGTTCCATCCCACCTATAATGAAGCTGCTGCCGGCGCTGAATGGGTGCAGAATTTCCACGCCAAAGCCGACATGTGGCGCAACCCGGAATTGCCACGGCTGCATGCATGGATCATTACCCAGGGCATTGGCCAAGGCAGCGGTGCTCAGGTGATCGCCGAGCGCAACCCCTATTACTTCAAGGTCGATAACGCGGGCAATCAATTGCCGTATATGGATCGCGTCACCGTCGACATCATCACCGATCCCCAGGTCACCCTGCTCAAGGCCGCCAATGGCGACTTTGACATGTTGGATTCCTATGTCGGCTTCGTCGCCACTCCGGAAAACCGGGGTACCTTCTTCGACAACCAGGAATCCGGTGGCTACGAGTTCTACGAAGTGCTGCCCAACCGCGCCAACCTGATGATCATCTCGCTGAATATGACGCACAAGGACCCGGTCCTGCGCGAAGTGTTCGGCAACAAGACGTTCCGCCAGGCCCTGTCCACGGCCATCAACCGTGACGAGGTTATCGAACTGGTCTGGCTGGGGCAGGGGCTACCCTACCAGACGGTGGAGCGACCAGAATCCCCGCTGTTCGACGAGGAAATGGCGACCCAGTTCACCCAGTTCGACATTGCCAAAGCCAATGAAATGCTCGACGGGATCGGACTGACGGAAAAGGATGGCAATGGCATTCGGCTGCTGTCCGATGGCCGGCCGTTGCAGTTCACCATGGACATCTCGGTAATCCGTCAGCCCTGGATCGACAGCGCCGAGTTGATCAAGGGATATTGGAAGCAGATCGGTGTCGACCTGCTGATCAACACCTCCGACACGACCGCGCTCAACCAGCGCATCGAATCCAATGAGCATGACTCGGCCGTCTGGTCGGCCTCTGGCGGCCCGGACTCCCTGTTCGATCCCAAATACTATTTCCCCTCGTCATGGGCGGCCTTCTACGCCACCACGTGGGGACAGTGGTTCACCAAGGACACCAATCCGGAAGAGCCGCCCGAGGCGGCCAAAAAACAGATGGTGCTCTATCAGGAAGTGTTTGCCACGACCGATGTCCCTAAACGCCTGGCGTTGATGAAGGACCTGCTCGCGATCTCGGCAGAGGAATTCTATACGATCGGTGTCATGCAGCCGACTTCGGACTACGGCATCGTCAACAAGCGGATGGCCAATTTCCCAGGCGTGCTGCTCGCCAGCAGCGAATATGCCCATCCAGGCGCTGCCAATCCCGAACAGTTCTACTACGCCGCCCCGTAACCCTCCCGACCCCACCATCCGGCCCACGGGGCTGGATGGTGCTTTGCTGGAGTATGACCCAAATGACCGCCTTCATCGCCCGCCGCTTGTTCTACATGCTGGTGACTATCGCGGCCATTTCGGTCATGACCTTCATCATCATCCAATTGCCGCCCGGCGACTATGTGACGGCCATGGTGGCCCAGCTCAACCTGCAGGGGACCACTGTCGATCCCGCCGAAATGGCGGCATTGCGGGCCCGTTACGGGCTCGATGATCCGGTGCATGTGCAATATTGGAAGTGGATTTCCAACATCATCTTCGCCGGCGACTTCGGCTATTCGCTGGAATGGCGTCGGCCCGTTGCGGACCTGCTCTGGAATCGGCTTGGCCTCACCTTCGTGCTGGCGCTGATCACCCTGCTTTTCATCTGGGCGATCTCGCTGCCGATCGGCATTTACAGCGCCGTGCGCAAGAACTCGATCGGGGATTATCTGGCGACTTTCGTGGGGGTGCTCGGGTTGGCCATCCCCAATTTCCTGTTCGCGCTGGTGCTGATGTATTTCTCGTTTCGCTATTTCAATACCGGCATTGGCGGGCTGTTCTCCCCTGAATATGAGAATGCGCCCTGGAGTTGGGGCAAGCTCGTCGATCTGGGAACGCACCTGATCATTCCGACGATCGTGCTCGGCACCAGCGGCACGGCCTCGCTGATCCGTATCCTGCGGGCCAATCTGCTGGACGAATTGGGCAAGCCCTATGTCGTCACCGCGCGCGCCTATGGCTTGTCCGAGAACCGGTTGCTGCTGAAATATCCGGTGCGCATCGCGCTCAACCCGTTCATTTCGACCGTGGGTTGGGTGTTGCCCACGCTGGTGTCCGGCGCGACCATCACTGCCGTTGTGCTCAATTTGCCCATGACCGGCCCGCTGCTGCTGCAGGCACTGATCAGCCAGGACATGTATCTGGCCGGCAGTTTCATCATGATGCTGAGCGTGCTCACCGTGATCGGAACGCTGCTGTCCGATCTGCTTCTCGCCTGGCTCGATCCACGCATTCGCTATTCGTGATCGATGGCAGGGAGCAATGTGGGGGTGCCTGCAATTAATCTATCGTGACGACGCTCGGCACTTCGGCGAGAGCGGTTTTTCGCATTTCACGGATAATCACTTCGGTGGCGGCCGAGAGTGGCCGGCCGATTGCGGTAATGACGCTCCAGCGGAACGGTATTCGGAAGGTGAGCGGAATGACCCTGACGCCATCTAGCGGGAGTCCGATGGCGGTCAGGGGTTCGACGATGGCGACGCCAAGGTTTTTGCGGGCGAGGGACAAAGACACATAGGTGGCATTGCAGTCGATGACCGAGGACATGCCGATGTCATGCGCGGTCAGGGCCTCTTCGATCGGCATTCTCAGGCGATACGGATTGGCCGCGACGATCAGGCGTTGGTTCTTGAGGTCGGTGGCGGCGATAGCCGACAAGCCCGCCAGCGGGTGATCGACCGAGACCACAGCATTGCATTGGACTTCCGCCTGCCAGTGCACTTCGATGCCCGGATTGTCGAGCGGCCAGCTTGCAATGCCTATCTCAGCTGTGCGCGCAATCACGGCCTGAACCACATTCTCCGACGAGATGCTCTGGATGTGGATCTTGTTGGGCAGAAGTTCCGGCGGAATGTTGGCCAATGCGTTGGGCAGCAGGCTACTGGCCAGGGCGGGTACCGCAGCGATCTGGATGGGGAGCTGTTCCGATTTTTCGATTGCCTCGGCGCGATCACCAATAGCGCGAAGGCCGGAGAGAAACACTTCTACCTGCTCTGAAAAGGCCAGGCCCTGTGCCGTGGGCGAGATGCGCGGGCCATTGCGATGGAGGAGGGCAAAACCGACTTCCGCCTCAAGATCCTGGATAAGCCGGGTGATGACAGGCTGCGAGCGGCCGATGGCCTTGGCGGCGCCGGTCATGCTGCCGATGGACACGACAGCAGAAAATGCCTCGAGCTGTTTGGTTTCGAAATATTTCATCGTCTGCGCCCTCCTGCTACGGCCTTTGCCAGAGTCCCAGCCTCGCCGCAAACATGTCCGCTTCCACGCCGACTGCGCCCTGCGCCACGTGCAGCACCACCTGGTTGTCGGCGGAGAAGCGCGGCCAGTCGTCCGGCACCGCGCCGGCAATGAACGCGCGCCAGATTTCGTGCACCTGATCGGCGAAGTCCGGATCGGTGACGCGCTGGCGCTCGGGTTGGCGGGAGAGGTCCATGCCATCGCGATACCAGACAGCGCCCAGTTCGGCGCCATGGGCGGCTCCGGTCTCGTCGGCGGCGATTGGGCCGTAGAGATATTTCCACACCGGCTGGTGGGCGGAACAGAGCCGCGCAAAGCGGCTGGCCGGATTCTGAAACACCAGGTCGCCGGCCACCGCGCGCCAGATGCCGTGCGGGGAATGGCCTGGCAGGGCGGCGCGATAGCGCTCGACAATGCCCCCTCCGGTCAGGTCCAGCGGTCGGACGCGCTCATGCAGCAGGCCTGCGGCGCCGGCATAGTCGAGTTCGGCGGGCAGGACGCTGGAATGGGTGAGATATTCCGCGCTGGTGCAGCCGATCATCATGGGCACACGGGCTGTTCTTCCCGCAGCGGCGGCGGTTTCGGGATGTTCGAGCAGGGTGATGCCATCGATGATGGGCACGAAGGGCACGCCGAGCATGGCGGCGGCACCGTCGCGGTCGAAATCGTGGTGCTCGTAGCTCTGGTTGCAGAGATCGCGCTGGGCGACCAGCAGGTCGTTGATGGGAATGTTCACCAGGCCCTCGGGACTGGTACCCAGGGCCGCGCACATGCGGGCGGTGAGCTTTGGCGCATCCACCATGGTGGCAATGGCGGTGCTGGCGCCGCTTTGCGGCATGGCGCGCGCGAAGAGACCCTGTGCGGCTGGCATGGCCATCACTGCGGCAACGGCAAAACCGCCGGCCGAGCGGCCCGCAAAGGTGACGCGCTCGGGATCGCCACCGAAGCTGGCGATATTGTCGCGCACCCAGTTCAGTGCCGCGAGCAGGTCGAGCAGGCCGCGATTGTCGGGCTGGCCGGGGATGTGCAGAAAACCCAGTGCGCCGAGCCGGTAATTGACGGTGACTTCGACTATGCCGCTGGCGGCGAAGGCACCGCTTTGCAGGATCGGTTCATTGGCCGAGCCCACGGCATAGCCGCCGCCATGCACCCAGACCAGCACAGGCGCGGCGCCATCAAGCGAAGGCGTGCGGATATTGAGGGTCAGAAAATTGATGCCATGGGCGAGGCCGGACGTAGCATTGCGCCCCACCGGGCCATAGGTGGCGATCTGCGGGCAGACCGGCCCCAGCTTGGTCGCGTCGCGAATGCCGGACCAGGGCTCGACCGGCTGCGGCGCGAGGAAGCGGCGCGCCGGGGTGACCGGGGCGGCGTAGGGCACCGAGAGAAAGGAGAGGTAGCCGTTTTCGGCCAGTCCTTCGATCGTGCCGCCGGGCAGGGTGAGCATGGTCATTGGCGGTTCCCTATACGGCCTTGCGCAGCCCGATCAGGCGCTCGAGCGCGATCACCACGACAAGCGAAATGAGAATCAGGATCACCGAAAGCGCGGCAATCTGCGGATCGGTGGAATATTCGAGGTAGCGATAAATCTCGGTGGGCAGGGTCGAGGCTTTGACCGAGACGAGGAACAGCGAAATCGTGGTCTCGTCGAACGAGATGAGGAAGGCGATCACCCATCCGGCAATGAGGCCGGGGCGGATCAGGGGCAGGGTGATGCGCCAGAATACTTTGAGCGGCGAAGCCCCATGCACCATGGCAGCTTCCTCGACGCGCCGGTCGACCGAGGACAGGCTCATGCTCACGGTGCGCACCGTATAGGGAATGGTGACGCCCAGATGGGCGAGGATAATACCGGGATAGGTATCGAGCAGGCCGAAATTGGCCAGCACCAGCACCAGCCCCACCCCCAGCACGATATTGGGCACGATGAAGGGCGCGATGACGAGGAAATTGACCGCGCCTTCACCGCGAAAGCGATGGCGGGTCAACGCCAGCGAAAGCAGCGTTCCGATCGCCACGGCGCCGAATCCAACCACGATGCCAATGCCCAGGCTGCGCCAGAAGGCGCCGATGAACGTGGCGTTCTGGAACACCAGGGCATAGGAGCCCAGGGAATAGCTTTCCGGGGGGAAGGCTAGATATTGCCGGGTGTCGAAGGAAACGATGAAGACGATCAGGATGGGCGCGAGCAGGAAGAGGTAGATCGCTGTGATCAACAGGCGCCAGGACCAGCGGGCGAGCAGGGACGTCTGGTTCATCTCAGGCCTCCAGAGCCCGCAAAGCGCGGCGATAGAGGATAATAACCGAGCTGAAGATGATCAGCAGTAGCAGCGCCAGAGCGGCGGCCAGCGGCCAGTTAAGCGTGACGGTGGCTTCGGAGAAGACCTCGGTACCCAGCACGAACACGCGGCCACCACCCATGAGGCGTGGGGTGACGAAGCCGGAAATGGCGAGCACGAAGACCAGCAAAGCCGCCGTCAGTACGCCGGGCAGGCTGAGCGGCAGGATGATACGCCAGAATACCTTGAAACGATTGGCGCCCAACATGGCGGCGGCTTCCTCAAGCTGGGCATTGAGCCGGCCCAGGCCAGAGAGAATGGCGAGGATGGCATAGGGCATCAGGATTTCGATCATGGCGATGGTGGCGCCGAGGAAATTATTGGCCAGGCGAATGGGGGCGTCAGTCAGCGCCAGTGCCTGCAAGCTGCCGTTGATGACGCCGCGATCGCCCAGAATGACCATCCAGCCATAGGTGCGCACCACGCCCGAGGTCAGCAGCGGGGCGATGGCGAGGGCGGTGAGCAGGCCGCGCCAGCGGCTGGTGGTACGGGTAAGAAACAGGGCGATGGGGTAGGAGAGCAGCACGGCAAAGAAGGTGACCGACAGGCCATAGGTCAGTGTATTGGTCGCCACCCGCCAATAGAACGGATCGAAGATCACCGTGCTGTAATTGGCCAGCGTCCATTCCCCGTTCGGCCCGCCAAACGCCGAAGTCGAAAAAGAGGCCCGCAGCAGCCAGAGCATGGGCATCACGAAGCTGACGCCGAGTGCCAGAAGGCCCGGCAAGAGGAGCCAGAGCAGCAGCCCGCGGTGCGATGCTTTGTCGGTCACGAAGCCGCCTCGCCAATCAGGGTCACGTCATCGGGCGCGATGGAGAGGGAAACCGTTTCGCCCAGCGCAGGCAGCTTGCCGGCATGGGTGGGCAGGTCAGCGACGATGGTGCGCTCGCCCACCCGAACGGTGAGGGTCAGCAACTGGCCGCGATAGACCAGATGTTCAACCACGCCGCTGAAATGGTTCGGACCTTGGTCGCCCAGCACAATGCGGTGTGGCCGGACCAGCAGGCGCACGGCTGTCCCGGCGGGAACGGGCTCGCTAAAGGCGAGGCGGCCGAAGCCGGGAATATCGGCCTGGCCGTCGCTGGCGGTGCCGGAGAAGAAATTGCCGGCGCCGATAAAGCCAGCGACGAATTCGGTGGCCGGGCGGTCAAAGACTTCACGCGGTGTGCCGATCTGCTCGATACGGCCGGCCGACATCACCGCCATGCGGTCGGCCATGGAGAGCGCTTCGTCCTGATCATGGGTGACAAAGATCGAGGTGACGCCGGTGCGCGCCTGGATGTCGCGGATTTCGTCGCGCATTTCCTCGCGCAGCTTGGCGTCGAGATTAGACAGCGGTTCGTCGAGCAGCAGCAGATCGGGTTCGATGACCAGCGAGCGGGCAATGGCGCAGCGCTGTTGCTGACCGCCCGAGAGCTGGGTGATGCGGCGTTCGCCATAGCCGGAAAGCTTGACCAGATCGAGCGCCCGGACCACCCGATCAGCCCGTTCGGCCTTGGGCACGCCGCGCATTTCGAGGCCGAAAGCGACATTTTCGGCGACGTTCATATGCGGAAACAGGGCATAGGACTGGAACACCATGCCCATATTGCGCCGATAGACCGGCAGTTGGGCGATGTCGCGCCCTTCGAGCAGGATGCGGCCTGAACTTGGCGCGATGAGCCCGGCCACCATGCGCAATATCGTGGTCTTGCCGCAGCCCGAAGGGCCGAGAAGGGCGAGCATTTCGCCCTTCTGCAGGTTGAAGTCGACATGGTCGACCGACGAGGCCGTGCTGCCCGGATAGGTCTTCGTCAGGCTTTCGACGATGAGGTGGGAATCGGGCATCGGCTCAATAGTCCTAGTTAAACGCGATGACTTCGCGGTTGATGCGCTGGATCCAGTCCGAATAGACCGTGGCGATATAGGGCCAGTCTAGGCTGGTCTGGGCGGCCTGGGCTTCCTTGCTGCCATAGATGCGGGCGGCAACGGCATCGGTGAGTTCCACCTTGGAATTGACCGGACCATAGAAGCTCTGTTCGGCAAAGGTGGCCTGGGCTTCAGCGCTCAGCGCATAATTGATGAACAGCTGGGCGGCTTCCGCGTTCTTGGAGCCTTCGACCAGATTGATCGTGTTGGTCTGGCCGATGCTGCCTTCCTTGGGTGCGGAAATGCCGATAATGCCGCCCTGGGTGTCATGCAGATATTGCGCCCGGCCATTCCAGCAGATGGAGAGATCGACTTCCCCGCTCTGCACTACGGCATAGCAATCGGGCGCCGGGTCCCAGGTCAGCACATTGGGCGCGAATTCATTGATCGCGGCGATGGCCGGATCGATGCTTTCTTTGTAATCGGTGCCGGCGATCTTATCGAGAATGGGGATCAGGATCACACCACGGGTATCGGCGAGGCGGGCGGCGATGCGGCCCTGATATTTGGGGTCCTTGAGATCGGTCCAGCTGGTGGGCGGCTCGGAGACGGTCTCTGTATTGTAGAGGATAACCAGATTGTCCTGCGAGAAGGCGATATTGCGATCTTCCCCGATCCGGGCCCAGTCGGGCGTGTCGGCGAGGTTGGTGACCACGGCCGGGTCGAGCGGGGCAAACAGGCCCTCGGCATTGCCCTTGATGGCGACGGCAACGTCGATCAGCGCCACGTCGACGGTCGGATCAGCCTTTTGCAGGGTCAGCAGCGCCAGCGTTTCAGCCGAATTCTTGGACTGCTCATAGGTGACTTCAATGCCCGGATGCTGGGCCTTGAACGGCTCGATGATGAACTTCTGATAATTGTCGGCGAAGACGCCTGAAAAGCCCACAATGTGGACGCTGCCAGTGGTGGCGTCCTGCGCCATGGCGATGCCGCCGAGGGTGAAGGCGGTTGCCGCGGCGAGGATGGCAGTCAGGTGGCGGATGGTCGGTCGGGTCATGATGTCGTCTCCAAGGGATGTCAGTTAGCCGCGTGGTGTCCAGGCCGCGCCGAGAACGCGCAGCCAATTGCCGCCGAGCAGTTTTGTGATGGTTGCCTCGCTCCAGCCGCGCGCCAGCATGCGGGCGGTGAGGTTTGGCATGTCGGTCATCCGGCGAATGCCCTCGGGCTTGTTGATCTTGACCGAGCCAAATTCAGTCAGCGTGCGTGCCGTGCCCTTGTCGCGATTGGCCCAGAGCAGCCAGTCGCTGGGGCGGGGCCGGTCGAGAGAAAAGTCGGTGCCGATGCCGACATGGTCTTCGCCAATCAGATTGATCACATGCTCCATGGCGTCGAGCACGTCTTCGACCGTGGCGTCATTGCCGGCGGCAAGGCCGGGCGCGAAGAGGCTGATGCCGACAAGGCCGCCCTTTTCGGCGCAGGCCTGGAACAGATGATCGGGCTTGTTGCGCTTCACATTGTGCAGGGCGCGCGGCAGGACGTGGGAAATACAGACCGGCCCCTTGGCATAGGCGATAGCATCGGCGCTGGTCTTGTCGCCGACATGGCTCAAATCACACAGCACGCCGACGCGGCCCATTTCATCCAGCACTTCGCGGCCGAAACCGGTGAGGCCGCTATCGTTTTCTTCCAGATATCCGGCGCCGGAATAGTTCTGGGTATTATAGGTCAGCTGCATGATGCCGACGCCCAGATCCTTGAAGATCTCGACATAGTCGAGCTTGTCTTCGAGCGGGGACGTGTTCTGCCAACCGATGATGATGCCGGTCTTGTTCTCGGCCTTGGCGGCGTGGATATCGGCTACGCTGCGCACCGGGCGGATGATATCGGCATGCTCGCGCAGGAAGTGTTTCCACTGCGAAACATAGTCGATGCCTTCGCGGAAGTTCTCCCACAGCACAGTCGAGACATTGACCGCGGTGAGCCCGCCGGCGCGCATTTCCTCAAAGATCGGCCGGCCCCAGAGCGAGGTCTGCAGGCCATCGACGATGATCGAGCGATCATGCAGGGCTTGGGCTTGTTCGGGGACTTGGCTCATCAGAAGGTTTCCTTGGAATGCTGCGTGGCGCCCAGGGCGCGGGCGACAAAGTCCAGCCGGTCCTGGCCCCAGAACAGTTCGTCGCCGACCACATAGGTCGGCGTGCCGAAAATGCCGCGCCGTTCGGCCTCGGCGAGATTGTCGTGCCACTGCGCAATGATGGCCTCGGGTTGCGGGTCTCGCACCAACGCGGCCCCTTCGGCCCCGATGGTGGCCAGGGCCAGCTCGCGCAGTGTATCGAGATCGGCAATGTCGCGGTCCTCGGCCCATAGCGCGCGCTGGATGGCGAAGGAGAAGGCAAACGCATCCAGCCCCGCCTGCTGCGCTGATATCACCGCCTGGGCGGCGGGTTCGACGGTGCGGCAGGGATAGAATCTAGGCGTCAGGTTGAGCGGAATATCGAGGAATTTGCGCCAACGATCGAGTTCGACCGCGTGGTAGTTCTGCCGGCTGTCGGGCCTGGTGCGCAGTGGAATGCCGCCATTGGCCTCGATGATGCGGATGGGGCGCAGCACCAATTTGGCGCCGGCCGCCTCGGCAATGTTTTTGGCGCGCTGGGCGCCGAAATAGGCCCAGGGCGAGGAAATGCCGTAAAATATCTGCAGGACTGGTTCGCTCATGCGGACAGCACCTCCTCATCAGCGTCAATCCATTCGTCACCGAGAAGCTCGGGCACGGCAAAGTCGCGAAACGCCTGCAGGTGCACGGCGCGGTCTTCGACAAAGAGCGAGCGGGCGATCGCTTGGGCGAGACGAGTGGCGCCTTCGCCGATTGACGGAATGCCGCTGGTAATCTTGCCGTGGGTGAGAACCGCCGGATAGGCAAAGCAGAAGATGTTGGAAATGGCGGGCGGCGCGTTGTCGCGCGGCAGGAATTGGAAGCCTGGGCCGAGATAGGGCATGGCCGCAAGGCCGGGATGCTCCTCACCGGCCGGTGGCCGGTAAGCGTCTGCCCAGCGCCGGATGAATGGCGCGATGGTGGCAAATTCCGGTCGGCCGGCGAAATCGACGGCAAAGCCGGTGGCGAAAATGATGAAATCCGTCGCGTACTTGCCCTTGGGGGTGGTGATTTCCACCATCCCGCCATGCTCTTCGAGCTTTTCAATGGGGCTCGCCAGATGGAAGTGGGCGTTGGCGTGACGGGTGACCCGCAAGACGCTATGGCGCGGCGGGGGAATCTGGGCGCGCTCGCCTTCGACCATATAGGCCCATTTGGCCGCGTCAGGCAGGCCGAGATAGCCATAGGTCATGCCCCGGCTGCCGACACCGCTGAATTTGTCCACGCGCGGAATGTCGGCACGGCGGATGAAGATGTCCACTCGCGCCGCACCCGCCTCTAAGGCCGCTGCTGCGTTGTCCATAGCGGATGCGCCGGCGCCCACTACAGCGACGCGCTTTCCCTTGAGTGCCACCATGTCGATGCGTTCGGAACTATGCGCGTAATAACGGGCCCTCAGGCCTTTTGCCACCTCGGGCAGTCCGGGCGTGCCGAGCCCGTCGATGCCCGTTGCAAGCACGGCGCGCCGGGCGAGGAGGGTGCCTGGCCTGCCGGCTCTATCGAGGCTCAAGGCGATAAGGCCATCATCACGCAGGGTCACGGCGGTAATGGCGGTGTCGTTTTGCACTGGCAAACCGAGCACCTGCCGGTACCAAACCAGGTATTCCATCCACATAGGGCGTGGAATGAGGCTCATCTCTGTGAAGGCCTGGGCGCCATACTGTGCCTCGAACCAGGCACGGAAGGTGAGGGATGGCACACCGAGGGCCGGGCCGGCCGCATCCTTGCGGGTGCGAAGCGTTTCCATGCGGGCGGAGGTGATCCAGGGACCTTCTTGGCCGGCAGGTGCGCGATCGAAGGCTCGAACGGCATCAACGCCGATATTGCGCAGCGCAGCAGTGGTAACCAAGCCCAACATGCCGGCACCGATCACCGCCACGTCAAGAACTCGCTCGCCGCGTTCCACGCGGGCTGGAACCCAAGGCTTGGCCGGCAGGTTGAGCCAGCCTAGATCTTGCCTCAGGCGCTCTTCGAGTTCTCGTAGCGGTGCGGTGTAAGCGGTCATATCAGTTCAGTGCTGTGATAACCTCATTATGCATATTTAGAATTGTCATTGCTCTAGGATGTGTCAAACGAATTTTCTAGTTGGTCACCGGCGTGTAGAAAAACGCCCTGCCCATTGGAAGATTCTTGGGAGAATTAAGCTGAACCGCGTTTAACGGCCTCAGCGCCTGACAGGCATGGCGGAGGCCGATCGCGGGCCGTCGGCTGATCAAGCGTTTCGCTGGCGATACCGGCTGGCGCCCCAGCGTGATGTCAGCAGGAACAATGCTGCGGCCGCAGCCACGAACATGCCAAGCCGCACGAACTGCGGTGCCACGTCGTCTTCGGCGGCAAACCAGAAGTTCGCCAGCAGCCCATAGGCGGCGAGCTGGTAGAGAATAGCGACGCCGAAAAAGCCCAGCACGGCGCGCCGGTCCAGCCAGCATGCACACAGGCATAGCCCCGCAAAGAACCAGAAATGCATGTCTTGATAGAGCTGCAGGCCATCGAGATGGAGCGGCAGGGTGGTCATGGTCAACAGGGTAATCTGGGCGGCCAGTGCCATGCTGGAAACTACCGGCACGGCGCCATTCTGCCGCCGCCGGCGCCAGTAGAAGGTTGGCAAGGCAGCCACTAGGAGGCCGCCTGCCAGCATGAGGAGCGAGGGCAGCGGGCCCTCGATCAGCCAGTTCAGGCCGGCCAGCAGCACCGGAAGGATCCAGAGCAGGGCGATGAAACCATTCTCAAGTCGCCCTCGCTGGGGCCCAGATTCAGTCGCGTTCAAAGTCATGCAGATACCCCCAAGGATCAGATGAAATCAGGCCGAACGAGCGATCAAATTCATTTCTACGGTCTCGGCGCGGACGATCACGACGGCCTGTGCCGCCACGTTGTGTCCGGTCAGGGTCAACTGGCCGCTGGTAACGATCTGCTGCAGCGGGGCAGGGCGGCCAAACAGATAGCCCTGCGCCTCATCGCAGCCCTCGGTGGTCAGCAGCGCCAATTGGCCATGCGTCTCGATACCCTCGGCCAGAACCGGAATTTCGAGACTTTTGCCCAGTGCCAGCACGGCGCGAATAATGGCCTTGGCCTGGGGGCTCGATTCCACCTCGCTCATGAATGAGCGATCGAGCTTGATCTTGTCGAAGGGGAAGGCCCGCAGCGTGTCGAGCGATGAATAGCCGGTGCCGAAATCGTCGAGCGCAATGTTCACGCCCAATTCCTTGATCTGGCGCAGCATATGCAGTGAACGTTCCTTGTCGGCAAAGATCGTCGACTCGGTCAATTCCAGTTCCAGCCGGTCAGGCGCCAGCCCGGTTTCGCGCAGCACTTCCATGACCAGTTTGGGCAGGTCGGTATGGGCAAACTGCACCGGGGAGAGATTGACCGCCACCTTGTAGGGCGGCTCCCATGAGGCAGCCCTGGCGCAGGCGGTGCGCAATACCCATTCGCCCATCTGCAGGATAAGCCCGTTTTCCTCGGCCAGCGGGATGAACTCGGTCGGCGGAATAAAGCCCCGTTGCGGATGCTCCCAACGCAGCAACGCTTCGTAGCCGCGGATTTCGCCGGTCGTCAGCGAAGTCTGCACCTGATAGTGCACGTCGAGCTGGTTGCTCTCGAGCGCCTCGCGCAGTTCGCCCGCCAGATTGCGGCGCGCCCTGACCATTTCGTCCATGGATCGTTCGTAAAAGCAGACGGCGCGGGTGATATCGGCCTTGGCGCGATACATGGCCAGATCGGCATTGTTGACCAGCGCTTCTTTGTCGGTCGCATTATCGGGATAGATGGCCACGCCCATGCTGGCACCGGGAATGACCTCGAAATCATCGAGACGAATGGGCTTGAACAGGGCCGTTTCGAGCCGCGACAGGAAATTGGGCAGCTCGGCCGGGCCCTGCATGCGATAGATCGCTGCGAATTCATCGCCGCCGAGCCGGGCTGCAAACTCGCCCTCGCCCAGCAGCTTGTTCATGCGCCGCGCCAGCACCTGCAGCACTTCGTCACCGGTGCCGTGGCCGTGCAGATCGTTGATCTCCTTGAAGCGATCCAGATCAATGCCGATCAAGGCGACCTTGCCGCCGGTCTCGGCCGCCAGATCGATTTCGTGGTCGAGATGATCGTTGAAGCTGGCCCGGTTCGGCAGGCCGGTAAGGCTGTCGCTCATCGCCATATGGCGCAGTTGCTCGTAGGATTCGGCACGCATGCTGCCATCGATCAGGTAGCTGGCGGCGCCCGCTCCCAGAATGACCAGTGCGACGCCCGCCACAGCAATTGCCAGGGCCTGCAAGGCGGACGGATTGGAGAATGAGCCGTCGATCAGCATCGGGGAGACCTGGAACGCCGTCATGCCGGTAAAATGCAGGCTGACAATCGCCAGCACCAGCACGCCTGTTGCCAGATACTTGTCCGCCCAGGAGACGCGGCGCATCGCCAGGTGCAATGCCAGCGCGGAAAACACCACTGACAGCACGATCGAGGCCACCAGATAGTCCATGTCCCACGACACCAGACCCTGCACGCGATAGGCCATCATGCCGGTATAGTGCATCGCGACGATTGCGGCCCCGACAACCGCTCCACCCAGCGCCGGCGCCAGCCGCGTCAAACCGCTTGCCGCCAGGATAAACCCCAGCTGTACGCCCAGCATGGCGATCAGCAGCGATACAATGGTCATGACCGGATCAAAACCGACCGGGGCGCCGGGATCATAGGCGAGCATGGCAATGAAATGGGTGCACCAGATCGCCGAACCCGCCGCCACCGCGGTCAGGAAATGCCAGCCGGCCCGCTGCAGGCCGGTGGTATTGGCGGCGCGATTGAACAGGCGAATAGTGGCCGAAGAGCCGGCCAGGCAGACCAGTGCCGCTACGGCCACCAACCAGATATTGTGGTCATAAAATACGCAACCCAGCACAGTCATCATGGTCGTTTGAACTTTCGACAATCTTCGCCGGCTTAGGTTGGCGTACGTACGCCTTTATCCCGAGATCAGTTGAAAGTTGATGAATAGAGTTATGTATTTCTGGTTACTTTATCCGACAAACATCTTGGGCGATCGCAGTGACGGTGCCACCAACTACCAAGCAAGCAGTTTGAAAACCTTTTTCGGTCCGACCGCATCGGTTATCCTGGTGCGACGCTCCGTTGTGCCGCCAGGGAGGACGCATGAAAAAGCACCGCGTTTACGCAATCAGCGTCGCGAGCGTCTATCCGCACTATCTGGCCAAGGCAGAGAAAAAGGGGCGCACCAAAGCGGAGGTCGACGAAATCATTTGCTGGCTGACCGGGCATAGCCAACAGACGCTGGACGAGGAGCTGGCAAAGCAAACCAGCTTCGAGGATTTCTTCGCGCAAGCGCCCAGGCTGAACCCGGCGCGGACACTGATCACCGGAATGATCTGTGGTTACCGCGTGGAGGACATCGAAGAACCGCTCATGCGCGAACTGCGCTATCTCGACAAGCTGATCGACGAACTCGCCAAGGGCCGGCCCATGGAAAAGATCCTGCGCAAACAGCCTGGCCCTTCGGACTGAGAGCCATCGTCCCCCTCCCGCAGGGGGAGGGGGGCAGATCGAGAACCGCCCAGGCACTCAGACCTTCTCGGTCGCATCCACCTGATAATAGCGGCTATAGGAGCCCATATAGCGCTCGGCGCCGCCCGGATCGCTATATTGGGCGAGCTTGCGGAAATCGACCTTGTTGAGCACGACGCCGACAATGTCCTCGGCCAGTTCGGGCTCGTGCTCGATCAGCGAGCGGACCAGCCGGCGCGGCGTGCGGCCCCATTCGGTGACCAGGATAAAGCCATCGGTCCAGGGCAGCACGGCGCGGGCATCCATGACCGGGCCGAGCGGGGGCAGGTCGATGACGACATAGTCGTAGCTCTGCCGCGCCTCTTCGAGCAGGCTTTGCATGCCGTCCGAGGAGAGGAAATCGCTGCTCTGGCCGGAGGAGGACAGTGCGGGCAGGATATGCAGGCCACTGCGCGGATCAGCCAGCACGACATCGCGCCAGGATATCGTCCCGCCAATATCCATCAGCCCGCTGGTGGCGCCGGGTGCTACCAGGCGCGTCGAGGCGGCCTGGCGCAAATCGGCGTCGATCAGCAATACCCGCTCGCCATCGGTGGCGAGCATTTCGGCCAGCGCGACCGAATAGGTGGTCTTGCCTTCGCCCGGCAATACCGAGACCACGCCGATAACGGCGCTGCGGTCCGGCTTACCGCGCGCCCGCATCACCAGCTTAGCCGATTTCAGCGTTTCGACGAACGCCGTGGTCGGTCGGTTGGCGCGGCGTTCTTCCACCTGCTTCTTGATCATGCCATGCAGGGCGAGAGCAGCCTTGGTTTGGTCGCCGCGGCTACCCTTGTGCGCGTCGGGGCCCAGCCGGGGCAGATAGCCCAGGAAGCGCAGGCCCAGCTCGTTCCCGACCTGATCGCCAATGCGGAAGGTGCGTTCGCGCAATTCGTTGAACGTGCCGAACATCAGCCCCAGGAACAGCCCGAAAATGACGCCGCCGGCCGCCACGAACAGGGTGCGCGGACCCGAGGCGCTTTCGGGCGCCTGCGCCACGGTGATGATGCGAGCCGAGGGAATGGGGAAGGACTGGCGCTGCACCGCTTCTTCGTAGCGCGACAGGAAGGAATTGTAGATCACGCCCAGCGTGGTCGAACGTTGCTGCAATTCGGTGAGCTTGACCTGCGCCTGATTGGTCTGGGAGGCGAGCTGGCCTTCGGTCTCGATGGCGTCGCGCAGGCTCGCTTCCTGCCGCTGGGCAATGGTCAGCTGGCTCTGATACTGCTCGTTCAGCCCTTGCAATTGCGCAAAAATCTGGGCCTGCAGCGCCTGGTTTTCCGCCTTGAGCGCCGTCACCTGGGGGTGATCCTCGCCATAGGTGGCCGACACTTCGTTGATGCGGCTCTGGATCGAGGCATAACGGATGCGCAGATCGGATATGGTCTTGTCGTCAACGCCCGAGCCGCTGAGCAGCGCAATGCTGGCGCCGGCAGCCGATGGCCCGGCGTCGATCGTGGCCTGCAGCTGCACGGCCAGCGCGTTAACGCGAGCGCTTTCGGCCTGGGCCGTGACCAATTGGGCGGTTAGCGCCTGCAGCCGCTGGTTGCTGAGATTTTCGTCCTCGCTGGTCGAAAGCCCGCTTTGCTGGCGATATTCCTCGACGGCAAGCGTGGCCTGGCGCTGGTTGTCGCCCAGTTCGGTCAGCCGCTGCTGCAGCCAATCGGCGGCCTGCTTGGTCGCGTCGATATCGGCATTAAGCTGGTCCTGCACGAAGACATTGGCATAAGCAGCGGCAATGCGCTGCGCCAGTTCGGGGCTGGATGCCTCGTAGCCGACGCGGATCACCGCGCTGCGGCCGACACGCTCGACGAACATATTGGCGCGTAGGGCCCCGGCGGCTTCCTCAGGCGTGGCCTGCAAATCGTCCGGATCAGCCTCGGGCGAACCCAGGATCGGGCTCAGCAGACCGAGCAGCATGCCCTTGACGCGCCCGCTGAAGGAGGGCGGCGGATTGAGGAATTCCCGATCCGTCATCAGGTTTTCCGCTTGCGCCACCGCAGTGGCAATCCGGCTCGAGCGCATCACCTCGATCTGGTTGAGCACTTCGGATTCAAGATCGACTGCGCTGGTCTGGGGCGCGATGTCGCTGACAGAATCCTTCAAATTCTTGTCGAGCAGGATCTGACTGGTTGCCACATAGCTTTTGGGCGCCAGCATCAGGTAGATCACGGCCAGCATCAGGCCCAGCCCGAGGCAGAGCAGCAGCACGCGCAACTGCCGGCGCAGGATCGAGAACAGGCGATCGACATCGAGCAGCCCGCGATCGGAGCTGTGAGGGTCGGACATGGCCGGCAATTGGCTCCGTTCAAGCATGTGACTGGCTTCCTTCCGTTGGCTGGCCATAGAGAACGGCCTGTTTGGCGCCAAAAATGCCGCCGATGACGCCGACATGCAGGGCGCCGCGCAGCAGGTTTTTCCTCCAGCGCGATGGCGAGAATAGGGTCAAAATGGTCATGACCCCGCAAAACGCCGCTTTGCCTGATGCAATCGCGGCAGCTTTGATATTGGCCACGACACCTTGGCTCAGATGCGTGCCATGGGTCTGCCCGGCCCGAAACCGGCGCTGCACCAGCCAGCCCACGGCGGCGCGATTGGGCGGTACGATCTCGGTGACCAGCGCGTCAGGCGCAAAGGCGATACGGCCACCCATGCCCGAAAGGGCATAGAAAAACTGGGTGTCTTCACCACCCGATCGCCCGAGCGCCAGGTCGAAGCGCAACGAATTATAGGGCGCGACCCAGCGGATCAGGGCGTTGCAGGTATAGCCGGTGCGGATTTGTCCATCGACATAGACAGGCAGTGTGGAGTGGAAATCCCCCTCGACCATCCATTGCGGTGCGTCGGGACCATAAATGGCTTCGACCGGCCCCAGCACGACATCGGCCTGTTCCGCCTCGGCTGTCGCCAACAGCGCCGTCAGCCAGTGTTCGGTGACCAGTTCGTCATCATCGACAAAGGCGATGAAATCGGCGTCCGCCGCATCGAGGCACGCATTGCGGGCAATCGAGATATTAGAGGCGGGGCTATGCACATAATGGATCGGGAACGGGAAATCCGCCGCCAGCGCCGCGACCATCGTGCCGGCTGACGGCGTCGTGTCATTGTCCGAGACGATCACGCGAATGCGGGCGCCATTGGTCGCAATCTTGGCGACCGAAGCCAGGGTCTCGGCCAGATAGGGACGGCGATAGGTGCAGATGCAGATGTCGACGCTGGTCATGCGCGCTTGGCTCCAAAACCTGAAGTGGCGGCCTGCGCCAGATGCAGCCAGAAGCCCGAGGACCAGGCCAGGTGCATGATCATGGCGGCAAAGCCCACCAGCGGCGCGCCGCTCATGGGCAGGCCATATTCGGTGAAATGCTTGCGCGTGGCGACAAAGCCCATGGCAAGGCAGAGCGCGCACCAGGCCAGCAGCGGGATCAGCGCCACCCAATGCACGAAGCTCAGCGCCGCCAGCACTACGGCCGGCAGGATGGCCAGCGGCAGCATCTGGCGGATACGCGGAATGACGCGATGCTTGAGCACATTGCGCGCCCGCCCGCGGCCATAGCCGAAATATTGCTTGAACAGGCCCGAGGGGGTCGAGCGCGGATAATAGGTCATCTCGGTCGCGTCGGTCAGCCAGATGCGATAGCCGGCCTGCCTCAGGCGGTGGTCGAGCTCGGCATCCTCATTATGCCGGAAGGTCTCGTCATAGCCGCCGACCGCGCGATAGGCCGGAATGCTCATCAGGGCATGGTGCCCATGGTCGACAAAGGCGCCGCCCTTGCCGGTGCGATGGGCCGAACCGCCCGTGCCGACCAGCGAGTTCTGTGCCGTCGCCACCGCCCGCTGAAAAGTGTTCTGGCCCACCGTGGTCATCGGGACCACGACGCTATCGGCGCCGATGGTCTGTGCCTCCAGCACTAAGGCGCGGCAATAGTCCGCCGGATACTCGCCATGTGCATCGATGCGGATCACATAATCGAGCCCATCGCCGAACTGCGCCACCGCCTGGTTCATCGCCGCGCTCTGGATGCGCTTGGGATTATGCGCCAGCTGCACCGGCTCGCCCCGGGCAATGAAGCTCTCAACAATGGCCGGCGTGCCATCGGTGCTGCCACCATCGATCACCACCACGGGCCAATCCATTGCCTTGGCTTCCACCAGCAATTGTTCGAGCAGGTGGGCAATGTGCTTGGCCTCATTGAGCGTGGGCACGGCGATCAGGCATTTGCCGGTGGGCAAGCTCATGCGGCTTCCTGTTCTGGCTGCGAGCTGCTGCCAAGCTGTTGCAGCCGTTCCACCAATTGGCGGCAATCGGCGTCGTGAAACGAGAAATTGGCCGGGTCTTGCTCCAGCACGGCCGAAGCCAGCGCCTGCAGCCGGGTTGCGTCGAGTTCGCCCAAGGCCGCGGCCAGCGTGCCCGCTTCGATATCGGGTACGGTAATGCCGATGCCCAGCCGCTGGGTGAAGGCCGAGGTTTCCGTGCCGGCCAGCGTCACCGGGATGGCGCCGTGAAAGCTGCCCTCGTAAATACGGTTGGGCAGCAGCCATTGCGAATTCTTGCCGGCCTCGAAAAAGTCGATGGCCCAGGCCAGGTGCACATCCGAATAGATCGAGGCCAGATCGTCGGGATTGCGATATTCGCCGTCGAACCGCAGATAGGGCTCGGCGTCCACAAAGCCGTGGAAGTCCTCGAACTCACTGAGCGCCGGACGGCCGCGCAGGATCACCTGCACGCGCCCGCTCATCGCCCGGGAGAAGGTCGCCAAAGCGTCCAGCGACCGGCGGCAGCGCAAGGCGCCGAACCAGCCGATCTTGATCACGCCGGTATCGGGCAATCCCAGCGCCGGATTGCTGCCGCGCTCGGTGCTGTGCGGCACCTTGTTTTCCACCAGCAGCGCGGGCAGGGGACCCAATCCGCCAAGATGGTTGGAAATGAAGGCGGGCGAGCTGGTCATCAGCAGGGATGCCGGCTGCGCCCAGCGCCGTTCCGCGCCCCGCATGGCCTGGCCGATCAGGTCGGTGCGCAGCAGCAGGCGGTGAATATCGAGGCATTCATAGACAATGGGGATCGTACCGCCCCAATGCGCCTGCAGCCGTCCGGCCAGCGGCAGCATTTCGAGGTTCCGCGCGATGATGACGTCCGGCGGCGGCAAATGCCCCAGACGCCGCACGATCGACATGGCCGCTGATACCACCGCCATGATGCGCTGGGCGAACCGCGCATCGAAGGTTTCACCCAATTGCACGGCGTGGGTGACCGGCAGATCGGGCATGGCGACGCCGGAGCGGCGGAAGCCGGCAGCGACGATTTCCGCGCCGCCTGTCTTCAGCATGCCTATACGGCGGCCGACCGCTGGGTCGGCCAGGTTGGGAACCAGGTAAAGTACCCTTAGCAACGTTGCGTCTCCTGCCTGCCGGCCCGCCACGATCCAGGAATGGATCGCGATTCCGGCTCTCGCTGGCACTGGGTTGCGCATTTGAGGCGGCCTAGGCCTCGTAGCGCTCCATGCACCAGGTCAGTTTTATCAACTTGCGCTCATTCAAGGCTGCTGCCCACGACGGATCGCGAGCGGTCATCACTTCTGTGACTCGGTTTACGGCGAAGGGCACACTGCGCCCTCCGGGGCCACCCGAAGGCGGCGGTCGAAGCAGTGGCGCTAGTTAACGCGGGCGTGATGGAAGGGGTCAATACGAGTGGCCGGGGAACAGGTCTGCGACCAGCGCATGCGTCCGGCACACTCTACGGCCGTCAATAAAATGAAGTATTACAAGGATTTGTCGAGCAAAGCTGGAGCTTTGATTCCGAATGAGGTTTGTAGAAACAAATCGGCCCGCGCCTTGACGGTGCGGGCCGTGCCACGAAAAAGCCTGGAAAGGTCAGAGCCAGCCGGCCAGGATTCCAACGCCGCCAATAGCAAAGGCGCCGCCCGCAACCTGCGCTGCGAGCTTGCCATGCCGGCCGATCAGGCGGGCAATGCCGAAAGCCGCCGCGATACCAGCCAGATGGAGCAGGGCGGTCGAGATCGCGAAGCCCGCTGCATAGGCGATGCCGCTCGAATCCGCTGGCATTTCCGCGCCATGGGCATGACCGTGGAACACGGCGAACACGCCAACCAGCGCCATGGCAGCTGCCACCGGCATCGGTCGGCCCCACGCCGCCGCTGCGCCGATGACAACGCTCGACAGCGCAATGCCCAATTCGACGAAGGGTAGATCGATCTGCGCCGCACCCAGGATGAAGCCGACAATCATCATGCCAACAAAGGACAGCGGCACCAGCCATAGGACGCGGCCGCCCAGCACATAGGCAAACACGCCGACCGCCACCATTGCCAGAATATGGTCGAGCCCGCCGATCGGGTGCTCAAAACCATGGAAGAACCCGGCCGTGTGGCCGACCCCTGTATGGGCAAAGGCGAGGCTGGGGCTGAGGACCAATATGGCCAGGGCAATGATAAGACGCATCGTCATCCTTCCGGGGACGCCGCCCCTTGAGTGATCGTTTCCGCCTGAGGCGCTTCCTGTAACTCGCAAGGGTATTTATTGCTGTGCGGCGTCGTTTGTAAACGGATTCGCGCTACCACCCGGCCCACCACAGAAGAGGCGAAAACAATGCTGCTGATGATTTTCCTGGTGCTGGCCCTATTGGTCGTGGCGGTACAATTGCCCGGCAGCTACCTCACCAAGCAGGTGGGCGTCGCGGCGCAGATCGGGCCGCGCGACGATCTGCCCGAGCCCACGCAGGAACTGGGCCGCTCGCGCCGCGCCCTGGCGAACCTGCAGGAAACGCTGCCGATTTTCCTGACACTGGCCGTGCTGTCCATCATCTACAATGAGCAAGGCTGGGCCTCGCTGGCCGGCGCCGGGCTCTATTTCCTGGCGCGCGCGGCCCATCTGTATTGCTATCTAAAAGGCCTGTCGCCCTGGCGTTCCGTGTGTTTCCTGGCCGGCTTGCTCGGCTGCTTGATGATGGCTGTGCCGCTGGTTCCACACATCTGGTCATGAACCTGCTTGAGGTACTTGCGCGAAGCGATCTTTGCCATTAGACACTGCCGCACGCCTACAGGGGTTTAGCTCAGTTGGTAGAGCATCGGTCTCCAAAACCGAGGGTCGTGGGTTCGAGTCCCCCAGCCCCTGCCAGGCGTAATCATTGATTTAGAACTATTTTTCGCCCGGTACCCTGCCAGCCGGGCGTTTTGCTCGTGGCCCCGTTTGACTCCGGGTCAATAATTTGCGATTTATGGTGCCCCTAAGCATGTTGCTTGGGGAAACTCCGCCCGGACGCATATGCGGATGGGCCTTAAATGGCAGAACGACACACATGGCCACTACTGGCACCGTAAAATTCTTCAACACCACCAAGGGCTTCGGCTTCATTTCGCCCGAAAATGGCGAAAAGGACGCTTTTGTCCACATCTCCGCTGTGCAGAAGTCGGGCCTGCAGGGCCTGTATGAGGGCGACAAGGTGACGTACGAGCTCGAGACCGGCCGCGATGGCAAGGTTTCGGCTACGAACCTGACGCTGCTCTAAGCGAATTCAAGGATCGCGCCCGCCGATGGCGGTCGCAACCGATCAGGAGCCACCGGCGCGTTCATCGCCCGGTGGTTTTTTGTTTTGGTCGGGTAGCGGCGCATGGCGGGCGGCCGTGACTTAAGCCGCCCCCGTTCAGCTATTCACCCGTTCAGCGGGCGTGGAAGCACAAGGTCGTTGACCTTATAGATGTGGAATTCGCTGTCCGCGACGGCATCCAGCATCTTGAACTTCTCGACGAAAGCCGGGTCGGCGAAGAATTCGTCGACATTGTTCTCATCGCGGATCGCCTCGATGTTCACTACGGTTTTGCCGTCTGTGCTCTTGGACAAATTGCTCCATAAAAATCCCTCCTTTCGCTCCGCGACGTAGTGCACGACGTCCTGGATGATCCTGAATGCTTCCTCCTGCTTGCCGGGATGAGCATGGATGACATTGACGACGAACACGGTGGGCTGGGGAGCGAAGGCAAATTCGGCCTTAGGGGCAGAGGTCATGAGATATCCAATCAAAGTCGCCGGCGGGATCTGCCAGCGGCTTGAGAGTTAGCCGGCGACAGCGGCGGAAAAAACAGGCTAATGCTCCAGACATATCGGACATCTATGTCCGCAATGGAGGCCGCCTCATGGATAGTATCGGGTCTTTGAATGCCTTCGTCGTGGCGGCCGAAGCGCGCAGTTTCGTTCGGGCCGGCGAGACGCTGGGGGTGTCCTCGTCAGCGATTGGCAAGACGATCGCCCGCCTCGAGCAGCGCCTGGGCGTACGGCTGTTTCACCGCAACACCCGCAGCATTGCGATTACTGCCGAGGGCGCCATGTTTCTGGAGCGGTGCCGGCGTATTTTCGACGAACTGGAAGCTGCCGAGCAGGAACTGTCGCAAACCATGGCGGCGCCGCGCGGCAGGATTCGCGTGAGCCTGCCGCTGGCCGGCATGCTGTTCATGCCCACGATCACCAAATTCATGCAGATGTTCCCTGACATCACGATCGACCTCGATTTCACCGATCGGCTGGTCGATGTGGTTGAGGAGGGGTTCGACGCGGTGGTGCGCACGGGGGAGGTCAGCGATAGCCGCCTGATGATGCGCACCCTGGGCAAGTTCTCTCATCGGGTCGTGGGGTCGAGAGACTATTTCAGCCGGTTCGGCGTGCCGGAAAAGCCGCAGGATCTTTCGGCGCATGTCTGCCTGCACCACAAATATCCCTCGTCGGGCAAGCTGGAGCGCTGGCCGCTGCGTCACGACATTGCGGCAGGCAAGCTGGACCTGCCGATATCATCGATGGCCAGCACGCTGGAGCCCTTGATCAGCATTGCCGAAGCCGGGCTCGGCATTGCCTGTCTGCCGCTCTTCACGGTGGGGCAACATATCGCTGATGGACGGCTGGTTTCCGTCCTGGAAGATTATGTGGAGGATGCCGGTGAATTCCGCATTCTTTGGCCCTCAAGCCGCCATCTCTCCCCGAAGGTGCAGGCCTTCGTAAAATTCATGGCAGACAATCTGCTTTGAATGGCGGCCTCTTCGGCGGCGATACTAATTGTTCGGAAACGTCGGCCTTGGCTGAAACACCGGCGGCGTGAATTTGGGCAGGCTGTCCAGCCGCTGCTGCAATTGCATGTCGCGGAGCGTGTTCTGCATGCTTTTGAGCTGGATATCGTAATTCTGCTGCTGGCCGGTCTGGCGCGCCTCATCCTGCAGGCAGGCAATACGCTGCTGGTTGGCGGCGATTGCGTCGGGCGTCGAGCCCGGCACGCGGCTGGGGCAGGCGGCCTGGGCCAGTCCCGTCGAAATAATGATAATGCCGGTCGCCAGGGCGATGGATTTGAACATACCGTCCTCCTATCCTTATAGATGGAGGTCGCAGCGCCTATTCACAAGTCACGCTTGAGACAAGTGCCTATTCGGCGGCCATGGGCAGCTTGTCGGTGTGGCGCGCCTTGAGCCGATTGAGCTGGTGGGCAGCATGAGCGAGCAGGGCGGTACGCACTTCGGCTGAAGAGACCGACCCCACATCGGCGCGCACCTTGAGGTCCAGGTGATAGGTCGTATCATTGCCCATGAAGCGCTCGTGAATGGTAACGCGCACGACACCGGTTACCCGGCCGGCAATCGTCTTGTGCGGGCCGTAATAGCGGACCTCGCAGGCTTTGACCTCGAACAACGCATTACTATATGCCATGGTGCCAGCGTCCCGCTGCCACTTTTTGGTCGCAATTGGATCAAATGCCATTGCAAGCGGGTATGCAACAACAAACCACGATGTTTTACACTCGTCGTTAATGGCCGCGGGTCGAGCCGGCCGCAAAGCCCTGGTCCAGAATCTTGCCCCGGCCTGTTGCATTCGCTGCGCAGATTGAATAGATACCGGCATTCCAGCCGTGCGGGATTCCTGCGCGGCCTTTGGTTTTGCACCAAAACACCAGAGTAGATTCGCCTATGGCCCGACCGAACCCAATCCAGTTTCTGCAGCAAGTGCGGCAGGAAACATCCAAGGTTACCTGGCCTAGCCGGAACGAAGTCCTGATCTCGACGGTCATGGTTCTCGTGCTGGTTACGGCGGCGAGCCTGTTCTTCCTGCTGGCCGACCAGGTTATTTCCTGGGGCGTGGGCCTGATGCTTTCGATCCGCTGAGCGGGTCACGGACACAAGACTAGGAGCGGCGACGCGGCATGGCCAAGCGCTGGTACATCGTTCAGGCTTACAGCAATTTCGAGCGCAAGGTGGCGGAAGACATTCGCCAGAAGGTTGCGCAGAAAAAGCTCGAGCATTTGTTTGAAGACGTGATCGTTCCGACCGAAAAGGTCGTCGAGATCCGTCGCGGCCGCAAGGTCGATGCCGAACGCAAGTTCTTCCCGGGCTATGTCCTGGTCAAGATGGATATGACCGACGAGGCGTTCCATCTGATCAAGAATACGCCCAAGGTTACCGGTTTCCTCGGTTCGGACAACAAGCCGATGCCGATCTCGGAGAAGGAAGCCATGTCTATCCTGCAGCAGGTGCAGGAAGGCGTGGAGCATCCCAAGCCGTCCGTCAGCTTCGAAGTGGGCGAGAATGTCCGCGTGTCGGACGGTCCCTTCGCCAGCTTCAATGGCGTGGTGGAAGAGGTCGACGAGGAACGCGCCCGCCTCAAGGTGGAAGTATCGATTTTCGGGCGCCCCACTCCGGTGGAGCTCGAATATGGTCAGGTCGAGAAGGTCTGACCACTACAAAATTCTGGCGTAAGCCAGGATACGCTCGGCTTTAGGTCGAGTGAAATCTGTGGGAGAGGGCGGTGGCTGCCAAGCTGCCGGGAAAACCTCCTACCACAGCGTCAAACGGTCCGCATGACAGCGGGCGCAATTAGATAGGACGATTATGGCAAAGAAAATCGTTGGCTACGTAAAGCTGCAGGTGCCCGCGGGCTCCGCAACGCCTTCCCCGCCGATTGGCCCCGCACTGGGTCAGCGCGGTCTGAACATCATGGAATTCTGCAAGGCGTTCAACGCCGCCACGCAGGAAATGGAAAAGGGTTCGCCCATTCCAGTCGTGATCACCGCCTATGCCGACAAGAGCTTCACTTTCGAGATGAAGCAGCCGCCGGTGACCTACTTCATCAAGAAGGCCGTGAACCTGAAGTCGGGCTCCAAGCTCCCCGGCAAGGAATCGGCCGGCACCATCACGACGGCTCAGCTGCGTGATATCGCCGAAAAGAAGATGAAGGATCTCAACGCCGACAATATCGACGCTGCTGTGTCGATGATCGCCGGCTCTGCCCGTTCCATGGGCATTCAGGTCGAGGGCTGATAGATGGCACACGTCGGTAAGAAGATCACCAAGGCCCGTGAGGGCATCGACCGCAACAAGCTGTACAAGCTTGATGAAGCGGTGAAGATGGTCAAGGCTCGCGCCTCGGCCAAGTTCGACGAAACCATCGAAATCGCCATCAATCTCGGCGTCGATCCGCGTCACGCCGACCAGATGGTCCGTGGCGTGGTGAGCCTGCCCAACGGCACCGGCAAGACCGTGCGCGTGGCAGTGTTCGCCAAGGATGCCAAGGCAGACGAAGCCCGCAAGGCTGGTGCCGATATCGTTGGCGCCGAAGACCTGATGGAACAGATCCAGGCTGGCAAGATCGATTTCGATCGCTGCATTGCCACCCCGGACATGATGCCGCTGGTCGGTCGCCTGGGTAAGATCCTCGGGCCGCGCAACCTGATGCCAAACCCCAAGGTTGGCACGGTTACGCCCGACGTCGCTGGTGCCGTTAAGGCTGCCAAGGGCGGCGCTGTCGAGTATCGCGTCGAAAAGGCCGGTATCCTGCATGCTGGTATTGGCAAGGTGTCGTTCTCGGACGAAGCCCTGCTGCAGAACATCAAGGCGTTCACCGACGCCGTGCAGAAGTCCAAGCCCGCTGGCGCCAAGGGCACCTATGTGAAGCGCGTTGCGGTGTCTTCGACTATGGGCCCCGGCGTTCACGTCGAGCCCGCTTCGGCGCTCTAAGAATTTCGGGCGGCCGCAAGCCGCCCGGATTGCTTCCCGCAAGGGGAGCATAAGTCCTGTCCGAGACTGCCGGTGCTGAACGATCTGGTTCAGCTTAATGTCGCAAGACGCCAGCATAGATGGGGTGCAGACCCAAGTTTTCCTGCCTCAAAAGGGCAGGGTGATTGCGGTTTGAACCAGGCCAGTTGCCCTTTGGGCAGCACGGTTGACAGGCATGTAACCGTTGCTCCTCTCCTCCTTCGGGAGATCGGAGGGCAGCAATTGGCAATGGCCCGGCAGCACTTTTGTCGGGCTCAATGTGGAGACTAGCAGTGGAAAGAGCGGAAAAGCGTGAGCTTGTCGCATCGCTTCAGTCAGCCCTCTCGGGCGCTGGGTCGATCGTACTCGCGCAAAATGCCGGTCTGACCGTGGCCAATCTGGAAGTGCTTCGCCGTGAGGTGAAGGCTGCCGGTGGTCAGGTCAAGATCGCGAAAAACCGTCTTGCCAAGCTTGCTCTTAAAGAAACCGACAATGCGGACATGTCGGCCCTGTTTACCGGGCCGATCGTCATCGCTTATGCGGCCGATCCCATGACTGCGCCGAAGCTGGCGCAGAAATTTGCTGAAAAGAACGCGAAATACGTCGTTCTTGGTGGCGCCATGGGCAAGACCGCGCTTGACGCGAATAACGTCAAGGCGCTGGCGACCATGCCTTCGCTCAACGAACTGCGCGCTACGCTCGCCGGGATGCTCAAGCAGCCTGCGACCCGTATCGCTTCGGTCATCGTTGCGCCGGCTGGTGGCATCGCTCGTGTGTTGGCCGCTCACGCGGAAAAGAGCAACGAAGCAGCGTAACCCCATCGGTCCTTTCGGGGACCATCCTGGTTTAAACTGAACACCTGAAAAAGAGAGATTTATCAAATGGCTGATCTCGCCAAACTCGTAGACGACCTGTCTGCCCTGACCGTCCTGGAAGCTTCTGAGCTTTCCAAGCTGCTGGAAGAAAAGTGGGGCGTTTCCGCCGCCGCTCCGGTTGCTGCTGCTGCTGCCGCCGGTGCTCCGGCTGCTGCTGTTGAGGAAAAGACTGAATTTGACGTGATCCTTGCCTCGTTCGGCGAGAACAAGATCAACGTCATCAAGGAAGTCCGTGCGATCACCGGTCTGGGCCTGGGCGAAGCCAAGGCACTGGTCGAAGCTGCTCCCAAGGCAATCAAGGAAGGCGCTTCGAAGGCCGAAGCTGCTGACATCAAGACCAAGCTGGAAGCTGCCGGCGCCAAGGTCGAACTCAAGTAAGTTCGTCTCGACCCTTGAAATTTGCGAAATGGCGCGCTATGTGCCATTTCGCATCCTCGTTTTCACGAGACGATTCGCCGGACCGATTGGATGGGTCCCTGGCGCCAATTAGCGGAATATATGACGATTTCGATGTCTGAGGCACGCTGACGTCCACGAAACCTCATGGTTGTTGACCATGGGGTGTTTGGCGTTTCTGGCCCTCCTTCCCTTGGCTGGGGAAGGTCAACAGGCGTCGCTGAGCCCACTAACTGCCTAACAAGGCATATATCCCGAGACCCGACGGCTGATAGTCGGATTTTTGGATATCTGCCTCCGAGACAATCGCACTGCAGCGTTTTGTGGAAGAGCGTCCCCCGCTTTTCCGTCTGGCGCGGCATATAAAAAGCGCACAAACAGGAGCTTTCATGGCTACCACGTTCAACGGCCGCCGCAAGGTTCGTAAATCTTTCGGTTCCATTCGCGAAGTCACGGAGATGCCCAACCTGATCGAGGTCCAGAAGGCCTCCTATGATCAGTTCCTCCTCGTGGACGAGCCCAAGGGCGGGCGTCCCGACGAAGGGCTTCAGTCCGTCTTCCGTTCGGTCTTTCCGATCACCGACTTTTCCAACACGGCCTCTCTCGAATTTGTGAAGTACGAATTCGAGCAGCCCAAATACGACATCGACGAGTGCCGTGCGCGCGACATCACGTTCGCTGCCCCGCTCAAGGTGACGTTGCGCCTGATCGTGTTTGAAGTGGACGAAGAAACCGGCGCCCGCTCCGTCAAGGACATCAAGGAGCAGGACGTCTATATGGGCGACATGCCCTTCATGACGTCCAACGGCACGTTCATCGTCAACGGCACCGAGCGCGTCATTGTTTCGCAGATGCACCGTTCGCCTGGCGTGTTCTTCGACCACGACAAGGGCAAGACCCATTCGTCCGGCAAGCTGCTGTTCGCCGGCCGCATCATTCCGTACCGCGGCTCCTGGCTCGATATCGAGTTCGACGCCAAGGACGTAGTGTTTGCCCGTATCGACCGCCGCCGCAAGATTCCGGTCACCAGCCTGCTCAAGGCGCTTGGCATGGATACCGAGGAAATCCTCGAGACCTATTACAACAAGCTGACCTACGAGAAGACCGCGACCGGCTGGCAGAAGCCGTACGATGCGGAAAAGATGAAGAATGCCAAGCCGACCATGGACCTGATCGACGCCAAGACCGGCGACGTCGTCCATGAAGGCGGCAAGAAGCTGTCCGCTCGCCAGGCCAAGAAGCTGGCTGAGAACGGCCTGACGCACCTGCTGGCGGTCAATGAAGACCTCTATGGCATGTATGTCGCCGAAGACCTGATCAACATGAAGACCGGCGAGGTCTACATGGAGGCAGGTGACGAGATCGACGAAAAGAACCTGACCAAGCTGCTTGAGCTGGGTTTTGACGAGCTACCGCTGCTCGACATCGATCACATCACCATCGGCGCCTATATTCGCAACACGCTGGCCGTGGACAAGAACGAGACGCGTGAAGACGCCCTGTTCGACATCTACCGCGTCATGCGCCCGGGCGAGCCGCCGACCGTCGATACCGCCGAAGCCATGTTCCAGTCGCTGTTCTTCGACAGCGAGCGCTATGACCTGTCCGCCGTGGGCCGCGTCAAGATGAACATGCGCCTCGAGCTCGATGCGCCCGACACCATGCGCACGCTGCGCAAGGAAGATATCGTTGAAGTCGTCCGCACGCTGGTCGACCTGCGCGATGGCCGTGGCGAAATCGACGACATCGACAATCTGGGCAACCGCCGCGTTCGCTCCGTCGGCGAACTCATGGAAAACTCCTATCGCCTTGGCCTGCTCCGCATGGAACGCGCCATCAAGGAGCGCATGAGCTCGGTCGAAATCGACACGGTGATGCCGCAGGACCTGATCAACGCCAAGCCGGCTGCTGCCGCTGTGCGCGAATTCTTTGGTTCCAGCCAGCTGTCGCAGTTCATGGATCAGACCAATCCGCTCTCGGAAATCACCCACAAGCGTCGCCTGTCGGCGCTTGGGCCTGGTGGTCTCACCCGTGAGCGCGCGGGCTTTGAAGTCCGTGACGTGCATCCGACCCATTACGGCCGTATCTGCCCGATCGAGACGCCGGAAGGCCCGAATATCGGTCTGATCAACTCGCTGTCGACCTTCGCCCGCGTCAACAAGTACGGTTTCATCGAGACCCCGTACCGCAAGATCGTGGACGGCGTGCTGACCGAGGACGTGGTCTACCTCTCCGCCATGGAAGAGGCTAAGCACTACGTCGCCCAGGCCAACGTGCAGTTCAACAAGGACGGCACGCTGCAGGACGATCTGGTCGTGGCTCGCCACGCCGGTGACAACGGCCTGACGCCCAAGGAAAACGTCGACCTTATGGACGTTTCCCCCAAGCAGATGGTGTCCGTTGCCGCCTCGCTGATCCCGTTCCTGGAAAACGACGACGCCAACCGCGCTCTGATGGGCTCGAACATGCAGCGTCAGGCTGTGCCGCTGCTGCGCGCTCATGCTCCCTTCGTGGGCACGGGCATGGAAGCGATCGTGGCCCGTGACTCCGGCGCTGCTATCGTTGCCAAGCGCAAGGGTATCGTCGACCAGGTGGACGCCACCCGTATCGTTATTCGTGCAACCGAAGAAACGGATGCGTCCAAGTCGGGCGTCGACATCTATAATCTGATGAAGTTCCAGCGGTCGAACCAGTCGACCTGCATCAATCAGCGTCCGCTGGTTGTGGTTGGCGATCACGTCAACCAGGGCGACATCATTGCCGATGGTCCCTCGACCGAGCTGGGCGATCTGGCTCTGGGGCGTAACGTGCTCGTCGCGTTCATGCCCTGGAACGGCTACAACTTCGAAGACTCCATCCTGCTCAGCGAGAAGATCGCTATGCAGGACGTCTTCACCTCGATCCATATCGAGGAATATGAAGTGATGGCCCGCGATACCAAGCTTGGTCCTGAGGAAATCACCCGCGACATTCCGAACGTTTCGGAAGAAGCGCTGAAGAACCTCGACGAAGCCGGTATCGTGCATATCGGTGCCGAAGTGGCGCCGGGCGATATCCTGGTCGGCAAGATCACCCCCAAGGGTGAATCGCCGATGACGCCGGAAGAAAAGCTTCTCCGCGCCATCTTCGGCGAGAAGGCTTCGGACGTTCGTGACACCTCCCTGCGCGTGCCGCCGGGCGATGCTGGTACTGTTGTTGAAGTGCGCGTGTTCAATCGTCACGGCATCGACAAGGACGAGCGCGCCATGGCTATCGAGCGCGAGGAAATCGAGCGTCTTGCCAAGGACCGTGACGACGAACAGTCGATCCTCGACCGTAACGTCTATGCTCGCCTCAAGGAAATGCTGTTCGGCAAGGCCGCTACGGCAGGTCCGAAGGGCTATGTCGTTGGCACCAAGCTCAATGACCAGATGTTCGAGGCGCAGCCCCGTTCGAAGTGGTGGCAGTTCGCGGTCGATGACGACAAGGTCATGACCGAGATGGAAGCTCTTCATGCTCAGTATGAAGAGAGCCGCAAGCTGCTCGAACAGCGCTTCATCGACAAGGTCGACAAGCTGCAGCGCGGTGATGAACTTCCGCCGGGCGTGATGAAGATGGTCAAGGTCTTCATCGCTACCAAGCGCAAGATCCAGCCGGGCGACAAGATGGCCGGCCGCCATGGTAACAAGGGTGTGGTTTCGCGCATCGTTCCCGTGGAAGACATGCCGTACCTCGAAGACGGTACGTCGGTTGATATCGTGCTGAACCCGCTGGGCGTGCCCTCGCGCATGAATGTGGGCCAGATCCTCGAGACGCACCTGGGCTGGGCTTGCGCCGGCATGGGCAAGAAGATCGACGAGATGGTTCGCGCCTACCAGCGCAATGGCGATCTGAAGCCGCTGCGTCTTGAAGTGCAGGACCTGTTTGCCGGTGATGAATCCATCACCGACCTCGACGATGACGGTCTGGTGCGTCTGGGCGAACACCTCTCCAAGGGCGTGTCGATCGCGACCCCGGTGTTCGACGGCGCCAAGGAAGCCGATATCGTGGTGATGCTGGAAAAGGCAGGCCTCAAGGCCTCCGGCCAGTCCACCGTGTTCGACGGTCGTTCCGGCGAGCAGTTCGATCGGCAGGTGACGGTTGGGTATATTTATATGCTCAAGCTGGACCACCTTGTGGACAACAAGATCCACGCCCGTTCGATCGGTCCGTACTCGCTGGTCACCCAGCAGCCGCTGGGCGGCAAGGCCCAGTTCGGCGGTCAGCGCTTCGGCGAGATGGAAGTGTGGGCTCTCGAGGCCTATGGCGCGGCTTATACGCTCCAGGAAATGCTTACCATCAAGTCGGACGACGTTGCAGGTCGTACCAAGGTCTACGAAGCCATCGTGCGTGGCGACGATACTTTCGAGGCGGGTATCCCCGAAAGCTTCAACGTTCTGGTCAAGGAAATCCGGTCGCTCGGGCTCAATGTCGAGCTTGAGAACCGCGAGATCGAAGACCTCAACAGCGAAGCTGAAGCGGAGCTCGCACCTCCTCAGGAAGCGGCGGAATAATCCGGCACTTCCTACCCCCATTCACTTCCTGAGGGAGCCGGGCGGCAGCCCGCTCCCGATGGAAAGAGGAGAGAATTGATGAACCATCATTCCCACGTCATGGACCCGTTCAATCCGGCCGTTCCGGTGCAGACCTTCGATCAGATGAAGATCTCCATTGCGAGCCCGGAAAAGATCCTGTCCTGGTCCTACGGCGAGATCAAAAAGCCGGAAACCATCAACTATCGTACGTTCAAGCCTGAACGCGATGGCCTGTTCTGCGCGCGCATCTTTGGCCCTGTGAAGGACTATGAATGCTTGTGCGGCAAGTACAAGCGCATGAAGTTCAAGGGCGTCATCTGCGAAAAGTGCGGTGTCGAAGTCACCCTGAGCCGCGTTCGCCGCGAGCGCATGGGCCATATCGAACTGGCTGCGCCGGTTGCTCACATCTGGTTCCTGAAGTCCCTGCCGTCGCGTATCGCGCTGTTGCTCGATATGACGCTGAAGGACATCGAGCGCATCCTGTACTTCGAGAACTACGTCGTTCTCGATGCGGGCCTGACGCCCTTCACCCAGCATGAATTGCTGACCGAAGAGCAGTTCCTCGACGCCCAGGACGAATATGGCGCTGACAGCTTCACCGCCAAGATCGGCGCCGAGGCTATCCGCGACATCCTGATCGCGCTGGATCTCGAAAAGATCGCGGCCGACCTGCGCGTGGAAATTGCTGAGTCCACCACGGAACTTAAGCCCAAGAAGCTCGCCAAGCGCCTCAAGATCGTCGAGCAGTTCATCGTGTCGGGCAACAAGCCCGAATGGATGATCATGACCGTCATTCCGGTCATTCCGCCCGAGCTGCGCCCGCTGGTGCCGCTGGATGGTGGCCGCTTTGCCACGTCCGATCTCAATGATCTCTATCGCCGCGTCATCAACCGCAACAACCGGTTGAAGCGCCTGATCGAGCTGCGTGCGCCTGACATCATCATCCGCAACGAAAAGCGCATGCTGCAGGAAGCTGTGGACGCGCTGTTCGACAACGGCCGCCGTGGCCGCACCATCACCGGTGCCAACAAGCGTCCGCTCAAGTCGCTGTCCGACATGCTCAAGGGCAAGCAGGGCCGCTTCCGCCAGAACCTGCTCGGCAAGCGCGTCGACTATTCGGGCCGTTCGGTCATCACCGTGGGTCCGAACCTCAAGCTGCACCAGTGCGGCCTGCCCAAGAAGATGGCGCTCGAGCTGTTCAAGCCCTTCATCTATAGCCGCCTTGAAGCGAAGGGTTTCTCTTCGACCGTCAAACAGGCCAAGAAGCTCGTCGAGAAGGAAAAGCCCGAGGTTTGGGATATCCTGGACGAAGTGATCCGTGAGCACCCGGTTCTGCTGAACCGCGCTCCGACCCTTCACCGTCTGGGCATCCAGGCGTTCGAGCCGATCCTGATCGAAGGCAAGGCTATCCGTCTGCATCCGCTCGTCTGCTCGGCTTTCAACGCCGACTTCGACGGTGACCAGATGGCCGTGCACGTTCCGCTGTCGCTCGAAGCGCAGCTGGAAGCGCGCGTCCTGATGATGTCGACCAACAACATCCTGCACCCTGCAAACGGCCAGCCGATCATCGTGCCGTCGCAGGATATCGTGCTGGGCCTCTACTATCTCTCTCTCATGAACGAGAAAGAGCCGGGCGAGGGCATGGTGTTCGGTTCCTACGCCGAACTCGAGCATGCGCTCGACAACAAGGTCGTCACGCTCCACACCAAGATCAAAGGCCGCGTTGTGTCCTTTGACGCGGATGGCAAGCAGACCACCGAGATCGTCGAGACGACCCCGGGCCGCATGCTGATCGGTCAGATTCTTCCCAAGCATCCTGCTGTGCCGTTCTCCACGGCCAACCAGCTGATGACCAAGAAGATGATCTCCAAGATGATCGACACGGTTTACCGTGGCTGCGGTCAGAAAGAGACCGTGATCTTCTGTGACCGCGTGATGCAGCTTGGCTTCAAGAACGCGTGTGACGCCGGCATCTCGTTCGGCAAGGACGACATGGTTATCCCGCCGTCCAAGTACACGATCGTGGAAGCCGCCCGTAAGCAGGTCGAAGAGTTCGAGCAGCAGTACAATGACGGCCTGATCACTCAGGGCGAAAAGTACAACAAGGTGGTCGACGCCTGGGCCAAGTGTGGTGACAAGGTTGCCGAAGAGATGATGAAGGGCATTGCGGCCGTTCAGATCGACAAGGAAACCGGTCGTCAAAAGCCGATCAACTCGGTCTACATGATGAGCCATTCGGGTGCCCGTGGTTCCCCGGCCCAGATGAAGCAGCTTGCCGGTATGCGCGGCCTGATGGCGCGTCCCGACGGCTCGATCATCGAGACCCCGATCACGGCTAACTTCAAGGAAGGCCTGAACGTTCTCGAGTACTTCAACTCGACCCACGGTGCCCGTAAGGGTCTGGCCGACACCGCGCTCAAGACTGCGAACTCGGGTTACCTGACCCGTCGTCTCGTGGACGTGGCGCAGGACGCCATCATCGTGGCCACCGATTGCGGCACCGAGCGTGGCCTCACCATGGAGCCCATCGTCGATGCCGGCCAGATCGTTGCGTCGATCGGCCAGCGCGTGCTGGGCCGCACGGCAGCTGACGACATCAACCATCCGCTGACCGGCGATCTGATCGCCGCCAAGGGGACGTTGCTGGAAGAAAAGCATGTCGACATCATCGAGGAAGCCCGGATCCAGTCGATCCGTATCCGCTCCCCGCTGACTTGCGACATGCGCCAGGGGACCTGCGCGGCCTGCTATGGCCGTGACCTTGCTCGCGGCACGCCCGTGAACATGGGTGAAGCTGTCGGCGTTATCGCCGCTCAGTCGATCGGTGAACCCGGCACGCAGCTCACCATGCGCACGTTCCACATCGGTGGTACGGCTCAGGTGGTCGATAGCTCGTTCCTGGAATCGGGTGCTGAAGGCAAGATCGCCATCCGTAACCCCAACGTTGCCAAGGTCGAGGGCGGCAAGCTTGTCGTCATGGCCCGTAACGTGTCGCTCGCCATTCTCGATGCCGACGGCAAGGAACGCACCACCCACAAGGTGACCTATGGTTCCAAGCTGCTGGTCAAGGAAGGCGACATGGTTCGTCGTGGCCAGCGTCTGGCCGAATGGGACCCCTACACCCGTCCGATCCTCGCTGAAGTCGAGGGTGAGGTCGTGTTCGAGGATCTCGTTGACGGTGCATCGGTTGCGGAAAACACCGACGAGGCAACGGGCTTCACCAAGCGCGTTGTCATCGATTGGCGCACCAATCAGCGCGGTGACGGCCTCAAGCCGGCCCTCGCGATTGCTCGCGGCGGTGTGGTTGCCAAGGTGGATCGTGGCGGCGACGCCCGTTATCTGCTCTCGGTCGATGCCGTTATCAACGTGGAGCCCGGCGAGAAGGTCGCGCCCGGCGACGTGCTGGCCCGTATTCCGCTGGAATCGGCCAAGACCAAGGACATCACGGGCGGTCTGCCGCGCGTGGCTGAATTGTTCGAAGCACGCCGTCCCAAGGATCACGCCATCATCGCCGAGATCGATGGTACGATCCGTTTCGGTCGCGACTACAAGAACAAGCGTCGCGTCATCATCGAGCCGAACGAAGAAGGTGCAGATCCGGTTGAATACCTGATCCCGAAGGGCAAGCCCTTCCATCTTCAGGAAGGCGACCCGATCGAAAAGGGCGAATACATCCTCGACGGCAACCCGGCGCCGCACGACATTCTGGCCATCAAGGGCGTGGAAGAGCTTGCTCGTTACCTCGTCAATGAAATCCAGGAAGTTTATCGTCTGCAGGGCGTGTTGATCAACGACAAGCACATCGAGGTGATCGTTCGCCAGATGCTGCAGAAGGTCGAGATCGTGGATCCAGGTGAGTCTGGCCTGCTCAAGGACGAGCAGCTCGACAAGCTGGACTTTGACGAGCTCAACGATGCTCTGGTCGCTGAAGGCAAGAAGCCTGCGACGGCCAATCCGGTGCTGCTGGGCATCACCAAGGCATCGCTGCAGACCCGTTCGTTCATCTCGGCTGCTTCGTTCCAGGAAACCACCCGCGTCCTCACGGAAGCGGCAGTGTCCGGCAAGGCCGATCTGCTCGAAGGTCTCAAGGAGAACGTCATCGTCGGCCGCCTGATCCCGGCTGGTACCGGTGCTGGCATCTCCTCGGCCAAGTTGATCGCCACCAAGCGCGACGACCTGATCCTCGACGAGCGCCGCCGCCAGGCCAACACCCAGGCGATCCCGGCTCCGACCGCCGCCGAGTAAGCGACGCAACAAATCCGAATTTGAGGGAAGGGGGCCGCAAGGCTCCCTTTTCTTTTGGGCCTGTGCATTGTCAACGAACTGCCATTGGCCCGTAGCCGGACCGACACGTAGCCGCGCTAGCAGCGGATCACTTCCTTTTCCGGAGATGATCCATGTCCAAGAAGACGCTGCTTGCCGCGCTGGCCGTCGCGATGCTTTCAACTTCTGCCTTCGCCCAGACCCAATTCGACGCGACCCTCAAGGCCCATGCCGAACTGCCGGCGCAGACTTTCGTGCCCGCTCCGGCCAACGCGCCCTATAGCCTCAACATGTCGGGCCGCTTCACCTCGGGCACCCGGGTCGAGACACCCTATGGCTGGGCCAATCCGGCCTCCGGCATTGCCATGCCGTTTCCCGGCCAGCCGCTGCAAGGCATGTCGGGCGTGCGCTCGCTGGACGATGATCGCTTCCTGCTGCTGACCGACAATGGCTTCGGCAACAAGGCCAATTCGTCCGACGCCATGCTGATGTTCAACATCCTGAAGATGGACTGGGAAGCCGGCAAAGTCGGCATTGAGCGCACGGTGTTCCTCAAGGATCCCAACCGCGTCGTGCCATTCCCGATCGTCACCGAGCATAGCGACACCCGCTATCTGACCGGCGCCGATTTCGACCCGGAATCCATCCAGCCGGTCGGCGAGAACTACTGGATCGGCGACGAGTTCGGCCCCTGGCTGATCGAAGTCGATGCGAACGGCGTCGTGCTGCAGGTCATCGCCACCAATCCGGGCGGCGTTGATTACAAGTCGCCCGACAACCAGTTCGTCTCGACCCCGGCTGCAGGCGCCGTTCCGACCGGCGTGAACACCGGCCGCTCGGGCGGCTATGAAGGCATGGCCCAGTCGATCGATGGCAAGACGCTCTATCCGTTGCTGGAAAAGCCGTTCTACGACGAAGAGGCCAAGGCCCTCGAGCTGATCGATGGCAAGCCGGTCCTGCGCATGCTGGAATTCGACGTCGCCAGCGCCAGCTGGAATGACAAGGTCCGCTACTACCCGCTCGAAGACGCCACCCACGCGATCGGCGATTTCAACATCATCGATGGCACCCGCGGGCTGATCATCGAACGCGACAATGGAGAAGGCGACGATGGCCGCGAAAAGGCCGCTGCCTTCAAGCGTATCTATCTCGTCGATCTGGAAAAGGCCGATGCCAACGGCGTGCTGGAAAAGCTGGCCTATATCGACCTGATGGCGATCAAGGACCCCGACGGCATCGGGCCGCGCGGCACCAAGGACGGCGTATTCACCTTCCCCTTCGTCACCATCGAAGACGTCGATCTGGTCGACCCGACCACGATCATCGTCGCCAATGACAACAACTATCCCGGCTCGACGGGCCGCGAAGCCGGCCGTGCCGACGACAACGAATATATCCTGCTCGACGTCGCCGACTTCCTCAAAGCCGAATAACCGCACCGCGCGCCAGAAATGCAAAAGGGGCCGAAAGGCCCCTTTTATTTGTCGCCATGTAGGTCAGCCTAGCTCTTATAGCCGACATGGTCGGCAAACTGCTCGACCACCATCTTCCACAGTGAGAACTGGGAATCGAGATATTTGGCGCTGACACCCTGGACCAGGTCGAGATCCATTTCGACGCAGGCGTCCTTGTCCTGGTCGAGATAGGCGCGGCTGAAGCGCTTGTTGAAGTTCCAGTCGTTGATCTGTTCCAGGGTCGGCTTGATATCGAGGAAACCGAGATAGAAGTTGAGGTCTTCGCAATTCTTGTTGTTGGTGCAATTGCGGAAATAGACCTGATAGGCGACCCCGTTGATCTCGCCGGTGATCTGCGGATCGCCATTGGACTGCTTGGTCATCGAGGCGTCGCCATAGTTCTTGGCGATGCTGAGGATTTCGTCGGTATTGGCGCCCGTCACCGCCTGGGCCTGTGCCGATACGGTCAGAGCCAGGCCGAGGGCCGTGCCGGCGATCATCGAGGTAAATTTCATGGCAGTCTCCCTTGTCCGGCTCTCTGCTTGGCCGGCGATTCAATGGGATCGATATCGATCGGGCTGAATGCTACACGTTTCGCGATGACCCGAAAATGACCGTTTGGTAAAATGCTGGCAGGGGGGCAGGGCAGGGATGGATTTTCGTTCGCCCAGTCACGGACGCCAAACCATTGCAAGCCTACGCATAGCTCCACCACGGATTTTTCATGAAAGAATCCTTGACGGGGCGAGTCATCGGCTCTAAACAGCGCCTACCTTAGCGGTCGGTCGTGAATGTCACACCGGGTCCCTGCCATCTAGCGCGGGAATCCAGGACACTCAAACACACTGTCGGGTAGTTAGACGAAGCAAATCCTTGTGCGCATGACTGCGGCCGGTTTCGGTCTGTGGTCCGCTGCAATAAAGGCGCCGCCGTATCCCCTGATTGGGGTCGGATGAGCGCCGTTTTGGTTTGCTTGTCTAGACCGAAAACTATTTTGGACGATGGAAAGAGCGCAATGCCCACCATTAATCAGCTGATCCGCAAACCACGCGCCAGCAAGCCAAAGCGGAACAAGGTTCCGGCCATGGAAGCAAACCCGCAGAAGCGCGGCGTTTGTTCTCGTGTGTATACGACGACCCCGAAGAAGCCGAACTCGGCTCTGCGCAAGGTTGCCAAGGTTCGCCTGACCAATCAGCGCGAAGTGATCTCGTATATTCCGGGTGAAGGCCACAACCTGCAGGAGCACTCCGTGGTCCTGATCCGTGGCGGCCGCGTTCGCGACCTTCCCGGCGTTCGTTATCACGTGCTCCGCGGCGTTCTCGACACGCAGAGCGTCAAGGACCGCAAGCAACGCCGTTCGAAGTACGGCGCGAAGCGTCCGAAGTAAGGAGATCGAGATATGTCCCGTCGTCACCGCGCAGAAAAACGCGACGTTATCCCGGACGCCAAGTTTGGCGATCTGGTCCTTACCAAGTTCATGAACTCGCTCATGAAGGACGGCAAGAAGTCGGCTGCCGAAAGCATCGTTTACGGTGCCTTCGATATCGTCGAAGCCAAGTCCAAGCAGGACCCCATCACGGTGTTCCACACCGCGCTCGACAACATCCGCCCGGCGGTTGAAGTTCGTTCGCGTCGTGTTGGCGGCGCCACCTATCAGGTCCCGGTTGAAGTTCGCACCGATCGTCAGCAGGCCCTGGCCATTCGCTGGCTGATCGAATCCGCCCGCAAGCGCGGTGAGAACACCATGCGTGAACGCCTGTCGGGCGAGCTCATGGATGCTCTCAATGGTCGCGGCCAGGCCGTCAAGAAGCGCGAAGATACGCACCGTATGGCTGACGCCAACCGTGCCTTCTCGCACTACCGCTGGTAGTAGGAGAGCTTTATGGCACGCGAATATCCGATCAATCTGTATCGTAACTTCGGCATCATGGCTCACATTGATGCTGGCAAGACGACCACGACTGAACGCATCCTCTACTATACCGGCAAGTCCCATAAGATCGGCGAAGTCCATGACGGCGCCGCGACCATGGACTGGATGGAGCAGGAGCAGGAACGCGGTATCACCATCACGTCTGCTGCCACCACGACCTTCTGGAAGGATCGTAATGGCACGATGCACCGCTTCAACATCATCGACACCCCCGGCCACGTGGACTTCACCATCGAAGTCGAACGTTCGCTGCGCGTGCTCGACGGTGCGGTAGCGCTGCTCGACGCCAATGCCGGTGTTGAGCCCCAGACCGAGACCGTCTGGCGCCAGGCCGACAAGTATGACGTTCCGCGCATGATCTTCGTCAACAAGATGGACAAGATCGGCGCCGACTTCTACCGCTGCGTGGAAATGATCGGCTCGCGCCTCGGCGCCAAGGCCGTTCCCGTCCAGCTGCCGATCGGCGCTGAGAACGAGTTCAAGGGCGTTGTCGATCTGATCGAGATGAACGCACTGGTCTGGCGCAACGAAGAGCTGGGCGCACAGTGGGACGTGGTTGAGATCCCTGAAGATCTCAAGGAACGTGCTGCTGAATACCGCGAAAAGATGATCGAAGCCGCCGTCGAAATCGACGACGACGCGATGGAAGCCTATTTGAACGGCGATCTGCCGAACAATGACACCATCCGTCGCCTGCTGCGTCGTGGCACGATCGACACCAAGTTCTTCCTGGTGTTCGCCGGTTCGGCCTTCAAGAACAAGGGCGTTCAGCCCCTGCTCGATGGCGTTATCGACTTCCTGCCGTCGCCTGCCGACGTTCCGGCCATCCAGGGCATCGATGCCCGTACGGAACAGCCGATCGAGCGTCATGCCGACGACAGCGAGCCGCTGGCCATGCTGGCATTCAAGATCGCCAACGACCCGCATATGGGTACGCTGACGTTCTGCCGCATCTACTCGGGCAAGCTCGAGCAGGGCATGATGCTTGAGAATACCGTCAAGGAAAAGCGCGAGCGCGTTGGTCGCCTGTTCCAGATGCATGCGAATAGCCGCGAGCAGATCACGGAAGCCTATGCAGGCGACATCGTGGCTATCGTTGGCCTCAAGGACACCACGACCGGTGATACGCTCTGCCCGCAGAACGCACAGGTCATCCTTGAACGCATGATCTTCCCCGAGCCGGTTATCGACATCTCGGTGGAACCCAAGTCCAAGGCCGACCAGGAAAAGATGGGCCTCGCGCTCAATCGTCTGGCTGCCGAAGATCCGACGTTCCGCGTCAAGACCGACGAAGAATCCGGCCAGACCATCATTTCGGGCATGGGCGAACTTCACCTCGACATCCTCGTCGACCGTATGCGTCGCGAGTTTAAGGTCGAGGCCAATATCGGTCAGCCGCAGGTGGCTTATCGCGAAACCATCACCAAGTCGGCTTCCGTGGATTATACCCACAAGAAGCAGTCGGGTGGTTCGGGCCAGTTTGCTCGCGTCAAGCTCACTGTTGAGCCCAGCGAAGTCGGCAAGGGTCTGGAATTCGTGAACGCCGTCGTCGGCGGTTCGGTGCCCAAGGAATATATCCCGGGCGTCGAAAAGGGCGTGAAGTCGGTGATGTCGGCCGGTCCGCTGATCGGGTTCCCGATCGTTGACGTCAAGGTGACGCTGACTGAAGGCGCCTACCACGACGTTGACTCCTCGGTGCTGGCATTCGAAATCGCCGGCCGTGCAGGTTTCAACGAAGGCCTTCGCAAGGCGGCTCCCAAGATCCTGGAGCCGATCATGAAGGTTGAAGTTGTGACGCCGGAAGACTACATGGGCGACGTCATCGGTGACCTGAATTCCCGACGCGGTCAGATCCACGGCACTGAAAGCCGCGGCATCCTCCAGGTTGTGAATGCCTATGTCCCGCTCGCGAACATGTTCGGGTATGTGAACTCGCTGCGCTCCATGAGCCAGGGTCGTGCGCAGTACTCGATGACGTTCGACCATTACGAGCAGGTTCCGCAGGCAGTCGCCGACGAAGTCCAGGCCAAGTACGCCTAAATAATAAACTGAAACTCAAGGTTGGCCGAGCGGCTAACGAATACGGAGAGAAGCGATGGGCAAGGAAAAGTTTTCCCGCAATAAGCCTCACTGCAACATCGGCACCATCGGTCACGTTGACCATGGCAAGACCTCGCTGACTGCAGCGATCACCAAGGTGCTGGCTGAGACCGGTGGCGCGACCTTCAAGGCGTACGATCAAATCGACGCGGCCCCCGAAGAGAAGGCCCGCGGCATCACCATCAACACGGCTCACGTCGAGTACGAGACGACCAATCGTCACTACGCTCACGTGGACTGCCCCGGCCACGCCGACTATGTGAAGAACATGATCACCGGCGCTGCCCAGATGGACGGCGCGATCCTGGTCGTGTCGGCTGCTGACGGCCCGATGCCCCAGACCCGTGAGCACATTCTGCTCGCTCGTCAGGTTGGCGTGCCGGCTCTGGTCGTGTTCCTGAACAAGTGTGACATGGTCGACGATCCGGAACTGCTCGAGCTCGTTGAGCTGGAAGTCCGCGAGCTGCTGTCGTCCTACGAATTCCCGGGCGACGATATCCCGATCATCAAGGGCTCGGCTCTCGCCGCTCTCGAAGATTCGGACAAGAAGCTCGGCCACGACGCCGTTCTTGAGCTGATGGCTGCCGTTGACTCGTACATCCCGCAGCCGGAACGTCCGGTTGACCAGCCCTTCCTGCTCCCGATCGAAGACGTGTTCTCGATCTCGGGTCGCGGTACGGTTGTGACCGGTCGTGTCGAGCGCGGTATCGTCAAGGTTGGCGAAGAAGTCGAAATCGTCGGCATCAAGGCAACCCAGAAGACCACCGTTACCGGTGTCGAAATGTTCCGCAAGCTGCTCGACTCGGGCCAGGCTGGCGACAACATCGGCGCACTGATCCGCGGTATCGATCGCACTCAGGTTGAGCGCGGCCAGGTTCTCTGCAAGCCCGGTTCCGTGACCCCGCACACCGACTTCGTTGCTGAGGCCTATATCCTCACCAAGGAAGAAGGCGGTCGTCACACCCCGTTCTTCGGCAACTACCGTCCCCAGTTCTACTTCCGTACGACTGACGTGACGGGCATCGTGACCCTGCCTGAAGGCACGGAAATGGTGATGCCGGGCGACAACATCAACATGAACGTTCAGCTCATCGTTCCGATCGCCATGGAAGAGAAGCTCCGCTTCGCTATCCGTGAAGGTGGCCGCACTGTCGGCGCCGGCGTCGTCGCGAAGATCCTGAAGTAAGCCCATAAAGATATTCGCGGCGCGCGGATGAACGCGCGCCGCGATCCATTTTCGTCAGGATTTACAAGATGAACGGTCAGAATATTCGCATCCGCCTTAAGGCGTTTGACCATCGCGTTCTCGACGCTTCCACGCGCGAGATCGTGTCGACGGCCAAGCGTACGGGCGCGCAGGTTCGCGGGCCGATCCCGCTGCCGACGCGAATCGACAAATTTACCGTGAACCGCTCGCCGCATATCGATAAGAAGGCACGCGAGCAGTTCGAGATTCGGACCCACAAGCGTCTTCTGGACATCGTGGACCCGACTCCCCAGACGGTCGATGCTTTGATGAAGCTCGATCTCGCCGCCGGCGTCGACGTCGAAATCAAGCTCTAAAACTAAGAGTTTCCGCGCTCACCAAATAAAGGGTCCTCTGAAGCCATGACCCGGTGCAGCGCCAAGAGAGAAGGTAATAACCGATGCGTTCTGGATTGATCGCACAGAAGCTGGGCATGACCCGCATTTTCGCAGAGGACGGCTCGCACGTTCCGGTGACCGTGCTGAGCTTGCAGAACTGCCAGGTGGTAGGCCAGCGGACCGCTGATAAAGACGGCTATGTCGCGCTGCAGCTCGGCGCTGGACAGGCCAAGGCCAAGAACACGACCAAGGCAGAGCGCGGCCAGTTCGCCGTCGCCAAGGTCGAGCCCAAGCGCCATGTCGCTGAATTCCGCGTGGACGAAGCCAACCTCATCGAGGTCGGTGCAACGCTCCAGGCCGACCATTTCGTCGAAGGCCAGCTGGTGGACGTCACCGGTACTTCGATCGGTAAGGGTTTTGCCGGCGGTATGAAGCGCTGGAACTTCGGCGGCCTGCGTGCAACGCACGGCGTGTCGGTGTCGCACCGCTCGATCGGTTCTACCGGTGGTCGTCAGGACCCTGGTCGTACCTTCAAGAACAAGAAGATGCCGGGCCACATGGGCGATCGTCGCATCACCACGCAGAACGTGAAGGTCGTCAAGACCGACATCGAGCGTGGCCTGATCATGATCCAGGGTTCGGTTCCTGGCGCCAAGGGCGCCTGGATCATGGTCAAGGACGCTGTCAAGAAGCCTGCTCCCAAGGACGCCCAGTTCCCGGGTTCGTTCAAGGCCGCTGCAGACGTTGCAGGGGAAGCGAAATAATGGAACTCCAGGTTACAAGTCTCGACGGCAAGTCCGTCGGCAAGATCGAGCTGGCTGATGACGTGTTCGGTTTGGAAGTCCGTCAGGACATCCTGCACCGCATGGTTCGTTACCAGCAGCTGAAGGCAATGTCCGGCACGCACGACGTCAAGAATCGTTCGGAAGGCGTTCGCACCGGCAAGAAGTTCAAGAAGCAGAAGGGCGGCGGTGCTCGTCACGGCGATCGCAAGGCTCCCCAGTTCCGTGGTGGTGGCCGTGCATTCGGTCCGACCCCGCGCAGCCATGCCATTGATCTTCCCAAGAAGGTTCGCGCTCTGGCTCTCAAGCACGCTCTGTCGGCCAAGGCCGCTGCAGGCGAGCTGATTGTGCTGGACAGCGTCACGACTTCGGCTCCGAAGACCGCGACCCTGCGCACCACCTTCGGCAAGCTCGAATGGCTGAACGCGCTGATCATCGACGGTGCTGCTGTCGACCAGAACTTCGCTCTGGCCGCTCGCAACATCCCGCATATCGACGTGCTGCCGGTGCAGGGGATCAACGTTGTTTCGATCCTCAAGCGCAACAAGCTCGTCCTGACCAAGGCAGCGCTCGAAGCGCTGGAAGCGAGGTTCGCATGAACAAGCTCAGCGCTTATGACATCGTCCGTAACCCCGTCGTGACCGAAAAGTCGACGATGGCTTCGGAACATAACCAGGTCGTTTTCGACGTGGCGATCGATGCCAACAAGACCGAGATCAAGGCTGCCGTCGAGCAGCTCTTCTCGGTCAAGGTCAAGGCCGTGAACACCCTGGTCCGCAAGGGCAAGGTGAAGCGGTTCCGTGGTCACATCGGTACGCGCAACGACGTCAAGAAGGCCGTTGTTACCCTCGTCGACGGCCAGTCGATCGATATTTCGACCGGCCTCTAAGGGACAGAGACAAAAATGGCTCTTAAAACTTACAATCCCACCTCCGAAGGCCGTCGCCAGCTCGTGACGACTGACCGTTCGGAACTCTGGAAGGGTGCTCCGGTCAAGACTCTGACCGAAGGTCTCTCCAAGTCCGGTGGCCGCAATAATCGTGGTCGCATCACTGCCTTCCATCGTGGTGGCGGTCATAAGCGCACCTATCGCCTGATCGATTTCAAGCGCGTCAAGTTTGACGCGGTTGGCACCGTCGAGCGCCTGGAATATGACCCCAACCGTACGGCCTGGATCGCTTTGATCAAGTACGAAGACGGTGAACTGGCTTACATCGTTGCGCCGCAGCGTTTGTCGGCTGGCGACAAGGTCATCTCGTCGATGAATACCGTCGACGTGAAGCCGGGCAATGCCATGCCGCTCGAGCGCATGCCGGTCGGTACGATCGTGCACAATATCGAGCTGAAGCCCCGCAAGGGTGGCCAGGTCGCCCGTTCGGCTGGTGCTTATGCCCAGTATGTCGGTCGTGACTCCGGTTGGGCGATCCTTCGCCTGAACTCGGGCGAGCAGCGTCGTGTGCATGGCACTTGCCTTGCAACCGTTGGTGCCGTTTCGAACCAGGATCACTCCAACACCTCGCTCGGCAAGGCCGGTCGTAGCCGTTGGCTGGGTCGCAAGCCCGTCACCCGCGGCGTGGCCATGAACCCGATCGATCACCCCCACGGTGGTGGTGAAGGTCGTACGTCTGGTGGCCGTCACCCGGTTACTCCTTGGGGTAAGCCGACCAAGGGCAAGAAGACCCGCAGCAATAAGGCAACGGACAAGTTCATCGTTCGCAGCCGTCACGTGAAGAAGGGCAGGTAAGCCATGACCCGTTCAATCTGGAAGGGGCCGTTTGTCGACGGCTACATGCTCAAGAAGGCCGAGAAGGCCCTCTCGTCTGGCCGCAACGATGTGGTCAAGATCTGGAGCCGCCGTTCGACCATCCTGCCGCAGTTCGTGGGTATCACCTTCGGCGTCCACAATGGCCACAAGCACGTCCCGGTAAGCGTTACCGAAGACATGATCGGTCACAAGTTCGGCGAATTCGCACCGACCCGTACCTATTACGGTCATGCGGCCGACAAGAAGGCCAAGAGGAAGTAATATGAGCAAGCCGAAAACTGAGCGCGCTCTCAAGGACAACGAGGCTAAGGCTGTGCTGCGCATGCTGCGCATCAGCCCTCAGAAGCTGAACCTCGTCGCGCAGTTGATCCGTGGCAAGAAGGTCGAGAAGGCTCTGGCCGATCTCGAATTCAGCCACAAGCGGATCTCCGGCCAGGTCAAGAAGGTGCTGGAAAGCGCCATCGCGAACGCCGAAAACAACCATGGCCTCGATACCGATGCCCTGGTCGTTGCTGAAGCCTTTGTCGGCAACTCGCTGGTCATGAAGCGGTTCACCGCTCGTGGTCGTGGCAAGTCGTCGCGCATCGAAAAGCCGTTCTCGCATCTGACGATCGTCGTGCGGCAAGTTGAGGAGGCCGCATAATGGGCCAGAAGATCAATCCAATCGGCTTCCGCCTCGGCATCAACCGTACGTGGGACAGCCGCTGGTACGCCAATAAGGGCGAATACGGCACGCTGCTGCAGGAAGACCTGAAGATCCGTACGGCTCTTCTGGAAGACCTCAAGGCCGCTGCGGTGTCCAAGATCGTCATCGAGCGTCCGCACCGCAAGTGCCGCGTGTCGATCCACACTGCCCGTCCGGGCATCGTGATCGGCAAGAAGGGCGCTGACATCGACAAGATCCGCGCCAAGGTGAAGAAGTTCACCGACAGCGAAGTGCACATCAACATCGTTGAAGTGCGCAAGCCGGAAACCGACGCGACGCTGGTTGCCCAGGGCATTGCCCAGCAGCTGGAACGCCGCGTGGCCTTCCGTCGCGCCATGAAGCGTGCCGTGCAGACCGCAATCCGCATGGGCGCCGGTGGTATCCGCGTCAATGTTGGTGGTCGTCTCGGCGGTGCCGATATCGCTCGTACCGAATGGTACCGCGAAGGCCGCGTCCCGCTGCACACCCTGCGTGCTGATATCGACTACGGCACTGCCGAAGCCGAAACCACGTATGGCATCATCGGCATCAAGGTCTGGATCTTCAAGGGCGAAGTCCTTGAGCATGATCCGACTGCGCACGAACGTCGCGCAACCGAAGGTGCCGATCAGGGCGGTCAGCGCGCTGAACGTGAACCGCGCCGTGAGCGCGGCGACCGTGACCGCGAACGCGCATAAGAAGGTTAGTTCATTATGCTGCAACCTAAGAAGACCAAGTTCCGCAAGGCCCATAAGGGCCGTATCCATGGCGTTGCCAAGGGCGGTACCGATCTGGCATTCGGCCAGTATGCCCTCAAGGCAACCGAACCCGAGCGCGTTACTGCTCGCCAGATCGAAGCGGCTCGCCGCGCGATCACTCGCGAGATGAAGCGCCAGGGCCGGGTATGGATCCGTATCTTCCCGGACGTGCCGGTTTCCAAGAAGCCGACCGAAGTGCGTATGGGTAAGGGCAAGGGTTCTGTTGAATTCTGGGCCGCCCGTGTCAAGCCGGGCCGTATCGTATTCGAGATCGACGGCGTCCCCGAGGACGTTGCCAAGGAAGCCCTGCGCCTCGGCGCAATGAAGCTCCCGATCATGACGCGGGTTGTTACCCGCATTGCCGACTAAGGAACACGAGCATGAAAGCCAGTGATGTGCGGGCTAAGACCGCAGACGAACTGAAAGATCAGCTCGTCGACCTGAAGAAAGAACAGTTCAACCTGCGTTTCCAGCGTGCTACCCAGCAGCTGGAAAAGCCGACCGAGGTCAAAAGGGTCCGCCGCGATATCGCGCGGATCAAGACGATCCTTGGCGAAAAGAACGCAGCGAAGTAAGGAGCCGCGACCATGCCAAAGCGCGTTTTGCAGGGGACTGTTGTCTCCGACGCCAATGAAAAGACGGTCGTGGTGCGCGTTGAGCGCCGTTTCACGCATCCGGTGATGAAGAAGACCGTGCGCCGGTCCAAGAAGTACCATGCGCACGATGAAGCTAATGTGGCGAAGGTCGGTCAGATCGTCTGGATCGAAGAATGTGCGCCAATCTCCAAGAATAAGCGCTGGACGCTTGTTGTTGGTGCGGCTCAGCAGGAAGGCGCTCAGTCATGATCCAGATGCAGTCCAATCTCGACGTTGCCGACAATTCCGGCGCCCGTCGTGTCATGTGCATCAAGGTGCTGGGCGGTTCGCACCGCAAGTACGCTTCGGTCGGCGACATCATTGTCGTGTCGGTCAAGGATGCCATTCCGCGCGGTCGCGTTAAGAAGGGCCAGGTCATGAAGGCCGTGGTCGTTCGGACCGCGTTCGACATCCGTCGCCCCGATGGCACCGTGATCCGCTTCGACAAGAACGCCGCGGTTCTGATCAACAATCAGAAAGAGCCGATCGGCACTCGTATCTTCGGACCAGTTCCGCGCGAACTTCGCGCCAAGAACCACATGAAGATCATCTCGCTCGCACCAGAGGTGCTGTAATGGCCGCCAAGATTAAGAAGGGCGACAAAGTCGTCGTCCTGGCCGGCAAGGACAAGGGCAAGACCGGTCAGGTCCTGTCCGTCATCCCGACCGAAACCAAGGCACTTGTCCAGGGTATCAACCTGGTGAAGCGCCACACCAAGCAGACCGCGTCGACCGATGCCGGCATCTTCACCAAGGAAGCGCCGATCCATCTGTCCAATCTCGCGATCGCCGACAAGGATGGCAAGCCCAGCCGTGTTGGTTTCCAGATCAAGGACGGCGTGAAGACGCGCGTCGCCAAGTCGACCGGAGATTCGATCGATGGCTGATACAGCTTACGTTCCGCGTCTTCGTACCGAGTACGAAGAGAACATCCGTAAGGTTCTGCAGGAGCAATTCTCCTACAAGAACACCATGGAACTGCCCAAGCTCGACAAGATCGTGCTGAACATGGGCGTTGGCGAAGCCGTCAACGACACCAAGAAGGTCAAGTCGGCTGCTGCCGAGCTGGAAAAGATCGCTGGCCAGAAGCCGGTTATCACCCACGCTCGTAAGTCGATCGCTGGCTTCAAGGTGCGTGAAGAGATGCCGCTCGGCGTCAAGGTGACGCTGCGCAAGACGCGCATGTACGAATTCCTGGACCGCCTGGTGAATATCGCACTGCCGCGCGTTCGCGACTTCCGCGGGCTGAACCCGAACTCCTTCGACGGCCGTGGCAATTATGCTATGGGCATCAAGGAACACATCATTTTCCCCGAAATCAACTATGATCAAATCGATCAGGTTTGGGGCATGGACATCGTGATCACCACGACGGCCAAGACCGATGATGAAGCGCGCGCGCTGCTCAAGGCATTCAACTTCCCATTCCGCACGTAAGCGGATAGGGAAGGGAAAAAGGATCAGGATATGGCAAAGACCAGTTCCATCGAGAAAAACAACAAGCGCGCCGCTCTGGCCGAGCAGTATGCTGGCAAGCGTGCGGCGCTCAAGGCGCAGACCAAGGATCAGTCGATCCCGGCCGATCAGCGCTTCGCCGCTCAGCTCAAGCTGGCCGAACTGCCGCGCAATTCGGCCAAGGTTCGCGTCCGCAATCGCTGCGAAGTCTCGGGTCGTCCCCGTGGCTATTATCGCAAGCTCAAGCTGAGCCGTATCGCTCTGCGTCAGCTGGGTAACCTGGGTTTGATCCCGGGCCTGGTTAAGTCGAGCTGGTAAGGAGAACAGAAAATGAGCTTTTCCGATCCAATCGGCGATATGCTGACTCGCATCCGTAATGCACAGATGCGCCGCAAGAATACCGTTTCGACGCCGGCTTCGACCCTTCGTGGTCGGGTGCTGGACGTGCTCCAGTCCGAGGGTTTCATCCGCGGCTATTCGGAGACCAAGTTCGAAAACGGTGCTGCCGAGTACGAAATCGAACTGAAGTACTCGGATGACGTGGCTGTTATCCGCACGATCGAGCGCGTTTCGCGTCCCGGCCGTCGCGTTTACGCTTCCGTTAAGAATATTCCGCAGGTTGCCAATGGCCTCGGTGTCTCGATCCTCTCCACCCCCAAGGGTGTGATGGCCGACCACGAAGCCAAGGCTGCCAATGTTGGTGGCGAGGTACTCTGCCGCGTCTTCTAAGAGACGCGGTAAGACGATTACTCAAGGATTGAACTAGAATGTCACGTACTGGCAAGAAACCGGTTGCACCGGTCAGCGGTGTAACGGTCACGATCAATGGTCGTACCGTCACCGCAAAGGGCCCGAAGGGCGAACTGAGCATCGAGCTCATGGATGTTGTCAATGTGGAGAATGGCTCCGACGGTCTCGTCGTGACGCCGGCCAATGACACCCGCGAGGCTCGCGCCGCCTGGGGCACGACCCGTGCACTGATCCAGAACATGGTCACCGGTGTTTCGGCTGGCTTCGAAAAGAAGCTGGCGATCCAGGGCGTGGGTTATCGCGCCGCCATGCAGGGCAAGGATATCAAGCTGTCGCTTGGTTTCAGCCACGAAGTGATCTATCAGGCACCGCAGGGCATCACCCTGGCTGTTCCGGCGCCGACGGAAATCATCATCACCGGCACCGACAAGCAGCAGGTTGGCCAGGTTGCGGCCAATATCCGCGCTTGGCGCAAGCCAGAGCCCTACAAGGGCAAGGGCGTTCGGTATGCGGGCGAGTTCGTCTTCCGCAAAGAAGGCAAGAAGAAGTAAGGAGCGCCTGCAATGGCTATCAGTGCAAAAGGTGCGGACCGCCGCAAGGCTCGTGTCCGCAAGGCGCTCAAGGCTCGTGCCTTCGGTCGTCCCCGTCTGTCGGTTTTCCGTTCGGACAAGAATATCTACGCTCAGATCATCGACGATGCGACCGGCCGTACGCTGGCCGCCGCTTCGACCCTCGACAAGGACGTCAAGGGCACCATCAAGGGTGGTTCGGCGGAAGCCGCTGCTACGGTCGGCAAGCTGATCGCAGAGCGCGGCACCAAGGCGGGTGTGGGCGAAGTCATCTTCGACCGCGGCGCATACATCTATCATGGCCGTGTAAAGGCCCTTGCAGACGCTGCCCGTGAGGGCGGCCTGCAGTTCTAGGCACGGACAAGGAAAGAAACATTATGAGCAGAGACGTTCAAGAACGCGAAAGCGAATTCGTCGATCGCCTGGTCCACATCAACCGCGTGGCCAAAGTGGTCAAGGGCGGCCGTCGTTTCGGTTTTGCCGCACTGGTGGTTGTCGGTGACCAGAAGGGCCGCGTTGGCTTTGGTCACGGCAAGGCCCGTGAAGTGCCAGAAGCGATCCGCAAGGCTACCGAGCAGGCCAAGCGCCAGATGATCCGCGTGCCGCTGCGCGATGCCCGTACGTTGCACCACGACGTGCAGGGCCGTCACGGCGCCGGCAAGGTCATCCTGCGTGCCGCCGTTCCCGGTACCGGCATCATTGCCGGTGGTCCGATGCGCGCCGTCTTCGAGACGCTGGGCATCAACGACATCGTTGCCAAGTCGCAGGGGACTGCTAACCCCTACAACATGGTGCGGGCCACTTTCGATGCGCTGAAGCGCGTTGACAGCCCCCGCTCGGTTGCCGCCCGCCGCGGTCTCAAGGTTTCCGAACTGCAAGCTCGCCGCGGCGAGACTGCTGTCGAAGCCTGATAGATCAGGTCTGGAGAAGCATCATGGCTAAAGACAAGACCATTACTCTGCAGCAGATCGGCTCCCCGATCCGCCGTGAGAAGAGCCAGCGCGCGACCCTGATCGGTCTCGGGCTCAACAAGATGAACAAGCAGCGTCAGCTGATCGACACGCCTGAAGTGCGTGGCATGATCAACAAGGTGCCGCATCTCGTCCGTATCATCGGCGAGTGAGAGAGAAGGTCCCTCAAATGACCCGTTTGAATGAACTTCGCGACAATCCCGGTGCCAACAAGGTCCGTCTGCGCATTGGTCGCGGTATCGGTTCCGGTAAGGGCAAGACCGGTGGTCGTGGCGGCAAAGGCCAGACTGCACGTTCCGGCGTTGCGATCAACGGCTTCGAAGGCGGCCAGATGCCCCTTCACATGCGTATGCCAAAGCGTGGCTTCAATGCGCTCAATCCAGGCAACTGGAACGAGGTCCGCATCGATCGCCTGCAGGCCTATATCGACGCTGGCAAGCTCGACCCCAAGGCGGTGATCGATGCTGCGGCGCTGATCGCTGCCCGCGTGATCCGTCGTCCCAAGGACGGCGTGCGGCTGATCGGCTCTGAGGGCTTCACCTCCAAGAAGGTGACCTTCAACGTCAATTATGCGACCAAGGGCGCACTGGCAGCTATTGAATCTGCTGGCGGCAAGGTCGATATCATCCCGGCAAAGGCGCCGTGGAAGAAGACCCCATACGCCGGTTAATTTCGGCTTGGCGCACCCGGCCATTGGTCGGGTGCGCCTTTTTTGGTTTGTTGCGCTAGGGCTGCAGCCGGGTCTGCGTCCGACCCGCTCCGAGCGCGCCTGGCCTTGAAGCCATAGGGAGCGATACATGGCGTCCGCAGCCGAACAGCTGGCACGTAATCTCAATTTTTCGACCTTCTCGAAGGCGAAAGCCCTGCAGCAGCGCATCTGGTTCACACTGGGCGCGCTGCTTGTCTATCGACTGGGCACTTTCATTCCGGTTCCGGGCATTGACCCCGATGCATTCCGCGCGACGTTCGAACAGTCGCAGCAGGGCATCATTGGCATGTTCAACATGTTTGCCGGTGGCGCCGTCGAGCGCATGGCAATCTTTGCGCTGAACCTGATCCCCTACATCACCGCCTCGATCGTGGTGCAGGTCATTGCGACCGCGTCGCCGCGTCTGGAAGCTCTCAAGAAAGAGGGCGAGGCCGGCCGTCGCAAGATGAACCAGTATACCCGGTATCTGGCGGTCGTATTCTGCGCCGTGCAGGCCTATGGCATTGCCGTGGGCCTGGAAGCGAGCCAGGGCGTCGTGCTCAATCCGGGCTGGTTCTTCCGCATTTCGACCGTCATCACGCTGGTCGGCGGCACCATGTTCCTGATGTGGCTGGGTGAACAGATCACCTCGCGCGGCGTCGGCAATGGTATTTCGCTGATCATCTTTGCCGGTATCGTGGCCAATCTGCCCACCACCATCGTGCAGACCCTCGAGCTGAGCCGTACTGGCGCGCTGCCGCCGCTGGCGGCCTTCGGCATCGTGGTGCTGTCCATCGTGGTCATCGCCGGCATCGTGTTCTTCGAACGCGCCCAGCGCCGCTTGCTGATCCAGTATCCAAAGCGCCAGGTCGGCAACAAGATGTTCCAGGGCGAAAGCTCGCATCTGCCGCTCAAGCTGAATACGTCGGGTGTTATCCCGGTGATTTTCGGCTCGTCCCTGCTGCTGCTGCCGGCCACCATTGCGTCCTTTGCGGCGCAGGGGAACGCTCCGGTCTGGCTGCAGACGGTGACGGCTCTGCTGGGCCGCGGCCAGCCGCTTTATCTGGCGCTGTTTGCCTTCTTCATCATCTTCTTCGCCTTCTTCTATACCGCGATCGTGTTCAATCCGACCGAGACGGCTGATAACCTCAAGCGCTCCGGCGGCTTCATTCCGGGCATTCGTCCGGGCGAACGCACGGCCGCACATATCGACTATGTGTTGACCCGTATCACTGTTATCGGTGCGCTCTATCTTACGGTGGTGGCACTGATTCCCGAGATCATCCACAACCAGCTGGCGGTCAGCCAGTTCATCGGTGGCACCTCGCTGCTGATCATGGTGACGGTGACGCTCGATACGGTCAGTCAGATCCAGAGCCACCTGATCGCGCAGCAATATGAGGGGCTCGTGAAGAAGTCCCGTCTAGGGGGAGGTAAGCGTCGATGAGGCTAATTCTGCTCGGACCGCCGGGAGCGGGGAAGGGTACTCAGGCCAAGATTCTTGTCGAGGCCTATGGTATTCCCCAGCTCTCGACCGGCGATATCCTGCGCTCGGCCATTGCGGCCAAGACCCCGCTGGGTCTCGAAGCCAAGGCCATCGTCGATCGTGGGGATCTGGTCAGTGACGCCATCGTCAACGGTATCGTCTCCGAACGGCTCGACGCCGAGGATTGCAAGCCTGGCTTCATCCTCGATGGCTTTCCGCGCACCATTGCGCAGGCCGAGGCGCTTGACCAGATGCTGATCGACAAGGGCGTCAAGCTCGACGCCGTGGTCGAGATCAAGGCCGATGCCGATGAATTGGTGCGCCGGGTGGTCCAGCGCAGCAAGGAAAGCGGCGGCGCTCGTGCCGACGATAATGAGGAAGTGCTGCGCAAGCGCCTCGATATCTATAAGGAGCAGACCGCTCCGCTCGTCGCTTACTACAGCGACAAGGGTCTGCTCAAAGCAGTCGACGGCATGGAGCCGGTCGAAAAAGTCACGGCTTCGATCAAGTCTGCGATCGAAGGCTGAGAACAGGGCAGGGGTTTGGCAGTTGACTCTGCCGAATCTAGTCCTTAAAGAACCGCGTCAGTCTCATGGATTATTGGGCTGGATTCGGTTCTCCAGGTGTTGGGGGTCGAAATCCGGTCCCTTGTTGTTTAACGGCACGGCCCCCTGATGGTAACCCGTGTTGAATGAAGGAGAGCAGACGTGGCTCGTATTGCTGGCGTCAATATCCCGACCAATAAGCGCGTGATCATCGCGTTGCAGTATATCCACGGGATTGGCGAAAAGTTCGCCAAGGATATCACTGAAAAGGCAAACATTCCTGCCGAGCGCCGTGTCAACGAGTTGACCGATGCTGAAGTGATTTTGATCCGTGAAGCTATCGACCGCGACTACGTCGTGGAAGGTGATCTTCGCCGCAATGTGGCGATGAACATCAAGCGGTTGATGGATCTGGGCAACTACCGTGGCTTGCGCCACCGTCGTGGCCTGCCGGTGCGCGGTCAGCGTACCCACACCAATGCCCGCACTCGCAAGGGTCCGGCAAAGCCGATCGCTGGCAAGAAGAAGTAAGAACCCGTCTCGGGTTCTTCGATGTAGCTGCTGGGGCCAAAGGGCTGACGGCAGCGCTGATATCGTTCAGAGGAATTAAATGGCTAAGACTGAAACGACGCGCGTCAAGCGCAAGGAACGCAAGAATATCACTTCGGGCGTTGCCCACGTGAATGCTTCGTTCAACAATACCATGATCACCATTGCCGATATGCAGGGCAACACGATTTCGTGGTCCTCCTCGGGTGTCATGGGCTTCAAGGGCTCGCGTAAGTCGACCCCCTATGCGGCTCAGGTCGCTGCTGAAGATGCTGCCAAGAAGGCGCAGGAACACGGCATGAAGACCCTTGAGGTCGAAGTGCGCGGTCCTGGTTCGGGCCGTGAATCGGCTCTGCGCGCGCTGCAGGCTGCCGGCTTCAACGTCACCTCGATCCGTGACGTGACCTCGATCCCGCACAATGGCTGCCGTCCTCGCAAGCGGCGCCGCGTCTAATCTAGAGCGATTGAAGAGCTCCCGGCCGATTGAATGGGCCGGGAGTCTTATTGCGTTTGCGGCGGAGCGGCTCGGGCTGGAGCCGCGATTTTGAAAGGACATTACCGTGACGATCCAGAGGAACTGGCAAGAACTGATCAAGCCGACCAAGCTGGAGATTGTTTCGGGCAGCGACAACGCGCGCGTGGCTTCGGTAGTTGCCGAGCCGCTTGAGCGCGGTTACGGGCTTACCCTGGGTAACGCTCTTCGTCGTGTGCTGCTGTCGTCGCTTCAGGGCGCGGCAGTTACCGCAATCCAGATTGACGGCATCCTGCATGAATTCTCCTCGCTTCCGGGCGTGCGTGAAGACATGACCGACCTGGTCCTCAACGTGAAGGAAATCGCGTTGAAGATGGGTGGCGAAGGCCCCAAGCGCCTTGGCCTGACCAAGCAGGGTCCGGGTGCCGTGACCGCTGGTGACATCAAGGTCACCGGCGACATTGAAGTGCTGAACCCCGAGCTGGTGATCTGCCATCTCGACGACGGCGCCGAAATCAACATCGAGTTCACCGTCGATACCGGCAAGGGTTACGTTGCCGCCGACAAGAACCGTCCGGAAGATGCACCGATCGGCTATATCCCGGTCGATGCGCTGTTCTCCCCGGTTCGCCGCGTCAGCTACAAGGTCGATGCCACCCGTGCGGGTGAAAGCCTCGACAAGGACAAGCTGACCCTGCAGGTCGAAACCAATGGCGCCGTGTCGCCGGAAGATGCCGTGGCTTATGCTGCGCGTATCCTCCAGGACCAGCTGTCGGTGTTCGTGAACTTCGAAGAGCCCAGCAAGGAAAAGGCACAGGATGCCGTTCCCGAACTGGCCTTCAACCCGGCGCTGCTCAAGAAGGTCGACGAACTCGAGCTTTCGGTGCGTTCGGCCAACTGCCTCAAGAACGACAACATCGTTTATATCGGCGATCTGATCCAGAAGACGGAAGCCGAGATGCTGCGGACCCCGAATTTCGGCCGCAAGTCGCTCAACGAAATCAAGGAGGTCCTGGCACAGATGGGGCTTCATCTCGGAATGGACGTCAACAACTGGCCACCCGAGAATATCGATGACCTCGCCAAGCGCTACGAAGATCACTATTGATCCCGCGCTGCCAAGCACTTTAGGAGACCAAGATGCGCCACGGTAATTCCGGCCGCAAGCTCAACCGAACCGCCAGCCACCGTAAGGCTATGTTCGCCAATATGTCCGCCGCGCTGATCAAGCACGAGCAGATCGTTACCACCCTGCCCAAGGCGAAGGACCTGCGTCCGATCGTCGAGAAGCTGATTACCCTTGGCAAGCGCGGCGACCTGCACGCTCGCCGTCAGGCGATCGCTCAGATGCGCGATGAGGGCCAGGTTCAGAAGCTGTTCGCAGTTCTGGGCCCGCGCTACAAGGACCGTCAGGGCGGCTATATCCGCATCATGAAGGCCGGCTTCCGCTATGGCGACAATGCGCCGATGGCTGTGATCGAGTTCGTCGATCGCGACGTCAATGCCAAGGGCCTCGATAGCGGCCCGGTGCAGGTGCGTGACGAAGACGAGTCCGAAGCCGCGTAAGCGATATTCGGTTCAAGATTTAAGGCGGTCCGCGTTTGAGTACGCGGGCCGCCTTTTTGTTTGTTCAGATCGCTCGAACTTCGGCGAGCCGCTCGACGGAATGGTCGTCCTTCCAGCAGACCGCTGCCTCCCATGCCGCCGAGGCTTGCGCGGCGATGTCATGCGCCGCGTCATCAAAGCCGGCAGCATTGTAGGGCAGGGCCAGATCGAGCTCCGGGACATCGACATGGGCTTCGTCCCAATCGATCAGCGCAATCGCATCCGCAGTCATGCGAATATTGCTGGGATTGGTGGGATTGCCATGCACCACGCAGCTCTGCCGCCCGGCCAGCCGCGCCCAAGCCGCCCGGCAGCGCGCCACGGCTTCACCCGGCATCGCGGTCAGGTCGATCCTTGTTCCCGTATCGGCATGCAACAGGTCAGTTGAAGATCGCCACCCCGGCCGCTGCGGCCAGTCCTGCGTCAGGTCATGCAATTGCCGGAGCGTGTCGGCCACCCGCCGCCAATCCGCCTCGGTCTCGGGCGGCCCGCCCGCCATATATTGCATCACCACCAGGCCATCAACGAACAGCCTGCCATCCATGGTCGGGATCGGCACTGGTACAGTCATACCCGAACGGTCCAGATGCTGGAGCAGGCCGGACTCCCATGCCAGATCCGCATCGCTCCGCATACCCAGCCGAGCGACCGCAAGCTGCCCGTCGATGCGCACGCTCCACACGTCATTGGAGGAGCCACCGGCCAGCCGCTCGATGCGCTCCGCGTTGGCACCCCATTGCCCAAGTGCGTCCCATCCCATGGTCAGGAGACCGCGCCCCAAAACAGCGCCACGCCCAGACCCATGCAGAGGAGCCCGACCAAAAGCATGGCGAGCCGACGGCGGCGCGGCGACTTCATCATCACTCCCAGCATGGTCCTCTCCTCCACTTCGCACCCAGTTTAGGCCCGAATGGCGTGATGGGGCAATCGCGGCGGTCGATGCTAACAGTCCGCTAGCCTCTGGCACCCAAATGTCACGTCAACGCTAACAGTCCGCTCACAGATTCCACGCCCGTCCGAGCGCTTTCACCTCGCGGAGCGACGAACAGAAAACCAGCGGCAAACCCGTTTGTCTCGCAAACCCATGATAGCGCCCGACGCTGTTCCGCGTCTTCCAGATCCAGTTGATCATTTCCCATTTGACGCTGTCGCGATTGCCCGGAAGATGGCCGGCCCGCTGCTTTTCCAGCAGCGTCCGCCGGAAATACCGGCTAAAGCGACGCAGGTAATGGTCGTCCACGACGATAATTCCGGTAGCCCGGGCAAAGCGCTGCGGCATGAGCACGGAGTAATTGCCCTCCATCACCCAGCCCGGCTCAAGGATCGCCGCGTCGTGCAGGGCGTGGAATTCGTCGTCGGGCCGCACCTGCCAATCGGTGTTGGGCAAGTGGCGCAATTGATCGAGATGAATGGCGGGAATATCGAGCTTCTTGCCGATGGCGACGGCCAGCGTCGACTTGCCGGCATTGGTCGGCCCCATGATGACGATGCGGCGGCCGAGGGCTTCAAGTGGTTGAAAGGTCTGCATTTTCAGTTCCGATATATGGTTTGATGGGATCGGGGTGGAAAAGCGAAGAAGGGCAGGCGGCATCCTTTATTGGAGAGACAAAAATCCCCGCCGTAGCGGGGATTAGTAGTTGATTACGAGCTGGCGCCAGGCCTATTCGGGCTGCACATCCTTGCCGGTATAGACTTCATCGACCCAGAACTGGTCGCGGCGATCGAAGCCGTTGAACGGGGTCAGCGAGGCCTGGGTATAGGCACCCATTAGGCCGAACTCGATCCAGTCGTCTTCATCGATATCGGCCGGCAGGGTGAACACCTGGGGCAGCACGTCATAGCTGTCACAAGTGGGGCCCCAGATGGTGAATTCGGAGAATTCGGCATCATTGTCATGCACCCGCGCACCGCGCCACACCCGCACCGGCGGGGTGAAATGCATGAACTTGACTTCCATCAGGCTGCCATAGGCGCCGTCATTGACGTAGACCGACTGGCCGCCGCGCTGATGCTTGACGCGCAGCAGCAGCGAGGTCGACGACGTCACCAGCGCACGGCCCGGCTCGATGATCAGCTCGGGCTTGTTCTTGTCGCCGAAATGATCGCTGACCGCGGTCGAGATGGTCTCGAAATAATAGTCCATCGGCGGCGCTTCGCTGGTCGGGTAGGGGGCCGGATAGCCGCCGCCGATATTGAGGCGCTTGAGCTGGATATTGGATTCCTCGACGATGCGGGACGCCGCTGCGATGTGGCGCTCATAGGCATAGGCGTCTTCGCACTGGCTGCCGACATGGAAGCACAGGCTGGGCGTATAGCCCATCTGGTCGACCATGGTGACGATTTCGGCCGCGCCCTGTTCCATGACGCCGAATTTGATGCCGAAGTCGTAGGATTTCAGCGCCTTGCCGGCCTTGAAGCGGGTGGTCACTTCGACATCGCGCGACGGCGAAACTACCGAGGCCAGCTGGTCGAGCTGCTGGGGATGGTCGATGGTGAAGGAGCGAACGCCGAACTCTTCATAGGCGCGAGCGATCTCGCGCTTGTTCTTGATCGGGTTGTTGTAATGCATCACCGCGCCCGGCGCATGATCGCGCACCAGTTCCATTTCGGTGTTGGAGGCGACGTCGAACGCCTTCAAACCTTCGCGATGGAGCTGGGCGATGATGTGCGGGGAGGGATTGCACTTGACCGCATAGGTCAGCAGCCCGTCAAAGCCCTTCTTGAACACCTTTGTGGCCTTGTGCAGCTCGCGCTCGGAAAACAGGAAAGCCGGGAAATCCGGGGCTTCCGCCGCGATCAGCGCGGAGGTATTCGGGTAAACCTGCTTCGGCTCAGTGGTCATGGACGACTTGCCTTTCGGGGCTGGAGAAATGCGGAAAACGAGCGCTGCATATAGGGCCGTGTGCCCCCTCACGCAAACGTTTATTTGGCCTCCAATTGCGACGGGGGCGTGACGCCTTTTTCGTGACAGAATCCGGGCGTTTGCCTTGCCCCGCGCGGATGCCACATCAGGGCAGAAGCGGTGACCGGAGGTTGGTTCGATGTCGATGCGCTCGTGGATTATGGCTGGTTGTGCCGTGGCGGTTCTAGCGGTTGGAGGCACACTGGCCTTCTCGCCCTGGAATGCGCCCAGCCTGGCCCAGGCAACGGCGCCAGCGCCCGTGCCGCCCGCTGCCGTAGCTCCAAGCGTGGAAGTGCCGCGCAGCGATGCCGAGATCAAGCTGAGCTTCTCCCCGGTGGTCAAGGCCGCCTCGCCCTCAGTGGTCAATGTCTATGCCACCCGCATCGAGCAGCAGACGGTGTCGCCTTTTGCCAATGACCCGTTCTTCTCCCGGTTCTTCGGACGCAACCAGTTCCAGAGCCGGCCACGCGAGTCCCAATCGCTGGGCTCGGGGGTGATCGTTGATGCGGGCGGCGTCATCCTCACCAATCGCCACGTCATCGAAGGCGCGACCGATGTGCGCATCGCCCTTTCGGACGGGCGCGAATTCGCCGTCGATATCGTCATCGAGGATGCGCAGACGGACCTTGCCGTACTGCGCGTGCGCCAGCCCGGCGATGCGGTCTTCCCCGCCATCGTCTTTGCCGATTCCGACTCCCTCGAAGTGGGCGATCTGGTGCTGGCCATCGGCAATCCGTTCGGCGTCGGCCAGACGGTGACCAGCGGTATCGTCTCCGCCCTGGCCCGCACCGGGGTGGAAAGCTCGGATTATGAGTTCTTCATCCAGACCGATGCGGCGATCAATCCCGGCAATTCGGGCGGTGCCCTGGTCGATCTCGATGGGCATCTGGTCGGCATCAATACCGCCATTTATTCGCAGACCGGTGGCTCGGTCGGCATCGGCTTTGCCATTCCGGCCAACATGGCCAAGATGGTGGCGCAGGCCGGCGTCAGCGGCGGCCAGATCGTGCGGCCCTGGTTCGGCGCCAAGATGCAGGCGGTCAATTCCGATATTGCCCAGAGCCTTGGCATGCCGGCGCCGCATGGTGCGCTGATCACCGAAGTCGCCCCCGGCGGCCCGGCAGAACGCGCCGGCTTTGCCTCGGGTGATGTGATCCTGAGCGTCGATGGCATGGCGGTCGATGACCCCAGCGCCTTCAACTTCCGCCTCGCCACCAAGCCCATCGGGCAGATGACCGCGCTCGAGCGCGTCCGTGCCGGGCAGAGCGACACTGTCAATTTCACCATCGAAGCCGCGCCGGTGGCCGCAGGCGACATGGTCGCCACCATCACCGGATCGTCGCGCTTCACGGGCACCAGCGTGCGCCAGATCGATGCCGCGCTCGCCGAAATGAAGGGGCTGCCCTATGACGCCAAGGGCGTGATCGTGACGGCAATTGAGCCCGGTTCGCCCGCCGAGCAGATGGGGCTCAAGGCGGACGATGTGATCCTCTCGCTCAATGACGTGCCGATGGATACTGCCGCCGCATTCTCGCAGACGGCGAGCCAGCGCGCCCGCACCTGGCAGATTATCCTGCAGCGCGACGGCCGCGTGACGCGCTCGATTGTCAGCGGCTAATCGAGGCTGATTTCAGGCACATCCATCTGCGCCAGGGCGTTGATCGCGCTTTGGCGCCGGTCCTTGAGGCCGGTGAGCAGAGCCTTGGCGCCGTCCTCGCCATAACCGCGCCGGCTGATGGCATAGAGCACCAGCCCATCCTCGAGCGGGGCGTAGCGATAGGCATTCCATTCGACGATCATGGTGCCGCTGCTGGAGTCGCTGAGCAGGAAATCGAGGATGATTTCGCCGGTCTGTTCGTTGCGGAGCACGTCGTAATTGACCACCGGATCGCTGCCCTTACGCTCACTAAGGCCCTTTATCATAACGGCCGCCGCTGCTTCGGGCGTGGTGCCATTGGTCAGCACGTCGATCGTGAACATGTCTTCGAATTGCTCGACAGTCTGGCCGGCCGGTACATATTCCTGCTTGAAGTAGGTTTCTTCTGGGTGGCTCGTCCAGGCGAGGGCAAATTCGACATCCTCGAAGACAATCGGCCCCGGCGCGCCAATGGCGTCGGTCTGGGCGCTCGCCGGCAGCGCCATGGCGGCGAGGAGCAGGAATGCGGTGACGAAGCGATGCATGAAACGTCCTCGAAATTGTGGTCGCGCATTAATGCTGACAAACGCCAGCTTGGCAATTCGCCGGTTTGTCTTGCTCGCGCCGCCGCCCTATCTTACGCAGAGCCCTCCACAGAGATTGTTTAGGCATGGCTGACCTTTTCGCCGCAGACCCCAGTGAAACCGACCGCGCGCGCCCGCTCGCCGATCAATTGCGGCCGCGCTCGCTCGATGAGGTGATCGGCCAGAGCCATCTGCTTGGGCCGGAAGGCACGCTGCGCCGCATGATTGCCTCCGGCCGGCTGGGTTCGCTGATCCTGTGGGGGCCGCCGGGCACTGGCAAGACCACGGTGGCGCGGCTCTTGGCCGACCAGATCGGCTATACGTTCGAGCAGATTTCGGCGGTGTTCTCGGGCGTTGCCGACCTCAAGAAGGTGTTCGAGAAAGCCCGCTTCGAGCGGCTGTCCGGCCATCGGACGCTGCTGTTTGTCGACGAAATCCACCGCTTCAACCGGGCACAGCAGGATGGTTTCCTGCCCGTGATGGAAGACGGCACGGTGGTGCTGGTGGGCGCGACCACCGAAAATCCGTCCTTCGAGCTGAACGCGGCTTTGTTGTCGCGCAGCCAGGTATTGCGGTTCGAGTCGCTGTCGCTGGACGATCTGGAAAAGCTGGTGACGCGCGCCGAGGAATTGACTGGCGCCGCGCTGCCTCTTGACCCTGAAGCCCGCCATACACTGCTGACCCTTGCCGATGGCGACGGCCGCGCCCTGCTGGGCCTCGTCGAGGAAGTGCTGGCGTCGGCCAAGGAAGGCGAGGTGCTCGACGCTGCCACCATGCTGACCGTGGTCCAGCGCCGTGCGCCGATCTATGACAAGGCGCAGGATGGGCACTACAATCTGATTTCGGCGCTGCATAAGACCGTGCGCGGCTCCGATCCTGATGCGGCGCTCTATTATTTCGCCCGCATGCTCGACGCCGGCGAAGATCCGCTGTTTCTGGCTCGCCGGCTGATCCGCATGGCTGTTGAGGATATTGGCCTGGCCGATCCGCAGGCGCTGCCGCAGGCCGTTGCCGGGCGCGATGCCTATCAGATGCTGGGTTCGCCCGAGGGCGAACTGGCCCTGGCGCAGGTGGTGGTCTACCTAGCGCTCGCGCCCAAATCCAATGCCGTCTACACCGCCTTCAAGGGCGCCACATCAATCGCCAAATCCACCGGCTCGCCGACCCCGCCCATGGTCATCCTCAATGCGCCGACCAAGCTGATGAAGACCTCCGGCTATGGCGACGGCTATATCTATGACCACGACACGCCCGAGGCTTTTTCGGGCCAGGAATATTTCCCGGAAAAGATCGGCCGGCAGCAATTTTATCAGCCGGTCGAGCGCGGTTTTGAACGCGATCTGCGCAAGCGCATGGATTATTTCGAGCGCTTGCGGGCCGAGAAGAAGCGCGAGGAATAGGGCAGGCACATGCAGAATTTCCTCCTTGTCGGCCTGGGCGGCGCGATTGGCGCCATGGCGCGCTATGGTGCGTCCATCGGTGTCGGGCGCGTGTGGCCGCATGGCTTTCCGCTCGGCACGATGCTGATCAATATTGTCGGCTCCATCGCCATGGGCCTGCTCATCGGCATTCTGGCTCGCACCTTGCCGCCTTGGGCGCCGGAGGCGCGGCTGTTCGTCGCCGTGGGTATGCTGGGCGGCTTTACGACGTTTTCGTCCTTTTCGCTCGATACAATCGTGCTGATTGAGCGCGGCGAAATGGTACAAGCTGGCTTCTATGTGCTGTTGTCGGTTGTGGTTTGTCTCATTGGCCTTTATCTCGGGCTTTTGGTGACCAGAGGCAGCCCGGCATGAGTGCGGTACAACAGCGGCAGGTAAGCAGCGACGAAGACGGGATGCGTCTCGATCGCTGGTTCGCACAGAATTTTCCGCAACTCGGTTTCGGGCGGCTACAAAAGCTCATTCGCAATGGCGAAGTGCGCGTCGACAAGGGCCGCGTGCAGACCAGCACGCGCCTGACTGCCGGGCAGACCGTGCGCATTCCCCCGATCGACGATGCCGAGACGGTCAAGCCGGTGCGCGTCAATTCGGGCGATGCGCAATTCCTGCGCGATATCATCCTTTATGAAGACGAGGATATTTACGTCTTCAACAAGCCCCATGGCCTGGCCGTGCAGGGCGGCAGCGGCACGTTCCGCCATCTCGATGGCATGCTGAAAAGCCTGCCCAACAAGCTTGGCGAGGCGCCGCGACTGGTCCATCGTCTCGACCGCGACACCTCCGGGTGCCTCGTGGTTGCCAAGACCCAGTCGGCCGCCAGCCATTTTGGCGAGGTGTTCCGCTCGCGTGCGGCCCGCAAGATCTACTGGGCTGTTGTGGCCGGCAATCCCAATCCGCGCCAGGGCGAAATCTCGTGTTTCCTCGCCAAGCAGGCCACGACCGATGGCGAGCAGATGGTGGTGGTCAAGAATGGCACGCCGGGCGCGCAGCATTCGATGAGCTATTATTCGACCACCGACACGGCCAGCCGCCGTTTCGCCTGGGTCACGCTGAAGCCGGTGACCGGCCGCACCCACCAGTTGCGTGTGCATATGGCCCAGCTTGGCACCCCGATCATCGGCGATCCGCGCTATTTCAATATCGAGAACTGGCAGGGCGCGCCTGGCCTGGGTGAGGGTTTGCAGCTGCATGCCCGCCGCATTGCCCTGCCGCTGCGCAATGGCAAGCGGCTCGATATTTCCGCACCGCTGCCGCCGCATATGCGTGAGAGCTTTGACGCCCTGGGCTTTGATCCTGACCGCTTCGATGTCAGCAAGGACCCGGAGGACGGCGCATGACCCTTGTCATGTTCGACATGGACGGCACGCTGATCGATACGCAGGCCCTGATCACCGAGCATATGGCAACGACCTTTGAGGGGGCAGGGCTCGATGCACCAAGTCCCGCCGCGTCGCGTCGCGTGATCGGGCTGTCGCTACCGGTAGCGCTGGCGCGCCTGGCCCGCACCGATGACCCGGTGCTGATCGACAAGCTGGTCAAGGACTATCGCACCCATTACCGCGCCTCCGTGCTGACCCATAATGACCGCGAAGGGCTGTTTCCCGGAGCTCTGGAGGCACTACAGCGCCTGCGGACATGGGATGGCATGCGATTGGGCATTGCGACGGGCAAGGGCCTCAGCGGCGTCCACCGCATTACCGGTAACCACAACATTGCCGATTACTTCGTCACCTTGCAGACGCCGGACCATAATCCGTCCAAGCCGCATCCCGGGATGCTGCTGCGCGCGATGGCCGAAACCGGGGCGCTGCCGGCCGAGACGGTGATGATCGGGGATACGACATTCGACATCGAAATGGGCAAGGCGGCCGGTGCCTGGGCCATTGGGGTGACCTGGGGCTATCATGAGCCGGCCGAGCTGATTGCGGCCGGCGCCGATATCATGATCGACCGCTTCGACGAGCTTGATGCGGCGATCCGCAAGGTATTGGAGTAGGCCATGCGCGACCAGCTGGAAGATGCCCAGAAGCATATCAATGACGGCTATGGCCGGGCGCAGCATGCCAATCGGGTTGAGCTGCCCAAGCGGTTCTACAAGGATGTTGGCGTAGCCCCGGTCGATGGCGGCTTTGTCGTGACGCTGGATGGCCGGCAGGTGCATACGCCGGGCCGGAAAATCCCGGTCGTGGTGCCCGCAGCGGCCATTGCCACGATCATGGCCGAAGAATGGGCCGCGCAGGGCGAATTCATCGATCCGGCGAGCATGCCCATGGTCAGATTGATCAATTCGGCCGTGGAAAGCGGGGATGAGACCATTCCGGCGTTCCGCAAAGAGGTAATCAAATTCGCCGCGAGCGATCTGATGCTCTATCGCGCCGATGCGCCGCAGGAATTGGTCAGCGAGCAGGAACTGGTGTGGGACAAGGCGCTGGTCAAGCTGGCGCGGCACTTCGGCGTGCGGTTCCAACCCACGATCGGCATCATCCATCAGGCCCAGCCGCAGGCGAGTTTGGATCGGTTGGCCGAGACGCTGGATGGCGAAAATCTCTTCGTCCTCACCGCGCTGGTCAACATAACCGGCCTCACCGGGTCGGGGCTGCTGGCCATCGGGCTGTGGCACCGCCTGTTCACCGCCGACGAGGTGTGGCAGGCGGCGCATGTCGATGAGGATTATCAGATCGGCCTATGGGGTCAGGATGAGGAAGCGGCAGCGCGGCGGGCGCAGCGGCGGGTCGAATTCGACACAGCCGTAGCCGTGCTGGATGCATTGCGGGCTTAGATAGCGGCGAGTCTCGACGCCCCATGCAGCGCGATGATTTCGGCTATCTCAGCCCCTTCCTCACCCTCCAGCGGGCACACAAGGGTCGCGCCTGCCTCGATAGCCTGGTCGACCACCAAGGCCCGGCGGCTGGCTATGGCGATTGGCGCTGCGAATCCCGCATCGACTAACGCCTCGATTGCCGGAACAATGCAGTCCAGCTCGCGCTGAACGCTGGCCGTGTCCTCGCTCGCCACTTCGATGATTTCGGCCCCGTCTGCCAACGCAGTTCTGGCGCGTGACACGACATCAACGCCCGTGACGACATGGGCAATGCGGGGCGATCTGAATCCGGAAGCGGGCATATCGGAAGCCTATCGGCCCAGCGCCATCATTGCCAGCCGCGAGATTCCAGCGTCGACTTCAAAATCAGAGTCACCACGGCAATCAGCGCCAGCGTGGATGACGCCGCGAAGGCGCCGGTGACGTTGAAATCGTTGAACAACTGGCTGATCTGCAAGGGCAGGGTATTGGTCTGGCCGCGAATGGAGCCGGAGACGACCGAGACGGCGCCGAATTCGCCCATCACCCGGGCATTGGTCAGCACTGCGCCATAGAGAATCGCCCAGCGGATATTGGGCAGGGTGACGAAGCGGAACATCTGCCAGCCATTGGCGCCCAGCGAGAGAGCGGCTTCCTCGTCCTCGGTGCCTTGCTGCTGCATGAGTGGGATGAGCTCGCGGGCCACAAAAGGCGCGGTAACGAACAGGCTGACCAGCACTATCGCCGCGACGGTGAACATGAGCTGGATGCCCATGCCCTGCAGCACCGGACCAAGCAAGCCTTGGCCGCCATAGAGGAACAGATAGACCACGCCGGCCACGATGGGGCTGACCGAAGCGGGCAGCTCGACAATGGTGATGATCAATTGCCGCCCGCGAAAGCGGAAGCGGGTGACCAGCCAGGCCACGCAGATGCCGATGACGATATTGATCGGCACGACGATGACCGCCGTCAGCACGGTGAGGCCGATGGCGTGCAGCGTGGTGCGCTCGATGATGTTGGCAAAATAGACCCCGATGCCCTCGCGCAGGGCATAGGCGAAGATCAGTGCAACCGGCACCACCAAGATCAGCGCCGAGAGCACGACGGCAAGGCTGATCAGGATAATTTCGGCAGGGGAGCGGGTGTGGACGCGCGTTGTCATGGTCACGTGCTCCGATCCGCGTAGCGCACCTGCCAGGATTGCAGCGCATTGGTGGCGAGCAGCGTGAGGAAGGCGGCGAGGAGTAGGACGAAGGCCAAGGCGGCGGCGCCTTCATAATTGAATTCGTCGAGGCGGATGAAGATCAGCAGCGAGACGATTTCGGTGAAGCCGGGCAGATTGCCGGCGATGAAAACCACGGCGCCGAATTCGCCCAGCGAGCGGGCGAAGGAGAGCACGCAACCGGTCATGAAGGCGGGCAGGATGGTGGGCCAGATGACGCGGGCAAAGACCTGCCAGCCGGTGGCGCCCAGGGTTTTGGCGGCTTCCTCATAGCCGGCTTCCACGTCTTCGAGCACCGGTTGGACAGTGCGGACAACGAAGGGAATGGAGGTGAAGCTCATGGCCACGATGATGCCGAGCTGGGTGTAATTGACCTTGAACCCATTGGGTTCCAGGAATTGGCCATACCAGCCGGTTTGCGCGAACAGCGTCACGAGGACCAGCCCAGCAACCGCGGTGGGCAGGGCGAAGGGCAGGTCGACCAGCGCATCGAGCAGGCGCTTGCCGGGGAAGCTGTAGCGGGTCAGCACCCAGGCCAGCAGCAGGCCGAAAAAGCCATTGAAAACAGTGGCGGCAAGCGCGGAACTGAACGTGATGCGATAGGCGGCCAGCGAGCGGTTGGACGCGACGATGCGCCAGAATTCGGGCCACCCCATGCCGCCCACCTTGAGCAGCATGGCCAGCAGCGGCAGCACGATGATGATGGTGAGATAGAGCATGGAGACGCCCAGCGTCAGCCCGAAGCCGGGCAGCAGATGCTTGCTGCGTCGCGATGCCATGATCTTCCTTACGCAAAAAGCGGCGTGACCGGGGGCACGCCGCAAAACCTTGATGCTTGTTGGCCTTACTGGTTGAGGAAGACCTTATCGAGCAGGCCACCATCGGCGAAATGCTCCTCGGAAACCTTTTCCCAGCCGCCAAAAGCGTCTTCTACGGTGACCAGGCGAATGGCGGGGAAGTCAGCGGCGTGAGCGGCGGCGACGGTCTCGTCATGGACACGATGGAAATTAGTGGCGGCGACTTCCTGGCCTTCGGGCGTGAAGAGGAAATCGAGATACGCCTTGGCCAGATCGCGGCTGCCGCGGGCATCGACCACCTTGTCGACAATGGCGACGGGGAATTCGGACAGGAAGCTGACCGAGGGGATCACGGCATCATATTTGTCGGCGCCTAGCTGCTTGCGCACCCCGAGCACTTCGGCCTCGAACGTCACCAGCACATCGCCCAGCTGACGCTCGGTGAAGGCGGTGGTGGCGGCGCGGCCGCCTGTTTCGAAGACGGGCACATTGCTGAACAGCTTGGTGAGGAAAGCCTCGATCTGGGCTTCGTCGCCCTTATATTCCTCAGTCGCCCAGGCGCGGGCGGCGAGATAAGTGTAGCGGCCATTGCCGGAGGTTTTGGGATTGGGGAAGATTACCTGCACGCCATCGGCAGCCAGATCGCCCCAATCCTTGATGCCCTTGGGGTTGCCAGCGCGCACCAGGAAAGCCGGGAAGGAATAGAACGGCGCTGCGTTATTGGGGAATTGAGTCGCCCAATCGGCCGCCACAAAGCCGCCATCGACGAGCTTCTGGATATCGGTCACCTGATTGAAGGTGACGACGTCAGCGGCAAGACCTTCGAGCACGGCGCGTGCCTGAGCGGATGAGCCGGCATGGGACTGGTTGACGGTGACAGTAGCGCCCGTAGCCGCATAGGCGGCGTTTTCGGCCTCGAACAGCTCGCGCGCAATATCATAGGACGCGTTGAGAATGTCGGTGGGCTGGGCGAAGGTCGGGGTCGCGCCGAGGGCCAGGACGGCCACGGCGGTGGCGAGAAACTTGTTCATGTGACGCTGAAGCTCCAAAGGCGCGTATGCATTGGCAGTTTGATGCAATGGCAGCGATTGCGGCGTCAAAGGCTAAAGTCTTGGTTTGGATGAGTAATTTATAGCGCCGTGCTGTGGGGCAAAGACGTTGCGCGGCGGTGGTCAGTGGCGCGATAAAGTTCCGGTGAGCGTGGGTGTTTCATTGATGCGGCAACGCACTCGGTGTCACCCCGGCGCAGGCCGGGGCCCATCCTGAGTTCTTTGGCATGCCGCCAGGTGGTGGGTGAAGGCCCACACAGACCTTGCGGCTGGGCTGGTGTCTCGAGATGGGCCCCGGCCTGCGCCGGGGTGACACCGAGGGTGAGGTGAGGGTTGCGATAAACACTTAGCCCTTGCGCTAAGTGTTCACACCATGATACTTAGCCTTATGGAACAGTATCAGCAACTCGACGGGATTTTTCAGGCATTGGCCGATCCGACGCGGCGGGCGGTGCTCAGCCGGTTGGGGCAGGGGCCGGCCAGCATTAGCGATTTGGCGCGGCCCTTCGACATGGCGCTGCCCTCCTTCATGAAGCACATCCGGTTTCTGGAGGGGAGCGGGCTGATCCAGACCCGCAAGAGCGGCCGGGTGCGGACATGTGCCATCGACAAGCAGCGGTTTGCGGCGGTGGAGGCGTGGCTAGCCGATCAGCGGGCGCTGTGGGAAGGCCGGACCGACCGGCTGGAGCAATTTGTTATCGCGGAACGGGACAAGACAAAATGAACAAGACGAATCCGGAACTCGACCTGACGATTACGCGGGTGATCAAGGCGCCGCGCGCGGCCGTGTGGCGCGCCTGGACCGACCCGGCGCGCTTTGAGAAATGGTGGGTGCCCGAGCCGGCTCTGTGCAAGGTGGTGGCAATGGACCTGCGACCCGGCGGCGCCTTCACCACGCAGATCAGCGAGGATGGTACCGCGTTTGGCGCTCACATCAATGGGTGTTTTCTGGCGGTGGACGAGGGCGAGCGGATCGTGTTCACCAATGCGCTGGTGGATGGCTGGCGGCCGGCGGCGCAGCCCTTCATGACCGCAATCATCACCCTGGCCGATCATCCCGAGGGCACGGAATATATGTCCTACGTGATGCACAAGGACCGCGCCGACCGCGACATGCATGCGGAGATGGGATTTTATGACGGCTGGGGCATGGTGATGGGGCAGTTGGCGAAGTTGGTGGAGGGGTGAGGCCCCGAAAGCTGTCTCACCTACGGTGTCACCCCGGCGCAGGCCGGGGCCCATCCTGAGATTGTAGGCATGCCGCTAGGTGGTGGTCGAGGACATACACCTTGCGGCTGGGGCGGCATATCGAGATGGGCCCCGGCCTGCGCCGGGGTGACATCGAGTTTTTTGGGGCGTGGTGGGTAGCGGTGGCTGCTGGACATAGAAAAAGGCCGCTCTCGATCGAGAACGGCCTTTTGCATTTGAATCCGAAAGCCAGCCTAACGCGCTGTTAGTTCAACACTTTCGCTGGCTCAGCGAACAAATCATATTCGTCGCTACCGGTAACTGTCACCGAAACCAGATCACCCACCTTGATGCCGTCGGCCTTGGAAACGATGACCTGGCCGTCAATGTCGGGGGCGTCCCACTTGGAGCGGGCGATGACGCGGTTATTGTCGGGATCGACGTCGTCGACCAGCACGTCGATAGTGCGGCCGACCTTTTTGGCGAGCTGACCGGCGGAGACGTTCTGCGCCACTTCCATCAGCCGTTCCCAGCGATCCTGCGCCACGTCGTCAGGGACGATGCCGTCGAGTTCGTTGGCGGGGGCGCCGGTGACGGGCTCATACTTGAAGCAGCCGGCACGGTCGATCTCGGCTTCCTCGATGAAGTCGAGCATCATTTCGAAATCGTCCTCGGTCTCGCCAGGGAAGCCGACGATGAAATTGGAACGCACAGTCAGATCAGGGACTTGGCGCTTCCAGTCGAGAATGCGATTCAGCGTCTTTTCCTGGTGCGCCGGGCGCCGCATGGCCTTGAGGACCTTGGGGGAGGCGTGCTGGAAGGGGATGTCGAGATAGGGCAGGACCAGGCCTTCGGCCATCAGTTCCATCACCGCGTCGACATGCGGATAGGGATAGACATAGTGCAGGCGCACCCAGGCGCCGAGCTGGCCGAGTTCCTTGGCCAGGTCGTAGAACTTGGCTTTGACGGGGCGGCCGCGATAATTGCTCTCGGCGTATTTGATATCAACGCCATAGGCGCTGGTATCCTGGGAGATGACCAGCAGTTCCTTGACGCCGCCGCGGATCAGGCCTTCGGCCTCGCCCAGAATGCCGGCGGCGGGGCGGGAAGCCAGGTCGCCACGGATCTGGGGGATGATGCAGAAGGAGCAGCGATTGTTGCAGCCTTCGGAAATCTTGAGATACGCGTAATGGCGCGGGGTGAGCTTGAGGCCCTGCTCGGGAACAAGGTCGATGAACTTGTTCGGCACCGGCGGCAGATGCTCGTGCACCGCATTGACGACGTTTTCGTATTGGTGCGGGCCCGAAATGGCGAGCACCGACGGATGGGTCTTGCGGATCAGCTCTTCTTCGACGCCGAGGCACCCGGTGACGATGACGCGGCCGTTTTCGTTGAGGGCTTCCCCGATGGCTTCGAGCGATTCCTGCTTGGCGGAATCAAGGAAGCCGCAGGTATTGACCAGCACGATATCGGCGCCGGCATAGTCGCGCGAAAACGAATAGCCCTGCGAGCGCAGGGTGGACATGATGCGCTCGCTATCGACGAGGGCTTTGGGGCAGCCGAGGCTGACGAGGCCAATTTTTGGCGCTTGGCTCATGTGAGCAGGATTTCCAATGCGTGGATTTGTTGGGCGCGTCATATAGAAAGTTTGACGGTTACGCAATGTGACTGTCCCTCGCCACACGCGGGGCTGACCTGCCAGGCGTGGCGAACACGGCATCTTGAACACGCGAAAAGGTGAACAGTGCGTCCGGCATTGTTCGGGTTTGCGCTTGCAAGCGGTTGAGTTAGTGGAGAATTTGCCTAAGCGTCACCGGGATTCGTTCCCTGCGCAGCACTCAACGCTCACAAGGATCACTGAATGTTCGATCGTCTCTCCGCCTACGCGCCGCAGGCCCTCGCCGTGCTACGCATTATTGCCGCCCTGTTGTTTATCGCCCATGGCACGCAGAAGCTGCTGGGTTTCCCCGCGACCGACATGAGCCCGCCCGCTTTCTCGATCTTCTGGTTTGCCGCCATCATCGAAATCGTGACCGGCGTGCTGATCGCCATCGGCTTCTTCACCCGTCCGGCCGCCTTCATCGCTTCGGGCACCATGGCGTTTGCCTATTTCATCGTGCATGCGCCGATGAACTTCTTCCCCGTCAACAATGGCGGCGATGCAGCAATCCTGTTCTGCTTCGTGTTCCTCTATCTGGTCTTTGCCGGTCCGGGCGCCTGGAGCGTCAACAAGCAGTAAGCTTGCGCCCGTAATGAAAAACCCGCCGGGACATGGGTCCCGGCGGGTTTTTTGTGCTGTGGATTCCGCTTCTAGCTGGCGTCCTTGGGCGGCGGGGTGCGCTTGGCGGTGCGGCGGGGCTTGAACACTTCGCCCGAACTGGTGGCTGGCGCGCGAGGCGCGTCGGGCGAGGGCTGCGCGGGCGGCACATAGGGGGCTGGGTCAGTGGCCGGGGTGATATATTCGTCGGCTTCGGCGTAGTCGGCGTCTTCGCCTTCCTCGGCGAGGTCACGAATGGCGTCGCGCACTTCATCGAGCAGCGAGGCCGAATAGCGCGAGCGATTGACCGTCTCGCCACTCGCCTCATTGGTCTTGAACCACACCAGCAGCGCTTCGCAGGCAATGCGCAGGCTGACCAGCGCGAGCAGGCCGAACACGGCGATCTCGAGCAGGCCCCACAGGCCATTGCCGAAGCCGAACCCGAAGCTCCAGAACAAATGGCTGACCGCCCAGAGCAGAATGCCGGCCAATCCCAAAGCGTAGAGAATCGGCACCAGCTTTGGCGACAGAATGGCGTCGAGCCGGAACAGGGTTTGGCGCGTAAACAGGCGCTTCAGGTCATCCAGGGTCATTTCAGGCTCCTTCCGAGGCTCGATTCGAGCTTAACCGCAACTTGGGCAAGTCAGCTAGCCGAAACAAGGCCTTCTGCAGCCGAACTCATTGTCGGCCCAAAGCGCTGTTCGAAACACCGGCGCAGCACCGAATCGACTTCGGGCATCGAGACGAGCTGGCCCAGATCCTCAAAGCTGGTCACGCCCTGGTCGGTAATGCCGCACGGGACGATGCCGTCATAGTGGCTGAGATCAGGGTCCACATTGAGCGAAATGCCGTGGAAGGTCACCCATTTGGAGACGCGCACGCCGATGGCGGCGATCTTGTCTTCCTTTCCAGCGCCCTTGTCCGGCCGGTCGACCCACACCCCAATGCGGCCCGTACGGCGCTCGCCGGCAATATTGTGGGCGGCCAGCGTGTCGATGACCCAGCCCTCGAGCCCCTGCACCAGGCACCGGATATCGCGGCCACGCTCGCGCAGGTCGAGCATGATGTAAGCCACGCGCTGGCCGGGACCATGATACGTATATTGCCCGCCGCGCCCGGCATCATAGACCGGCAAACGGTCCGACAGCAGATCGCCCGGCACTGCCGAGGTGCCGGCCGTATAAAGGGCAGGGTGCTCCAGCAGCCACACGGCTTCGCCCGCCTCGCCTGCTGCAATGGCCATGGCGCGAGCCTGCATGGCCGCAAGCGCTGCCGGGTAGGGCACGGGTTCGGACGAAATCAGCCATTCCACCGGCTTGTGGTCGGCGCGGATGAGTTTGCTGGTGCTCTCGCAGCCCTCGGGAGGTGTCGTTAACGCTTTCATAACCATAAATGCCTGACGATCATGAGACAGAGATTCCGCGCGCCTATCGTGCTGCGGACGAGGTTGCTGACTTATCTATGAGCACATTAGACAATATTGAAGTGGACATCACCGTCGAGCTTGGCGCGACGACCATGCCGATCCACCATTTGCTGCGCATGGGCCGTGGCGCGGTGATCGAACTGGACGCGATGGAAAACGATCCGCTCAATATCTACGCCAATAACACATTGATCGCCCATGGCGAGGTCAGCGTCGAAGAAGGCCACCTGCGGGTGCTGATCTCGCAAAAGGCGATCAAGCGGGGCTAGGACTTGCCCCGGGCCTGGTCCGGGGCTAGCGTGACCGCTCTAAGGAAACACCAAATGCTGCAGTCCCACATCGTCGTTGTAGGTGAAAGGTGCATGGTCCGGTAGCGGAAGCCATATCCGTTCGCCATGCGCCCCCGAACAATCGTTCGGGGGCTTTTTTGTTTTTGGAGGATGAAAACCGATGCGCCAGGCAAGCGCCCCGCCGGCTCTGACCACGCTGATCCTGATCACGGCGACCTCCGTGGTAACGCTGAACATGATCGTGCCCTCGCTGACCAATATCGCGCGCGATCTGGATGCAGACTATGCCCTGGTCAGCCTCGCCCTGGGCGGCTACCTCGCCGTCACGGCTGCGGTCCAGCTCAGCGTTGGCCCGCTTGCCGATCGAATTGGCCGGCGGCCGGTCTTGCTGGTAGCGCTGGCCGTGTTCACGCTCGCTTCGCTTGGCTGCGCCATGGCGCAGAATGTGTGGATGCTGCTGGCATTCCGCATGCTGCAGGCCGCGGTGGTGTCGGGCTATGTGCTGTCGCTGGCGATCGTTCGCGACACCAATGAAGGCAGCGATGCTGCGCGATTGCTGGGCCGCATCAGCATGGCCATGGCGCTTGCGCCCATGTTGGGGCCGATGCTGGGCAGCGTGCTGGACGCAGCCTTTGGCTGGCGCATGATCTTCGTACTTTATGCGGTGGCTGGGGCAGGGCTGCTGTGCCTGGCATGGGCAGACGTGGGCGAAACCATCCGGCCTTCTGCAAAACCCGGCGAGAGACGATTGAGCACGCTGCTCAGCAAGCCAGTGTTCTGGAGCTACGCGCTGTGCACAGCCTTCTCGACCGGTGCCTTCTATATATTCCTGGCCGGAGCCCCGCTGATTGCCACCGCCGTTTTCGGCATCGGCACGGCCGAGCTCGGCATGTTCGTCGGCAGCATCACGGCTGGTTTCATCGCGGGTGCTTGGTTGGCAGGCCGTCTCGCCGGCCGGTATTCGTCTGCGACGATCATGTTGATGGGCCGGATTTTTGCCTGCCTGGGACTCGCCGCGGGCCTGATCTTGGTCGCTATGGGCGAGCTGTCGCCGCTCCTGTATTTCGGATCCACGATCTTTGTCGGCCTGGGCAATGGCATGACCATGCCGAACAGTAATGCCGGAGCCATGTCGGTGCAGCCGCGGCTGGCGGGAAGCGCTGCGGGCATAACCGGCGCGCTAACCGTGCTGGGTGGCGCGTTGCTGACCACGGGGACCGGGCTGGCATTGTCCGGCCAGCCGTCGCCCATGCTCCTGCTGGGGTTAATGCTGCTGGCTTCGTTCATGGGCCTGCTGGCCGCGGTTGCGGCCATCAGGCTGAGCAAGTCCGTGCCCAGCGGCCAGCCGGCCTAGGGTGGCAGAGCGCCTCCCAATCCACAGCTTTCGCGGAATCTCGATTTAACCGCTTGAGGTTGGGTAAGACCTTTGCTACATCCCCACTCGCTTCGGGCCTTTGGGAACGGAGCCTACCAAGCGTGCGGTCGTGGCGGAATTGGTAGACGCGCAGCGTTGAGGTCGCTGTGCCCGAAAGGGCGTGGAAGTTCGAGTCTTCTCGACCGCACCAAATATTCAAAAAAGCCGTGTAATCCCTAGATTACGCGGCTTTTTGATTCCTGGTCCATTTCGATGTCGCGGAGCGGGCATGTCGGCTCTGCGCGTTTTTCGCGTGAGAACGCCGAACCGGGATGATATTGCTGCCGCATGTACACACCACCCGCCTTTCGCGAAGACGACCCCCAGGCCCTGCGCCAGATTATGCGCGAGACCAGGCTTGCCACGCTGGTGACCGCCACGGCCGAGGGCCTGATGGCAACGCCGCTACCGCTTATTCTCGATGAGAATGAGGGCGAGCATGGCGTGCTTTATGGGCATTTGGCCAAGGCCAACCTGCAGTGGAAAGCGCCGGTTATCGGGGATGCGCTGGTCATCTTTTCGGGGCCGGATGCCTATGTTACGCCGTCCTGGTACGCCGCTAAGCAGGAACACGGCAAAGTCGTTCCGACCTGGAATTATGTGGCCGTTCACGCCCATGGCCCGATCGAGTTTTTCGAGGATGAAGCGCGCCTGTTCGATGCAGTCTCCCGGCTCACCCATCTGCATGAGCAGCCGCGAGAAAAGCCTTGGGCCGTCACCGATGCGCCCGCCGAATATATCCGCGCACAGTTGAAGGGCATTGTCGGCCTGCGCTTGCCGATCAGCCGTATCGAGGGCAAGCGCAAGATGAGCCAAAATCGCCCGGAGGCCGACCGGAGCGGTGTGGCGGCCGGTCTTGCCGGCAGCGAGCGGAACAGCGACCACGATGTCGCCACCATGATACCGACGGGACCCAATCATGCCTGATACCAGCCAACTTATCCTATATTTCGGCGCCTGCCTGCTGCTCGCAATCACGCCGGGGCCGGGCATTTTCTATGTTGCCGCCCGCACGCTGGCCGGTGGTCGTGCCGAGGGCATTGCTTCCAGTTTCGGCAATGGACTGGGCGGCATGGTGCATGTTCTGGCTGGGGCGCTGGGCGTATCGGCCATCGTGCTGGCCAGTGCCGAGCTGTTCACGCTGCTGAAATTCGCCGGGGCGGCCTATCTGGTCTGGATCGGCATTCGCACCATCCAGGCGGCACGGCGCGATGCCCGCGCGGCTTTGGGCGGCGAACTCGTGGCTTCGGCGGTCGGGGCAGGGCGGGCGTTTCGCGAGGGGGTGCTGGTCGAAGCACTCAATCCCAAGACGGCAGCGTTTTTCCTCGCCTTCATTCCCCAGTTCATCGATCCCGCGGCGGGCAATGTGGCGCTGCAATTCGTGGCCCTGGGCACCGTCTCGGTGGTGCTGAACACCCTGGCCGATATCGTCGTGGCCTTTGCCGCCAGCCGCATTCGCGCCGGGGCGGCGGCTAATCCCTCGCTGGTGCGGCGGCTGCGCGAGGCTTCGGGCGGCGCGATGATCGCGCTGGCGGGTGTGCTGGTATTGGCCCGGCGCCCGTCCTGACGGGAAGCACCGGAAAGGAAAAAGGCCGCCTGTTGAGGCGGCCTTTGCATTATGGGGAAGGCGTCGCGGGCGCCGGTTCAGCAGGCGGCGGCGTGGTTGCCGGCGTGCTGGTGTCGGCCGGGGGCGTACCACCACCGGCAGGGGCGTCGCCGCCACAGGCCGCCAGGGCAAGCGCCATCATCAGGGCTGCCGGGGCGATGAGGAATTTGGACATGGGATCACCTTTGTTGTTTGATCTTGGTCGTTCACACATCAGTGAGCTAAGCGGCATAATCGGGCAAAAGTTGGGACCCAAGGTGTTTTTGCCGTGGCGACTTACGCCCCGCCTGGCGCCGGACGCTGAGCAATCAGCGATTTGGGGGCCTTGAAGCGCCAGGCATCTTCCAGCCGCAACGAAAGTTCTTCGTCGGCTATGGCGGGCAGCCGGATCAGTACGGCCGGATAGCCGATATAATGGGGCGTCTCGAAATAGATTTGCGGCGAGATTTCCATCAACAGGGTCTTCTGCTCGGCCGGACACAGCAGCACGAGGGTATCGGCGTCCTTGAGGCGGACGATGAGCTTGCCGCGCACCTTGAGTGCCGGCGTGCCATAGCTGGTGGAGCGGGTGATGCCCGGCAACTGGCGAGCCTGGGCCAAGGCATGCACGCGCTCGAAGACGGTATCGAGGTCACCGGCGTCGCTCATCGGACGTTCCTCCCAATGCTCTGATTTTTCGGTACTTGTTGACCGAAAAACGCCGCCCCCAGTCTGGCGCATTGTGAGCCGATTGGCTACAGGTGGGCCTGCCCCCGACACCAGCGACACAAAGGGCCTCCAGTGAGCACAGATAGTGAAACCGTGCCCGGCCCAGAGGTCGGGATTGATCCCGATGCGCTGCGCGATGCGGAGGACCGCATCAGTCCGCTGTGGCTGGAACGTCTGCGCGCCTATTTGGATGCCGGGCGGGGGGATGACGTCGCCGCGGTAATGGAGCCGCTGCATGCCGCCGACGTCGGCGACGTGCTCGAATCGCTCGATGCCGAGGAGCGGCTGGCGCTGGTGCGCATGCTGGGCGACCGGTTCGACTATTCGGCACTGACCGAGGTGGACGAGAGTGTCCGCGTCGAGCTGATGGACGAGCTTTCCAACGCCGATATTGCGCGCGGCGTGACGGGATTGGACAATGACGACGCCGTCGCCATTCTCGAAGATCTCGAGCAAGTCGACCGCGACGAGGTTCTCTCGCAACTGCCAACCTTCGAGCGGCTGAGCCTCAAGCGCAGCCTCGATTTCCCCGAGGAATCCGCCGGCCGGCGGATGCAGACCGATTTCATCGCCATTCCGCCATTCTGGACGGTGGGGCAGACCATCGATTATCTGCGCACCGAGCCCGATCTGCCCGACGAATTCTACCAGATCTACGTGGTCGACGCGTCCTATCAGGTGCTGGGCACCATTCCGCTCGACAAGTTCCTGCGTGCGGCGCGGGTGGTCTCCATCGAGACTCTGATGAACACCAATTTCGTCCTGGTCGATGCCAATGAGGACCAGGAAGAAGCAGCCCGCGATTTCGAGCGCTACGATCTGGTCGAAGTGGGCGTGGTGGACGAGAGCAAGCGGCTGGTCGGCGTGCTGACCATCGACGATATCGTTGACGTCATCCACGAAGAAGCCGACGAAGACATCAAGCTGCTGGCCGGCGTGGGCGACGAGGATATTTCCGACACCACGATCGATACGGTGCGCAGCCGCGTGCCGTGGCTGGTGGTCAACCTGTTTACCGCGGTGGCCGTCTCCTACGTCATCGGCCTGTTCGATGGCACGATCGAGCAGATGGTGGCGCTGGCCGTGCTGATGCCCATCGTGGCCTCGATGGGCGGCAATGCCGGCACCCAGACCATGACCGTGACCGTGCGGGCACTGGCCATGCGCGAGCTGGATGGGCGGCGCCTGCGCCGGCTGATCACCCGCGAAATGGTGGTGGGCCTGGCCAATGGGGTGATCTTTGCCGTGCTGATCGGCCTGGTCACCTGGCTGCGCTTCGGCAATATCGAACTGGGCGGCGTGATCGGGCTGGCCATGGTGATCAATCTGATCGTGGCCGGCACGGCTGGCATTTTGATCCCGCTGGCGCTGGACAAGCTCAAGGCCGACCCGGCCATCGCCTCGGCGGTATTCGTGACCACCATTACCGACACGGTCGGGTTCTTCGCATTCCTCGGTATTGCGGGGCTGTGGTTCGGGCTGTTCTAGATGATCGAGCCGGGCAAGATCATCTTTGTGCATGGGGCCTCGAGCAGCGGCAAATCCACCATTGCGCGGGGCATCCAGGCGCAGATCGGGCTACCGTTCTGGCACATTTCCATCGATCACCTGCGGGATGCGGGCGTGCTGCCCTCGGGCCGTTTCAAAAGCGGTGAATTCGACTGGAAGGCGGCACGGGCACCGTTTTTCGACGGGTTTCACCGCTCGCTTGCAGCCTATGCGGCGGCAGGCAATAATCTGGTGCTCGAGCACATTCTGGATACGCCGGGCTGGTTGGACGAGCTGGTGGCTCTATTCGCCCCCTTCGACGTGTTTCTCGTCGGGGTGCATTGCCCACTGCCTTTGCTGATCGAGCGGGAAAAGGCCCGAGGCGACCGGCCCCTGGGCAGCGCCGAGCAGGATTTCCATACCATCCACCAAGGCATGGAATATGACTTTGAGGTGCAGACCGACTCGGATGCCCAAGGCAATGTCGAGCGGGTGATTGCGGCCTGGGAAAATCGTACCGGCCCGTCATTTTTTGCCCGCCGGGCGATGGCCTCCGGCGCCGCTCAACATCGCTAAAATGCCGGGAATTCGGGTTGGAACGTCTTAACCGCGCCCGGAATCAAGCCTGTGGACTGTGGCAACTTCGCCGCTTGCAAAGCATTTATGACGCAGTTAACGATTCATGACCGGGTGTGACCCCTGCGCGTCAGTGGCGTCGCCAACCGGAAGTGAACGGCTGACAAGGAGCGATCTATGCGAAGTCAACCGAAGGCCAATATGTGGCGAGCAGCGACCTGGACCATGGTCTGCCTGCTCTCGATGGGACTGGTTTTCTCCGTAATTGCTGGCGTCTAGGCGCTAGAGTTCTTCACTCACACGATTTAGGAGGGCGCCCAAGCCACTGGGGCGCCCTTCTTGCTTAGGAAACAATGATGAAGCTGCTGATCGGCAATCGCAATTATTCCACCTGGTCGCTGCGGCCCTGGCTGGTCCTCGCTCATTTCGACATTCCATTCGAAGACGAAGTGTTGCAACTCGCCGGCGAAGGCTGGCGCGAGACGCTGGCGGCGCGCTCGCCCACCGGCAAGGTGCCTGTGCTGATCGATGGCGATCTGGTGATCCCCGAGACGATTGCGATCATCGAATATCTGGTCGATCTTTATCCCGACAAAGCCATCTGGCCGGCCGATCTGCGGCAGCGGGCAATGGCGCGCGCCGCGAGTGCGGAAATGCATTCGGCGTTCCAATCGCTGCGCAGTCATGCGCCGATGAATTTGCGCGCCGCCCACCCCGGCAAGGTCAATATCGACACCGTCGGCAAGGACCTGCATCGGCTGGAAACCCTGCTGGGCGGCCTGCTGACTCAGTCGGGCGGCCCGTTCCTGTTCGGCGAATTCACCGCGGCCGACGCCATGTTCGCTCCGGTGGCCACACGCATTCGCACCTATGCCTTGCCGGTTTCCGATCTTCTGAACGCCTATGTCGAAGCCATCTACAGCCTGCCGGCCTTCCAGCAATGGCTGGCTTTAGCCCTGCGCGAACCGTGGGTCGTCGACGACGACGAAATCGACGTGATGCAGGGACGCGTCAAGCCGGGGACTTTGGCATGATCCATATGGTCAAACTCAGCGTCGGGGTGGCAAGCCTGGCGGAACTCGAAAGCTACCGTGACGAGCGCGCCCATTGGTGGGGCGCCGATTACGGCGAGGACGTGCATGTGCACCGCACCCGCATGCGCCCCAAGCGTGCCGAGGAGATGGAAGGCGTGTCCTCGATCTATTGGGTCATCGCCGGCGCCATCGTCTGCCGCCAGCCCATCCTGCGCCTGGCGCCCTATACCGATGCCGAGGGCAAGGATTACTGCGACATCATCATGAGCCGCGACATGGTGCGCACCGTGCCCTATCCCAAACGTCCCTTCCAGGGCTGGCGCTACCTCCGCCCCGAGGACGCCCCGCCCGACCTGGGCGCGAACGAGAATGCCGAAGCGCTGGCCCTGGCAGCGGATCTGGCGAAGCTGGGGCTGATCTAGCGTCGCTTATGCCAACCCACGGTGTCATTCCCGCGAAAGCGGAAACCTCCGTTTTCTTTATGCCAGTGCGTAAAACAGAGGTTCCCGCTTTCGCGGGAATGACATTGTGGCAAAGCACAAATTTCGCTCCGAGGGCACCTTCTCCCACACAGAAACCGCCGCGTTAACCAACCCTTAACCATGCGGGTTCGATGTGTTGACCAAGAGTTAATCGTTCCTGATTTGGAGACGGCGATGGGGCAGGGGGCACATGTCATTGTGGTGGGCAATGAGAAGGGCGGGTCGGGGAAGTCGACCACGGCGTTTCACCTCGCCATTTACCTGATGCACCATGGCTATCGCGTCGCCACCATCGACGTGGACAGCCGGCAGCAGACCTTTACCCATTATGTGCGTAACCGCCGCGCCTGGACGCGGGAGCGGGGCCTTAATGTGCCCAATCCCAAGCATTTCCATCTGCCAACGGCCTGGGGCGATTCGATCAAGGACAATCAGCAGGCCGAGCTGGCGGTGTTCCGCAAGGCGATTGCCGAGGTGGATGGGGCGGTCGATTACCTGGTGATCGACACGCCCGGTTTTGACACCAATCTGACGCGGCTGGCCCATACCATGGCCGATACGCTGGTGACCCCGCTCAATGACAGCCTGATCGATCTGAACGTGCTGGCGCGGGTCGACCCCGAGACGGGCGAGCCGGTCGAAACCAGCCATTATGCACGGCTGGTGCAGCGAGCGCGCTCGGAGCGGCTGGCCGCAGATGGCAAGAACATCGATTGGGTCCTGGTGCGAAATCGCATTTCCATGCTGGGCTCGCGCAATGCCAATCAGGTGCATGCGACACTGGAGCGGATCGGCACGCGCTTTGGCGCCAGGGTGGCCGATGGCATTGCCGAGCGGGTGATCTTCCGCTCGCTGTTTGCCAGCGGCATGACGGTGTTCGATCCGCTGGAGGAGGTTGCGCTGGGTGGCGCGCCCTCGATGTCCCATGTCAGTGCGCGGCAGGAATACCGCAATCTGGTGGGGGCGCTGCAATTGCCGGTGCGGCAGCGGATGGCGGCATAGGCTCTGCCTGTTCAGCAATATTTGTAACAGAACCACCCTTGCCGGGTGGCGCGAAACACTGACACTTGCCAGACGTAGTAGGAGTGATTTGCCGTGCGACAGGGCCCGCATGTCATCGTCGTCGGCAATGAAAAGGGCGGGTCGGGCAAATCGACTACGGCCTTTCATCTGGTCATCTACCTGCTTTACCAGGGCTATCGGGTCGCTTCGATCGATGTGGATAGCCGCCAGCAGACCTTCACCCACTATGTGCGCAATCGGCGCGACTGGGCCAGGGCACACGGCTTGAGCCTGCCGCATCCGACCCATTTCCACCTGCCATTGGCGCAGGGGGATTCGGTAAAGGAAAATCACGGCCGCGAGTTCGAGATGTTCCGCCAGGCGATAGGCGAGGTGGAGGACGATACCGATTTCCTGGTGATCGACACACCGGGCTTCGACACCAATCTGACGCGGCTGGCGCATTCGCTGGCCGACACGCTGGTCACCCCGGTCAATGACAGCCTGATCGATCTCAATGTATTGGCGCAGATGGACCCGGTGACGGGCGCGCCGCGTGAGATGAGCCATTATGCCCGGCTGGTGCAGCGAGCCCGCTCGGAGCGTCTGGCCATCGATGGCAAGACCATGGATTGGGTGCTGGTGCGCAACCGCATCTCGATGCTGTCTTCGCGCAGCATGCGCCAGGTGCAGACCATGCTGGAGCGGATCGCCGCCCGCTTCGGCTGTCGGGTCGCCGAGGGCATTGCCGAGCGCGTGGTGTTCCGCTCGCTGTTTCCCATGGGCCTCACAGTGTTCGACCCGCTGGACGAGGCGCTATTGGGCGGCGCGCCATCGCTGTCGCATGTGGGCGCGCGCGAGGAGTATCGCGCGCTGGTGTCGGCATTGCATCTGCCGGTCAAAGCCCGCGCCAAGGTGTCCGCCGAGGGGTAACGAGAGCAGGGCTTAGGCCACCAAATTCGCCAGCACAATCTCCCGCCACACCCGGTTGGGCGTCACCCAGGCATCCCATTCATTGTAATGGCCCGAATAGATGACCACGGCCACGCCAGCGTCCGGCATGAGCCACAGCCGCTGTCCGCCATTACCGAAGCCGGCCGCCCAGTTGCGCTCTCCGGAAAGAGCCGGCGTAGGCGCCTCACCAAGGAACCACAGCCGGCCATAACGCAGTCCGTCGCCGGTCTCGATGGCCGGCTTCAGCGATGCCTCGATCCAGCCCCGCGAGACGATGCGGCGTCCCTCATATTCGCCGCCCTTGAGCACCATATTCCCGATCCGCAGCAGGTCGCGCGGTCGCAGCCGCAGGCCGGAGGCGGCGGATGCAACGCCATCGGGGCCGCTATTCCATTGGAATTGCTTGATGCCGAGCGGGCCGAACAGCGTTTCGCGGGCAAAATCGGGCAGCGATTGCCCAGTACCGCGGGCGATCAGTGCGCCGATCAGCGCCACGCTGCCGCCGGAATAGATCCAGCGCGTGCCCGGCTCGGCGACGACAGGCTGTTCGAGGATAAAGCGATAGCGATCCGGCGCATTTTCCATGGCAATTTCGCTATTGAGCGGATCGGTATAGGGGCGGTTCTCGTCCCATTGTAGCCCCATACTCATGGTCAGGGCGTGCTCAATGGTGATGCCGGCTTTGGTCGTGTCGGCCTGCAGGTCGGAATAATCTGGGAATTGGGCGAAGAGCGGGGCTTCGGGCGGCGGCACCAGGCCCCGGTCGACCGCTATGCCATAGAGCAGGCTAACCACGCTCTTGGTGACTGAGCGGAGGTCATGCAGCGTCTGGGCCTCGAAGGTGATGTCACCAAGCGGATCGCCCCAGTTTTCGTCTTGGCCAGTGTAATAAGTTTCGAGCGCCAATTCGCCGTTGTGCCCGATAAGCACGGCATGCAGGTGGCGAAGCAGACCGGATTCTATGCCGGCTTCGAGCTTGCGGGGCAGGCTGGGATCGAAGGAAGGCGACATTTCCTGGCGGTCTCCACTGGGTTGGGTGTGGAGCCTAGTGAAATGTCGGGTGAAAATTCAAGGAGGCAGATCACTCAGGACGCACATCACCCACGATGTCATTCCGGCGAGGCCGGAATCCATGCTGTGAAGCATCAGGGTGCGCCGTGGTTGTGGCTACATGCGGACATGGATTCCGGCCTTCGCCGGAATGACACCGCATTCTCGAGTACGTTCAGGGGTAAACACCGCTGCAACAAAGGCGGGTATTGCCGTCCGTTACCGCTTGCCAAAGCTCATACGCAAAGCCCGCTTGCCGCCGGGGGCGAACACATCGATGTCGATATGGACCGGCTCCTGCACCATGCGGCGGGTGCGGGCGGAGAGGGCCAGCACGACGCCGAGCAGGTCGCCGACGCCGCGGCGGCGGGGCAGCATGCGGCCGGTCATTCCGGCCAGCACGCGGTTGCGCGCGGCCATGTCGTCCGAGGTCAGGGCTGAGCGGCCAATGAAACTGGCAAGCTCGGCGAGGGCAGTACGTTCGCTCATTGGGCTACTCCAAACACAGGCACCAATTTGCTTCCCTGGTCACCGGCGATGCGTGCCGCCGGTCATTCTCGTTATCTCGCTAGCTCTGCATGGCCAGGCAGGACAGGTTCTGCTGCTTGAGCTGGTTGCACATGGCCGTGGCCCCGTCGCGATCGCCAAATCCAACGAAGCGAGCGCGGAAGAAGGTCTGGCCGTTCTTTTCGAAGCGCTCCACATAGGAGCGGAAATCGCCCAGCGTGCCGACCTTGCCGGCAGCATCCGAGAGCATGGCGCGGGCGCTGTCTTCCGACGGGCCGGCGCCGATCTGCACCACCCAGCCACCAGGCGGCACGTCGCCGGCAGCAACCTGCACCGAGCCCGAGGTCATCAGGTCGACAGGCTGTTCCTGCGCGGCGGCGGGCGCCGGCATTTCGAGCGGAGCGGAGGGCGCGGTCTGGCCGAGGGCCGTCGGAGGGGCGCCCAGATTATAGGTGTCGCTCAGCCAAGCGCCGATAACGTCCTGGCTGGGATATTCCGGCTGGGGCGCCTGGCTGGGGGCCGCAAGGATATTGGCCGCCTGGACAGCGGGCTGCAGGCCCAGATCGGCCGGCATGGGCTGGGGAACGGGCGCGGCATTGGCCACGACCACTTCGGGCGCCACGGAAGCGCGCGGCTGGGCCTGGGCGCCATTGGCGGCCACCAGCTGGGCCAGGCGGAAGCCGGGCAGGGGCATGGGCTGTACGAACACCGGCTGGCTCGGCTGGGCGACAGCAACCTGGACGGTCGCGCTGCCCTGGCGGCCCGGCTGGGGGATCATCGCGGTTTGTAGGTAATTGCCCTGGCGGCTCTTGGGCAGATAATTGGCAACCAGCTGGCGGACCTTCTCATCGCGGGCGCCGCTGGAATTGAACCCGAAAGCGACCACGACGATGTGGCGATTGTCGCGGCGGGCGGCGGTCAGCAGGTTGGAGCCGGCGGCATTGATATAGCCGGTCTTAATACCGTCCACGGCGCCCATATAGCCCAGCACGCGATTGTGGTTGCCATAGGTATTCTTGCCGTAGCTGAAGCTCTTGGTCTGGAAGAACTCGTAATAATTGGGGAAGTGCTGGTAGACGGCGATGCCCAGGATGGCCTGGTCGCGCACAGTGGTGATCTGGCCGCCATCGGGCAGGCCGGAGGCGTTGCGATATGTGGTGTTGCGCATGCCCAGGGCGCGGGCCGTGGCGGTCATGCGTTCGGCGAATTTGGCTTCCGAGCCTGAGATATGCTCGGCGATGACGCGGGCCATGTCATTGGCCGACAGGGTCACCAGCGCCTTGATGGCGTCTTCCACGGTGATGGTCGAGCCGGCGCGCAGGCCCAGCTTGGTGGGCACGGCCGCCGCGGCAAAGCGCGACACGGTCATTTTGGTGGAGAGCTTGAGATTGCCCGCGCTCAATTCCTGAAACAGGATGTAGAGCGTCATGACCTTGGTGACGGAGGCTGGATAGCGACGGCTATCGGCGGCCTCTTCATACATCACCTGCCCGGATTTGGCGTCGACCACGATACCGGCATATTTGCGGAGATTTTCGATAGCCTGTGCGGGCGCTACGGTATGAGCCGTAACTGCAAACAGGACGAGGACTGCGGCAAAGGCGCGGACAACAACCGTACGCCATGGGGATTTCGCCTGAGAAGCCACCCGGTACTCCAACTCTTATTCCTCGGACGCTTCTGCGCCCGTACGCAACACACACTGGCGGATGGTCCCGGCGTGCCCCAAACACTCCGGTCTATCCTCTCCTTTTTTGGAGATTACTGGCTCGCCGTTACCATTCCGTAAAATGCCACCGAATTTGTCATGAGTGTGGAGAGCCGGTCACGGGCAGTGGTGGAGGGGGATTCTATTTTGTACGATTCTTCGTGATCAGCCGAATGCACCGGTACCGTTCCCGCCGCCTGCTCGGCGCAAAAGGGGCTGCTATGAAACGTATAGTTCGTCTGTTTGTCGTTGCTATCGTGCTTTTCGTGGCTGGGGTGCCGATTGCATCTGCGGCGAGCCTCCAGAATGGCCGGTGGTACAAGGCCTGCGACGGTAACGCTTGCATTGTTGGAATTCGTTCTCGGCAGGGCGTCTCCTACTGGGTCCGCAATGATCCGTCCCAGGGGCAGTCGCGATTGCTGGCGGTCGCGCGGGTTTGGCCAAATGTCCTTCTGCCTTACGGGTGACCTGGACGATTGACCGCGGCCTTGAGATCAGGGTGCCTTTTATGAAGTGCGACGGAAGCTGGTGCACGACGCAAGTCGTTCTGAACGAGGATTATCTTGCCCAGTTGAAGGGTGGGGCGTCATATCGCCTGGGCGTGAATGTTGACGGTCGCGACAAGGTCATTGAGTTGACCTTGCGGGGCTTCAGCGCGGCCTGGGATGGCGAACCAACCACGTCTCTTGCCGATTTGTTGGCATTTCTTGACGCGAAGTGATCACCAAAAGGCAGAAGGTGGCTTTTTGGCCGTAGCGCTGCAGCGGTTCCCCCTCGTTTTGGCGATAGCGGGGCGGTGCGAGAGCCTGCCCGCCTTCATCGCCGCCCGCCCGGAAGCGCAGCCGGATTACCCGGAAAGCGCCGGTTAACCGGCCTTTTTCCGCTGTCACAAAAACGCGATGCATTGCCCCTTAACACGGGCCTGATTTTGCCTACATAATGGGTCCACCATGCTGCTTCGTTTCTCTTACGACAGATGTCTTCCTATGACCGATATTGACCTCTTCGCCATGACCGATGAGGCCCCAGCCGCCTTGCGTCTGGAGCCGATGCCCGCTTGGGCCGGGCCCAAGGAGGATGATGGCGGCAAGGATGGCGGGGGAAAGAACGGCACCGAAACCGGGACGATCACCAAGACCCGGCCAAAAACCAAGCGCCCAAATCTTTATCGCGTGCTTTTGCTGAATGACGACTACACTCCGATGGAGTTCGTCGTGCTGGTCCTGCAGGATGTGTTCAACAAGACGCGTGAGGAGGCGATGCGCATCATGCTGCATGTTCACCAAAAGGGGGTGGGTGAATGCGGCGTCTATCCATACGAGGTCGCCGAAACCAAGGTGACCCGCGTCATGGACACTGCACGCAAAAATCAGCATCCGCTGCAATGCGTGATGGAAAAGCAATAGGAACATCATATGCCCTCATTTTCCCGCGGACTTGAAAAGGCTCTGCATCAGGCGATGAACCTGGCGCGCGAGCGCAACCACGAGTTCGCAACGCTCGAGCACCTCTTGCTGGCCCTGACCGACGACCGTGAGACGATCGCCGTGCTGACCGGTTGCGATGTCGATATCGACGCGCTCAAGAGCGATCTTGAAGATTTCATCAATGAAGAGCTCGATAGCCTGATCGTGGCCAATGGCCAGGATGCACGGCCCACCGCAGCCTTCCAGCGCGTGATCCAGCGCGCCGTCATCCATGTGCAGAGCTCCGGCCGCGAAGAAGTTACCGGCGCCAATGTGCTGGTGGCGATCTTTGCCGAGCGTGAGAGCCACGCCGCCTATTTCCTCGAACAGCAGGACATGAGCCGGCTGGACGCGGTCAATTTCATCAGCCACGGGATTACCAAATCGGGTCCCAGCGAGGAGCGCAAGGTGCGTGGTGCTGAGGACGGCGAAGGCAATACTGAAGGCGGAGCGGAGGCCAAGAAGAGTTCGGCCCTGGCCGATTTCTGCGTCAACCTCAATGAGAAGGCGCGGGCCGGAAAGATCGATCCGCTGATCGGCCGCGATGCCGAACTGCGCCGCACCATCCAGATCCTGTGCCGCCGGTCCAAGAACAACCCGCTTTATGTGGGCGATGCCGGCGTAGGCAAGACGGCGATTGCCGAAGGCCTGGCCCGCAAGATCGTTGAGGGCGATGTGCCCGAAGTGCTCAAAGAAGCAGTGATCTACTCGCTCGACATGGGCTCGCTGCTGGCCGGCACCCGCTATCGCGGCGACTTCGAGGAACGCCTCAAGGCCGTGATGAAGGAGCTGGAAAAGCTCCCCAATTCGGTGCTGTTCATCGACGAAATCCACACCATGATCGGTGCTGGCGCCACCTCGGGCGGCGCACTTGATGCTTCCAATCTGCTCAAGCCCGCTTTGGCGAGCGGCGCGATCCGTTGCATCGGCTCGACCACCTACAAGGAATATCGCCAGTTCTTCGAGAAGGATCGGGCTTTGGTCCGCCGCTTCCAGAAGATCGATGTCAACGAGCCGTCCGTGCCCGATGCCATCGAGATCGTGAAAGGTCTGCGGCCCTATTTCGAAGAGTTCCACAAGATCAAGTACACCGACGATGCTCTTAAAGCGGCGGTGGAACTGAGCGCGCGCTATATCAATGACCGCAAGCTGCCGGACAAGGCGATCGACGTGCTCGACGAGACGGGCGCCAGCCAGATGCTGGTGACCGAGGACAAGCGCAAGAAGGTCATCGATGTCGAGGATATCGAGGCGACCATCGCCACCATCGCGCGCATCCCGCCAAAATCGGTCTCCAAGTCCGATGCCGAGCTGCTGTCCAGCCTCGAGCAGAGTCTGAAGACCGTGGTGTTCGGTCAGGATATCGCCATCACGGCGTTGTCGTCGGCGATCAAGCTGGCCCGTGCCGGCCTGCGCGAACCGGAAAAGCCGATCGGCTCGTACCTGTTCACCGGCCCGACCGGCGTCGGCAAGACCGAAGTTGCCAAGCAACTCGCCGATACCCTCGGAGTGGAACTGCTGCGCTTCGACATGTCCGAATATATGGAGCGGCACACCGTGTCGCGCCTGATCGGCGCCCCTCCGGGCTATGTCGGGTTCGACCAGGGGGGCCTCCTCACCGATGGTGTGGATCAGCACCCCCATTGCGTGGTGCTGCTCGACGAAATCGAGAAGGCTCATCCCGATCTCTACAACATCCTGTTGCAGGTGATGGACCATGGCAAGCTGACTGACCACAACGGCAAGTCGGTGGATTTCCGCAATGTCATCCTGATCATGACGTCCAATGTCGGCGCCATGGATCTGCAGAAGGCGCCGATCGGCTTTGGCCGCAAGCGCGAGCAGGGGGACGACGAAGAGGCGATCAACCGCCTGTTCACCCCGGAATTCCGCAACCGGCTCGATGCGATCATTTCCTTCGCACCGCTGCCGCGCGAAGTGGTCCGCCGCGTCGTCGAGAAGTTTGTGCTGCAGCTTGAAGGCCAACTGGCCGAACGCGGCGTCACGATCAACCTCACGCCGGAAGCCGCCGATTGGCTGGCCGAACGTGGCTATGACGAACGCATGGGCGCGCGCCCGCTGGGCCGCGTGATCCAGGAGCACATCAAAAAGCCCCTGGCCGACCAAGTGCTGTTCGGCGAACTGATCAATGGCGGCACGGTAACCGTCGCCGTGGTGGGCGAAGGCCAAGAAGCCAAGCTGGAACTGGTGGCCGTACCACCCCGCCCAGCGAAGCCCAAGGCCCTGCCCAAGCCGAAAAAGCCCAAGGCCACGGCCGACAAGAACTAATGCAAAAGGCCCGGAGCGATCCGGGCCTTTTTTGTTATTGAGCGTCAGGGGGGCGCTGCTCTTGCTGAACAACGGCACGACCATCGCCAGCGAGTGGCGGCTTTCGACTCCGCCGTTGCCGGACAAGACGCGAAAGGTCGCCGGCTCTATTTGATCGCTTCCATCGCCATGCGCAGGGCGATGCTCGGGCGTTCTTCCACCAGATCTTTGATCAGCGGCAATGTGCTACGCCAGTAAAAGGCCACATGCCTTTCACCGGACTCGGGTCCTATTTCGAACGTCCTGCCCCTTCGGACGGGGGATGGTGGCACGGTATGGGAAACCGATAGCGTTACGCCTGATGCGGCTGGCTTTAGGCGAAGTGTGACGCGCGAATAGCTTTCAGGAACATCAGGCAGACCAGATATTCGTGGGAGGAATTCGTAGGCGAGCACCGATGGTTGGGTGCACTCAAGCACGGTGCCTTTGTCCTTATAGCGCTTGGATCCGATGTGGGCCGTGATGGCGATCGGCGATCCTGGCTGCCAATCTGTATCGAAGTCGGCACTCCGCCAGATTCGCCCCTTGGCGCGGTCAATAAGCACGCTCCACACAGCCTCAAGAGTCGCCGCGATCTCAATCGATTGGGTGACCACTGCATCGACCATCCATTCCCCCAGAATTTGACCAGGCCGCGCTGACTCACGATGCACGTACTCTAGAGGGTGTGCGGCCTGTCAGCTTCTGCCTGTTGTCGTCCGAAAGCGGCCTTTCCGCAATCCACCTAAAGGCACCGGACCGCCACCGACCCCAATTCAGTCCTGGGGATTTAGACAAGCTCGCTGCGAAGCGGGCGTTGCTGGCAAGCGCAATTCTAGTCATGCCCTACCAGGGGATGTTGCCCTTCGGCTCGACAAAGCTGCCAGAAACGGCATCGGGGCCGAGCAAGGCATACTCGACCGGAAGGCGTGCACCTTCGGCAGGTGTCATGAAGCCGTTGCCGCCTGTCAGGTCGGTCTTGACATAGCCTGGGGCAACCGAGTTCACGACAATGGTCGTGTTCTTCAGTTCCGCCGCCAGCTGGACTGTCAGCATGTTGAGGGCGGCCTTGGACGCATTGTATCCGATCAGCCGGGCCTCGTAATAAGGCGAGCTCGGATCGCCGTTGATTGCCAGCGAACCCAGCGTCGTTGAAAGGTTGACGATGCGACCGGCGTTCGACCGGCGCAGCAAGGGCAGCATGGCTTGCGTAACGGCAAGGGTGCCCAGGAAATTGGTTTCCATAAGCCGGCGCGTCGCGGCCGTCGAGCTAACGGAAGGCGGACCATCTTCGGGATCGACGATCCCGGCATTGTTGATGAGAATGTCGAGCGGGCCATATTTGGCGGCAATCTTTTCAGCCGCCAAAGCTATGCTCGCCTCGTCTATGAGGTCAATTTTGATTGCCTCGACGTCCAGCCCGGTCTTTGCCAGATCGCTGGCGGCATCCTGGCCGCGCTGCAGGTTTCGCGCACCCATGATCACCGCAATGCCGACCTGGGCCAATTGCCGGGCAATTTCCAAACCGATGCCTTTGTTGGCGCCGGTCACAAGCGCGACCTTCTTCATATCCTTCATTGAATTTCCTTAGATATCAGCCGAAATGATGTGATCAATATATGAAGGATCATTCGTTTTCGGGATTCGCATATGGACGCGACACCGCCTCAACATCTCAGCGCCCGCAAAAAGCCGCGCCAGGCACGATCTGCAGCGACGCTCGAGGCGATTTTCGAAGCGACCATTCAGGTTTTGCTGCGCGAAGGCATCCATCGACTGACGACCACACGCGTGGCCGAACGCGCAGGCGTATCGGTGGGCACGATGTACCAGTATTTTCCGCACAAGCAGGCGCTGCTCTATGCGCTCAACGAGCGTTATCTCGATCTGGTGGCTGAACGCGTTGAGGCGGCCTGCCAGGCCCAATATGGGGCGTCGACGAAAACGATGGTCGAGGTGCTGGTCACCACCTATTGGCAAGCCAAGACCGAACGAAGCGAGGTGACGCGCGCGCTCTACAGGTCGGCGGTGGAACTCGACAACGAGGCCCTGATCGACGCGTTCGCCAGGCGCATGGACGCAGCAACCATCGCCATGCTGAAAAGCGCCCCCGACGCGGTCTATGCCAATATCGATCTGGTCAACGTCACGCTCCTGTCGGTGATCTTCGGGACGGTGCGAAACGACTTTGAACGCGATCTGCCGGCGTCCGAACAGGCCGAAATTCGTCACCAATTGACACTTATGTGCCTGTCTTATCTCGAAATGTCGGGAGGCTGAGCGTGGTTGCTTTCTCCAGCCGCGAGCCAGGAGCAGACCGTCCGCGAGCCACCCCATCTCGGACTTCTCCGGCTATGGATAGAGCAGCGGAACCCGCTGCATGAAAACCTGGCCCACCTGCGCGACAACTACCGGCCTTGGCCGGCGAATTGTTGACGCGCATGCCGGAGGGATTTCCGGGGCAGTTGGCGGCATGCACAACGAATCCGCTGTGCCGTGACTTCGGCCGCCCAAGCGGCTAGGCTGAGGCGTCTTCTGTCAGCATGAGGAGCGCAAGATGCCCCGTTTCCTTGCCGTTTACACCATGAAACCCGAAGATTTGGCCCGCTTTCGCAGCATGCCCAAATCCGAGCAGGATGCGGTTGATGCCGTCGGTTTGCCGCTTTGGGCGGAGTGGGAGAAGAAAAATGCCGCCTCCTTCCCCGATCGCGGCGGCATGGTGGGCCGGACGACACGCGTCACCAAGGACGGCATAGCCAGTGCCACCAACCCCTTCTGCGGCTATATCGTTGTCGAGGCCGACACCATCGAAGCGGCCGCCCGCCTGTTCGAGAACCATCCTCATTTCACGGTCTTTCCTGGGGATGGCGTGGATATTATGCCCTTCCTCACCGAACCCCCGCAGTCCTGAACGTCGGGCACCTTCCACAATGTCGTTCCCCCCCGAACGCGGCACCTTTGTCTATGGCACTACCTTCGCCGGTCGTCGGATCAAAAACGCCACCAGAAACCCTAGATACACCACCCCAGGCACCATCAACGCATTCACCCCCACTAACCCATAGCCTTGCGCCCCGAGTAGGCCTCCGAGCAGCAATGAGGCCCAGACCAGCGCATGCTGCGCCCAGCGCCATGGCGGGGCGAGGCCGCACAGGGCGCGGGCCAGGTCCTGGCCCGCGGCAAACAGGGTGCCGGTGACAAAAGTTGTGCCCAGCCGGACCGAGCCGATGGAGGGCAGGATAGCGTTCTGCGCCCCGGCGCCGGTGGCCAGGATCAGCATGAACTGGCTGGGCGGAAAGCCGGTAACCGCCAGCCCCAGCGTGGCGGCAAAGCAGATCACCACCAGCCCGGTCACGGCGCTCGCCCCCCAACGCGGGCCGGCCAGCAAGGCGAGCAGGGAACCAAAGACGCTGCCGAGGAAGAAAAGCGCCACCAGCGAGCCGGTGAGCTGCGCCACCGGCCAGCTGCCTTGCGCCAGAGCGTCACCCAACTGGGTGGTGTTGCCGCTCATGAATGAGGTGAAGTGCCCGCCGAGTTCGATAAAGCCGACGACGTCGGCAAAGCCGGCCGCCGCGGTAAGCAGCAGGCCGAGGCTGAGTTGGGGCATGGGCGTCATGGCCGAAACCGAACCCCTGTATTTCAGGCCGGTTTGCGGCTCGACCAGTAAATCAGCGCGCCAGCGGCGAGCAGCACGACCATGCCGATATGCGGGCCGATATTGATGAGATTGCCCGGTGAGCCGGCAGAGGCGAGGGCGCGGTTGACCTCGGCGAATTGAGCCGCGGCTGGGGAGAAGAACCAGCCGACGAGCACGGTGACCACGCTGGCGAGCAGGCCGGCCAAGGCCAGAATATTGCGATAGGGCGCCAGTTGGGTGACGCGACCCGAGGCCGCGGCGAGCACGAAAATCAGCAGTGCCAGCCAGGCGATCCAGCCGGCAGCGGCGAAGCCGTTAAAACTGCCGGATTGGTCGAGGCCCAGGCCCATATTGGTCGAGATGCTGACAAAGGGCAGCAGCAGGCCAAGCAGGGCCAGCACGGCGGCAGAAACGGCGAGGCCAAAGCCCGTTCCAGTGGCCAGGGTAACAAGCTGCTGCAGGGTAACTTGTGGCGTGGTGTTCGGCTCGGACATGGACTCAATCCAGTTGCTGAGGTGACACGTCTATTATCACAGAAGCGTGAGAACTGGTCGAGAGAGCCGCGTGGCTTGATTTCCGGCGGAGATCAGGACATTTATCGAGCCTTCGTCGGACTCGGGGCTTTGACCCGGGTGGCTTCTCCGGGCGCCTATCCCCCGGTCACCAACTTATCGCCTCCCGCTATTCGTGCGCTGCCGCGCGGGACGCCTGTTGGGTTTTTACATGTTTGATTTCGATCAGTACCGCCAGGAGTGGTTCGGCAATATTCGCGGCGACGTGCTGTCCGGGCTCGTCGTGGCGCTGGCGCTCGTGCCCGAGGCCATCGCCTTTTCCATCATTGCGGGGGTGGACCCCAAAGTGGGGCTCTATGCCTCGGTGGTGATAGCCATCGTCATTTCGTTTTTTGGCGGCAGGCCGGCGATGATATCAGCGGCGACCGCTGCTACTGCCGTGCTGATGGGCTCGCTGGTGCGCGAGCATGGGCTACAATATCTGTTGGCCGCAACGATCCTGGCCGGGCTGCTGCAGATCGCCGCCGGCTGGCTCAACCTGCATCGCGTGATGCGGTTCGTCTCCAAATCGGTGATGACCGGCTTCGTCAACGCTTTGGCCATTCTCATCTTCATGGCGCAATTGCCAGAGCTGATCGATGTGCCCTGGTTGACCTATCCCATGGTCGCGGCAGGGCTGGCGATCATCTATCTGTTCCCACGGCTGACGCGGGCCGTGCCGTCGCCGCTGGTGTGCATCGTGGTGTTGACGGCTCTGGCGTGGTTCTCGGGCATGAACCTGCACACGGTCGGCGATATGGGCGAGCTGCCGCGGGCTTTGCCTCAGTTGTTGATTCCGCAAGTGCCGCTAAACCTCGACACACTCATCATCATTTTGCCCTACGCCATTGGCGTCGCGGCGGTGGGGTTGCTTGAATCGTTGATGACCGCGCAGATCATCGACGAAGCGACCGACACCGGCAGCAATAAGCGGCTGGAATGCGTCGGGCAGGGCGTGGCCAATTTTGCCTCGGCATTTTTCGGTGGCATGGCCGGCTGCGCCATGATCGGCCAATCGGGCATCAATGTGCGCTCGGGCGGGCGAGGGCGGCTCTCCACTTTCCTCGCCGGAGCATACCTATTGGTGCTGATGGTGCTGCTGGGCGATCTGCTGCGCATCATTCCGATGCCGGCGCTGGTGGCCATCATGATCATGGTGTCGATCGGCACCTTCGACTGGCGCTCGATCCGCAATTTGAAAGATCATCCGCGCAGCTCGTCCTTCGTGATGCTGGCCACTGTGGCCTTTGTCGTGGGCACGCATAACCTGGCCATTGGCGTGTTGGTCGGCGTGCTGCTGTCGGGCGTGTTCTTCGCCTGGAAGATCGCACAGATATTCGCCGTGCGCCCGGAGCTGTCCGACGACGGCGCCACGCGCGTCTATCATGTCAGCGGCCAGCTGTTTTTCGCCTCGGCCGATCAGTTCATGGCTGCGTTCGATTTCAAGGAGAAAGTGACGCGCGTCATCATCGACCTGGCCCATGCCCATATCTGGGATGTTTCCAGCGTCGCCAGCATCGACAAGGCGGTGCTGAAATTCCGCAAGGCCGGCGTTGATGTGCAATTGCGCGGACTGAATCGGGCCAGCGCGACCATCGTCGACAATCTGGGTACCCATCAGCGCAATGACGCCGAGATCGTCATCGGGCACTAGCTTGGGGCAGCATGCTCATCACGCCGCCGGCTGACAACGCTGGCGGTCTCAAGGTGAACAGTCCGGCAACCTTTCCTAATGATTTGCTAACCAAATGTGCTCAATCCCCGCTGTTCCCGCTCCTCCCCCACTGGACAAGAACAAACGATGAACTTATAAGAACATTATAGCAACACGGGAGATGCAGATGCTCACTTTCATCAAGGACTTCGCCGCATTCGTCACGCTCGGGGCCTTCACCATCGGCTCGCTAACCTGGATGGATATGCTGACCCGACTCGTGTGACCTTCCCCTGTGGATTGCGGCGCCAAATGGTTTCGCCGTCCGCCATGGCCTGTCACAAAGGCAGGCTAGGAGAGCATTCATGAGCGGCCCTGGCTTCATCCACCTGCACGTCCATTCTGCCTATTCGCTGCTGGAAGGCGCGTTGCAGCTGGACACGATTCTCAAGCTGGCCAAGGCGGACCATCAGCCCGCTTTGGGCATTTCTGATACCAGTAACCTGTTCGGGGCGCTGGAATTTTCAGAAAAGGCCAGCAGCAAGGGCATTCAGCCGCTGATCGGGGTGGAGCTGCCGATCGACTTTGCCGCCAGTGAGGAGCGGGTCAGCGAACGCGGCCACGTCGCCTGGTCAGGCAAGTCCAGCGTCGTGCTGATGGCGCAGACCGAATTGGGCTTTGAAAATCTCTCCCGCCTGGTGTCGCGCGCCTATCTCGATGGCGAAGGCGGCGCGGCCACGGCGCGGCTCGATTGGCTGAGTCGGGAAGGCCTGGAAGGCCTGATCTGCCTCAGCGGCGGGCCCGAAGGGGCCATCGACATGGCCTTCGCCCAGGGGCAGGACGCCAATGCCACCCGCCGGCTGGACCGGCTGGCGGATTTGTTCGGCGATCGATTCTATATCGAATTGCAGCGCCACGGCCGCCCACAAGAGGCCGCCGTCGAGCCGCGGCTGGTGGATTACGCCTATCGCAAGGGTATTCCGCTGGTAGCGACCAATGAGCCCTTCTTCAAATCGGTCGCCGAGGCCGAGGCACACGATGCCTTGCTGGCCATTGCCGGCGGCACGGTGATTGCCCAGACCGAGCGGCGCAAGCTCAACGATCAGTATTATTTCAAGACGCGGGCCGAGATGGTCGCGCTGTTCTCGGACTTGCCCGAGACGCTGGATTCGACTGTCGAGATCGCACAGCGTATTTCCTACCGGCCGCTCAAGCGCAAGCCGATCCTGCCCAAATTCGCGGCCGCTCCTGATCTGAGCGAGGACGAGGCCGTGGCCGCCGAGGCGCAGGCCTTGCGCGAAATGGCGGTAAGCGGATTGGAGAACCGGTTCAAGACCGGGGTGATCGATCCGACCAAGACCGAACAGGAATATCGCGACCGGCTGGAGTTCGAACTCAACATCATCCAGTCGATGAAGTTTCCGGGCTACTTCCTTATCGTGGCTGATTTTATCCGCTGGGCAAAATCGCAGGGCATTCCGGTGGGGCCGGGCCGCGGCTCGGGTGCGGGCTCGCTGGTGGCCTATGCAACCACCATCACGGACCTCGATCCGCTGCGCTACAACCTGCTGTTCGAACGCTTCCTCAATCCGGAACGCGTGTCGATGCCGGACTTTGATATCGACTTCTGCCAGGACCGCCGCGAAGAGGTGATCCGCTATGTGCAGAGCAAATACGGCTTCGAACAGGTATCGCAGATCATCACCTTCGGAACGCTGCAGGCCCGCGCCGTGCTGCGCGACGTCGGGCGCGTGCTGCAAATGCCCTATGGGCAGGTGGACCGGCTGTGCAAGCTGGTGCCGGCCAATCCGACCGATCCGTGGTCGATCGAGCGGACGATGAATGAGGAACCCCAGTTCCGCCGCATGGTCGAGGATGACGAGACCGTGGGCGAATTGGTGGCCATCGCCAAGAATCTGGAAGGCCTGTACCGGCACGCTTCGACCCATGCCGCCGGCATCATCATCGGCGACCGGCCGTTGCAGGATCTGGCGCCGCTCTACCGCGATCCGCGCTCGGATATGCCGGTCTGCCAATACAATATGAAGTGGAGCGAGGCGGCCGGGCTGGTTAAGTTCGACTTCCTCGGCCTCAAGACGCTGACCACGATCCAATATGCCGTCAACATGGTCAACCAGGATGGCGGCAGCTTCCGGATCGAGGATATCTCGATCGATGACGTGCCGACCTACAAGCTCTACCAGAGCGGGGACACGTTCGGCGTCTTCCAGGTGGAAGGCGGCGGCATGCGGCGCGCGCTGGTCGATATGAAACCTGACCGCTTCGAGGATATCATCGCTCTGGTGGCGCTGTACCGCCCCGGTCCGATGGACAATATTCCCCTGTTCTGCGCCCGTAAGCGCGGCGATGAGGAAATCGAATATCCCCATGACGCGCTGAAATCGGTGCTCGACGAGACCTATGGCATCATCGTTTACCAGGAGCAGGTGATGCAGATCGCCCAGCTGCTCTCGGGCTATTCGCTGGGCGAAGCCGATATGTTGCGCCGCGCCATGGGCAAGAAGATCAAGGCCGAAATGGATGCGCAGCGCGAGCGTTTCCGCGATGGCGCGGTCAAGTTCGGGCTGACCAAGAATCTGGCCGATACCATCTTCGACCTACTCGCCAAGTTCGCCAATTACGGCTTCAACAAAAGCCACGCGGCGACCTATGCGCTGGTGAGCTACCAGACTGCCTATCTCAAGGCGCATCATCCGCATGAATTCTTCGCGGCCTCGATGACGCTCGATATGGGCAATACCGACAAGCTTTCCGAATTCCGCCGCGAGGCGGGCAAGAAGGGCATCGAGATCGTGCCGCCTTGCGTCAACAAGTCGGAAGTCCTGTTTTCGGTCAAGGACAAGAAGGTTCTCTACGGGCTGTGCGCCGTCAAGGGCGTGGGCCGGCAGGTAGCCGAACATATTGTTGAAGTACGGGGCGATAAGCCATTCAAGGATCTGGGTGATTTCGCCCGGCGCGTTGATCCGCGCATGATGAACAAGCGCACGCTGGAAACGCTGGTCAGCGCTGGTGCATTCGATGAATTGGCGCCGCGGCGCGAGCTGGCTTTTGCCGCCATCGAAACGGTGATCGGCACGGCCCAGGCCTTGGCGAGCGAGCGCAATGAGGGGCAGTGGAACATGTTCGACACCGGTGAGCCGGAGCCGTTCAAGCTGCCGGCCGGGGTGCCGGCCTGGACCACGACCGAGCGCGCCGATCGCGAATTGGCGGCGATCGGGTTCCACCTGTCGGCGCATCCGCTGGATGCCTATTCGGACCTGTTCGAGCGCATGCGCGTGCAGCGCTGGAGCGATTTCGAGCGGGCGGTCAAGGATGGCGCGTCGGCCGGCCGACTAGCCGGGACCATTGCCTCGCGACAGGACAGGCGCACGCGCAAGGGCACGCCGATGATGATCCTGACGCTGTCAGATCAAAGCGGCAGCTACGAATGCATCGCCTTTTCCGAGCAGATCAATGAATTCGGCAGTCTCTTGCAGCCCGGCAAATCGGTGATCCTGATGGTCGGCGCGGATGAGCGCGCCGAAGGGATCAGCGTGCGCCTGCTCTCGGCCGAAGCGATTGACGGCATTGCCGAAAAAGTCGACCGGCGGCTGACGGTGTTTGCGGCGGATGCCAAGGCACTGGGTTCGATCAGCAGCCAGCTCAAGCGCGGCGGGGAGGGCTCGGTCAATTTCGTGGTGATCCGCGATGGCGGCGCGCGCGAATACGAGATCGAGCTGCCGGGCAGTTACCGGCTGACGGCCGAAGTGGCCGGCGGCATCAAGGCGCTTGATGGCGTAACGGATGTGCGGTTCCACTGATGCTCGGGCACGTCTCGCTCGGTGTGCGTGACCTGACCAAAGCCGCCTTGTTCTACGACGCCGTGCTCACCGCACTGGGATATGTGCGGCTTTGGACGGGCGAGGGCGGCCTAGGCTATGGCAGTGCCGGTGGCGGGGAGAGGCTCAACATCTTCGAGCGCGCCGGAGCAGCGTCACCCGGCGAGGGATTTCATCTGGCTTTCGAGGCGTCCGATCGAGCCGCTGTGGATCGCTTCCACGCTGCAGCTTTGGCGCATGGCGGCACGGACGCCGGCGCACCAGGCCTGCGGCCCCACTACGGTGCGCATTATTATGCGGCCTTCGTTGTCGATCCGGAAGGGCACCGGCTTGAGGCGGTGTATCAATAGGCAGGATCAAGCTACTTTGACCTGCGTTGCGCCCAAGTCGGGCCGGAAGCTGCTGCCCCAGGCGCCGACCAGCGCAATGAGTGTGCCGGAGGCCAGGATTGTCGGCGCGGCGCCCAGGCCACCGAAGAGGAAGGGCGACACAGCAGAACCCAGCATCATAGCGGCGGCGCTGAGGGCCGCCCGGAAGCGGATCAGGCTGCTCAGATCGGGGCGGTTCAGCCCGGTCTGAAATAGGGTCATCATGGGGATGAAGAACATGGGCCCGCCCAGGCCGGCGGCAAAGCAGGCCAGCAGCATTGCGGGCAGGGCGAGGAATGGCGGCAGAATCCATAGCAGGATCGGGATCAAGGCCAAGCCGGTTCCCAGGATAAGATAGCCGGTGAACATGAAGCGGCCAACGCGCTTTGGCCGCGCGCCTGCTACGAGCAGATTGGCGGTGAAATCGCCGGCTCCATATGCGCCGGCCAAGGCGGCCAGGGCGCCGATGCCGGTCAGTGGCAGGCTCGCCACTTCGGTACTGGCCGCGAGGAAGGGCAGGCCGAGCCCGACCGCGATGAACCAGGCGGCCAGCACGATGGTGTTTGCGGCAAGCACGATGCGGACTTCCGGTTCCTTTTGCGCCACCATAAAGCCGCGCGCCAGCCGCTCCCCGATGGACGCGGTGTCTTTTGTGCGGGCGGGGGTGCCGATGGATTTGCCGACAAGCGCGATCCCGCAGGCGGAGACCAGAAAGCTGGCCGCGTTGATCGTCAGGAAATGCAGCATCGGCACGAAGGCGCTTAACGGGCCGGCGAGAAACGGTCCCAGCAATCGCGACAGGCGCGCGGTGGCGTCGAGCAGTGCGTTCACGCTTTGAATGCGCTCGCGGGTTTGGGCGATCAGCGGGACGCTTGAAAGCAGGGCTGGCTGGAACAGCGCGCCCAATGCGGCAAGGGCCATGGATGTGCCGATCAAGACTTCAAGGCTCAGGCCGATAGTGCTGGCAAAGACCAGGGGCACGAGCACGACGAGCGCCGCCAGCAGGTCGGTGGCGATCATGAGCGAACGGGGCGCGATCCGGTCGGCAAAGGCCGATGCGCCCAGGCTGACGATCAGGGCAATGGCGAATTGAGCCGTTGCAACCCAGCTGGCATTCGCGCCGGCGATCTGGATGGCAAGCCAGACCATGGCGATCCGGTTCAGCTCATTGCCGATTCCCGAAAAGGCGAGCCCGGTCCACAGGGCGCCGATCTTGCGATCGCTGAGAAGATTGAGAAAGGGATGGGCCATGCTGGCCTCCTGCCGGCTCGCGAACCCGCATGATGTCAGAGCGGCGCTCGATGAGAAGTGCGGAAGGCGGTACTTGCGTTCGGTTGGGCTTTGTCCCGATGCGCAGCAGCTCAATTCACAAGTCTCCTGAAATATAATTCAGGCGATGAATTATATTGACATCGACTCACTCTGCGGACAATTGTGGGCCCGCTGCGGTTCGGAGGAGGATCGCGGTTTCACAAAATCCATGCCCCACCGGCATTGCCGGCAAGGGAGATGCATTGCGACGGCTTCGGCCGGAGGGAGGAATCTTGCGCAAAATTCTGAGCACGCTGGCAACGGCGTTCGTCACCACGGCTTTGCTTGGCTCTGGCCATGCTGCGGCCCAGACCGAGAACCCGTTCAAATGCCAGCCGGGCGAAAAATACGTCATGAACGTCATGGTCTCGGGCGTCGAATACTGGTTCCCGGTCTATGAAATGTTCAAGCAGGCCGGCCAGCAATTCGGCTGTGAGACCGCCTATACCGGCACGCCCGAATATGACGTGACCAAGCAGATCGCCAGCTTCGATCAGGCCTTGGCGCAGAACCCGGCCGGCATTCTGGTGCATCCGATGAATTCGGACCCATTTGTCGAGCCGATCAATCGCGCTGTCGATCAGGGCGTGGCTGTGGTGACCTTCGCGGCGGACTCGCCCAATTCCAAGCGAACCTCCTTCATCACTTCGGACAATCTAGCTGAAGGCACCTATGCGGCCGATGCCGTGGCCGAGGCCATGGACGGCAAGGGCGAATATGCCGTGCTCGAAAACCCGGGCCAGGACAATCATGACAAGCGCGTCGCCGCCTTCATCGCCCGCATGGAAGCCAAGTGGCCCGACATGAAACTGGTCGGCCGCGCGGCCTCCAACCAGGACCCAGCCAAGGCGTACCAGGCCGTGCTGAGCCTGATCCAGGCCAATCCCGATCTGGGCGCGGTGTTCATGCCCGAGGCCAATTCAGCCATCGGCGCAGCGCAGGCCAGCAAGGAAAACGGCGGTAAGGTTCGCGTCATGCTGGCCGACGTCAACGAGAACATTCTCGACATGATCAAGGCCGGCGACATTTTCGGCTCGGTCAATCCCAACCAGGGCATGCAGGGCTATATGGGCTTCATGCTGCTCTGGATGGCGGCCCATCCCGAGTTGATCGATCCGATGAACGATTATGCCCGTTCCGGCGACAATGCCATGGCGGTGCCCTTCGTCGACAACGGCTTCTCGATCGTCACTGCCGAGAATGCCGACGACTTTTATTGGGACGATTATCTCAAGCGTCGCGGCACCAAGGGCATCGAAGAGTAAGCCGCTAGCACCACGATTATCGCCGGAGAGCTACGGCCCTCCGGCCCTCCGGCCCACCGAACCGATGAGACGAGACCCATGAGTACCGATCCTGTGCTGCAAATGCGCGGCGTCTCCAAGCAGTTCGGCGCCATTCACGCATTGACGGAAGTCGATTTCTCGCTCGAACGCGGCGAGATTCACGCCCTCTGCGGTGAGAATGGCGCAGGCAAATCCACCTTGATGAATATTGCCGCCGGTATCCTGCAGCCCACATCAGGCGAAATCCTGCTTGATGGCGCGGTGACCACGATTTCTTCCCCGGCGACGGCGCAAAAGCTGGGCATCGGGCTGGTGCATCAGGAGATCGCGCTCTGCCAGGATGCAAGTGTGGCCGAGAATATCTTCATGGCGGCGACCAATGCCCGCCGCTCGCCGCTGATGAATTACGCGACACTCAATCGCAATGCGCAAAAGGTCATGAACCTTTTGGCCCCCATCCCGGTGCGCCGGCGGGTGACGGAGCTATCGATCTCCAACCAGCAATTGGTGGAGATCGCCAAGGCGCTGACGCTGGATTGCCGGGTGCTGATCTTTGACGAGCCGACTGCCGCCCTCACCGAAACCGAGACGCAGGCGCTGTTCCAGATCATTCGCGTGCTCAAGGCGCGCAGCATTTCGATCATCTATATTTCCCACCGCATGGCCGAGATTTTTGCGCTGTGCGACCGGGTCACCGTATTTCGCGACGGCAGGCATATGTCCACCGACAAGGTGAGCGACATGACGCCAGATCTGGTGGTGCGCCGCATGGTCGGTCGCGAGATTTCCCAGATCTATCCGCCCAAGCTGGAAGGCGAGCCGGGCAAGACGTTGCTCTCGGTCGAGGGGCTTTCCGACGGCGAACGCTTCGCCGACATTTCCTTCGACCTCAAGGCTGGTGAAATCCTCGGCCTCGGCGGGTTGATCGGCGCCGGCCGCACCGAGATTGCCCTGGGCCTTTGCGGCTTGCGCCCGGTGACATCAGGCAAGGTTGTGCTCAACGGCGAGCCGGTGAGCATCCGCGATTATCCCTCGGCGGTGCGCAAGGGGCTGGTCTATCTGTCGGAAGACCGCAAGGCGTCCGGCGTCTTCCTCGATATGTCGATCGCGGCCAATATTTCCGTGCTCGACCTCAAGCAGGTCACATCAGGCATCCTGCTCGATCGCAAGAAAGAGGCTGACCAGGCGCGCGCGCTGACCCAGAAAATGGGCGTCCGCATGGGCGGCATCGACGATGCCGTGTCATCACTATCCGGCGGCAACCAGCAGAAGGTCGCCATTGCCAAGCAGATGTCGGTCAATCCCAGGATCATCATCATGGATGAGCCGACGCGCGGCATTGACGTGGGCGCCAAGACCGAAATTCACAAGCTGCTGCGCGAATTGGCCAAGAGCGGTGTCGGCGTCATCGTCATCTCCTCCGAACTGCCCGAATTGATCGGGGTCTGCGACCGCGTAGTGGTCATCCGCGAGGGGCGCGTGGCTGGGGAATTATCTGGAGCCATGACTGAGGAAGCCGTGATCCGGCTGGCCTCGGGCGTAACGAATACAGGAGATTTGGCCCATGTCGCTTAATCAAGCTGGCGAGACCACGTTGGCCGCGCCCGGCCAGGCGCCGCAAAAACTGTCGATAGGCCGGCTTTTCGCCATGCGCGAAACCGGATTGATCGTCATCATTCTGGCGCTTTCCGTCGCCATGACCTTTGCCTCGCCGCACTTCGCCACCTGGGGCAATGTGCGCGCCATGCTGATGAGCTTTTCGGTGGAAGGCATTGTCGTTGTCGGCATGACCGTGCTGCTGATCGTGGGCGGCATCGACCTGTCGGTGGGCTCGGTGGTCTGCTTCTCGATGGTCGTTTCAGGCGCCATGTTCCTGATGGGCGTCGACCCCTGGACGGCCAGCCTGATCGGCATTTCCGTCAGCGCGCTGATCGGCGCAGCCATGGGCTTCTTCGTCACGGTGGTGGGGCTCAACCACTTCATCACCTCGCTGGCTGCTATGGTCATCGTGCGCGGCATGAGCCTGATCGTCACCAAGGGCACGCCGCTCTCGCTCTTTACGCTACCACCTGAGTTCAAGGCGATCGGGCAGGGCGAATTCTACGGCATTCCCTTTGTCATCATCATCTTCGTGGCTGTTGTCGTGATGTTCGACTTCCTGCTGCGCCGGGCGACCGCCTTCCGCAAGGTGTTCTATACCGGCTCCAACGAGAAGGCGGCGCAGTATTCCGGCATCCGCACCCGCCAGGTCAAATTCTGGGTGACGGTGCTGTGCTCAACTTTGGCCGGTGTTGCCGGGGTCATCTATATGAGCCGGTTCGGCGCCGCCACGCCCACTTTTGGCGTCGGCATGGAACTCAATATCATCGCCGCTGCGGTGATCGGCGGGGCCTCGCTCAATGGCGGCTCCGGCACGATTTTCGGCGCCATATTGGGCATGGCGCTGCTGTCGGTGGTGAGTAGCTCACTGATCCTGCTCGATGTGTCGGTTTACTGGCAGGACATGATCAAGGGCTGCATCCTGCTGGGCGCCGTATCGATCGATCATTTCCTGCATAGCAAGAAGCGCTGAGGACCATTTTCATGACTTCCAAGACCCTCCGCGACGATATTGCCATTGCCCGCCAGATGCATCGCGCGCTGGTTCTGCACTTCATCGAAGGGCAGACCCAGGGCGAAATCGCCAAGGCGCTGGGCATCAGCCATGCCAGTGTCAACCGCCTGATCAAGCGCGGCCGTCAGACCGGGCTCGTCGAAATCAAGATCAAGTCGCCGGTGGAACATCTGGTGGCCATCGAGGAGCAATTGCGCGCCCTAGGCGGCATCAGCCGCGCCATGGTGGTGCCGACCGTGTCGGACAATCCGCTGACGACGCTGCAAAGCGTTGGCGAGGCGGCCGGGCAATTGCTGGTCGAGACCATTCGGGATGGAGACGTGCTGTGCATCAGCGGCGGCAAGGGCGTCAGCGCCATCGGCAATGGCCTCAAGGGCCAGCACGGCTTCAACGTGCAGGTGGTTCCGGCGACGGGCCTGGTCCAGGGCAAGCATTATACCGACGTCAATCACGTGGCCACCGAACTGGCCGAGCGGCTGGGCGGCCATGCTTTCCAGATTCATGCCCCGCTATTTGCCGATAGCGCCGAGGAACGCTCCATGCTGATGAAAATGCGCGCCGTCGACGACGTGTTCCGCCGTGGCCGCGAGGCCAATCTGGCCGTGGTCGGTATTGGCTCTATCCTGGCCGACGACTCCAGCTATTACGATCTGCACCCGACCTCGGGGCAGGATCGCAAGACAATCGAACAATCGGGCGCCGCCGGCGAACTGCTGGCGCATCTGATCGACAAAAACGGCCAATTGGCCGGTTACACACTCAACGACACGTTAGTGTCGCTGACGCTGCCCGAATTCGCTGAAATCCCCAACAAGATCGGCGTGGCCAGCGGACCCAGCAAGGTCATCCCCATTCTCAGCGTCATGCGCGGCAATCATCTCGATACGCTGGTGACCGACGAGGCGACTGCCATCCAGGTCATCGAAGCCGCCGCGGTGGCAGCATGAGCCAGCTCACTCGGGAGATTGGCCGCTCGGGCATTGTTGCTTCAGCGGTAGGCCTGGGCACCTGGGCCATTGGCGGCTGGATGTGGGGCGGCACCGACGAGGCGGCCGCGGTCAAAGCGATCGAGGCGTCCATCGATGCCGGCATTTCGCTGATCGACACGGCCCCCGCCTATGGCCTGGGCCGCAGCGAGGAGATTGTCGGGGCGGCGATTGCCGGAAAGCGCGACAAGGTGGTGCTCGCCACCAAATGCGGGCTCAACTGGCACCACGGCAAGGGCAACTACTTCTTCGACGCAGACGGCAAGCCGGTACACCGCTATCTCGGCGCCGATGGCATTGCCTATGAAGTCGAACAGAGCCTGAAACGGCTCGGCACCGACTATATCGACCTCTACATCACCCATTGGCAGGACCCGACGACGCCGGTGGCCGAGACGATGGAGGCGTTGGAGCAGCTCAAGGCGGCGGGAAAAATCCGCGCCATCGGGGCCAGCAATGCCAGCGCCGACGACCTCAATGCCTATGTCGCCGCCGGCCAGCTTGACGCGATCCAGGAACGCTTTTCGATGCTGGATCGGGAGATCGAAACCACGCTCCTGCCGATTGCCCGGCAGCACGGCGTCGCGACGCTGAGCTATTCGTCGCTGGCGCTGGGCTTGCTTACCGGCAAGATCGGGCCGGATCGGCAATTCGAAGGCGACGATCAGCGGCGCAACGATCCGCTGTTTTCTGCCGGCAATCGCGTCAAAGTCGCGCGCTTTGCCGATGCGGTTCGGCCCTTGGCCCATGGTCACAGCGCCAGTATCGCCCAGTTAGTGATCGCCTGGACACTGCAGCAACCCGGCATCACCTTCGGCCTCTGCGGTACCCGCAATCCGGTGCAGGCGCTGGACAATGCGCGGGCCGGCACCCTGGCACTCAGCGCCGACGATCTTGCTGGGATCAATGGCGCCATCGCCACCCATCTGGTGGGGCTCGATCGCTGATGACCCGCGCACAGAGCTGGACCCGGCTGCGCGAGCGGCCTGAAATTGACGTGCTGGTCATTGGCGGCGGCATCAACGGCATCTCGGTGTTCCGCGAGCTGGCGCTGAACGGCGTCGACGTGGTGCTGGCCGAAAAATCCGACTTCTGCTCCGGCGCCAGCGCGGCCCTGTCGCGCATGGTGCATGGCGGTCTGCGCTATCTCGAAAATGGCGAATTCAAGCTGGTGCGCGAAAGCCTGCTCGAGCGGGATCGCCTGCTCCGCAATGCGCCCCACTACGTGAAGCCGCTGCCAACCACCGTGCCGATTTTCGACCGTTTCTCGGGTCTGACCAATAGCGCGTTCCGCTTTCTCGGCCTGACGCGAAAGCCCAGCCGACGTGGCGCACTCGTCATCAAGACCGGGCTCGTGCTCTATGACCTGTTCACCGGCGGCCGCCGCGCCATGCCAAGGCACGAATTCCGCAGCCGGCGCGAAACCATGGCGCGCTGGCCGGCGATCAATCCGTCGCTCTGCAATTCGGCGACCTATTACGACGCCTGGGTTAGCCATCCCGAGCGGCTGGGCATGGAAATGTTGCGCGACACCGTGGCGGAATGCCCCGGCGCGGTGGCGATCAACTATGCCCGCGTCGAGCGCGGTGGCGAGGGCCTAGTGCTGCACGACGAGCTTGGTGGGGAGGCATATGCCATCGCACCCAAGCTGATCATCAACGCGACAGGCGGCTGGATCGACCTGACCAATGCTGCCATCGGCAGCGCGCAGCATCGCATCATGGGTGGCACCAAGGGCTCGCATCTGGTCATCACCAACCGCGCGCTGTTCAAAGCGCTCGATGGCCACATGATCTATTACGAGAACGAAGACGGCCGCATCTGCATCCTCTTTCCGTATCTGGGCAATGTGCTGGTCGGCTCCACCGACATTCGCACCGATGATCCGGAAAGCGTGCGTTGCGAGCCCGATGAGCGGGCCTACATCCTGCAATCGCTGGGCTTTGTCTTTCCCGACATCGAAATTGCTGACGAAGACATCATCTTTCAGTTTGCCGGTGTGCGGCCGTTGCCAGCCAGCGACGACAAGGTGACGGGCCGCATCCCGCGCGACCATTTCTGCGAGGTGATCGAGGGCGACGTGCCGGTCGTCTGCATGGTGGGCGGCAAGTGGACGACATTCCGCTCCTTCGGCGCCATGGCGGCTGATCTGGTGCTGGACCGGTTGGGGCGGGCCCGCTTTCGCGACACCGAGACGCTTGCCATCGGTGGCGGCCGGGACTTTCCCGTCGATGCGGACAATTGGGTTGCCGCCCTTTGCGCCCGCTATGATCTGGATCGCGCCGTCACGCAGAGCCTTTTCGAGCGCTATGGCACCGAGGCCGAGAACGTCGCTGGTTTCATGGTCGCCGGCCCCGACGTCGAGGTCGGCCGGAGCGGGTATTGGCGGCGGGAACTGCTTTATCTGATCGGCGCCGAACATGTCGAAACGCTTGCCGACCTGCTGCTGCGACGCACAGCCATTGGCATCAGCGGCAGGCTGTCGCTGGGCGTGATCGACGTCACGCTCGATCTGCTGGGCATGGAACGCGGCTGGCCGGCGGATCGCCGGGCGGTCGAGCGCGCTGATTTCCTCGCGCTGCTGGCCCGCAATTACGGCCTCGACGAGGCAACACTTTTACATCGAGATAGTGAGGAGTCCCCGTTATGGGAGCCAAGAAAGTCCGCCTGAATCGTCTGTTCGGCAAAGGGCGGTGCCTTGATGTCGCGATCGATCATGGCGTGTGCAATGAACCCAGCTTCCTCGATGGTCTGGAAGATATTGGAGCTGTCGTCGATAGCCTGGTCGCGGCGGGACCCGACGCGATCCAGATGAATTTCGGCCAGGCCGATCTGTTGCAGGAGCGCGAGGGCAAGGACAAGCCGGCTTTGGTGATGCGGCTCGATATGGGCAATCCCTATAACAAGCAGCGCCACCGCGTGATGTGGGCGCAATTGCAGAACGAAGCCGAGCCGCTGATCGGGGCTTTGCAGTTGGATGCGGCCTGCGTCGTGGTCAACCTGTTCATGTTGCCTGACGAGCCGGAGCTGTTCCGCCAATGCGTCGCTAACATCGCTCGCGTCCGGGCCGATTGTGACAAATATGGCATGCCGCTGATGATCGAGCCGCTGGTCATGCTGCCCAATTCCGAACGCGGCGGTTATCAGGTCGATGGCGACGCCGAAAAGATCGTGACGCTGACCCGGCTGGCCCGAGAAATGGGTGCCGATATCATCAAGGCCGACCCGACCAGCAATGCCGCCGATTTCCACAAAGTGGTGCAGGCAGCGCGTTGCCCGGTGCTGGTGCGCGGTGGTGGCAAGGAAGATTTGCGGGCCGTGTTCGACAAGTCGGCCGCGCTGATGGGGCAGGGCGCGCAGGGCATGGTCTATGGCCGCAATATCTATCAGCATGCCAATCCGGCAGCGGTGGTGCGCGGGCTGATGGCTATCATCCACGAGAACGCCAGCGGCGAACAAGCCTGGGATCGTTACAACCAGGGCTAAAAACTACGTCCGGGGAGGACCTTATGGCGGACTATATTCTGGGACTGGATGCGGGCAATACCGTCATCAAAGCCATCATTTTTGATCTCGATGGCAATGAACTGGCGGTGGCCGCGGAGGATGGCCACAGCACCATGCCGCAGCCGGGCCATGTCGAGCGTGACCTTGATGAACTCTGGGTCAATACGCAGCAGGTGATCCGCCGTTGTGTCGAAGCCGCGGGGATCGATGCGGCCGATATCCGCGCCATTGGCTGCGCCGGGCACGGCAACGGGCTCTATGCGCTGGATCGCGCTGGCGCCCCGCTGATCGGCATCCAGTCGATCGATACCCGCGGCAGCCAGACTGTGCGGGAATGGCAGGCATTGGGCGTGGGCGAAAAGACCTTTCCGCTGTGCCGGCAAAAGCCCTGGGCGGCCCAAACGCCGACACTGCTGGCTTGGCTCAAGCAGCACCGGCCGGACCTGTTTGCCGAGATCGGCACAGTGTTTTTGTGCAAGGATTATGTCGTCTGGCGGCTCACCAGCGCGCGTGTTTCGGAGACCTCGGACATGGCCGGTTGCGGCCTGCTGCAGGTGCCCGAGCGGAGCTATTCGGCCGAGCTCATGGCCGCCTACGGGCTGGACGATTGCCTGCCCCTATTGCCCGCCTTGCTTGAGCCGACCGATATTGCCGGGCAGATCAGCGCGGATGTTGCGGCTGCGACTGGCCTTAGGACCGGCACGCCGGTTGTGGCCGGCTTGTTTGACGTGGTGGCCAGCGCCATCGGCTCCGGCGTGACGCAGACCGGGGCCGCCTCGATCATTGCCGGCACCTGGAGTATCAACCAGGTGGTGACCGATGAGGCGCCCGATGATCCCTCGATTTTCATGCTCTGCACGTTCGACCGGCAGCGATGGCTGGCGATTGAATCCAGCGCCACCTCGGCGGTGAATCTCGAATGGATGGTGCGTGAATTCTTCGGCGAGGACCATGGCGCAGCGTTCGAGCGCTGCAGCGAATTGGTTGCCTCGGTCGATCCGCGCGACGAAATGCCGATCTATCATCCTTTCCTGTTCGGCGCGCAGCAGGATGGGCAGGCCCGAGCTGGCTATTACGGCATACTGGGCTGGCACACCAAGGCGCATATGCTGCGGGCGCTGTTCGAGGGCGTGGCGTTCGAGCATCGCCGGCATATCGAAACGCTGGCCGCGGCAGGGGCCGGGTTTACTGAAGCGGTGCTCTCGGGCGGTGGCTCGCGCAGCTCGGTCTGGCCGCAGATATTCGCCGATCTGCTGGGCGTTCCGGTGACGGTGGCGCGTGGCCGCGAGACCGGCGCACTTGGCGCAGCCATTGCGGCGGGCACCGGCATTGGTCTTTTTGCCGATTTCACCGCAGGGGCAGCTGCAATGACCGCCGTCGCCAAGCGCTTCGAGCCCAGTCCGGCACTCAAACCGGTCTATGATCGGCGCTATGCCACGTTCCTCGAACTTGGCCAGGCGATGAAGCCGATCTGGGCCCATATGGCCAAGGACAATGCCGCGTGACTGAGCAACTGGGGAGCTTCGATTTCATCATTGTGGGCGCCGGCTCGGCCGGCTGCGTGCTTGCCAATCGGCTGAGCGCCGACCCAGCCAATCGCGTGCTGGTGCTCGAGGCCGGCGGCAGCGATCGCTATCATTGGGTCGATATTCCCATCGGCTATCTCTATTGCATGGGCAATCCGCGCACCGACTGGATGATGAAGACCGAGCCCGAAGCCGGGCTCAATGGGCGCGCACTCAATTATCCGCGCGGCAAGGTGCTGGGCGGCTGTTCCTCGATCAACGGCATGATCTATATGCGCGGCCAGGCCGCCGACTACGATCACTGGCGGCAGCTGGGCAATGTCGGCTGGGGTTGGGACGATGTGCTGCCCTTCTTCCGGCAGTCCGAACATCACCATGCCGGCGAGACCCCATTGCATGGCGGCGGCGGCGAATGGCGCGTGGAAAAGCAGCGCCTCGCCTGGCCCATTCTCGATGCCTTCCGCGACGCAGCGGCCGAGATGGGCATTCCCAGCGTTGATGATTTCAACGGCGGCAACAATGAAGGCGCCGGTTATTTCGAGGTCAACCAACGTAACGGCGTGCGCTGGAATACCTCCAAGGCCTTCCTCCGCCCAGTGCTAAATCGCGTCAATCTGACGGTCCTGACCGGCGCTGAAGTCGAGAGCCTGACGCTTGACGGCCGCCGCGTCACCGGCCTGCGCCTGCGGCACGAGGGCAGGGTGAAGACCGCCACGGCATCCCGCGAAGTGGTGCTATCGGCCGGTGCGGTCAATTCGCCCAAGATCCTCGAACTCAGCGGCATCGGCCGGCCCGATGTTCTGGGCGGCCTCGGCATTCCCATGCGGCACGAACTAGCCGGTGTCGGCGAGAATCTGCAGGACCACTTGCAGATCCGCACCGTCTTCAAGATCCGCAACGCGGTGACGCTCAACACCCGCTACCACAACCTCTTCAGCCGCGCCGCCATGGGCGCCGAATACGCCCTGCGTCGCACCGGCCCGCTGTCGATGGCGCCCAGCCAGCTCGGCATTTTTGCCAAGTCGCATCCGGGGCTCGAAACGCCCGATCTGGAATATCATGTGCAACCACTCTCCACCGACCGGCTGGGCGAGCCGCTGCACAAGTTCGGCGCGGTGACCGTGTCGGTCTGCAATCTGCGGCCCGATAGCCGTGGGACCATCCACATGGAAAGCCCGAATGCGGGCGCTGCACCCAAGATTCGGCCGAATTATCTCAGTGCCGAAACCGACCGCCAGATCGCCGCCCGCTCCATCCAGCATGCGCGCCAGCTGATGCAGACCAGGGCCATTGCCCGCTTCCAGCCCCATGAGCATCTGCCCGGCCCCCAATTCACCTCCGAGGCGGACCTGGCGCACAAGGCAGGCGACATCGCCACGACGATCTTTCACCCCGTTGGCACCTGCAAGATGGGGACGGACGACATGGCCGTGGTGGACGCGAGCCTCAAGGTGCGCGGTCTCGGCGGTCTGCGCGTCGTGGACGCCTCGATCATGCCGACCATCGTTTCCGGCAACACCAATTCCCCCGTGATCATGATCGCCGAGAAAGCCGCTGTCCTGATGTTACGCGAGATGAAAAGCGCCTAGTCATTTGAAATTAGACGTTTAACTCAATCCACACCGGCGAATGGTCGCTGGCATGCTCGGCGCCCCGCACCTCGCGGTCCACGCCTGCATCCACCAGCTTGCGCGCCAGCGGCTTGCTCAGTAGCAGATGATCGAGCCGCAACCCGGCATTGCGGGGCCAGCGGTTCCGCATGTAGTCCCAGAAGGTGTAGATCGTCTCGTCCGGATGGATCTTGCGGATCGCATCGGTCCAGCCCTGCTCAAGCAGTCGAGCAAACAGCGCCCGGCTTTCCGGCTGCACCAAGGCATTGTCGCGATAGGGCGTGGTCTCGTAGATGTCGCGCGGCTCGGGCACGATATTGTAGTCGCCCGCCAAAACCACTGGCAGGCCGGTAGCGAACAGCTCTTCGGCGTGCGCAAGCAACCGCTCCGTCCAGGCTATCTTGTAGTTGAATTTCGGCCCCGGCCGCGGATTGCCATTGGGCGCATAAAGCGAGGTCACGATGACCCCGTTGACTGCCGCCTCGATATACCGCGCCTGCTTGTCATCCTCATTGCCCGGGAGCCCGATCCGCGTCAGCACCGGCTTGACGCCCTTGGCAAGAATGGCGACGCCGTTCCAGGCGGATTCCCCCTGCCACACCGAGCCATAACCGGCATCGGCCAGCGCACCCGCCGGAAACTGCCGCTCATTGGCCTTGAGCTCCTGCAGACACACCACATCGGGCGCGGCGTCGGCGAGCCAGTCCATCAAATTGGCCAGCCGCGTATTGACGCCATTGATATTGTAGGTGGCGATTTTCAGGGCGCGATCCGCCGTGTCCAGGCCTCGACCTCGCCAGCCATGGTTTTGAGGTGATCGGCCGCGCTGAACCCCGAAATGGATTTGCGCGGCTTCAGATCATGGTCACCGTCTTCGAGGAACTTGACCGCGATATTGGATGACAACGCGTAGCCCGCGATCTCTTCGGGTGAGCCGAATTCGTCGCGCGTCCCCTGAAAGATCAACGTAGGCGTATCGAGATCGGCCAGATGCTTGGTGCGGAGCTGGTCTGGCTTGGCCGGAGGATGGAACGGATAGCCCAGGCACAGCAGCCCGGCGATCCGGTTGGCCGCAAAGAGCGGATCGGCCACCATGCTGGCCACCCGCCCGCCCATGGATTTGCCGCCAATGATCAGCGGGCCATTGGTGGGGCCCAGATCGTCCACGGCGGCGATGAATTCGGGGATCACCTTATCGGCGCGCGGCGGCGGCTTGCGGCCCGCCTCGGTCCGGCGGGCGGCCATATAGGCAAACTCGAAACGCGCGACGCGAAATCCGGCATCGGCCAGCGCTTTGGCCGTGGCGGTCATCGAAGCAGAGTCCATCGGCGCTCCAGCCCCATGGGCCAGCAGCAGCGTGACACGCGCATCTTCGGGGCCGTCGAAGAGAAAGTTGGTTGTCATTTAGCCTGCCGATTTCCGTAAATGTTGATCCGCCACAGCAATGCCGGCGCGGGCGCGCTTAGCCCAGTCCGAGGTGGCGTCGAGTTCCAGATACCGCCGCCAATAGTGCCGGGCACCCGCAAGGTCGTCCGTGTCATAGGCGATGGCCGCCAGATTATAGACCGCGTCCGCATAGAGGGGGTCCAGCTCGACCGCGCGCGCCAGATGCTGCCGCGCGGGTTTGAGCTTGCCGACGTCGCGCAGCAGGCCGCCATAGTTGAACCAGGCCTCGACAAAGCCGGAATCGCGCTTGAGGGCAGTGGCATAGGCCAAAGCCGCCTCGTCGAGCTGGTTCAGCGCGCGCAGGCAATTGCCCAGGTTAAAGGCAGCGGTGGCGTCGCTGGGGTCGATAGCCGAACAATGGGCATAGAGCGTGGCGGCTTCGGCCAGCAGCCCCGCGGTCTCGGCGGTTTCCGCCAGCCCAAAGTAATCCTCGGCCTCGTCCTCGCCTTCGGGCAGAGCCAGCAGGCGCTGGCCATCGAGTTCGGAAAAGGAATGAGCGTCCTGCGTGATGATCTTCTCGGCGCTCGAATGCAGCGTCAGCGCAGTCAGCGAGCCGACTGGACCGATCTGATGGATGGAGCGCGCCACGGCGCTCCAAGCCGCGCCACTAGCGAGCAGGCCCGCATATTTCCTGGCAAGAATGACGTCGCGAAATGAGAACGGCTCCGCGGGATGCTCGAAGGCATCGAACAAGGCGAGCAAGTTGAAAATCGGTCCGGCCAGGCCCGATTGGTCGAGAATGGATTGCTTCGTGATATTGGCAGCCGGAACCGGGGGCAGGGAGCCAAGCAGGCGCAGAAAGCCGTTTTCGCTCAGGGTTTTGGCCGAGGCGGGTGCGGCCTGCACCCGGCGCTCGATTTCGGCTTCGTCATGCCGTGCCAGCAGCGTGCGGCCGAAAACCACTGTCGTCGTGGCGCGGGTGACATTGCGGTGCAGCCGGCCGCCATGGCTTTCGACGCGCCTGGCGGCCAGCCGGAGCGGGAAGGCCTGCAGGGCGCCAACGACGCCAAAGCTCTCCCCGCTCAAATCCATGCTCGTTTAGGCCTTTTTCTTCGATGCCGCCTTGGGTGCTGCGGCCTTGGAGGCGTCCAGCGCCGCCTTCAGCGAGGCTTTGACCGGGGATTCCTTGGGGGCAGGGGCAGCCTTGGTCTTGCTCTTGGCCGCCGGCTTGGCTTCGCCCAGGCTCGCCTTGAGCGCATCCATCAGGTTGATGACATTACCGCGTTCGGGCGCCGCCGCAATGATTGGATTGTGGCCTTTGAGCTTCTCGCGGATCATCGCCATTAGCGCCTGCTCATAGCGATCCTCATAATCCTTGGGATTGAAGGTCGTGACCTTTTGCTCGATCAGCTTTTGCGCCAGATCGAGCATTTCGGGGTCAGGCTTGCCCACCGGGATATTGTCGAAATATTCGGCCGTGCCGCGCACCTCATTGGGATTGCGCAAAGTGGTGACGAACATGCCGGTTTCGCGGGCGCCGATGGTCACCACGCGCTCGCGGCTGGTCAGCACCAGCCGGGCAATGGCGACCTTGCCGCTTTTGCGCAAAGCTTCGCGCAGCACCACGAAGGTTTCCTCGGCCATGGCCCCATCGGGCGCCAGATAATAGGGCGTGTCCTGATAGAGCACGTCCACCTCGCCGGCATCGACAAAGGCTTCGATATTCATGGTGTGGTTGGATTCGATGCGCACCGCATCGATATCGGCATCATCGATGATGATGTATTGCTTGGGCTCATACTCATAGCCGCGCACTAGGTCGCTCCGCTCGACCAGGCCCAGTTCGGGGTCCACCGCTTTCATATTGATGCGGTTATGGGTTTCCTTGTGCAACTGGTTGAAACTGATGCGTTCCGAGGCACTGGTTGCCGGAAACAGCTTCACCTGACAGCTCACCAGGCTCAGTCGCAACTGGCCCTTCCAACTTGCTCTCGCGGCCATCTTCGCCTCCTACGCGCGAATAACTTCCTCACCACAAGAAATCATGGCGGCAAATCCCGTGCGGACTCGTTAATTTCAGCCCAAGGGTCGCCTGATGTGGTTAATAGACCCGGAAGCGAAGAATAATTGAGGTCAACCGGAGAGTCGATGGACTCCAGATCGCGCCAATCAATTGGCGTCGATGCTGGCAGGTGGGGCCTCGCCCGCAGCGAATAGGCGGCAACAGCTGTGGCGCTACGCGCATTGCGGTAGAAATCGATGAATATCCGGCCCTTGCGATTATCCGCGCCCATCTGGGTGACGAAGGTATCGCGGCCGGTGGCGGCGAGGCGGCTGGCAATGGCCGAGCTGGCCTGATGCACCTGTTTCCAGCCCAGCTTCTGCGTGATGGGCACCACGATATGCACGCCCCGTCCGCCCGAGGTTTTGACGAAGGGGACCAGCCCCATGCGCTCAAGTTCTCCGCGTAGATGCACGGCGGCATTGACCACGTCGCGCCATTCCACGCCCTCGCCGGGGTCGAGATCGAAGATCACCCGGTCGGGCTTGTCGAGGTGGTTTTCGTGGGTGCCCCAGACGTGGAATTCGACCACGCCGAACTGGGCCAGTGCCAGATAGCCCTTGGCGTCTTCGACCGAGATATAGGTCCGCGTTTCGTCATCCGAATTCTTGGTCTCGAAGACCTTTATGGTCGATGGCATGCCGGTGAAGGCGTGGCGCTGAAAGAAGCAATCCTTGGTGCTGCCGCTGGGGCAGCGGAACAGCGAGACTGGCCGATTGAACAGATGCGGCAGCATGTAATCGCCCACGGCGGCATAATAGACGGCGATATCGAGCTTGGTTGGGCCGGACTTGCCGAACAGCCGCCGCGTCGGATTGGTCACCCAGATGCCGGCGAGGTCCGCATCCGAAATGATGCGCTGGCGCGGCGTGGTCGCGGGCGTTGTTAGCTCCGCCTCGCGCAAGCCTTTGAACGTGGCGTGGCGCAGCATGCCGTCCGTGGTGATGACGGCATATTGGATGCGGGCGGTGAGCGTGGGGCGCACCGGCATGATTTCGGGCGGAGCGCCGTCCAGCTTGCCGGGGATACGCATCGGCTCCAGCCGCTTGAGCAGGGCGCGCATGGTCGTCGCGTCAATCCCGGTGCCCACCTTGCCGCGATAGTGCAGCTCGCCATCGACCCATTCGGCCATGCCCAGGGAGCCGATGCCGCCGGCCTTCTCGCTGTCGCTATAGCCGGCAATGACGAAGTCTCCGGTCAGCAGCGCCTTGATCTTGAGCCAGCTGGATGAACGCCCACCCAGATAGGGGCTATTGCTCCGTTTGGAGACGATGCCTTCAAGACCCTTTTCCGACGCCAGATCATAAAGCGGGCCGCCATCGCCCTCCATGTGGTCGCTGTAATGCAGCGCCGAACGCGCATTGATATGGCCGGCCAGCAATTGCGTCAGCAGGGCCTTGCGCTTGTGCAATGGCGCGGCCCGCAAATCCCAGCCATCGAGATAGAGCAGGTCGAAAGCATAAAACACCAGCTTGTTGCCCGCGCCCTCCGATAGCGCATCCTGCAATTTGCCGAAGCGGCTGATGCCCTGATCGTCCAGCACGACGATTTCGCCATCGATGATCGCCTGCTTGCAATCGAGTGCCGCAAACGCCGTGGGCAGGTCGCCATATCGGCGGGTCCAGTCGAGACCGCCGCGGGTGATCAGGCGGGTTTTGCCGCCTTCGATGAAGGCCAGGGTGCGATAGCCATCGAACTTGATTTCATGCAGCCAATCCTTGTCCTTGGGCGGCGCGGCAGCGGGGCTGGCCAATTGCAGGTCGATCTTGTCCGGCATCGGCGCCTTGATCGCATTGGGCAGTTTACCGGGAACCAGTTTGTTACGCTTTGCCGGGGCAGGGGCCGCCACCAGCTCTTCGATGCGGCGGCCGCTTTTCACGCTTTCCGGTCGTGCCGTGAGGATATCGATCTCGGTATCCATGGCCGGGTCGCGTTCCTTGAACAGCAGCCAATTGTCGCGTCCCTTGTCCTCCGGCTTGCCCTTGAGCCGAGTCAGCATCCAGCCGCCATTGAGCTTCTCGCCCGCGAGGCGAAACTTGAAACTACCCTTTTCCAGATCAGCATGCGGATCGCCCATCGGCGCCCACACACCTGTGTCCCACACGATCATCGGCCCGCCGCCATATTCGCCCTCGGGGATCACGCCTTCGAAGTCGATATAGTCGAGCGGGTGATCTTCCGTCGCCGCCGCTAGCCGCTTGTCGGCAGGGTTCAGCGAAGGGCCCTTGGGCACCGCCCAGCTCTTGAGCACGCCATCAAGCTCGAGCCGCAGGTCATAATGGTCGGCAGTGGCGGAATGCTTGTGCACGACGAAGCGATTGCCCGTCTCGCTGACCGTGCCGGTCGGCTCCGGCGTTTTGGAGAAATCGCGTTTCTTCCGATAGGTCTGGAGTTTTTCGCTGCCCATGCCGAAAAGCTACACCGGAACGGCCCAAATGCCAGCTCAATGTGAACAGTCTGCTAGCATTAGGCGGCTGCATCGGCATCCAGCGGGGAGCCAAATTGCATTGAAGTGCACGGATTAAGGTAAACTCAACAGTGAAGTTGCGGCCAATTCATCGGTAATATAAAGTTACTTTTAGACTGTAGTCCGCCGACATGTTTCGGCAGGGAATGCAATATGAAGAAAGTACTTCTTGCTGGAGGTTGTGGATTTATCGGATCACATCTGGCTGATCGCCTTTGCCGTCGCAACGATATCGATCGGCTGGTCATAGTCGACAATCTATGGACGGGTCGGCTCGAAAATCTGGCCGCAATTTCTGACGCCCGCGTCGAATTTGTACGATCGGACGTCGAAACTTTCACGTCTGACACCAAGTTCGATGAAATCTATCACCTGGCGTCACCGGCGTCTCCGCCCTGGTACATGACGCAGCCTTTGCGCACCATTTCGGCCAATGTGGTCGGCGCTCTCAATTTGCTCAACCTGCTCAAGCCGGGTGGCGTGATCGGATATACTTCCACCTCTGAAGTTTATGGCGACCCAGTGATCACGCCCCAGCCCGAGACTTACCGCGGCTCTGTTGATTGCACCGGTCCCCGCTCGTCCTATGACGAGAGCAAAAGATGCGTCGAAGCCATGCTGTTCGAGGCCCACAGAGTGCACGGCACACGCGTAAAAGTCGTGCGCCTGTTCAATGTCTACGGCCCACGCACCCGTCCCGACGATGGCCGTGCCGTCTCCAATTTCATCACCCAGGCGCTCCAGGGCAAGCCGATCACCATCTATGGCGACGGCTCGCAAACCCGCAGCTGGGGTCATATCGACGATATCGTGGAGGCGTTGGAACGCTATTTCTGGCGCGACGGCACAGACTTTCCCGGCCCACTCAATGTCGGCAATGACCGTGAAATTTCGGTGATCGAAGTGGCTGAGTTTATCCAGAGCCATTTCCCCAAATCCCCGATCGTGTTCCTTCCGCCTGTGGCGCAGGACCCGACCAATCGCCGTCCCGATCTGACATTATGCAACCAGATTTTGCCGGGCTGGGTCTGCGCCATCCCCTATGAAGAGGGAGTGATGCTGAGCACCGAATGGTTCCGCAAGGAAGTCTTGGTCCCCGCGTAATTAAGGCCTCGCTCCATTTGCTCCCACCACGCACCGCCAGCAGTTTTCTATTGGAGCCTTGATGTCAGAGCAGCCTGAGCGGCACGCAACGATCATCACGCCGGACCGGGGCTCGATTGTCACCTACCTCCGCGAGGTGTGGGACAATCGTGATCTCGTCGCTTTCCTCGTATGGCGCGACATCAAGGTGCGCTATCGCCAGACCTTCTTCGGCGCGGCCTGGGCGCTGGTGCCGCCGTTTTTTGCTTTGGTCGTTTTCACGCTGATTTTCGGCACGCTGGTCAAGGTTGCCTCTGATGGCCAGCCCTACTGGGCGTTCAGTATCTGCGCGCTGACGGCCTGGAACTACTTTTCGCAAGCTCTAACCAATGCCGCGAACAGTGCAATCAACAATGCCTCGCTGATCGAGAAAGTCTATTTTCCGCGCCTGTCGCTGCCACTTTCGGCGATCCTGTCGCCATTGCTCGATCTGGCAATTGCCCTGGCATTCCTGGTTCCGGTGCTGGCCATTGCCGGCATTGTGCCCAGCGTGCGGCTACCGTTCTTGATCCCCTTGACGGCCATTGCGCTCGCATCGGCCCTCGGGCTGGGCGCCATTCTGGCGGCGCTGAATGTGCGCTATCGCGATGTCCGCCACCTCGTGCCACTGCTGCTGCAATTGGGGCTCTTTGCCACGCCGGTAGTCTATCCGGCTAGTCTCGTTCCTGAAGCGTTGCGCCCGTTGCTCGGGCTCAACCCGATGGCCGGCGTGGTCGAGGGCTTTCGCTGGGTGCTGCTCGGCTCGTCCACTGATCCCTGGCCGCTTGTCGCCGTCTCCGCCGTCACAGCGATAGTGCTGCTCGCTTGCGGCATCTTCGTTTTCATGCGGCTGGAACGCAGCTTTGCCGATCTCATCTAGGAACCGCTCATGCTGCCGGCAATCGAAGCTCGTGACATCGCCAAGCGCTATCGGTTAGGCCACAACGCGGGCGCCTCGACCATGGCGGAACTCCTTAGCGCCACTGCCGGCGCCATGCTGTCGGGCAAGCGGCGCAAAGCGCCGGGCAACGGTGCGCAGGACTTCTGGGCACTTAACGGTGTCTCGTTCGAAATTGCCCCCGGCGAGGTCGTCGGCCTGGTGGGAGAGAACGGCGCGGGCAAGAGCACATTGCTCAAAATCCTGTCCCGCATCACCCCGCCCACGCATGGGTCGGTGAATTATCGCGGCCGGATTGGCTCATTACTGGAAGTCGGCACGGGCTTTCATCCCGAGCTGAGCGGTCGGGACAATGTCTATCTCAGTGGCGCCATTCTGGGCATGCACCGGGCCGATGTGAAACGGCATTTCGACGAAATCATCGACTTTTCGGGGGTCGAAGCTTTCATTGACACGCCAGTGAAACGCTATTCCAGCGGCATGTATATGCGGCTCGCTTTCGCGGTGGCCGCCCACCTCGACACTGACATTCTGCTGGTGGACGAGGTGCTCGCCGTGGGCGACTACAAGTTTCAGCAGAAATGCCTCAATCGCATGGATTCCATCGCCCATGACGGGCGCACGGTGATCTTCATCAGCCATAGCCTCATCGCGATCCAGGCCATCTGCCGGCGCGCCATATGGCTCGATCGCGGCACGATAGCTGCCGATGGGCCGACCGCCAGCGTCATTGCGCGTTATGCCGGAACTGAACATACCGGCGGCGGGATCGCGCGCGATTGGCCCGATATGGACAAAGCGCCGGGCAATGCCGCGATCCGCCTGCGCAATGCGCGGGTCGAGGCAGTTGGCGCCGAGCCGGGGGCCCCGATAGATGTGCGGCAGAGCTTCGCCATGAGCTTTGAATACGACAATCTGCGCGAGGGTGCCCATCTCAATGCGGGCCTCGTGGTAACCAACGAAGACGGTGTCGTGATATTCGATGCCGGTCCCAATGAAGAGCCGATCGCAACGGCAATCGGCCGCCGCCGCGAGCGCTGCGTGGTGCCCGGTGATCTCATGAACGACGGCACCTATCGGGTTTCCGTGGAGGTACGGGACCGGGGCGAAGTGCTGTTATCCATCCCCGATCTGCTCACCTTCGAAATTCTCGACAATCCGTATGGACGCTTTGGCTGGTACGGCAAATGGGAGGGTGCCGTGCGGCCACGACTGGACTGGACGAGCGAGAAACTCACATGAAGGTTTCCGTCATTGTCACCACCTATAATCACGCCAGATATTTGCGAGAGGCCCTCGAGAGCATCCGCGCGCAGACCTATTCCGCCGACGAAATTATCGTTATCGACGACGGCTCCAGCGATCACCCCGAAACGGTCGTCTCCGAATTTGCCGGCGTCGAGATCATCCACCAGCACAATCAGGGCCTCTCTGCGGCGCGCAATACCGGGCTGACGGCCGCGCTTGGCCGCTACATTCTGTTTCTCGATGCCGATGATCGTCTCACTGAGATCGCCCTGGAAACGCTGGTCCGGCGCATTGAAGCGCATGACGATTGCGGCTTTGTCTATGGTGCCTACCGGTTATTCGGCACGGATCCAGATTGGCGCAAGGAATGCGCACTGCGGCCGGTTGGACGAGACCCCTATCAGACGCTGCTGACGCAGAACTGCATCGGCATGCATGGAACCGTGCTGTACCGGCGGGATTTTCTGGCCGCCATTGGCGGTTTCGACACAGTGCTGCTGGCCTGCGAGGATTATGACGTCTATCTGCGCATGGCGCATGGTCACGGTGTCAGTTGCGGGCCGGAAGTGCTGGCCGAATATCGCCAGCATGATAGCAATATGTCGTCCGACCTCGCCCGGATGAACAAGGCCGTCCGCCTTGTGCTGCACAAGCAGAAGGCGATTGCCGACACTAACCCACTCTGGAAAGCGGCCCGACAGCGTGGCCTGCGCTACTGGTTCGACTATTACGGCACGGCGCAACTGAACCGCCTCAAAGCTTCCGTCAGGTCGGGCCAGCGGGTGGGCAGCTCACTCTCCCAAACCGCCTCGTTCATGCTGCCTTTTCCGGGCCAGGCAAGCCGGCTTATCGGCTCCGATCTCCGGCGCCTCCTGCGGCGGCGGACCAAGGGCGACAGTGTGGCTGCGCGAGGTCCTTTTCGGGGCTCGGCACCGAACGGGTCAGTACCGAATTTGGCTATGATCGCGGCAAGCCCGTTGATCGGCGCTATGTCGAGGATTTTCTGGCGCGCCATGCGCAACTGATCCACGGGCACGTGCTCGAAATCGGCGACACCGCCTACACGGTCCAGTTCGGCGGCGACCGGGTGGTTGCAGCCGAAGCATTTCACCGCTTTGCCGGGCAGCCCGGCGTAACCTATGTCGGTGATATATCGGGCGCGCATAATCTGCCCGACGACACGTTCGATTGCATGGTCCTTACCCAGACGCTGCATCTGATCTTCGACATGCCCGCGGCCATCGCGACAATCTGGAACGCACTCAAACCCGGCGGCTCCGTCCTCGTTACCGTCCCCTGGATCACCTCGATCGACAAGGGTGAATGGAATGCCACCTGGTATTGGGCGCTGTCGCCGGCTGGGCTGCGCAAGTTGCTCGAAACGCGGTTTGCGCCCAGCGATATCGCCGTCAATGCCTATGGCAACGTTCTTGCCGCATCGGCCTTCCTCTATGGCTTTGCCGAGCATGAAGTGCGCCCCCAGGACCTCGACGTGGATGACCCGCTCTGTCCGGTGATCGTCGCGGCCAGTGCCAGGAAGGCCCTATGAGCACCCGCAGCGCATTGGGCGCGATGGCGCGCACTGTCCGCCGCCTGCTGGGCACCGAGCGTCCGCTGATCCTGATGTATCACCGCATTGCCGACCTCGAGCACGATCCTTGGGAGCTGGCTGTATCGCCGACCCGGTTTGCGATTCAGCTCGAGATCTTGCGCACCAAGCGGGACGTGGTGCCCCTGTCCTGGTTGGTGGACCGGCTCGAGCGGGGCCAATCCGCTCCCCGCGCTGTCGCCATCACTTTCGACGATGGCTATGTCGATCTGCTGGACAATGCCAAGCCTTTGCTGGCGCGCTATACCTGCCCGGCCACCGTTTTCCTGCCGCCTGCCTTTGTCGGCCAACCCGGAGGTTTCTGGTGGGATATTCTGACCCGGATTTTTCTGGCAACGCCGGAGCTGCCTGCGCAACTGACGCTCGACCACGCCGGCGGAAGCACGGTTTGGGATATACGAGCCGGTACACGCCGCAAGGTCCATGACGAAGTCTGGACGGTGCTCAAATTCATGGGCGACGGGGAGCGGGCAGGGCACCTTGCCACCCTGGTGGCATGGGCCGGCATTTCGGCTGACGCGCCCACCAGCGATCGCTGCATGGATGAGGAGCAGTTGCGGGCCTTTTCTCAGCCGGGCGTTCTCGACTTCGGCGCCCACACTATGAACCATCCATCGTTGCCACAGCTCTCTGCATCGGAGCAGGCCGAGGAAATGAGCCGCAGCCGCAATTGGATCGTGGAAACACTCGGCATCCAACCCCATGGGCTCGCCTTCCCTTTCGGCGATTACAACAAGGAGACGCTGGCCGCCGCGCGATCGAGCGGCGTGCAGTTTGCCTGCACGACCGTTCCGGACGCCGTAAGGCGCCGCGCCGATCGCTTCGCCCTGCCGCGCGTCGCCATCGGCAATCTGGATGCTGCCAGCTTCGAACGCCTGATCGCCAGCCATGGCTGAGCCCCGGGTCAGTGCCATCATCATCGTCTACAACGGCGACCGCTACCTATCCGAGGCGATCGACAGCGTGGTGGCGCAGAGTTTCCCCGATTGGGAATTGATCATCGCCGACGATGGCTCGAGCGACCGTAGCCTCGAAATCGCCCGTGACTATGCCGCCCGCCATCCGGGACGCATCCGCAGCATTGCTCACGCCAATGGCGCCAATCATGGCATGAGCGCCACGCGCAATCTGGGCATTGCCGCCGCTCGAGGGGCGCTGATGGGGTTTCTCGATTGCGACGATATCTGGCTGCCGCACAAACTAGCCGAACAGGTCGGACTGCTGGATCGCCACCCCGACGCCCAGATGATCTATGGCCGCACCCTGATTTGGCATTCGTGGCGAACCGGCCAGGCCGCCGACGATTTTTTCTATGATCTCGGCACCGCGCCGGACCGCGTCGTCGCGCCACCCGGCCTGCTGACAATTCTGCTGGAAAACCAGAGCCAAACACCAACGACCTGCAATGCGCTGATGCGCAGCGCCTTCCTCCGCGATCTAGGGGGCTTTGAAAGCCGGTTTCGTGGCATGTTCGAGGACCAGGTATTTTTCGCCAAAGCCCTGTTGGAGGCGCCGACCTACATTTCCTCGCGGAATTGGGCGCATTATCGCCAGCACAAGGAGAGCTTCTCGGCCAAATCAGCCGGCAACGGCGGCGATGGCCAGGCGTATCTGGCATTCCTCTTCTGGTTCGCTGGATATGTCGTTCGCCGGGCACCCGCCCGCTTGGGCGTTCTCACCCAGCTTGCCCGCCTCGCGGCGCAAACATGCTGGGCCATGATCAAGCCTCGCCGCCCCTTCTGGCTGAGGGTTCGCTAGATGCCAAAGGTCTCCATCATCACCCCGGTCCTGGACGCCGAGCGCTTCCTGCCTGCGGCCATAGACAGCGTACTGGCCCAGACCGAGACCGACTGGGAACTCCTGCTGATCGATGACGGCTCGACCGATGCCAGCCCGCAAATCGCCGCCGCGGCGGCCACTAGGGATACCCGCGTCCGCACGGTCTCTCGGCCCGCCAATGCGCGACACGGTGCCGCTGCGGCGCGCAATGCCGGCCTCGCGCTGGCCAAGGGCGAGTTCGTCGCCTTTCTCGATGCCGACGATCTTTATGAGCCGCAAAAGCTCGAAACCGAGCTGACCCTGCTGGCGGCCCATCCCGAAGCCGCAATGGTTTATGGTCCCACGCTTTGGTGGCGCGACGGGGAGCGGCCCTGGCGCTGGGTTGAGCCGATGCAGCGCCAGGCCAACCGCCAGCATCAGCCGCCGGCACTGGTTTCCAAGGTTATCCTGTCACTCGATTGGCACGTGCCCTGCACCTGTGCCGTGCTCATCCGCCACGCGGCCATTGCCGAAACCGGCGGTTTCGAAGAGCAATTCACCCTCTACGAAGACCAGACGCTCTGGACCAAGCTGTTCCTGCGCTATCCCGTTTTCATCCACGATCATTGCCTGTCGCGATATCGCCAGCACGAGCACTCCGTTTCCGCCGAGGCCGTCAGGTCTGGGCAATATCAGCGCCATGCCGAGCATCGCTCCCGCGCGGCTTTTCTCGATTGGGTCGCGCAATATCTGGATGGCAAAACAGCCCTGAGGCGGGCCTTGCGGCTCGCCCGGGCGCCCTATGCGCAGCCCGGACTGCAACGCAGCGCCGACCTTGTCTATCTGCGCGCCAAGCAGGCGACGCGCCGCGTTGAACGCTCCATTCGGCGGTGGCGGCAATGACGCTCGTGACCGTGCTTATCGTTACCTACAATCACGTGGGCTTCATCGCAGCGGCCATCGATAGCGCATTTGCCCAGAAAACGCATTTCGACGTCGAGATCATAATCAGCGAAGACGCCTCGACAGACGGCACAAGGGCAATTGTCGAGGATTATGCAGCCCGCTTTCCCAGCCGTATCCGCCTGATGCTGTCAGAGACCAATCTGCGCAGCAACGAAACCGTGGCCCGCGGCTTGCGCGCCGCCCGAGGCGAGTTCGTCGCCCTGCTTGACGGCGACGATTGCTGGACGGCCACCGACAAGCTGCAGCGCCAGGCCGATTTCCTGCTGAACAATCCCGATTGCGCCGCCCATTTCTTCAACGCCAGGATCATCCGGGGCGGGGCGCCGACCGAGGGCCTCTGGACGCCGCAAACGCAGGCCCGCCGTGTCGATCTGGCGCAAATCTGGCACGGCAATCCCTATGCGACGGCCGCAGGAATGCTGCGCCTCGCGCCGATCCGCGACGTACCCTCCTGGTATCACGGCTTCTTCCCGCGCACCGATTGGCCGCTTTACATCCTCTGCGCCATTTCGGGCCTATTGGCGTTCGATCCCGAGCCGGTCGCGCTTTACCGGCTGCATGAAGGCGGCATGTTCAGCCCGCAATCGGAGGCGAGCAAGCTCGACAGTACTTTCGCCTTCCTCACCAGCATGGATCAACGTCTTGGCGGTCAATACCACGACATGGCCCGCGCCGGCTGCTCGGGGCTGTTCTACGATTGGGCCGAAGATTATCTGAGCAAGGGCCAACCGCAATTATCACGGCAGGCCTATGCCTTTGCCCTGCGCGGCGGTGGCGTGGGCCAGACCGTGCGCTGGGGCGCATTTGGCCGGCTCGGCCTGCGGCTCGCCAAAGCCTCGGTGCTTCAATGAGCCGGTCCCCCATCCTCGACACGCGCTATCGCGATGCCGTGAGCCGGCCTCCGCCTGACCAATCTGTTCCATTCTGGTCGGTGATGATCCCCACCTTCAACAGCGGCGATTATCTCAGGCAAACGCTGGCCAGCGTCTTGGCGCAGGACCAGGGACCAGAGCGGATGCAGGTCGAGGTTATCGACGACGCCTCCGACAACGACGACCCCGCCGCCATCGTTGCCGAGCTTGGCAAAGGCCGCGTGCAGTTCACCCGCCAGTTGCGCAATGTCGGCCACATCGCCAATTTCCACACCTGTCTGCAGCGCGCTCGCGGGCAGGTGGTGCACTTGCTGCATGGCGACGACCTGGTCGAGCCGGGCTTCTACGAAGCGCTGGAGCATGGCTTCCACGCTGTGCCCGAAATTGGCGCGGCATTCTGCCGGGCGCGCTTCGTTGATGAGGATGGCCGCGATCTCGGCTTGACCGAGCAGGAAGAGGACCATGCCGGTCCGCTGCCTGACCACCTGGCGCGGCTGGCGCGCGAGCAGCGCATCATGACCCCCTCCATTGCCGTGCGCCGCAGCGCCTATGTCGCGCTTGGCGGCTTTGACCAACGTCTGGTCTGCAGCGAGGATTGGGAAATGTGGGTTCGTATCGCCGCGCGCTATCCCGTCTGGTACGAGCCGCGGCCGCTGGCGAAATACCGCATGCATCTGCAATCCAATACCGGGCGCCACATCCGCTCGGGGGACGACATGGCCTATACCCGCCAGGCCATCGATATCTTTGCCGACTATCTGCCGCCAGCGACGCGGCAGGCCGTTATACCCGCAGCGAAGCGAACCTACGCCCGTGCGTCGCTTGGCATGGCCGACCGCATGCTGCGCCTGGGCGACCTGCCGGCTGCGCGCGCCCAGCTCTGGCAGGCCATTCGCCTCGATGCCTCGCCACCCATTGTCTGGCCCGCCATTAAGATCATGGCGCGAACGCTCGCGGGAGCGTCCCAACCATGACCGCACCACAGGCAAACATCGCCATCGCTGGATGCGGCGCCGTTAGCACGCTTTATTACGCGCCCGCCCTCGCCATTCTGCAACAAAAGGGGCGGATTGACCGCGTAGTGGCCTTCGATCCAGACGCCGCGCGCGCTCGCGCGTTTGCTGGCTTGATCAGCGGCACAGAGGTATCCCAAAGCTTCGATGCGCTAGTGTCCTCGCCCGGCGATCTGCTGATCGTGGCATCACCCCCTATGGCCCATGCCGACCAGGTCATTGCCGCATTGAACGCCGGAAAGGACGTGCTGTGCGAGAAGCCGCTCGCCATCGGCAGCGTCCAGGCGCGGCAAATGATCGAAGCGGCGGCGCGTAATGACCGGCTTCTATTCGCTGGACACGTCCGGCGGCAGTTTCCGGCAACCAGTGCCATCCGCGACATTGTGCGCTCAGGGCTGTTGGGCCAGATTTCTGCTGTCACCTGCTTTGAAGGCGGCCCGTTTTCCTGGCCCGTTTCCGGGCCGGGATATTTCTCTCGCTCATCCTCCGGTGGCGGCGTGCTGCAGGATATCGGCAGTCACTGCCTGGATCTGCTGACCTGGTGGCTCGGCGAGCCAGACGATGTTGCCTACGAGGATGACGCGTTCGGCGGCGTCGAGGCGAATTGCCTTGTCACGTTGGATTATCCTGGCTTCCAGGCCAAGATCCGTCTTAGCCGTGATTGGGCGCAGCCCAATGTCTATCGCATCGTCGGGACCAACGGCTGGCTGGAATGGCCGGTGAATGATGCACGCAATTTCCGCTTTGCCATGTCGGGCGGCGACACCGCCGACACCCAGATGCGGGCGCCGCCGGGCGATGACTTCCACCAGGCCTTCGCAAGACAGATCGAAGCCGCGTTGGACAACGACAAGAACGCCGTCGGCGCTGCCGACATATTGCCAACCATCGCCATAATCGAGGCCTGCTACGCCAATCGCGCCGCGATGGCCCTGCCATGGTTGGGCGCAGACGAACTCGCACGCGCCCGCGCGCTTTCGAGGCCATCATGACTGAGCGCATCGCCATTCTGGGTGCCGGAGGCTTCATCGGCAATCGAGCCGTCGAAATGCTGACGCTTGGCGGGCATTATGAGGTCAGGCCCGTTGTGCGCGCGGCGCAATCGCTGGCACTGGCCAGCCGGTTTGCACTCGATGGCCGCATCGCGGATGGCCGTGATCAAGTGGCGCTTGAGGCCGCCTTTGGCGGTTGCAGCGCCGTTATCCATGCCATGGCTGGCGATCCCCAAACTATCGTGGCGGCCATCGAGCCGGTCTATCGGGCCGCTGCGGCGGCTGGGGTCAAACGACTGATCTATCTCAGCTCTGCGTCCGTTCACGGGCAATCGCCGGCTCTAGGCACGACCGAACTGAGTCCGCTCTCGGAGCGCCAACCCATCGAATACAACAATGCCAAGGTGCGCGCTGAACGGCTGCTCATGCGCTTGCGGCAACAGGGGGGCCTGGAGATCACCGTCCTGCGCCCCGGTATCGTGTACGGGCCGCGCTCCTATTGGATCGGCGGCTTTGCCGATGAATTGCTGGCTGGCGAGGCCTATCTGGTCGATGGCGGCGCAGGCCTTTGCAACGGCATCTATGTCGACAATCTCATCCATGCCATGACGCTCGCACTTAAGACCCCATCCGCCGATGGCCAGGCCTATCTGCTTGGCGATGAGGAGACCTATAGCTGGGCCGATCTGCTGCGGCCGGTCGCCGGGGTTTTGGGAATGTCACTTGATGATCTCCCCCAGCCCGAGATGGAGCGCCGAGCCGGTCTGGTGGCCCGTCTGAAAGCCATTCGTCAATTGCGGCGCGCCGCCAGAGCGCTGCCGCGTCCGCTCAAGGCGGCATTGCGGGCCGGGTTTCGCGAAATGGGCGCCGAAGCGGGGCAGTCCAGTTCCGGTCCCAGACGTCCGGTCGCCAGCCTGGAACGAAGCTTGCTACATCGCTGCACCTGGAAATTGCCGCACGATAAGGCGGCGCGCGAGTTGGGCTATGTGCCGATCATCGATTTCCCGGAGGCTCAGCGCCGAACGCTAGGCTGGCTAGAGTTCGCAGGCTATGCCGTCGCCCGCTGAAGCGTGTCTTGCAGGTGGGCATAAGCAATGTCGCGGGGCTCGACTTCGTTCAGAATGCGCTGCAAATGCCGGCTTAAACCAGCCGCGGCATTCTCACCGGTCGCGTAATCCGCAAAGGGCCGACGCTCCTTGTCGGCCTTGACCACACCCTTGCGGGTCTGCTGGCGGTGCATCACGTAACCCAGACCGTCCGCGAGTGACGCCAGGCTTGCGCCTTTTGTCCAGTCGCCGAGCAATGCCGCTGCCTGGCGCCAGTCGCCCTCTGCCAACACTTTCAGCCCCAGAAAAAACTGGTGCTTCTTGTAGGTCGCGCGGGCGGTGGTCGCCAGTTCCGGTAATTCCTGTTCCACAATGTCGAGTGCCAGCAGCCGCGAGCGCAGCATGGCGCCGTCATCGTTGGACATGGCATCGGCCCGCTTGCGATAGCCAACGAGATAACCATCATCCACTGCGATCTCGCCAAGCATTGCCAGCCGGATCTGAAACAGGAAGTCCTCGCAGCCCTGCGCCCCGCGCTCCTTGAGCCGCCGGTCATAGCCGCCTACCTGCAGCGCGTCCGCCCTGCGGAACATGATGGCGCTGCCATTGCCCACCGCATTGAATGCCGTCAGGCGATGGCAAGCCCAGCCGGCGAGCGTCGCCTGCGCAATCGTCTTGGTGACGATGCTTGCCTCGTCGATATTCCGCCGGCTGGAATAGACCAGCGTCACCTCCGGCCGCGCTTCCAGAATTGCCAATTGGCGCGAGAGCTTGTCAGGATGCCACAGATCGTCGGCATCGACCGGAGCAATATAGGCTGCTTGCGCCGCTTCAATTCCCACATTGCGCGCGGCGGCGACCCCGCCATTGCGCGTCGAGATCACCCGTATGCGCTGGTCCCGCGCCGCAAGCTGCTGGGCAAGGCAATGGGTGCCGTCTATCGAGCCGTCATCGACCACGATTATCTCAATATTCGGAAGCGTTTGTTTGCGAACCGTTTCGACGGTTTCCGGTAGAGTAGATTCTGCATTATATGCAGGAATGACTACAGATATTGACGGTCTGTGCAAATTGTAACCACGATTCTGTCGTTAGAACCACTTTCGGCTACTACAATATTTCAAGTATGCTTGCGAATATATTGATTTCTCTGGACCAAAAGTGTGCGCCGCGTTGAATAATATATCAGGCTTACCCGCAGAGGTTTGTGGGCCGCCGCCGGTTCTGGCGGCCGCACCACTGATCGGCACAGCCCATGCACAAACGGCCTCCAACGCCTCGGCTCCTGGCCGGACAGCCGAAAACGCCGCCCGGCCCTAAGGCGTCGCGGTTATACGGTAACGGGCGGCCATTGGACCTTCCGAAACAGATAGAGTGGGCCAATGGCCGCCCGTCACGATCCGCTTTTTATGCAGGGTCCGGTTCAGGCGGTACCATTCTTGCAGGTCCGGCTGCCGAGTTTCCAACCCCACTGGACAGGCGCCCCCATCCCACGGTCTCCCCACCCGGCCCTGCGTCGGGGCCGCGTAACTGGCGGGGATGGGGGTATAGTGACATAGGGGTTTGGGGCGGGGATAAGTTTTTTGCAATGGCCGATTTCGACCCCATTGCGGTCGGTCGATTGGACTTGGCGAATTCCGAAAAGCGGACACTGTCAGACTACCCAACTATGAGGTGGCCGCAGCCACCTCCCACTTGGCACATCGGTCGCCCCTAGCACCATTGTAGAACCGAGCCAGATGCCAAAGCATCAATCTTGGGCTAGCGTTCAGGCGGAGGTAAACATGGCATTCGAGAGCACTACTGAAGACCAGCGGCAGGCAACGGCCGCCTCTCTCCTTTTAGAGATGGAGGAACTGGCTGCACGGATGCGGGCGATCATTGTCACGCAGCCACCGCACGACCTGCTGGGATACATCCAGGCGCAGCGGGTTATGGGTGCTATGTTTGAATTCGACGCGGAAAACCCGGAAGAAACGGACGCAGCGCGGTCAGACCTGATCAACGATAGCCAGTTCCTGCTTGAATACGTCCACGCTGTCCTCGCGTCGGACCCCGAGGCGGACGCGGAGTTCGACGAGGCCGCCTGTGTCGAACTTGGTGAACTCAGCAAGAAACTGCGAATGCAGGCCATCATCCACGCCATGGCCACGTCGGCAGACGCGGAAACCGGCATCTTTGGACCAAGCACGGCTGAATTGCAGTTCCGCGCGAAATCCAACTGGGTCATGCTGCGGGGAAATCGATACCAGGTCCTTGAAGGCGAATTTTTCGCCTATGTGCTGGCCCCCCACGACGGGATGCTGCGCGATGCCTATGGCGTGGGCGCCGCCGACATTGCGGCGGGCTTTCAGGATATGGCTGACGCTGCCCGTGCCGGCCACGCCAATGCCTTTGACGAGGTCACCAAACAGTTTGACGCCGCACAAGCCTTTGCGGAGGCGCGGGGGAAGTCGTTTGACGAAGCGGCGGCCGAGTGGGCCGAAATCCATGCCGCTGATATGAAGGCGGCGGCGCTTGCCATGGATGACATGGTCAAGGGTGGCACAAGCAACGTGAGCCGTCACACGAAGCTCCCCGGCGACCTTCTGGCCGACCTCGCCTACCGACGCGGCGAGGAAACGGAGTTCTTTAATCCCGGTCCCTATGCAGGGACACCATATAGGACGTTGCCCGCGCGGAAGAAGCCGCTGATCCAGCTAGGCGAGGAATACTACGCCGTCGACCCGTGCCTGCCTCGCGACGCTGGCTACCGGGCGTTGCTTTGGAACCTGCTGAATCGCAAGCCGGAGTACAAAAAGGACTTTGAGGGCCGCCAGAAGGCTTTGGGTGAGACCGCATTCGCTGACCTGCTATCTTCGCAGCTGGAGGGCGCGACGATCTACAACGAGGTCTACTACCGTGACCCCGTAAGCCGGCAGTGGGTAGAGAATGACACGCTCATTCTTCTCGACGACGTGCTGTTTCTGGTTGAGGCCAAAGCGGGTGCCGCCGCCACAATCGCCTCACCCGCCCTCGACTTCGATCGCCACGCGCAAGCGGTGCAGGACCTTGTGGTCAAGGCCTACAAACAGTGCAGGAGATTTTTCGACTATCTCGACTCCGCGGACGAGGTGCCGATTTTCACTTGGACGGGCAAGAAGTACCTCGAGTGCGGCCGCCTTCGGCGCGCGGACTATCGCGCCAAGTTTCCTATTGGCCTTACGGTGGAGTCGTTCTCGCCGTTTTCCGCCTTCTGCAAGGAACTGCCGGAAATCCTACCGCTACTGGGGAAGCACGCATTCGTGTCACTTTCAATTGACGACCTCTTCGTGCTGCGGCGATTCCTGCCCTCGGCCGGTGAATTTGCCCATTACATGGAGGTTCGCCAGGCCGTCGCCGCCATGCGCGGCGCCCACCTGTTCGACGAGCTGGACCATTTGGGAGCCTACATCTGGAAGAACCGCTTTGACATGGAGATCGCGGATCAGCAGCGGGCACAAGAGCGGCCCGGCCTCATAATCTGGGACGGCATGAGTGAGAAAGTGGACCGTCACTTCGAAGGGGAGGATTGGGAGGCGCGCCCCATTCCGCGCCAAGCCTTTCCTGACGGCGTTTTGCAGCTGCTCGCGGCTCTAGAAAAGACGGGCGCAGCCGGTCGGCTGGGGGCGGAGAGCCATATCCGCAACTACGATGAGAACACCCGTGTCGAGCTTGCCAAGATGCTTGAGAAGTGTCGTGGGACCCTCGAAGAGCATCCTGCGCGGTACTTTGTGATTGCGGGCGAAACTCCTCTGTTCGTGTGGCTTCAACGGGCAGATTCCCCTCTAGATTGGGCCTCGATGCAAGACAAAGCCAGTGCCGCGGCGATCGCCGTGCAGGCGATGAGTGTTGTCGGACTTGTGGTGGCGGCGCATGCGGGCGGCGACATCGTCGATGCGCGGCAGGTTCAAGTGGCGGTTCCAAGGACGAAAACCGCAGACAACGCGCACATATATAGGGATGCGGAACGGATGTCTGGCCGTGCCGTGACGCTCTAGCGAACGATCGGCGACTGCCTACCACGGAAGTTTGGGATGGGCGCCGCAAGGGGAGATTGGTGTGGCCATCGGGTACCAGACCGTCATGAGCGCTGGTTGTAGGTCAGCTGTGCCAATTGGCGGCTCATGTTCTTCCCGCTCCTGCGCCACCTACCGCAAAAGGTTCCACTTCAGAGTGCGCAACCCCACTCGGACCGTCCGGTTCTCGTCAGGCAGCTCCCAAAGCTGCCAGTCTGCAACCCACCCCATCTCTGCCATAGAAGCTAGCTTTGGAACGGCAGCTTTTGGGGATTGATCGGCACGCCTATCCGAACCAGCAATAGCAAAGACAGCCCGGTTTCCCGGGCTGCCTTGTTTTGCATAACAATTCTATGCGCAGCTACGGATAGTCTATTCGATCACGAGCACCCAGTCGTGGTCCCGCAATCCTCACACACCATGCAATGCCCGCTGACTTTCATCCGCATGGAATTGCAATTGCTGCACTGGTCGCCGGTATAGCCCTTCATCTGGGCTTCGGCGCGGAGCTGGTGTTTGTCAGCTGAGGGCGGCGGGGAGGGGATGGGCTCCAGTTCGGCGGCGTTGAGGGCCGTCGGGGTCGGGTCGATCTTGAGGGCCGTGGCCGAGCGCAGGGCGGTCACGGTCGAGGTCTGCATGGCCTGGACCGGATTGTACTGGTGATCGCCGGAGACGATCATCAGGCTCTTGTTGGCCACCTTGCCGCGGGTCATGCCGCGGGAGACAAAGCGCTCGGCGGGCACCGGAGCCGGGGCGGGCGCGGCAAGGCGCGCACCCTGGTCTTCGGCAACGCCCTTGCCGAGCGAGGTCGGGCTGTCCGGATTGACATGGGCGAGGTCGTTCCGGTCGAGATAGGACACGGCCAGTTCGCGGAACACATAGTCGAGGATCGACGTGGCGTTCTTGATCCGGTCATTGCCCATGACCATGCCGGCAGGCTCGAAGCGGGTGAAGGTGAAGGCCTCCACGAACTCGTCCAGCGGCACGCCATATTGCAGGCCCAGCGAGATGGAGATGGCGAAATTGTTCATCATCGCCCGGAAGGCAGCGCCTTCCTTGTGCATGTCGATGAAGATCTCGCCCAGGCGACCATCGTCATATTCACCGGTGCGCAGATAGACCTTGTGGCCACCCACAACGGCTTTCTGGGTATAGCCCTTGCGGCGATCGGGCATCTTCTCGCGATTGCGGACTTCGACTTCGCGCTCGATGATCCGCTCGACGATGCGTTCGGCAATGGCCGGGGCACGGGCGGCGGCGTTCATCGAGACCAGCTCTTCGGCCGAGTCCTCGTCGTCCTCATCATCGGCCGCGGCAAGCACGGACGAATTGAGCGGCTGGGAGAGCTTGGAGCCATCGCGATAGAGCGCATTGGCCTTGAGCGCCAGGCGCCAGGACAGCATGTAGCTTTCCTTGGCGTCTTCGACGGTGGCGTCGTTGGGCATATTGATGGTCTTGGAGATGGCGCCCGAGATGAAGGGCTGGGCGGCAGCCATCATCAGGATGTGGCTATCGACCGAGAGATACCGCTTGCCGATCTTGCCGCAGGGGGTGGCGCAATCGAATACCGGCAGATGCTCGTCCTTGAGGAAGGGCGCGCCTTCCAGCGTCATGGCGCCGCAGACATGGATATTGGCGGCTTCGATGTCCTTCTTGGAGAAGCCCAGGAACGGCAGCAGCTCGAAGCTGAAATCGTTCATCTGCTCATTGGTGACGCCCAGCGACTTGAGGAAATCGGCACCCAGGGTCCACTGGTTGAAGATGAACTTGATGTCGAAGGCCGAAGCGGTTGCAGCGTTGAGCGCGGCAATCTTGTCGTCGGTAAAGCCCTTGGCGCGCAGCGTGGTGGGATTGACGCCGGGAGCCTGGTTCAGGTTGCCATGGCCGACCGCATAGGCCTCCATTTCAGCAATCTGGGCTTCCGAATAGCCGAGGGTGCGCAGGGCCGGGGGCACGGCGCGGTTGATGATCTTGAAATAGCCGCCGCCGGCGAGCTTCTTGAACTTCACCAGGGCGAAGTCGGGCTCGATGCCGGTGGTGTCGCAATCCATGACCAGGCCAATCGTGCCGGTCGGGGCGATCACCGAGACCTGGGCATTGCGATAGCCATGCTGTTCGCCGAGCGCCAGAGCATTGTCCCAGGCGATCTTGGCGCGGGCGCTGAGGTTGGCGTCGGTCAGCGAGCCGTGGTCCAGCGGGACGGGGTTGATCGAGAGCTCTTCATAGCCTGACGCATTGCCATAGGCGGCGTTGCGATGGTTGCGGATGACGCGCAGCATATGCTTGGCGTTGCGCTTGTAATCCTTGAAGGGGCCGAGTTCCTTGGCCATTTCGGCCGAGGTGGCATAGCTCACGCCGGTCATGATGGCGGTGACGGCACCGGCAATGGCGCGGCCTTCGTCGGAGTCGTAGGGAATGCCCGAGGTCATCAGCAGGCCACCGATATTGGCGTAACCGATACCCAGCGTGCGGTATTCGTAGGAACGCTCGGCAATGGCGCGGCTCGGGAACTGGGCCATCATCACCGAGACTTCGAGGACAATGGTCCACAGGCGCACGGTGTGCTCGTAGGCGGCGGTGTTGAAGGTGCCGTCCTGGTTGCGATAGGGCAGCAGGTTCACCGAGGCGAGGTTACAGGCCGTATCGTCGAGGAACATATATTCCGAGCAGGGGTTCGATGCATTGATCGGACCGGCTGCGGGGGAGGTGTGCCACTCGTTGATGGTGGTGTGATACTGAATGCCCGGATCGGCCGAGGCCCAGGCGGCGTAACCGACCTGTTCCCAGAGGTCGCGCGCCTTGAGGGTCTTGACCACCTTGCCGGACTGGCGGGCCGTCAGGTTCCAATCGCTGTCATTCTCGACAGCCCTGAGGAAATCGTCGGTGACGCGGACGGAATTGTTCGAGTTCTGGCCGGAGACGGTCAGATAGGCTTCGCTATCCCAATCGGTATCGTAGATGGGGAATTCGAGATCGGTATAGCCCTGCTTGGCGAACTGGATGACGCGGTAGATGTAGTTCTCCGGCACCAGCGCCTTCTTGGCAGCGCGCACTTCGCGCTTGAGGGCAGGGTTCTTGGCGACGTCAAAGCAATCATCGCCCGTGCCGTCGCAATTCACGGCGGCCTTCATGATCGCCTTGAGGTGCTTGGAGACGACCTTGGAGCCGGTCACGAGAGCCGCAACCTTCTGCTCTTCCTTGACCTTCCAGTTGATATATTCCTCGATATCGGGGTGATCGATATCGATCACGACCATCTTGGCGGCGCGACGGGTGGTGCCGCCCGACTTGATGGCGCCGGCAGCGCGGTCGCCGATCTTGAGGAAGCTCATCAGGCCGGAGGACTTGCCGCCGCCCGAGAGCTTTTCGCCCGAGCCGCGCAGGGCCGAGAAATTGGTGCCGGTGCCCGAACCGTATTTGAACAGGCGCGCCTCGCGGACCCAGAGGTCCATGATGCCGTTTTCATTGACCAGATCGTCATTGACCGACTGGATGAAGCAGGCATGGGGCTGGGGGTGCTCGTAAGAGCTCTTGGACTGCACCAGCTTGTGGGTGAAGGGGTCCACATAGAAGTGGCCTTGGCCGGGGCCGTCGATGCCGTAGGCCCAGTGCAGGCCGGTGTTGAACCATTGCGGGGAGTTCGGCGCAACGCGTTGGCTGGCCAGCATGTAGCACAGCTCGTCGAAGAATGTGCGGGCGTCTTCCTCGCTGTCGAAATAGCCGCCCTTCCAGCCCCAATAGGTCCAGGTGCCGGCCAGGCGATCGAAGACCTGGCGGGAATCCATTTCCGAGCCATAGCGCTCGGCTTCCGGCAGCTTGGCGAGCGCAGCTTCGTCGGGGACGGAGCGCCACAGCCAGGAGGGAACGGAATTCTCCTCGACCTTCTTGAGAACCTTGGCGACACCGGCCTTGCGGAAATATTTCTGGGCGATGATGTCTGCTGCGACCTGGCTCCAGGTGGAGGGGATCGCGATGTCTTCGAGCTTGAACACGACCGAGCCATCGGGATTGCGAATCTCGCTCGTCGCCGAGCGGAATTCGAGCGACCCGTAACGGTCCTGATCAGCTGTCGTAAAGCGGCGTTCAATGCGCATTGTCGTCGTAATCCCCAATGTAGCAGGCACATAGGTGCCCGCGAGCCGAACCCCGGCTTCTCATTCAAATCTGTTTTGACGCTACCAACCCGGCGCCCGGTGCCCGGACTGCCGAAACTTGCCCCGTGCCTGGATTTGGTGACGGTCTTGTTGCCGCCACTCGCCTCCGGGACTTGTCCGCAACTGGAACGCTGCGGCCCGTCGAAAACACTCTGCCGATTCAAACCCAGCGTCAACGACAGAAAAACTAATTGTAGTGGTGGGGCGCTGGGCGGGAACTAGCTCTAGTAGGTGTAATATGTGGATTGCGGGGAAAATCTGCAAGGCATTTTGGACCATTGAGGGGTGCCGCAGTGACTATTTTTACCCTCCCGGAAACCCTCTGGCGAAAGACCAGAACAGTCCGCTAAAGCGGCGTAAAATCTGGCACTTCAGATGCCGCCATCACGCCGCAATCGGTGCAATTAACCATGCCCGGCAATGGCGCGAATCGCGTCACAATTTGAGTCAAGTTCATTATTCCGGGGCGGGTTGGCGTTGTGGATGCGCACAAGCTGTTGATGGCGCCACAAGGGCTAGGCGCAACCCGAGGTGCGTGGTACACCCGCACCAGATTGCAACGCCGTTCGCGGCATGAACTTGGTTAGCGGCATGAAGGACTTCCTGCTCGAAATCTTCCGGTGGTGGCATGGCCAGACCTGGGGAACGCGCCTGTGGATCTGGCGCTACGGCGACCTCGTCGGCACAGACGAATTGGGCAACAAGTACTATCAGGACAAGAAGGCGAACCGGCGCTACGTGACTTATGCCGGTCCCGCCGATGCCTCGGCGATTCCGCCCGGCTGGCATGGCTGGATGCATTTCCGCACCGACGTGGTGCCGACAGAGGCTAATTATGTGGCCCGCTCCTGGGAAAAGCCGCATGAGCCGAACCTGACCGGCACGGCCGCGGCCTATCGGCCCGATGGCAGCATGCTGAACAAGGGCGAACGCCCGCGCGTTACCGGCGACTACGACGCTTGGTCGCCTGAGTGAGAAAGCCGGCCACTTGCGCCTGACCGCAGTTGTTTTGACATCTGTTAAAGCGCTGATGCCTGTTGCGGCATTGGCGCTTTTGGCTTTTGCCGGCCCGGCCACGGCACAGCCGATTGCCAATCCGGTAGCGACGTTTGCCGGGCTGGACAAGATCACGGGCCGCATCACCCAATTCGACGTCTATATCGGGGAAACCGTGCTGTTCGGCGCCCTCGAGATCACGCCGCGCGCCTGTTACGACCGGCCATCGACCGAAACGCAGCGCATATCGGCGTTTCTGGAAGTGGATCAGCGAAGCCTGACAGGCACTTCCAAGCGAATCTTCACCGGATGGATGTTCGCCGATAGTCCGGCGCTCAATGCGGTGGACCACGCGGTTTATGATGTGTGGCTGATCGAGTGCAAGACCAGCTCGGATGTACCGCCGCCCGACGCGCGCGGTTAGCCACTTTTCTGTCTCCTCTGTCGAAAACGGCGACTATCGCACGTCATAGTGGCGAGGGGCGATTTCGACCGCTCAACAGGAGGAATGACCCATGCTTACATTGCCAGAGATCGTCGAGCGCCCGGCGCAGCCCTATGCCTTCATTACGTTCACCGTGCGGATGGATCAGATGAAGCAGCCGGCTGACGAGGGCTTTCCCGCCCTTTTCAGCTGGTTGGGCCAGCGCGGCATCGAGCCGGTAGGGGCGCCATTCTACAATTACCGGCGGATCAACATGAGCAAAACGCTCGATGTCGAGGCCGGCGTGCCCATTGCCAGGTCTGTGGAGGGCGAAGGGCGCGTCCAAACCGGCATGCTGCCCGCCGGCAAGTTCGTAACGCTTGATTGGTTCGGCCACTATGACGGGCTGATGGGCGCAAATGCCATGCTGATCGGCTGGGTTCGGCTTACCCAAACCGAGCTGGATATGAAGACTGAAGGCGAGGATGACTATTTCGCCTGCCGGCTCGAGATTTACGAGACTGACCCGAGTGAAGAGCCTGACCCTGAAAAATGGCAGACGCGGCTGGCATTCAAGGTGAAGGGATAGGGGCGCTGAGCTGGACGAGCGTTCAAAACAACTCGTCCAGCATCCGAAAATAGGCCATGCGTTCGCGGTCGGGCTTGGCGATGCCATAGGCGGCGAGGAAGGCGTCTGCCCAATGGGTGTCGAGGTTGAACACCAGGCTGCGATGGGCCAGTGCCAGATCCTGATAGCGGTCGGCTATCCCCAAACGGCCGCAATCGATGAAGCCGGTGAAAGCGCCATTGTCCGCGAGTAGATTGGGCAGGCAGGCGTCGCCGTGGCAGACCACCAGGTCTTCGTTGGCGGGGGCAGTCTGCCTTGCGGCGTCGAGAACCTGGATGGCGGTCCAGCCGGTACGATCATCATCGAAATCGTCTTCATCGACCAAGCCTGCCGCGACACGGACAGCAGCGCGGGACAATTGAGTTTCGATACGCTGGTCGAAGGAGCAATCGGCAATATTGAGGGCGTGCAGCGGCTGCAAGGCCTCGACATAGAGGTGAATGAGCCGGTCCGGGGACAGGTCACCGGAAGCCAGGTCATGGCCGGGGACGGCGGACATCAACAGCCAATGGGCGTCGGCATGATCGGCGACATCGATGATGCGGGGGCAGGGAACGCCGTGCTGCGCCATCCAGTCGAGGCGGGCGATCTCGCCCGGCAGCTCGGCCAAGGCCGTGTATTGCTCGCTCTTGACGAATAAGGGAGCGCCGCCGGCCGGCGTCAGCCGATAGACCGAGGCGTTCGATTCACCGATTGTCTGGCGTTGCCAAATCGCGTCGGCATATTTGGCACGCCAGGAAGGCGGAAGGTTTTCGGGGATCATTGGTCGCGGCGGTCCCATGCCGACCAGTCGCCCTCGAGTTGCAATGCCGCCGCCAATTGCTCTTCATATTCGGCGCGAGGGATTTCGACGCCCCCGAGCGAGGCCAGATGGTCGGTGACGAATTGCGTATCGAGCAGCACGAAGCCGCCGGCGTTCAGGCGCTCCACCAGATGGGCCATGGCCATCTTGCTGGCATTGGTGGCGCGGTGGAACATGGACTCGCCGAAGAATGCGCCGCCGATAGCCAGGCCATAGAGCCCGCCGACCAGGTTGGGGCCGTCCCAGACCTCCACCGTATGGGCGATGCCGCGGCGGAACAGTTCGCCATAGACGCCTCGGATGGTCGCATTGATCCAGGTGGAGCTACGGTCCTTGCCCACGGTGGCGCAGCCCTCGATCACGGCGGGGAAGTCGGTGTCGACGCGGATGACGAAGGAACTCTTGCGGATTGCCTTGCGCAGGCTTGTGCTGAGCTGGAAGCCATCGAGTGGAATGATCCCGCGATGTTCGGGGCTGACCCAGAACAGGTCCTCGTCCTCGGCATCCTCGGCCATGGGGAAAATACCGGCGCGGTAGGCGCGCACGATCAATTCCGGGGTGATCTCGACATCGAAGGGATTGGGCCGCGACATGCTCGATCCTTGCAAAAGAAAGGGCGCCGCAGCGCCCCTTCCATCAGACTTTGTTCTCGGCCAGGTATTTTTCAAGCCAGTGGATGTCGTAATTGCCCGCGATAATGTCGGGTTCTTTGATCAGCCGCTGGAACAGGGGCAGGGTGGTCTTGACGCCATCGACCACGAATTCGTCCACGGCGCGACGCAGGCGCTGCAGGCATTCTTCGCGGGTGCGACCGTAAACGATCAGCTTGCCGATCAGCGAGTCATAATAGGGGGGATCTTGTAGCCCTGATAGACCGCCGAATCGACGCGCACACCCACGCCACCGGCTGGGTGGTAGAAGGTGATCGTGCCGGGCGAGGGCGCAAAGGTCTGCGGGTCTTCGGCATTGATGCGCACTTCGATGGCGTGGCCATAGAACTGCACGGCGTCCTGCGTCATCGAGAGCTTTTCGCCCGATGCAACGCGGATCTGCTCATAGACGATGTCGATGCCGGTGATGCGCTCGGTGACCGGGTGCTCCACCTGCAGGCGCGTGTTCATTTCGATGAAATAGAACTCGCCATTCTCGTAGAGGAATTCGATCGTGCCAGCGCCTGAATAGGAGAGCTTGCGCATCGCGGCGGCACAGATTTCACCGATCCTGTCGCGTTCCTCGGGCAGGATGGTGGGGCCACCGGCCTCTTCCCAGACCTTCTGGTGACGGCGCTGCAGCGAGCAGTCACGCACGCCCAGATGGACGGCATTGCCCTGGCCATCGCCCAGCACCTGCACCTCGATATGGCGCGGCTTGCCGAGATACTTTTCCATATAGACGGAATCGTTGCCGAAAGCGGCCTTGGCCTCGGTGCGTGCCGTCGACCAGGCTTCGAGAACGTCTTTCTCGGTCTTGGCGACCTTCATGCCACGGCCACCGCCACCGGCAGTTGCCTTGATCAGCACTGGATAGCCGATTTCTTTGGCGGTCTTGATCGCCTCTTCGTCGCTTTCCACCGCGCCGGCGGAACCCGGAACGACGGGAATGCCAAGCTCGACAGCAGTCTTTTTGGCCGTGATCTTGTCGCCCATGATCTCGATGTGATGAGCGGACGGGCCGATAAAGGTGACGTTGTGCTCGGTCAGGATCTTGGCGAAACGAGCATTCTCGGAGAGGAAGCCATAGCCAGGATGGACGGCATCGGCGCCGGTAATCTCGCAGGCGGCCATGATGGCCGGGATATTGAGATAGCTATCCTTGGCGGATGGCGGACCAATGCAGACGCTTTCGTCGGCCAAGCGCACATGCATGGCATTGGCGTCAGCGGTGGAGTGCACCGCCACGGTCTGGATGCCGAGCTCCTTGCAGGCGCGCAGGATGCGCAGAGCAATCTCGCCGCGATTGGCGATGAGGACCTTCTGGAACATGGAAGTTCCCCCTTACTCGATGACGACGAGCGGCTCGCCATATTCGACGGGCTGGGCATCATCGACCAGCATCCGGGTAATGGTGCCCGAACGGTGCGCCGGAATCTGGTTCATGGTCTTCATCGCCTCGATGATGAGAACGGTCTGACCTTCGGAAACCTTGGTGCCGACATCGGCGAAGGGTGGCTTGCCGGGCTCGGGCGAGCGATAGGCGGTGCCGACCATGGGCGAAGTCAGGGTGCCGGGATTGGACGCGAGGTCCTCGACGGCGGGCACGGCAGCGGGAACCGAGCCGGCCGGGGCGATCGAGGTCGGGGCGGCATGCTGGGGCATGTACTGCATCGGCGGAGCCGCATAGGTCACGCCTTCATTGGCGTAGGAGCGGGTGACGCGGACCCGGAAGTCCTCCTGCTCGATCTCGATCTCGGCCAGGTTTTCTTTGTTGAGCAGTTCGGCAATAGACCGGATCAGATCCTGATCCACCTGCGATGACTTTGTCATTCTTCTATCTCTCCCGCGTTTCCCGCGTCGAAGCGTTATTTGAGTTTTTCGGCCAAAGCGTGGAGAGCCAGTCTATACCCCGCCGCCCCAAAGCCGCAAATGACGCCATAGGCGACAGCCGAGACATAGGAGTGGTGCCGGAACGGCTCACGCTGATGGATGTTTGACAGATGCACCTCGGCGACCGGCAGGCCGACCGCTTTGAGCGCGTCATGAATGGCGACAGAGGTATGCGAATAGGCGGCCGGATTGATCAGGATCGCGTCGGCAGTGCCGCGGGCTTCCTGAATCCAGGTGACCAGTTCGCCCTCATGATTGGACTGGCGGAAATCGACCGCAAGGCCCAGTTCGTCCGCCGCAGTGTGGCAAAGAGCATCGATATCGCTGAGCGTGGTGTGCCCATAGATATCGGGCTCGCGCATGCCGAGCAGATTGAGGTTCGGGCCGTTGAGGACGAGAACGCGCTTTGCCATTATTTTTGCCTTGTGCACCGGCCATTCCGGCCGACGCAAGGCCGGTTACACGAAATGCACCGAAAAGGCAAAAGGCGCGCGATATCCAGCGTGATCACCCTTGGCACTGTGCCTCGCCACATTCGCGCATATTGGCGATCCGCGAGCGCAATTCATCGATCCCGATAGCGCCCGGAATGATCTCATTGCCGATGATGTATGTGGGAGTGCCGGTGATGTTGAGTGCCTTGGCGATCTCGTAAGAGGTTTGGATCGCCTGGGAAACGCGGGGCTCGCCCATCTGCATTTCGAGGGTAACGGGGCTCAGGCCCAGTTCGCTCGCGGCAGTGAGGGCCGCACCCTTGTCCACCTGGCCACGAGCGGAGAACAGGGCTTCATGGAAGCTCCAGTAATCGACATCGGCCTTGCCGACCAGCACGGCCACGCGGGCGGCATCAATCGATTCGTTGGAGAGAATGGGGAATTCCTTGAGCACGACGCGCAGATTGGGGTCTTCGGCCAGCAGGGTCGCCAGATCGGGCAGGGCGCTGCGGCAATAGCCGCAATTGTAGTCGAAGAACTCGACCAGCGTGACATCGCCCTTGGGGTTGCCGAGCACGACCTGGTCGGGATCGTTGTAGATCTTGTCGCGCATGGAGGCGATGGCGGAGGTCGACTGCTCGCGCTGTTCGGCCTGCAAGGTGCTATCCAGGGCGACCGACATGCGCTGCAGGATTTTGGGGTCGCTCAGCAGATATTGCTCGATCAGGGGATTGAGCTGGGCCGGGTCGATCGCCGCGACTGCCTGGGGCTTTTCGGCCGCGTCGCGCTCTGCCAGGGCCGCATCAACGATGGCGCGCACGGCTACCGCATCGGTAGTCTGTGGAGCGGGCTTGTTGAAAGCCGAATAGCCGAGCGCCCCAGCCAGAATGCCCACCAGGGCGACGAGAGCGAGGGTGACGCGCGACATAGGGCAGGCTCCGGCTAGTTGGTTTCCTGCCTTCTAGCAGAGGTTTGCCCACAATAGCAGCCAGGGATGAACAGGCGGTGCGTCTCATTATCAATTGTTGTTGAGGCGCAACGCTGTTCGGGCTAGGCCGGATGAAACTCTGGAGCCTGCCATGACTGACGCGCCCAATGATGGCCTGATGCCTTTCCACGCCATGGAAATCCTCAAGCGCGCCAAGGCTATCGAGGCGTCCGGGCGCACGGTGTGCCATCTCGAAGTGGGCGAGCCCGGCGCGCCGCCGGCGCCCAAGGTGATCGAGGCGGTGCGCCGCGTGCTGCCCGACGCGCATGGCTATACCAATGCCAAGGGGCTGGGGGAGCTGCGCGAAGGGCTGACGGCCTATTATGCGGCGCAGCACAGCGTTTCGGTCGATCCCGATTCGATTGTCTGCACCATGGGATCGTCGGCCGGGTTCATCCTGGCGTTTCATACGGCATTCCGGCCTGGCGCCCGCATCGCCATCACGCGACCGGGCTATCCGGCCTATGTGAATACGCTGCTCGGGCTGGGCTTCGGCATCGCGGAAATCCCGCTGCATGCGGGCAATGGCTGGCGCCTGACCGGCGCGGACATTGCGGCGGCCCATGCGCGTGAGCCGTTCGAGGGGTTGCTCTTCGCCAGCCCCGCCAATCCCACCGGCGCGGCGGTCGATCGGGCAGGGCTAGCCGATATCGTGGCGACCTGCAAACGGCTTGGCGTGCGGCTGATCTCCGACGAAATCTACCATGGGCTGGATTATCGCGGCCCTTCGGTCAGTGCGCTTGAGCTGACGCGTGACGCCATCATCATCAACAGTTTTTCGAAATATTACTGCATGACCGGCTGGCGCATCGGCTGGATGGTGTTGCCGGATGAGCTGATCCGTCGGGCGGAAATCCTGCAGCAGAACCTCTTCATCTCGGCGCCGACGCTGAGCCAGATCGCGGCCACGGCGGCGTTGGGCGAGCGCGACTATTCGGAGCAGCAAAAGGCGGGCTATGCGGTCAACCGCGCGCTGCTGGATGAGGGGCTGCATAGTTTGGGCTTTGAGATCGGTAGCCCGTCCGACGGCGCGTTCTACGCCTATGCGGGGATTGGCCGGTTTTCCAACGATTCCATGGCGTTTTGCGAATCGATGCTGGAAGACGCCGGGGTCGCCATCACGCCCGGCATCGACTTCGACCGGACAGATGGCGCCCATTTCGTGCGGCTCTCCTATGCGGGCAAGCGCGAGTCTATCGAGCTGGCGCTTGACCGCATGGCTAAGGTTTTGCGGTAGCTACCGCGGGTTTTCCGCCCGGGCGAAGACGCGCAGGATATAGCCGTCCGGGTCCTTGGCGGCGAAGGTGAAGCCGAAATCCTTGTTGGACGGCTCCTGCACGATCGTGGCGCCGCGCTGCTTCCAGGTCGCGTAGGTGGCGCTCACGGCAGCCCTGTCGGGTTCGGTGAACGTCACTTCGACGCCACCGGCGGGCAGGGGCTTGGGCTCCATTTCGTCCTTGATCCACAGCCCCAGCTTGATGCCGTTGGGAAGGACATAGAGCACGAAGGTAGGGGCCTTCTCGACCGGCTGGATGTCGAGCAGGCGCGAATAGAATGTTTCGCTCTTGAGCGGATCGGCGACGGCAAGCAGGATGTAATTCAACGTGGTCATGGCGACCTCCTTGTTCTGATGGAGGTCACTCTAGGCGCAGGGACTGTCAGTTTCCGGCAGTGGCGTTCAGCTTTTCCTGGTGTAGAGGGCGCGCCATTCGCGCAGCATGACGGCCCGGCGTTTGGGGTAGCGCTCGGGGAGGCGTTCGACGGTCTCGATCCGGTCGACACGGAAGTGCCGATAGTCCTGCCGCAATTCGCACCAGCCGGCGACGATGCGAGCCTCCTCGAAAAAGCCGATCAGGAAGGGCCAGATCGTGCGGCGGGAAACCGCCTCGTCGAGGCTGCGATAGCCGATGGTGATCTTACGCTCGTCGCGGATAGCCAGGCGGATTTCGGCGGCATCGATGCTGTCGGCATTGGCGCCCTGCGGTACCAGCAGAGTGGTGGCCTCGACGCGATCGCGCAGGTCGGCGGGCAGGACCGAAGTGATCTTGCTCAGCGCCTGTTGGGCGGAGCTACTGAGGCGGCTATCCGACGAGCGGGCGGCTACCCAGCGGGAGCCGAGCACCAGAGCCTCGATTTCATCAGCGCTGAACATCAACGGCGGCAGGGTGAAGCCGGGGCGCAGCACATAGCCCAGGCCCGGCTCGCCTTGGATATCGGCGCCCTGGCCCTGCAGGGTCGCGATGTCGCGATAGAGCGTGCGGATCGAAATGCCGAGTTCGGCAGCCAGATCCTGCCCGCTGACCGGCGTTGAGCGGTTGCGCAGGGCTTGCAGTAGATCGAGAAGACGGGCGGCGCGGGACATGTCAGTGGTCCAAAAGGACGAAAGGCGGCACAGGTGCCGCCTTTCTGAAATTATTGTTGAAGTGGCCTAGCCGAGACCAAGCCGGCGCTGCCACCAGCCGACCTTCTTCTTTTCCGGCTCGTCGGGCGTATCACCCTCGGCCTTTGGCGCGCTGGAGGAGACAACAATGCCTTCCGCCGGCAATTCCTTCTTGGCGCGGCGCGGCTTGGGCGCTTCGGCCTCAGGCGCAGCGACCGGCTCGGCCGCAGCGGGCGCGGCTTGAGCCACGCTCGCGACTGGCGCGGCTTCGGCCGGTGCGGCGTCTGCCGCCTCAGCTTTGGGCTTGCGGGTGCGGGGCTTCCGCTTGGGCTTCTCGTCGCTTACCGGCGTTTCTTCCGGGGCCGCTTCAACGGGGGTGACTTCCGCCACCGCCATCTCGGCAGGCACTTCGGCGGTCTTGCGGGTGCGGCGCGTCCGCTTCGGCTTCTCGGCCGGCGCTTCGGCCGCAGGCTCTGCCTCTACAGCGACTGGCTCGGATGCAGCTTCGGGAGCAGGTGCTGCCTCGGCCACAGTCTCGCTGGTTGCTTCGACCGGCTCGGCATCGCCGGCAGTCGCGGGCGAACCCTCGCTGCCCTCAATGCCTTCCTCGCCCTCGCGGCGATTGCGGCGGCCACCACGGCGACCGCGACGGCGGCGCTTGCGCGGCTCGTCATCGGCACGGGCATCCGAGGATGCGGAGGCGGTATTCTCTTCGCCCTCTTCACCTTCATCATCGCTATCTTCGGCATCGGCCTCGATAGCGGGCTGCTGGGCGGCACGCTGCTGAGGCGGACGCTGACCACCTTCATCACCACGCTCGCCACCACGACGGCGGCGGCGACGGCGACGACGGCCTTCGCCGTTCTCGGCTGCCTGGCGTTCGCCGGCTTCGGCTGGTGCCTCTTCGGCCTGTTCTTCGTCTTCTTCCTCGATGATATCGTCATCGGCGCTGTCATCGATGACGGCGCTATCGACGCGGACATGCTCGGTGGCGCGCTGATCGGCATAGGCGGAGACCCGGGCCTCGCCTTTTTCGATGGCGAACTGGTGCCCGGTCATCTTGCTGTCGGCCGTGATGGTGATCGACAGCGTGTTGCGGATTTCCAGTGCCGTCAGCGTGTCGCGCTTGAAATTGAGGATATAGAGCGCGACTTCGATCGGCACGCGTACATTGATCGACTGGCCCTGGCGGCGCAGCACGTGATCTTCGATATGGCGCATGATCATCAGCGCCAGCGACTCGGTGGAACGCACCAGACCCGTGCCATCGCAGATCGGGCACTTATGGGTGGAGCTTTCGACCACGCCGAAGCGGATACGCTGCCGGCTCATTTCCATCAGGCCGAAATGGCTGATGCGGCCAACCTGGATGCGGGCGCGGTCGTCCTTCAGGCAGTCCTTGAGCTTGCGCTCGACGGCCCGATTGGAGCGGTTCTCCATCATGTCGATGAAGTCGATGACGATGAGGCCGGCCAGATCGCGCAGCCGCAACTGGCGCGCAACTTCGTCGGCCGCTTCCAGATTGGTCTGGAGCGCGGTGTCCTCGATATTGTGCTCCTTGGTGGAGCGGCCCGAGTTCACGTCGATCGAGACCAGGGCCTCGGTCGGATTGATCACGATATAGCCGCCCGAGGGCAGGGTGACCGTGGGGGAGAACATGGAATCGAGCTGGGCTTCGATGCCGTATTTGGAGAACAGCGGCTGATCTTCCTTGTAGAGCTGCACGTTTTTGGCGTGGCTCGGCATGATCATCCGCATGAAGTCCTTGGCTTCGCGATAGGCGTCATCGCCTGCCACGAACACTTCATCGATGTCCTTGTTGTAGAGATCGCGAATGGTGCGCTTGATCAGCGAGCCTTCCTCATAGACCAGGCATGGGGCCTGGCTCTTGAGGGTCAGTTCGCGCACGCTTTCCCAGAGGCGCATCAGATATTCGAAGTCGCGCTTGACCTCGGCCTTGGTGCGCGAAGCACCGGCCGTGCGCAGAATGACGCCCATGCCCTGCGGCACCTCGAGATCGCTGGTGATCTCCTTGAGGCGCTTGCGGTCGGCAGCATTGGTGATCTTACGGGAAATGCCGCCGCCACGGGCGGTATTGGGCATCAGCACCGAATAGCGGCCGGCGAGCGACAGATAGGTCGTCAGAGCTGCGCCCTTGTTGCCGCGCTCTTCCTTGACCACCTGCACCAGCATCACCTGGCGGCGCTTGATCACTTCCTGGATCTTGTAGTGACGGCGATTCTGGCTCTGGCGGCGGCGCTCGGGAACTTCCTCAAGCGCATCCGCGCCGCCGATCGATTCGACCGGTTCGGTATTGGCCGGTGCCTGCTCGATATGGCTGGCGCCTTCCATGTCCTGAGTATCGGTTTCGGCGTCCGGCTCGGTCACGCCTTCGGGCAGCGAGATATTCTCGTCGGCTGCCTCGTCATGGTGATCGTCTTCCTCGTGCTCTTCGCGCAGCAGGGCTTCGCGGTCGGCAACGGGGATCTGGTAATAGTCGGGGTGGATTTCGCTGAACGCGAGGAAACCGTGGCGATTGCCGCCATATTCGATGAACGCGGCCTGTAGCGAAGGCTCAACGCGCGTTACCTTGGCGAGGTAGATATTCCCCCGCAACTGGCGGCGGGTCGCCGATTCAAAGTCGAATTCCTCGAGCCTGTTACCCGATGTGACGACAATCCGTGTTTCTTCCGGGTGGATGGCATCCACCAGCATTCTCTTGGTAGCCATAATAAACTCCGCGCGCTCGCGCGCCGACAAGAGGCCGCCGGGAAGCCGGCATCCTTCTCATGGCGCTGTGCGAGGCGAATGGTTTGAAGGTAGTGGCGCGCGAAACGGAGGTGTTGGGTGCGCCGGCATAAATGGTCATGGCCGAGAGATGCAGCGTAGCAAAACGGCAATCGTTTACATCGATCGCGTCGCGTTTTGTCCGCCTGCGGGCCATCTGACCTCTTCCTATTGGGCTGCTCGCATCTAAAAATGCCAGCAGCCGTCCGGTCCGAACGGACCGAAATTTGTCGAGAAGCGCAGGATTTGCCGCTTCTGAACCGGCTTTCGGGAAGTCTCTTCGCCCCGTTGCCGGCCCACCTCCTGTGCCAATGTCGTCAGCCTCTAGCCAACGCGAACTGGTGCCGCAGGAAGCTTGCGCCTCATCTATAGCGTGTAGGGGGGTTGCAACAGATTGGCAACAGGAAAGTCAAAAAGCGCCTGTGCCCGACTTTTCAAACAGGCTTTATTGGCCCTCCGGGCAAATCATCGCATAAGAGCCTTGGCGCCGCAGAATCGCCCGAACTTTCTGGCATTGCGGCAGCCGTGACATAGGGGCAGTTCCAGTCTTGTTCAAATTTCTCCGCTCCATCAAATGGCCGGTGACCGCAATGGTGCTGGCTTGCGCTGTGCTTTCAGCCGCTGCAAGGGCCCAAGAGGCGACGCCGCTGCCGGCGCTGCCCAATGTGATGGACGTGCGAGTGTCCGACACGCCGGAGCGCGCGCGGCTGATCGTCGATCTGGCTGCCAAGACCGAGTTTGCGCTGGTATCGCTGGATGGGCCGAACCGATTGGCCATCGATGTGCGAGCCGCAACGTTTTCGGTACCCGAACCGACCGGCCAGCCGGCGGGCGAAGGGATTGTTTCGGGCTACGAGATCGAACAGGCGGCGCCGGACCGGGTCCGCACGATTCTGACGTTGGCTCAGCCGGCGCAGGTGCAGCAGGCTTATGTGCTGGACGCGTTCGAGGATCAGCCGGCGCGGCTGGTGGTGGATATTATTCCGGCGACGCCCGAGGAATTTGCCGCAAACGTCACCAAGGACAAGGCGGCCTCCACCGATATTGCCGCGGCCCCGGCGCAATCCACGCCAGCAGGTGGTTCTGAATTGCCGATCGCGACGCGCCCGCTGGTGGTGATCGATCCCGGTCATGGCGGCATTGATAGCGGTGCGGAAGCGGCCAACGGCATCAAGGAAAAAGATATCGTCCTCGCCTTTGCACTCAAGCTGCAGCAATTGCTCGTTGAGTCGGGGCGCGTGGACGTGGCTTTGACGCGCGAGGACGACACGTTCCTGCGGCTTGAGGAACGGGTGGCGCTGGCCCGCCGCAACAAGGCCGACCTGTTCATTTCGCTGCATGCCGACAGCTTCCAGCAGCCGGAAATCCGTGGCGCCAGCGTTTATACGCGGGACGAGAATGCGACCGATGTGCTCGACAAGGTGCTGGCGGACAATGAGAACAAGACCGACGTGATCGCCGGCTTCACCATGCCGCAAATGGCGCCGGAAGTGGTCGATATCCTGATCGACCTGATGCGGCGGGAAATGCGTAAGCAATCCTACATGGCCGCCCAGTCCATCGTGCATCAGCTCGAGCCCAGTGTGGAACTGCGCCGCTTTCCGGTGCGCCAGGCCGATTTCTTCGTGCTGCAGGCGCCCGACGTGCCCTCGGTGCTGATCGAGCTGGGCTTTCTGTCTAATGCCACGGATATGGCCAATCTGATGCAGAGCGACTGGCAGGAACGCACCGCCAATGCGCTGGCGCGGGGCATCTCGACTTATTTCGATAGCCTCAAGACCGACGAGTGATGTGATAAATCCGTCACGGCGGCGCTCAACGGCAGGGACCTGCCGATAAGTGCGGGCTTGTGATGCACATTCCGCGCGGCTTCTGGTATGATTCCAAACAGAAACGACGGGTGTTATCAGCGCCACGTCGGCGACGCTATGCGGGCATGCTGCCATTGATCGGGCAGGGCCCCGTGGAGAGACTATCTATATGCTGCGTTTGCTCGGCTGGTTCTTTGGCTTTGGTATGTTTTTGGCACTGGCCGCTGTTGCCGGCGGTGCCGTCTACCTGACGACTGTCTCTGCCGAACTGCCGGATTATACGGTGCTCAAGGATTACCAGCCGCCGGTAACGACGCGCGTGCACGCCGCCGATGGCACATTGCTGGCCGAATTTGCCCGCGAACGGCGGCTGTTCCAGCCCATCGAAACCGTGCCGCCGCTGGTGATCAACGCGTTCCTGTCGGCCGAGGACAAGGACTTTTACCGCCATGGCGGCATTGCCGTGGACGGCGTGTTCCGTGCCGTGCGCGACAATCTCATGGCGCGGATGGATGGCAATTCCTCGATCCAGGGGGGCGGTTCGTCCATCACGCAACAGGTGGCCAAGAACTTCCTGCTGACCTCCGAGCAGACCTGGGACCGCAAAATCCAGGAAGCGCTGCTGGCCATCCGCATCGAGTCGACCTTTTCCAAGGATCGCATTCTCGAACTCTATCTCAACGAGATATTCCTGGGCCTCAATTCCTATGGCGTCGCAGCCGCGGCCCTGAACTATTTCGACAAGGCGCTGTACCAGCTCGACCTGGCCGAAGCCGCCTATATCGCAGCGCTTCCCAAGGGGCCGAACAATTACCACCCCTTCCGCCGCCCGCAGGCCGCCATCGAGCGCCGCAATTGGGTGATCGATCGCATGGTCGAGAATGGCTATGCGACGCCGGAAGAAGCCGCGCTTGCCAAGGAAGAGCCACTCAATGTCGTGCCGCGCGCCGGTGGCAGCCAGCTCTATGCGGCGGAGTATTTCACCGAGGAAGTGCGGCGCGAACTGGCCAAGCTTTACGGCGAAGACCAGCTCTACGGCGGGGGGCTTTCGGTGCGCACGACGCTCGACCCCAAGCTGCAGGGCTATGCGCGCCGGGCCCTGATGGATGGGCTGATTGCCTATGATCACGGCCGGGGATTCCGCGAACCGGTCGCCAGTATCGAGATCGGCGAGGATTGGGGCCTTGCTGTCGCCAAGGTCAAGCCGCTCAGCGATGTGCCGGAATGGCAGCTGGCGGTGGTATTGGAAATGAACGGCAACGAGGCCCGGATCGGCTTGCGGCCCGATTCGACGGTGGACGGCGCCATTGCCGACGATCGGGTGGAAGGCACGCTGTCCGGCCCTGAAATCAAGTGGGTTTCCAAGCCGCTATCGAGCATTCTCAAGGTGGGGGATGTGATCTATGTCTCGCCCATAGTCGGCAAGGCTGGCATTTACACGCTGGAGCAGGTGCCCGAGATCGAAGGCGCATTGGTGGCCATGGATCCGCGCACCGGGCGCGTGCTGGCCATGGTGGGCGGCTTCTCCTTTGCCGAATCCGAATTCAATCGCGCCACGCAGGCGCTGCGCCAGCCGGGCTCCTCGTTCAAGCCAATCGTCTATGCTGCCGCGCTCGACAATGGCTATACGCCGGCCTCCGTAGTGCTCGACGCGCCGGTGGAAATCCGCAACTCGGACGGCTCGATCTGGCGGCCAGAAAACTACGCGCAGCAATTTTATGGTCCGCAAACCCTGCGGCGCGGCATCGAGCGCAGCCGCAACGTCATGACGGTGCGGCTGGCCAAGGATATCGGCATGCCGCTGGTGGCCGAATATGCCAAGATGTTTGGGGTCTATGACAGTATGCAGCCGGTGCTCGCCATGGCCCTCGGCGCCGGTGAAACCACCGATATGCGGATGACGGCGGCCTATGCGACCATCGCCAATGGCGGACGCAAGATCGTGCCGACGCTGATCGACCGGATTCAGGATCGCTATGGCGTGACGGTCTATCGCCACGACCAGCGCACTTGCGAGGGCTGCCAGGCGGAAGCTTGGAATGGGCAGGGCGAGCCGCGCATCATCGACAATCGCGAGCAGGTGCTCGATCCGATGACGGCCTACCAGATCACTTCGATGATGGAAGGCGTGGTGCAACGCGGCACCGGCACTGCCGCCAAGGTGCTCAACCGCCCGGTGGCCGGCAAGACCGGCACGACCAACGACTACAAGGATGCCTGGTTTGTCGGCTTTACGCCAGAGCTCGCCGTGGGCGTCTATGTCGGATATGACCAGCCGCGCTCCATGGGCTCTTCGGTGACCGGCGGCACGTTTGCCACGCCTATCTTTACCGAGTTCATGCAGAAGGCGCTGGCCGGCACGCCCGCCACCCCGTTCAACGTGCCTCCCGGCATGACGACAGCCTGGATCAATCCTAATTCGGGCGTGCAGGCCTATAATGGCGAAGGTGGCATCGAAGAATCCTTCAAGCCCGGTACCGGGCCGAACCTCGCGACCTCGGTGATTGGCCTGGGCGTCAATGCGGCCGATGCCATCCAGCGCCAGCAGGAGATGCAGCAGCAATATGGCAATGGCTATATGGCCCAGCCAAGTGCCGATTCCGGTCGCGGCGGCCTGTTCTAAGTGCCCGATTTCGTCGTCTATCCGCATCCCGCATTGAGCCGGGCGGCCACACCGCGTCCCGTGGACGACTCGATGCTGAAAGCAGGGGACCGGCTGCTGGCGGCGGCCAGGGAGGCGCAGGCCTATGGGCTGGCGGCGGCCCATCTCGGCGAGAATGAACCGCTGGCCGTCATGTCTATGGCGAGCGATCCAGCGCAGCGTGATTATCGGCTGTTGTACAACCCCGAGATCGTGGCGGTCGCTGAGGAAACAGCGAGTGGGCCGGAGGGATCGGTATCCATGCCGGGCATCGAAGTGGTCGTACAGCGGCCAGTCTGGGCCGAAATCGCCTATGATGATGCCGATGGTATCCGGCAGCGTGAGCGGCTCGAAGGCTTTGTGGCGCGAGTTGCGTTGCACGAGATCGAGCAGGTCAACGGCATCTTCTTTTTGAGCCGCGTATCGCGGCTGAAGCGCGATGCGGCTTTGCGCAAATTCGACAAGAGCCGGCGGGCATAATTGCCGCCGAAAGGTTGATCCTCAACCCGCACTCCGCTACACGGGGCGCCAGTTTTGAAGGAATAGACCATGCGTACGGAAATCGAAAAGACCGTCGCCGAAATCGAGCAGGTTCTGACCCTGCTGAGGAGGCATCTTTGACTGGGATACTGCAGAAGTCCGTCTCGACGCGCTGAACGCGCAAACCGAATCTCCCGATTTCTGGAACGATCCGGAAAAGGCCCGCGCTGCCATGCGCGAGCGCGACGAACTCGATGTGGCCGTCAAGGCGGTGCGCGAGCTTGAGGCCGGTATTCGCGACAATACCGAGCTGATCGAAATGGGCGAAGCCGAGGGCGACGCCGATATTGTCAAGGACGCCGAAGACGCGCTGATCGAGCTCAAGCAGACGGCCCGCCGTCGCCAGATCGAGACGCTGCTATCGGGCGAAGTCGACGCCAATGACTGCTATGTCGAAATCCATTCGGGCGCCGGCGGCACTGAAAGCCAGGATTGGGCCAACATGCTGCTGCGCATGTATACCCGCTGGGCCGAACGCCGGAAGATGAAGGTCGAGGTCATGGAAATGCATGACGGCGAAGAAGCCGGCATCAAATCCGCGACCATTCTGGTCAAGGGCCACAATGCCTATGGCTGGCTCAAGACCGAGAGCGGCGTGCATCGCCTGGTGCGTATCAGCCCCTATGACTCGGCCGCGCGGCGGCATACCAGCTTTTCGAGCTGCTGGGTCTATCCGGTGGTCGATGATTCAATCGACATCGAAATCCGCGAGTCCGACCTCAAGATCGACACCTATCGCGCCTCCGGCGCCGGTGGGCAGCACGTTAACACCACCGACTCGGCGATCCGCATCACGCACGTGCCCTCGGGCATTATCGTGGCCTGCCAGCAGGAACGCAGCCAGCACAAGAACCGTGCGACGGCCATGGCCATGCTGAAATCGCGTCTCTATGAGGCCGAATTGCAGAAGCGCGAAGAAGCGGCCAACGCCCAGGCGGCCAGCAAGACCGATATCGGCTGGGGCCACCAGATCCGTTCCTACGTGCTGCAGCCCTACCAGATGGTCAAGGACATGCGGACCGGGGTTGAAAGCGGCCAGCCCTCGGTCGTGCTGGATGGCGACCTCGACGAGTTCATGGAAGCCGCATTGGCGCAGCGCGTCGGTGTCGCAACGGACGTGGCGGAAGCCGAATAGGAGCCCCGATCTTCCTCCCTCCCCCTTGAGGGGAAGGAACGAGGGTGGGGTTCTGGATCTGCCACCGGCATGGAGTTCGTAGAGGGCGCAGAACCCCCACCCTAGCACTCCCCTCAAGGGGGAGGGGACTGGATCGTGGCTCGCGAGCTGGATGAGAAGCGGCTTAGCCCAGCAGGCCCGTCAGGCGCTTTCCAGCCTCGAGGAAGTTCTTGGGGTTGATGGCGACGTCGTCCTTCCGCACCTCAAAATGCAGGTGCGGGCCGGTCGAACGGCCGGTCGAGCCGACCCTGGCAATCGGGGTGCCGGTATTCACCCGCTGCCCGACTTCGCTCAGAAAACCCGACAGATGCCCATAACGGCTGATCAGGCCATTGGCATGGGTGACTTCCACCACATTGCCATAGCCCGATTTGACGCCGACAAAGCTGACCACGCCCGCGCCGGCGCTGAGCACACTGGTTCCGGTCGTGGCCGCAAAATCCATGCCGGAATGAAAAGCCCGCCGTCCGGTGAACGGATCGGTGCGATTGCCAAAGCCCGAACTCTGCCGGAAATTGCCGGATATCGGCATGTGAATGGGAGCGGTGTCGATGCTGTCGCGCGCCGCCTTGTAGCGCACCAGCGCCGCCATCACCGCATTGGCATCATCGATCATCGGCGAAGCTTCGGCCCCATCCACGGCAGCCAGCAGCGGGCCGCCGACACCATCCAGATCATCTTCGGGCAGGGTGACGCGAATGCCTAGCCCCGACAGCTCCGTCACGATATTGCGGGTGCGCTCGGTGGCCGTTTCGGCGATGGAAGTCATGGCAAATTGCGTCTCGCCCATCATCTGGGTAATCGCACTGGCGGTCGCGTCGATCTCGGCATTGCCGCTGCTCATTGCCAGAGGCGCGATGGCCGGAGCGCCTGATGCCGAGGGTAGGGCGGCGCTATCGATGCCCAATTGTCCGGCCTTGTCGACCAACACCTTGACCAGTTGGTGCTGCTCGATCAGCACTTCCTGCTGCTGGGACAATTCCTGCAATTGCAGGTTGATGTCGCCCGCCTGCGCATAGCTGCGCGAATGCAGCCGATCCACCTCGACGCGCAATTGCGCGATGCGATCTTCATAGGCGGCGACGACCTGATCGTTCTGGCGATTCCACAGCTTGGCGATGTCGTTTGAAAACAGAAATGCGGTGGCGGTCAGGGCATTGGCGCAGAGCAGGGCGGCGAACATGCCGTAAAACAGGGCCGGGCGGATGCCCTGGCGCACAGGAACTGACGCGGGAGCTGGACCGCCAAAACTGGCTGAATAACGCACGCAACATACCTCGCGACACCAACAACATGGTGAGCAAAGTATGGCTATGCATGGTTAATAAAGGCAAAAGCCGCGCTATTTTGCGGCCAGATGGGCATCCAGCGCGTCGAGCATTTTCTGCGCATGGCCGGCAATGCGGGTGGCTCGAATGATCCGCGCCGCCTTGCCATCGGCGCCGATAATGAACGAGGTGCGGATCAGCCCCATGAATTCGCGGCCATAGAGTTTTTTGAGCTTCCATAGGCCAAACGGCTCGATAGCCTTGTGTTCTGGATCAGCGACCAGCGGAACTGTCAGCCCGTATTTGGCCCGGAACTTGGTGTGGCTCGCCACGTCGTCGGGCGAAATGCCGGCTAAAACCGCTCCACGCCTGGCGAATTCGGGGGAGAGCGCCGAAAATTCCTGGTTTTCGTTGACGCACCCGCCCGAGTCGTCCTCTGGATAGAAATAGAGCACAACAGGCTTGCCGCGATGGCTCGCCAGATCAAAGGTCGAGCCATCATCCAGCGGCAAAGTGAAAGTTGGTGCGAGGTCGCCCTCTTGCAGTTCGGTCATCGCGATAGGTCCTGGCTTTTCGGGCTGGATGCTATTGGAGGTGTCGGCGCCATATTACAGCCGGTATCATCAGGCACTAGACCGCATTCTGCGGTTGATTCTCAGGGGTGCCAGCAGATACCGGCCGAGTTTCGATCTGGAAGCAAGTGAGCGCGTCAACCTTACCCGCAGACACGCCAATTGTACCGTCTGCGACAAGCGGACGACATCCCGTGCGCCATGCAGCCAAAGTCTGCGTGTGGGTGGTCGGCATTCCTGCGGCTCTGTCGCTGCTGCTCTATCTCATCCTGCTGATTACCCCGATCCGCTTGCCATTCGGCGGCGACGCGGTGCGGGCCTTCGCCCAATCGACCATGCCAGCCACCTCCAATCTGCAGCTTGGACAGATGGCGCTGGCGCTCGAGAATGGCGTCTGGCCGGTGATCCAGTTCTCGCCCGTGCAACTGACCGACACCAAGAGCGGCGCCAATATCTCCATCGAGGCGCTTGAGATCGGCTTCTCGCCGGCCCGGGCCATTTTCGGCCAGCCGGGCGCGACGATAACGCTGGTGCGCCCGCATGTGCAGGTGGTGCAGGACCTGTTCGGGCCGCGCGTCACTAGTTTTGATCTGATCGATGATCCCAATGGCGGCCCGCCGACCGTGCAGGTCAGGGAAGGCGAGGATGCCTTTCCAGCCGTCGATATTTCCCAGCGCGGCATTGATCTGAGCGGAGCGGCGCAGCCGCAGCAGATGCGCTCCGACAATGATTGGCTGATCTACAATCTGGAGACCAGCGAGCAGGGCATTGCCGACATTGTCGAGCATGCCGCGCAGGGGCGTTTCTCCAAGCTCGTGATCCGCGACGGCACGGTGGATATGAGCGACACCGTATATGGCCTGTTCCGGCAATTCGAGCACATCAATGTCGAAATCGGGCCGACACCGGACCGGCGCAATACCAATGGTAAATTCTCCGCCACGCTGGGCGGCCGCACCATGACGGGCAACCTGTCGCGCACTGTGGATGACGAGGGCGGCTCGCGGCTTGAGGCCGATGTCACCAATATCGATTTTGCCGCCTTCCTGCCCTTCATCGATGATGCAACGAGCCTTGCCGCCATCCGCGGTGCCGGGGCCTTGTCGATCGATGTGCGGTTCCAGCCGGCTGGGGGCAAGTTGATCGATGGTGCGTTCAAGATCGACCTGACTGGCCTCGACCTCCGCATTGCCGATGCCTATTTTCCCATTGCCAGCTCGATCCTCAGTATCAACTGGGCGCCGGAAAAGGGGCAATTCACGCTGGAAGACAGTGCCTTGCAGATCGGCAAGAGTTCGGCGCGCGTCTCGGGCGTGTTCGGCCTTGGCCTTGACCCCAAATTCGGCCCGACCACCGGCATAGCGCTCAAGGCGACCGACGTTCGCATTCAGCCGGACGACATGGAGGCGCCGGCGGAGCCGTTTGACAGCATGGAATTTTCCGGCTGGTCGGCGCCGCTCTATGGGGCGCTCGGTATCGATCGGCTGATCGCCCGCAAGGGCACGGCGAGCGTCGAAACGACGGGCCGTTTCGACATGCTGCAAAAGGGCCTGGGCGTCGATCTGACGCTGACCGGGCAGGGCATCAGCGCCGATGATGCCAAGCGGCTCTGGCCCTATGTGATGGGCACGGAAAGCCGCGACTGGTTTGTCGCCAATGTGACCGATGGCACGATCACCAACGCCCGGATGCGGTTCAAATTCCCGGTCGGCACCCTGGCGCTGGAGGGCGAGAACAAGGCCATCCCCAAGGACGCCATGCAGATCGACATGGTCGGGGCGGGCGTCACGGTCACCCCCACGGCCGAAATGGCGCCAGTTACCCTGCAAGGCGATACGCGCCTGCAGATCGATGACAGCAATGTCACCATCTCGGCCGGCGGCGGCCAGATCGAAACTGCGGGCGGCCCGCTCAAGGTGACCAATCCGGCGCTCGTGATGGACAATTCCGAGCCCACAGAGAGCATTATCGAGGTTTCCGGCGATCTGGAGGGTTCCATTCCCGCTCTCCTCGCCCTGACCCGCGAACAGCAGCCGCAGGCCATCGAGCATACGCCGCTCCCGCTTGATCTGGATTCACTGCAGGGCAGTGTCGATGCCGGACTGGTCGTGACCGTCAAGCTGCCCAATGAGGAGAGCGGCAAGGCGATGAATGTGGACTATGTGCTGAATGGTACGGTCTCGGACTTTGCCAGCTCGCAGCCCATCAAGGACCACAAGATCGGTAACGGCCAGCTTGCCTTTAGCGCTTCGCAGGCCGGCTATCAGGTGGGGGGGACGGCCGAGATCGACGGCATGAAGGCCGATGTCGAGATCATCGGGACGCTCGAAACCGAGCCGACCTTCCGCCTGTCCTCGGTCGTCAGCGCCGATGACCTCAAGGCAATGGGCTTTGATGCTTCGCCATATTTTGCCGGCACCATACGGGTGGTCGGCCAGCCCCTGGCGGATGGCTCGATCCAGGTCGCCGCCGATTTGCAGGATGCGCGGCTGACTATTAGGGATATCGGCATCTCCAAGGCGGCGGGCACGGCCGGCACGCTGCATGCCAATGTGAAGCAGGATGGCGAACTGACCGAGCTCAGTGGGGTCGATCTGGCATTCGGCTCGGTGCACCTAAAGGGCGGGATCAAGTACCACGCCACCGAGGGGCTGGAATCGGCCACTTTCGAGCAGTTCGCGCTGAGCCCGGGCGACAATGCGCAACTGGCGCTCGCCCCGCGCGAAGGCGGCTATTCGGTGCAGATCCGGGGCGCCCAGCTCGACCTCAAACCCATGCTCAAGCAATTCTTCGGGCTGGGCGAGGGCACTGGCGGGGTGCAATCCACCTTCACCCAGACCATCGCGCTCGATGTGAAGCTGGACCGCGCGCTTGGCTATTATGCCACCACCGCCTTCAATATGAATCTCGACCTGCTGCTGCGCGGCACCGATCTGCGCCGCGCCAACCTCACGGCGCAGTTCAGCGATGGCAATGCCGTGTCGGTGACGACCAATCCGACGCCCGATGGTCGCACCATGTCGGTGGCTTTCAATGATGCCGGGACCATATTGCGCCTGCTGGGCGTCTATTCGCAGTTGGCCGGCGGGGAGGGGAGCCTCGTGCTCAACACGTTCAGCGCGCAGAAAATGGATGTCGGGCAATTGCTGATGCGCCATTTCGCCATTGTCGACGAAGCCAATGTCGCCCAGGTGCTCGGCAACCATTCGGACTCCCGCGCTGCTATCTCCAGGCAGAACCGGCTCGATTTCGACAGCGCCAAGGTGGATTTTGTGCGCCGCTCGGACCGTGTCGAGGTGTCCAACGCCGTGCTGACCGGCAGCACGGTGGGCGGCACGCTGCGCGGCTTCATCTATACCAATCAGCGCCAATACGACCTGACGGGGACCTATGTGCCCCTGTTCGGGCTCAACAGCGCGTTCCAGAAGATCCCGCTGCTCGGCCCGTTGCTGGGCGGCCGCGATGGCGAAGGGCTGCTCGGGGTCACCTTCTCGGTCACAGGGGCGCTATCCAGCCCGGTCTTCCGCATCAATCCGCTCTCCGCCCTGGCACCGGGCGCGCTGCGCGAGCTGTTCGAATTCCGCGCCAACGAGCAGCCGCGCGTGGAATGAAAAAAGGCGCCCGAGAGGGGCGCCTTCTACGTTCAGTTGGACCGATTTAGACCGGCTTGATCAGCGCATGGCGCTTTTTGCCGACCGAGAGCTTGATGACGCCTTCGGGCAGCAGCGCATTGTCGCCAATGCTGAGCTTGTCGTCCTCGATCACTGCGTCATTGACCCGCACGGCGCCCGACTGGATGTGGCGACGTGCTTCGCCATTTGATCCGGCCAACCCGGCGGTGACGAGCGCGGCAAGAATGCCCAGCCCGGTTGCCAGCTCGGCATGCGACACCGTCGCGGTCGGCAGCGATAGATCAATGCCGCCAGCCTCAAAGGTCGCCGATGCCGTCGAGGCCGCCTGGATGGCCGCATCACGGCCATGCACGATGGCGGTGACTTCGGTCGCCAGCACCTTCTTGGCTTCGTTGATCTCGTTGCCGCCCAGGGCAGCGAGCTTGGCGATTTCGCTCAGCGGCAGGCGGGTGAAGATCTTGAGGAACTTGCCGACATCGGCGTCTTCCGTATTGCGGAAATACTGCCAGAAATCATAGGGGCTGAAGAGATCGCCATTGAGCCAGACAGCGCCGGAGGCCGACTTGCCCATCTTCTCGCCCGATGCCTTGGTCAGCAGCGGGGTCGTCAGCGCATAGAGCTGCTCGCCGCCCATGCGGTGGTTGAGGTCGACACCATTGATGATGTTGCCCCACTGGTCCGACCCGCCCATCTGCAACACGGTGCCATAGCGCCGGTTGAGCTCGGTGAAGTCATAGCCCTGCATGATCATGTAGTTGAATTCGAGGAAGCTCAGCGATTGCTCGCGGTCGAGCCGCAGCTTGACCGAGTCAAAGCTGAGCATGCGATTGACCGAGAAATGGCGGCCCACATCGCGCAGGAATTCGACATAGTTGAGCTTGAGCAGCCAATCGGCATTGTTGACCATGATGGCCGGATTGGAGCCCTCATAGTTCAATATGTTGCTGTAGACCTTCTTGATGCTCTCGATATTGGTGTCGATCTGCTCGACGGTCAGCAGCTTCCGCTGATCGTCGCGGAACGAAGGATCGCCCACCATGGAGGTGCCGCCGCCCATCAGGCTGATCGCCTTGTGGCCGGTTTCCTGCAGCCAGTAGAGCATGGTGACGGTGATCAGATTGCCGATATGGATCGAGGTCGCCGTCGCGTCATAGCCGACATAGCCGGTGATCGGCCCCTTGAGGGCGAGGGCGTCGAGCCCCTCGGGATCGGAAATCTGGTGAATGAAGCCGCGCTCATCGAGGACGCGCAGGAAATCGGATTTGAACTTGGTCATGTGACAGCCACTGAGGTTACTGAGACCTCATGGTGAGCTTGTCGAACCACGAGGTCGGTGCATACGGGACCTCGTCCTTCGACAGGCTCAGGATGAGGTCCCTCCAACGGATCGTAGTGTTCGCGCTGCTATTTAGCGCCCGCCGCCGGCGGCGATCTCCTGCCGGCGACGGTCGAGATAGTCGGCGCAGCGGGTGGTCAGATCATCGATCTTGCCTTCGAAGAAATGGTTCGCACCCTCAACGATCTGCTGTTCGATGGTGATGCCCTTCTGGGTCTTGAGCTTGTCCACCAGCTTCTGCACCGAAGTGGGCGGAGCCACGCGGTCCTTGTCGCCATGGATGATCAGGCCCGAGGAGGGGCAGGGCGCCAGGAACGAGAAGTCATAGAGGTTTTCCGGCGGCGCGACGGAAATGAAGCCCTCGACTTCCGGGCGGCGCATCAACAGCTGCATGCCGATCCAGGCGCCGAAGGAGAAACCAGCGATCCAGCAGCCGCGGCTTTCGCGGTTGATGATCTGCAGCCAATCGAGCGCAGCAGCAGCATCGGAGAGTTCACCAATGCCGTGGTCGAACATGCCCTGGCTGCGGCCGACGCCGCGCGAATTGAAGCGCAGCACGGCAAAGCCGCGTTCGGCGAACATGTAGAAGAGATTGTAGACGATCTGGTTGTTCATCGTCCCACCGAACTGCGGGTGGGGGTGCAACACGATGGCAATGGGAGCATTGGGCTCCTTGCCCGGCTGATAGCGGCCTTCCAGACGGCCCTCGGGCCCGTTGAAAATCACTTCTGGCATGGTCTTGTTCTTCCGGCCATTCGGCTCTGTTGGCGTGGTATTTCCAACCGTCGATCCGGCGGCACTGCGGCTTGACTAAGCGCGCCTTGCTGCCTAAAACATGGGTCGAAAAATCCAGTTTAGAATTATTCGAAACTTGGTTTTTGGCCGCAAAGCGGCCTGTGAGAGCGCCCCTTGTAATGAAGTTGGGCGGCAAATTTCAAGAAGTGTTTGGATTCGGCGGCATATCGGTGCCCCGAGGCTAGGCATGGAAGCCATGAGCGGCGCGCATGCGCCGATGAGAATTCGATGACGCGAGCGGCGATCTACCTCGATCACAATGCCTCGTCTCCGCTTCTGCCCGAAGCGCGGACGGCGCTGCTCGCTGCCCTCGATCTCACCGGCAATCCATCATCCGTGCATGGCCACGGCCGCGCGCTTCGCAACGTCCTGGATACCGCCCGCGCCCAGGTGGCGGCTTTGGCCGGGGCCGAGCACAAGCAGGTGGTCTTTACCGGCTCGGCCACGGAAGCCATCACCCAAGCCATTGTTGGCGGCGCCAGGATTTTCGGCAGCGACGCCATTATCATCAGTGCAGGCGAGCATGCGGCGGTCTCCAAGGCCGCTGAAGCCACTGGCCTGCCGGTACTGACCATCGGGCTTTTGGCCGATGGCCGCATTGATCTTGAGCAACTGGCCGCCATGCTGGCCGATGCTGACGTCAACGGCCGCACCTTCCTCGTCGCCTTCCATTGGGTGAACAATGAGACCGGCGTGGTCCAGCCCATCGGCCGGATCAATGCCCTGGTCGGGCCGACGCGTCACACACTGTTCATCGATGCGGTGCAGGCCTTTGGCAAACTGCCCCTCGAATTTGCCGCCTCGGCACCCGATATGATGGCTATCAGCGGCCACAAGATCGGCGCGCCGGCGGGCATTGGCGCGCTGCTGGTCAAGTCGCATGCCGATGTCGTTCGGCTCATTCCCGGTGGCGGGCAGGAGCAGGGGCGGCGCGGCGGCACCGAGCCGGCGGCCCTGATCGCCGCATTCGGCGCAGCCTCGGCGGCTTTTGCGAGCCGCTATGGCGCTGTTGATGTGGCGGGCCTGATTGGCCGGCTGGAAGCTGGTTTGAAGGCCATGGCGGACGATGCGGTGATTTTCGGCGCCGAGCGGCTTGGCAATGTGACCAATTTCGCCGTGCCGGGCATCAAGAATACCACGGCCATGATGGGCCTGGACCTGGCGGGGCTTTCTGTGTCCTCGGGTTCGGCCTGTTCGTCCGGCAAGGTCGGCCCCAGCCATGTGCTGGCCGCCATGGGCGTTAAGCCCGAGCTGGCCGAATGCGCCCTGCGGGTCAGCCTCGGCTGGTCCTCGACGGCAGAGGATGTCGATGCGTTCCTCGCCGGTTACCAATCCATCCTGTCGCGCCATCGCGCCCGACAGGGGCAAGCGGCCTGAGGCCGCAATAGTTTTTGACGGCTCACGGCGACCTTGAATCGCCTGTTGGGCAAATAGGAGAAGCCAATCATGGCGGATTACGACGATATCCCGACGCTCAAGGAAAACATTGATCGCGCCACCGTGGACTCGGTGCGCTCGCTCGATGTCGACAAGTACAAGTATGGTTTCGAGACCGATATCGAATCCGACATGGCCCCCAAGGGCCTGAGCGAAGATACCGTCCGCTTCATCTCGGCCAAGAAAAACGAGCCCCAGTGGATGCTCGATTGGCGCCTAGAGGCCTATCGCCGTTGGCTGACCATGAATGAGCCGACCTGGGCCAAGGTGCACTATCCGCAGATCGATCTGCAGGACATGTATTTCTACGCCGCGCCCAAGTCGACGCCGGCGCCCAAGAGCCTCGATGAAGTCGATCCGGCGCTGATCGCCATGTATGACAAGCTCGGCGTGCCGCTGAAGGAGCGGGAAATCCTGGCTGGCGTCGAGCGCCCCAAGGTGGCGGTCGATGCGGTGATGGACTCCGTGTCCGTGGTCACCACCTTCCGCGAGGAATTGGCCAAGGTCGGCATCATTTTCTGCTCGATCTCGGAAGCCATCCGTGAGCATTCCGAGCTGGTGCAGAAATACCTGGCCTCGGTCGTGCCGGTTTCGGACAATTATTATGCCACGCTGAATTCAGCCGTCTTCACCGATGGGTCCTTTGTCTACATCCCCAAGGGTGTGCGTTGCCCGATGGAGTTGTCGACCTATTTCCGCATCAACGAGAAGAAGACCGGCCAGTTCGAGCGCACGCTGATCATCGCCGAAGCTGACTCGTATGTGAGCTATCTCGAAGGCTGCACGGCCCCGATGCGCGACGAAAACCAGCTGCACGCCGCAGTGGTCGAGCTGGTCGCGCTCGAGAACGCCGAGATCAAGTATTCCACCGTCCAGAACTGGTATCCCGGCGACAAGGACGGCAAGGGCGGCATCTATAATTTCGTCACCAAGCGTGGTGATTGCCGCGGCGACAATTCCAAGATCAGCTGGACCCAGGTGGAAACCGGTTCGGCCATCACCTGGAAATATCCGAGCTGTATCCTGCGCGGCGACGGCTCGCGCGGCGAGTTCTATTCCATCGCCATTTCGAACGGCTACCAGCAGGTCGATAGCGGCACCAAGATGATCCATCTGGGCAAAAACACGTCCAGCCGCATCATCGCCAAGGGTATCGCCGCCGGCTTCTCGGACAATACCTATCGCGGCCAGGTTTCGGCCCATGCCAAGGCGAAGAATGCCCGCAACTTCACCCAGTGCGACAGCCTGTTGATCGGTGACAAATGCGGCGCCCACACGGTTCCCTATATCGAGAGCCGCAACGGCACGGCCGTGTTCGAGCACGAGGCGACCACGTCCAAGATTTCCGATGACCAGATGTTCTATTGCCAGCAGCGCGGCCTCAACGAGGAAGAAGCTGTGGCCCTGATCGTCAACGGCTTCGTGCGCGACGTGCTGCAGCATCTGCCCATGGAATTCATGGTCGAAACGCAGAAGCTGATCTCGATCTCGCTGGAAGGCAGCGTGGGATAATGGCCGACCAAACCAACCCGGTCATCTCGCTGGGCGGGCTCAAGCTCGACCAGTGGGAGCAGGGGACGCTTTACAAGTCCGCGGATACCTCGTTCGGCGCCCTTCTGGGGCTGCGCGGCCTTGGCATCAGCTACAATGAAGTGCCGCCCGGCAAATCGAGCTGCCCGTTCCACAATCACCATGTGGAAGACGAGCTGTTCGTGGTGCTGGAAGGCGAGGGCACCTATCGCTTTGGCGAGGCTCACCTGCCGTTCAAGGCCGGCGACGTGCTCGGCGCTCCCGCTGGTGGCAAGGATACGGCGCACCAGATCATCAATACCGGCCCGGTTCCGCTCAAATATCTGGGCGTCGCCAACAATGCCGCGACCGAGGTCTGCGAATATCCGGACTCGGGCAAGTTCCAGGTCACCAGCCGCCCGGCCGGTGCCGCCAATCGCCTCCGTCACTGTGGCCGCGAAGGCCAGAACCATCTCGATTATTGGGACGGTGAGCCTGGCGCTTGAAGCGCCGCTGCCGTCCACCCATTGGAGACTAAGTCATGACCACCCCAATTCTTGAAATCCGCAACCTGCATGCGCGCATCGAAGATCGCGAAATCCTCAAGGGCGTGAACCTGATCATTCCGCCCGGCCAGGTGCATGCCGTGATGGGCCGCAACGGTTCGGGCAAGTCGACGCTGAGCTATGTGCTGGCAGGCAAGGAAGACTACGAGATCACCGAGGGCGAAGTGCTGCTCGATGGCGAGAACCTGCTGGATATGGAGCCGTCCGAACGCGCTGCCGCCGGCCTGTTCCTGGCCTTCCAGTACCCGATCGAAATCCCCGGCGTCGCCACCATGACCTTCCTCAAGGCTGCGATGAACGCCCAGCGCAAGGCGCGCGGCGAGGGTGAACTCTCGACGCCCGACTTCATGCGTGCGGTCAAGACTGCCGGCACCGATCTGAATATCGACACCGATATGCTCAAGCGCCCGCTCAATGTCGGCTTCTCCGGCGGCGAGAAGAAGCGCGCCGAAGTGCTGCAGATGGCTTTGCTGGCCCCCAAGATGTGCATTCTGGACGAAACCGATAGCGGGCTCGATATCGATGCGCTGCAGGTCGTCTCCAAGGGCGTCAATGCGCTGCGCGCCGCCAATCGTTCCATGCTGGTCATCACCCACTATCAGCGCCTGCTGAACCACATCGTGCCCGACGTGGTGCATGTGTTTTCGGACGGCCGGATCGTGGAAAGCGGCGACAAGGACCTGGCACTGCAGCTTGAAGCCAAGGGTTATGCCGACTTCGACGGCGCGGCGGCCTGATCATGCGTCAAACCATGCCAGTCCGGCTCAATGCAGCCGAAGAAACCCTGATCGCCCAGCTCAAGAGCGTCGGCGCCGAGGCGGATGCGGAACGCATCAGCGTCGCCGGCCTGCCCACGCGGCGCGTCGAGAGCTATCACTATACCGACCTCAAAATGCTGCTGAAGGCCGTGCCGCCGTTGGCAGAGGCCGCTAACGAAGCCAGCGCGCCCGCGCTGCGCGTCGCCGGCGCCTATCAGCTGATGATCGCCAATGGCGTCGTGCAGAGCGGCACCACGGCTCCGGCCGGCATTATCGTTGGCTCGGCTGAGGGCTCGGCCCTCTCCACCCGCGACGACGTGCTGGTGCACCTTAACACGGCGCTGGTCCGCAACAGCCTGACCCTGACGCTGGAAAACAGCGTCGATCCGGTGATCCAGATCGACCATCGCAGCGAGGGCGAGGCCGCCCATGTCGCTGACTCGGTCAAGGTTTTCGTGGCCGACGGCGCTTCGGCGACGATTCTGGAAACCTTCTCGGGTTCGGACGCCGCCCACGTCAACAACCACGCCACCTATATGGCGCTGGGCAAGGATGCCGTGGTCACCCACATCACCGTCGACCTGTCGGGCCGCGCAAGCTCGCATTTCGCGACCAACGAATATCACCTGGCCGACGGCGCCAAGCTGCGGACGCTGGTGATCCATGCCGGTTCGGGCCTGAGCCGCACGCAGCTCTTCCCACGCTACGAGGGCGCCGGCGCCCATGGCGACATTACCGGGCTCAACCTAGTGTCGGATGGGCAACATAACGACATCACGATGGACGCGACCCACGCGGTGCCGCACACCACCTCGCAGCCGCTGTTCAAGTCGATTGCCCGCGGCCGCGGCAAGGCCGTGGTGCAGGGCCGGCTCGTCGTGGCCCGCGATGCGCAGAAGACCGATGCCAAGTTCATGCATCAGGGCCTGATGCTGTCTGACGAGGCTGAAATCCTCAGCAAGCCCGAGCTCGAAATCTATGCCGACGACGTTGTCTGCGGCCACGGTTCGACCTGCGGCAAGCTCGATGCGGATTCCCTGTTCTATCTGGTCAGCCGCGGTATTCCCAAGGCCGAAGCCGAAACCATGCTGGTGCGCGGTTTCCTCGAGGAGCTCGTTGATCCGATCGAGGACGAGGCGCTTGGCGAGGCTCTGCGCAGTGTCATCGATGGCTGGTTGCTGGCTGCAAAGTAACAGCAGCCGTCCGCATCGTAGGAAAATCAAAGGCGCTGCTAGCGCCGAGGAACGTGCATGACCTTCGATCTCGAAAAAGTCCGCGCTGATTTTCCGATCCTGTCGGAACAGATCCACGGCAATCGGCTGGTCTATCTCGATAGCGGCGCATCGGCCCAAAAGCCGGTGCAGGTGCTGGACCGGATGGATTATGCCTTCCGGCACGAATACGCCAATGTCCATCGCGGCCTGCACACGCTGGCCAACCGCGCGACCGAAGCCTATGAGGGCGGCCGCCATGCGGTGCAGCATTTCCTCAATGCGGGCCGGCCCGAAGAGATCATCTTCACCCGCTCGGCCACCGAGGCGATTAACCTCGTGGCCTCGTCCTTTGCCGGTCCGCGCATCGGGGAGGGCGATGAAATCGTCACCACGATCATGGAGCACCACTCCAATATCGTGCCCTGGCATTTCCATCGCGAGCGCAAGGGCGCGGTGATCAAATGGGTCGATGTGCGGGATGATGGCAGCTTTGACATCGACGCCTTCGAGGCGGCGCTGACCGACCGCACCCGTATTGTTGCCGTTACGCATATGAGCAACGTGCTGGGCACTGTCACCCCGATCAAGGACGTGATCACCATTGCCCATGCGCGCGGCATTCCCGTGCTTATAGACGGCAGCCAGGGCGCGGTTCACACCAAGGTGGACGTGCGCGATCTCGATGCCGATTTCTACGTCATGACCGGCCACAAGCTCTACGGCCCGACCGGCATCGGCGTTCTCTACGGCAAATACGATCTGCTGGCCGAGATGCAGCCCTATCAGGGCGGCGGCGAAATGATCGATGTCGTGACCATGGAAACGGTAACCTATAACGAACCGCCGCATCGCTTCGAGGCCGGCACTCCGCCCATCGTCCAGGCTATCGGGCTGGGCGCGGCGATCAAATATATGGACGATCTGGGCCGCGATGCCATTGCCGCGCATGAAGCAGATGTCGCTGTCTATGCCCATGAACGGCTGAGCCGGATCAATTCGCTGCGCCTGATCGGCACGGCGCCGGGTAAGGGCGGCATTTTCTCATTCGAGGTCAAGGGCGCCCACGCCCACGACATGGCAACGATTCTGGACCGTTACGGCATTGCCGTGCGCGCCGGCACGCATTGCGCCATGCCATTGCTCAAACGTTTCGGTGTCACCTCTACCTGCCGCGCCTCCTTCGCCCTATATAACGGCAAGGACGACGTGGACGCGCTGGTGGACGGCATCGAACGCGCCCAGAAATTTTTTGCCTGATTGGTATCGCTATGACCGACGAACCAGAAATCGCTCCGGCTCCGACCATTCCCGAGCCCCGCATTACGCCCAATGTTTCCGGCGGCCTGCCGGAAGCAGAGGTCGAACGCATCACCACCGACCTGATCGGTGCGCTCAAGACCGTCTATGACCCGGAAATCCCGGTCGATATCTACGAGCTTGGCCTGATCTACAAGGTTGATCTGGATGACGACCGCAAGCTGGTCATCGACATGACGCTGACGGCGCCCGGTTGCCCCGTGGCCGGCGAAATGCCCGGCTGGGTCGAAAACGCCGCTCGCGGCGTCGAAGGCATTCAGGACGTGACGGTCAACATGGTATTCGATCCGCCATGGGACGCATCCCGCATGAGCGAAGAAGCCCAAGTCGCGCTCAACTGGTGGTAAGATGAACCGGCCGCCCTTGCATGGCTTGGTAGAAACCTGCCTCTACGTCTCCGACGTGGTGCGCAGCCGCGAGTTCTACGTCAAGGTGTTCGGCTTCGAGCCGATGGGCGGTGACGACCGCATTCAGCCGCTCCAGGTCGGTCCGGGTCAGGTGCTGATTCTCTTTCGCCGCGGCGCCACGCTGAAGCCGATACCCGTTGGCGGCGGTTTCATCCCGCCCCATGACGGCGCCGGAGAACAGCATTTCGCCTTCGGCATAACTGAGGACGCCTTCGAGGATTGGAAAATCTACCTTGAAGGTCTACATATAGAGTTGGAAAGCGAAGTTGCCTGGTCGCAAGGTGGCCGCAGCATCTATTTCCGTGATCCGGATCGCCTTGTGGTCGAATTGATCACCCGGGGCGTCTGGCCGAATTACTAGAAGGATATGGCTTCATGGCCTTCAAGATTATGTCGCTGACCGATGCCGCTGCTGAGCGCATCACCGAAATCATCGAAGATTCGGACAAGCCGGTCATCGGCCTGCGCGTCGGCATCAAGAATTCCGGTTGCGCCGGCGTGGCCTACACCATGGATTATGTGTCCGAGCCGGTTAAGGGCGACGACCAGGTCACCGACAAGGGCGTCAATGTCTATGTCGACCCCAAGGCGACCATGTACCTGCTCGGCACGGTGATGGATTTCGAGCAATCCAAGATGAGCTCGGGCTTCACCTTCACCAATCCGAACCAGACTGGCGCCTGTGGCTGCGGCGAGAGCGTCACGCTCAAGGCTGCCGATCTCAAGGCCATTGCTGAGGCCCGCGTTCCCGCCTGATCGTCCGGTTGCACCTGCCCGGTATTTGCCCTAACAGGCGGGAGCAATTTGGCTCCAGCCCGTAGAGTATATTCCATGACCGGCCTGCCTCCGGCTCTCACCATCGTTCCGCCCGATCATCCGCTGGTCGGCCGGGTATCGCCTCCAGGTTCCAAATCCATCACCAATCGCGCTCTGCTGCTGGCCGCTTTAGCCAATGGCACCAGCCGCTTGTCCGGTGCGCTCAAGAGCAAGGACACGGTGCTGATGGCGGCCGCCTTGCGGCAAATGGGCGTGACGGTGGAGGAACCCGACGAAACCAGCTTCGTGGTGACCAGCAGCGGTCGCCTGCAACGGCCGGATGGCCCGCTCTTTCTCGGCAATGCTGGCACCGCGACCCGTTTCCTAACGGCCGCGGTCGCCACCGTCGATGGCGAAGTGATCGTCGATGGTGACGACGAAATGCGCCTGCGTCCCATTGGCCCGCTGGTAACTGCGTTGCAGTCCCTGGGCATTGATGCGGCCAGCCCAACCGGTTGCCCACCGGTTACCGTTCGCGGCAAAGGCAGCTTCGGGAAGGGGCGCGTCGAGATCGATGCGGGTCTCTCCAGCCAATATGTTTCCGCCTTGCTGATGGCCGCGCCATTGGGCGATGGGCCGATCACCGTCGCGCTGAGCGGCAGCGATATCGGCGCCCGCGGCTATGTCGATTTGACACTGGCTGCCATGCGCAGCTTTGGCGCCGATGTCGAGCAGATCGACGCCGGCTCCTGGCTGGTGCAGCCAACCGGTTATGTGGCCGCCAACCTGCTGGTTGAGCCCGATGCTTCCGCCGCAACCTATCTCTGGGGCGCAGCCGCGCTCACTGGCGGCAAGATCGATCTGGGCGTAGCCGCCGACGCCTTCACCCAGCCTGACGCCGCCGCACAGGCGGTCATTGCGCAATTCCCCAATATGCCCGCCGTCATCGATGGTTCGCAGATGCAGGACGCCGTGCCGACGCTCGCAGTGCTAGCCGCCTTCAACAATCATCCGGTGCGGTTCGTTGGCATTGCCAATCTGCGCGTCAAGGAAACCGACCGCATCCGCGCCGTCGCCAACGAGCTGAACCGCATCCTGCCGGGCCTGGGGACCGAGGAGGGGGATGATCTGCTCGTGGCGTCCGATCCCAATCTGGGCAGGCAGCTGGCGGGCAAGAATGCGCTTACCCGCATCCACACCTACCACGATCATCGCATTGCCATGAGCTTTGCCCTGGCAGGCTTGCGCCTTCCCGGCATCACCATCCTTGATCCGGCCTGCACCGGTAAAACCTACCCGGAATACTGGGACATGCTGGCAGGGCTGGGCGTCAAGCTGGAACCGGCCGCCTGATCAGGCGGCCGAAACGCCGTCCTTGGGACCATGCTGCTCGGCCAGATCGTTCTCGCTGACCACCTTGTTGCGGCCGGCATGCTTGGCGGCATAAAGGCAGCGATCGGCGCGCTCGAGCAGTGAAGAAGGCGTGTCCGAAGGGCGGAATGCCGCCACGCCGAACGAGGCCGTGATGCGGCCCAGCTTCTCATTGGTGGAGCGCTTGAGCAATTCCTTGGCCTGAATGGCCCTGCGGACATTCTCGGCGACGATGACCGCGCCTTCGAGGTCTGTGGAGGGCAGGATGGCGACGAATTCTTCCCCGCCATAGCGGGCGGCGAGATCCTTGCCCTTGATATTGGACTTGATGGTCATGGCGACCAGCCGCAGCACCTGATCGCCGGTCTGGTGGCCATAGGTGTCGTTGAACGTCTTGAAGTGGTCGATGTCGGCGATCAGCAGGCAGAGCGGCTGATGGCCGCTCTGCGCCTCGGCAACGGCGGCTTCCAGGCCCTCATCGAAGCTCTTGCGATTGGCGATCTTGGTGAGCGGATCGAGGCGCGATTCCCGCCGCACGTCATCCAGGTCGCGCTGCAGCGCGGCAATATCATCGCGCGAAGCCTCGAGCTTCTGCTCCAGCGCGCGGTTGGTGTCTTGCATGACACGGGTTTCCAGCAGCAGTCGATTGGCCAGCGATTGCAGGGCCTCGGTGGAGATATCCTGTTCGAGATCGCCGCTGGCTGACTGCAGCGAGCCGGAATAGGCGCTCGCCGTTGTCATGGCCGTGTCGATGGCATCGTGCACCGCTTCGATGCGGGCATGCATGCGCTCGGAAACGTCGGTTATGCGGTCGTTGACGTCGGACTTGAGGAATTCGTTGTAGAGCGCCTCCGCCAAATCCGCGGAAGGGGCATGCCCCTCCCGGAAAATGGCGTTGATCCGGCTGTTCAGGGACGGATTGACGCCCGTGGCATAGGTGTAAAGCAGTTCATAGAACTGCGGATAGGGCGGAATTCCGCTGCGCTTGAGCAGGTCGAAAGCGGCATTGGCATAGCCAAGCGCTCGTTTGAATTCCTGTCCGGACACCGCTTCCCTCGCGTCCCGTTGCGCTCACCCGGCATTTCTTGTCCCAGAAACCCGAATCTATACGGATAGATACAGGTCCCGTCGCGCTAAGTACAAGTGTAAGATCGCTTTTTACTGCGAGCTACATAGTCAACCGCTGTACTGATCAGGACGCGGTGCGTGTCGATCGCAGTAGAAACGCCGGCACTGGACCGTCATTGCCGAAGGGCGAGCTGGAATCGATGCCCGATTCGTCCATCTTCGGTTCTGCGGGCCGGCGATTGCGGCCGCGCGGGGACCGAGACTCTTCGTTGCGCGAAGGCTTGGCTTCCTCGCTTTGCGCCGGCTTGGCGGGCTGGCTCGGCGCGGCCGGCTGAGCTTCGGCGGGGGGCCGGCGACGCGAGCGAGACGCGGGCTTGGCTTCTGCCGGAGCGGGAGCAGGAGTTGCCTCGGCGCTTTCCGTCTTTACCGGGCTTGCTGCTGATTTTTCGGCAACAGGGCGTGGACCGCCACGGCGCGAGCGGGCAGGGCGCTTGGACTTGCTCTCTTCGCCAGCTTCCGCTGTCTCTGCCGAGGCAGGGGCGGCGGCACCAGAGGTTTCCAGGTATTCGATGGGCTTCTGGATCAGCTTAATGATGGCATCGAGATGCTTGCCGTCAGCTGGGGCTACCAGCGTATAGGCAACGCCGGAGCGACCAGCGCGACCGGTGCGGCCGATACGGTGCACGTAGTCTTCGGCATGCACGGGCACGTCGAAATTGAACACGTGGCTCACCGCGGGAATATCGAGACCGCGGGCGGCCACGTCGCTGGCCACCATCAGGGTCAGCCGGTTGGCGCGGAACGCATCGAGCGTTTCGGTGCGGCTCTTCTGGTCCATGTCGCCATGGAGAGCACCGACGCTATAGCCATGCCGCTCCAGCGAGCGGGCGAGGGTGGCCACATCGCGCTTGCGATTGCAGAAGATGATGGCATTGGTCAGCCCGGTGGCCGCATCGATGCGGGCGCGCAAAGCGGCGCGCTTGTCTTCGGGCTTGGATGACACTCTGACCAGCTTCTGGTCGATCGTGTCGGCCGTCGAATTCTGCCGCGCGACTTCCAGCTTGATCGGATCGCGCAGGAACTGGTTGACCAGCTTCTGCACTTCGGGCGGCATAGTGGCCGAGAACAGCAGCGTCTGCCGGCGGGCCGGGAGCAGGCTGCAGATCTTCTTGATGTCGTCGATAAAGCCCATGTCCAGCATACGGTCGGCTTCGTCGATCACCAGGATATCGACGCCGGTGAGCAGGATGCGGCCGCGGCCGAACAGGTCGAGCATGCGGCCGGGCGTGGCGATCAATACGTCAACGCCGCGATCCAGCTTTTTGATCTGGTCGTCAAAGGACACGCCACCGATCAACAGCGCCATGTTCAGCTTGTGGTTCTTGCCATACTTCTCGAAATTCTCGGCAACCTGCGCCGCGAGTTCGCGCGTCGGTTCGAGAATGAGCGTGCGGGGCATGCGCGCACGGGCGCGGCCGCTTTCCAGCAGCGTCAGCATCGGCAGCACGAAAGACGCGGTCTTGCCGGTCCCGGTCTGGGCGATGCCGATAATGTCCTTCTTCTGCAGGACGTGGGGGATGGCCTGCGCCTGGATTTCAGTAGGCGTCGTGTAACCCGCAGCGATAACTGCCTCGGTTACTTTGCTCGAAAGGCCCAGCCCGGAAAATTCGTCGGTCAAATTCAGTCGTTCCACTCAAAGCTGTTGCCCGATGCAGGATCCGCTCGAAACATTCAAGGCGGCGCACCGGGAAGAAAGCCGCAAACGGCGCAGGCATGATGCCGCGGTTTGCGTCAGCGGCGGACTGGAAAGGCAATCACACAAACAGTCCGCATACGGGAGGTGGCCACGAAAGCGAGAGCAACACGTGCTGGTCGACAGAGTGGCCCTGGGGCACCTTCAGCAAAGGCGGACTGTGTCCAATAAAACCAGCCGTCAAGCCGGAAATGCTCCAGCGGCGCGGACCATAGCGCAAAGGCCTTTCAAGTCAACGGCCTTGCAAGATTTAACATTAACTGCTGGCCAGATGGTCAAGATAAGTCGAGATTCACATCAGTGTGAGGCTCGACTCGCCTAGATATCGAGGTCCGTAACAAAGGCCGCGTTCTCCTGGATGAAGTCGAACCGCGCCTCCGGCCGATTGCCCATCAGGCGATCGACACTGATCTTGGTGGCATCCAGCTCGTCCAGGATTTTGACTTGCAACAGCGTCCGCGACTTGGGTGACATGGTCGTTTCGCGCAGATGCGCATAGGGCATTTCGCCCAGGCCCTTGAAGCGGGTGATGTCGACCTTGCTCTTGCCGGTGAACTCGGTGGCCATCAGTTCGTCCTTATGCGCGTCATCGCGGGCATAAAGCGTCTTGGGGCCTTGGCTGATGCGGTAAAGCGGCGGCAGCGCCAGGAACAGATGCCCCCCATCGATGAGCTTGGGCATTTCCTGGAAGAAGAAGGTCATCAGCAGCGAAGCGATGTGTGCGCCGTCTACGTCGGCATCGGTCATGATGATGATCTTGTCGTAGCGCAGGTCATCCTCGCGATAGCGATCGCGCGTGCCGCAGCCCAGGGCCTGGATCATGTCGGCGATCAACTGGCTGGCCGCCATCTTTTCGCGGCTGGCGCCGGCCACGTTGAGAATCTTGCCACGCAGCGGCAGCACGGCCTGGCTGGCGCGATTGCGCGCCTGCTTGGCTGAACCACCAGCCGAGTCACCTTCGACGATGAAGAGTTCCGCGCCCTGTGCCGCGCCCTGGGTGCAATCGGCCAGCTTGCCCGGCAACCGCAATTTGCGGGTGGCACTGGCGCGGTCGATCTCTTTTTCCTTGCGGCGGCGCAGGCGTTCTTCGGCCCGCTCGACCGCCCAGTCCATCAGCTTGCCGGCCTGATTGGGCGAGGCGGCGAGCCAATGATCGAACGCATCGCGCAAAGCCGTATCGACAATGCGGGTGGCTTCGCCGGAGGCCAGCTTGTCCTTGGTCTGACCGACGAACTCGGGCTCGCGCACGAACACCGAGAGCATGGCGCTGCAATGGGCGAACACGTCTTCGGCCGTCAGGATGGCAGCGGCCTTGTTCTTGGTCAGCTCGGCATAGTTCTTGAGCCCACGCAGCACGGCGGTGCGCAGACCGGTCTCATGGGTGCCACCATCGGGCGTCGGCACGGTATTGCAATAGGAAGACACGCCGCCGTCGCCCAGGGTCCAGGCGATTGCCCATTCCACCGCGCCATGCGAGCCGGCCTTGCCGGTGCTGCCCGAGAAAATGTCGTCGACAATGCGGGTTTCCCCCTCGATCCGCGCGGTCATGAAATCGCGCAATCCGTCGGGATAGTGGAACACCGCCTTGGCCGGTGCTTCCTCGGTGGCCAGGCTCTCATCACAGCTCCAGCGCAGTTCGACGCCGCCGAACAGATAGGCCTTGGCGCGCGTCATCTTGAACAGGCGGGCGGCCGAGAACTTGGCAGCCTCGCCAAAGATCTGAGGATCGGGGTGGAAACGCGTGGTGGTGCCGCGGCGATTGTTGACGCGGCCGAGCGCCACGATGTCGCCCTGCGGAATGCCGCGCGAGAAGGTCATGCGGTAAAGCTGCTGCTCGCGCGCGACCTCCACCACCATGTCGTCCGACAGGGCATTGACTACAGAAACGCCCACGCCATGCAGGCCGCCCGAGGTTTCATAGGCCTTGGAATCAAACTTGCCGCCAGCATGCAGCACGGTGTGCACGATTTCCAAGGTGGAGCGGCCTGGAAATTTTGGATGCTTTTCGACCGGGATGCCGCGGCCATTGTCGGAGACGGTGATGTAGCCATCTTCGCCGAAATGCACTTCGATACGGCTGGCATGGCCGGCAATGGCCTCGTCCATCGAATTGTCGATGACTTCGGCAAACAGGTGATGCAGTGCATTGATATCGGTGCCGCCGATATACATGCCCGGCCGGCGGCGGACGGGCTCGAGCCCTTCCAGAACCTCGATATCGGCCGCCGAATAGCTTCCTGCTACCGCTGGAGCGGCGGGCTTGGGCGCCTCGGGCTTTGCCCGTGGGCGTTCGGGTTCGATGGGGCCGCCGAAAAGGTCGTCTGCCTGGGACAATGCACTATCCGTATTAAAGCCCGAATCGGGCGATTCCGCCTTTTAACATATCTGATCCCGAGCGCACGCTGGTGCCCGATCGGCGGCTGTGCCTTGGAATTTCCACATATCTGAACGAATTATGAGCGGGCAGTTCGGCGCTGGTTCAGCATGCGTCTGCTATGCGGCAAGCTGATGTATCGCAGCCGGGAGATGGCCATGCGCAAAATCGGTTTAGCCCTGGTTTCTGTCTTATTCATGATCGGGGGAATGAGCGGCGCCGCGACAGCGCAGCCCTCTTTTGGCTTCGGCTTCCATTTCGGTGATGAACGGGAAGATTTCTTCCATGGCCGGGTGATCTGCCAGACGGACCGGCAGATCCGCAACACGATTGCTGCCGCTGGCTATACCGATATCTCGCTGAATGTGCCCAATGACGGGCTGATCAAGGTGCGAGCTACCCAGGGCGGCTGGGTCTATCAGCTCAATTACAACTATTGCCGCGCCTATATCAAAGAACGGATGCGCCTGCGCCCGGCGGGTTGAGCAGCATATCGGCACAAAACCGTCCCAAGATCGGGCGCCGTATTTACGTTCCGTTTGCTTCTTGAAAGCACTTTCTTAAACGCCCGCTGCTAAAACAGTGGACATACGGTTTTTGTCTGGAGTTGCCGTATGCGAGCCGATTGGGATCGTCGTTCTGCGTATCAAGCGAACCCTGCTGGCTCATTTCTCGGTGTTTGGCCGCATGCCGGATCAGGTATTGCGTACCGGCTGGCCAAGCTGTCCGTCCCGCGTTTTGGGGCGCTGACTATAGTTTCTGCCTTGTTCTATCTCATCTGACCGCCGCGAATTGATTTTCGCGGCGGCCGGGGCTATTGCTGCGTCATTGATCAACACCAGCACGGAGGAGGGCTGCATGAGATTTTCGTTCGAGCATCGTCAGCGCGGCCCCGTCGAGGCCCTGTGGCACAAGCTACAGGGCTGACCAGCGACTGGTACTGACACGTCTTCCTGTCTCCCATTCTGGTTTGCCCTTCCAGGCGGCGCATTGATTGCAGCCGCGCAGTGAATGCAAAGGCGCGCGAATATACAGCGCCAGACCAGTGAGACGAAAATGGGCTCGATCAGCCTCCGCAATGCCGGCCTTACGGCAACCGACACACTCTTCAGCAAACTCGACATCGTCATCGCCGAAGGCGACCGCGTGGGCCTGGTTGCCGGCAATGGCAAGGGCAAGACCACGCTGCTGCGCGCCATAGCGGGCAAGGGCGAACTTACCGAAGGCGAGATCATCTGCTCGCGCGGCCTGCGCATCGGCTATGTCGAGCAGGACGTGCCGGCGGGCATTCTCGATATGCCGCTTTACGATGCCGTCCTCGCAGTACTGCCTGAGACAGACCGGGCCAGCGATAGCTGGCGGGTGGACGTGGTGCTTGTCGATCTCGAAGTGCCCGACGATCTCTGGCAAAAGCCGGTACGGGAGTTGAGCGGGGGCTGGCAGCGCATCGCGCTGATCGCCCGCTGCTGGATCGCCGAGCCCGATGCATTGCTGCTCGACGAGCCGACCAACCACCTCGATCTGGGCAAGCTGCTGCTGCTGGAAAACTGGCTGGAGCGCGCGGCCCGTAACATCCCGGTTATCATTGCCAGTCATGACCGCGCGTTTCTCGACGCCACGACCAATCGCACGCTGTTCCTGCGGCCCGGCAATTCGGCCTATTTCCCGCTGCCCTATGGCAAGGCCCGCATGGCGCTTGATGAACTGGACGCGGCGGCCGAACTCAAGCGCGAACGCGATATGAAAGAGGTCGACCGGCTGCGCCGGCAGGCGGCCAAGCTGACCAATATCGGCATCAATTCGGGTAGCGACCTGCTGACGGTCAAATCCAAATATTTGCGCGAGCGCGCCAGCAAGATCGAGGACAATCTCAACGAACTGCACAAGGAGCGCTCGGGCGACATCAAGCTGAGCAATAGCGGCGCGCAGGCGCGGGTGCTGCTGGCCATCGAGAATTTCGACGTGACCACGCCCGATGGCCGCAAGCTGTTCCGTATCGACAAGCTGCATATTTTTCAGGGCGACCGCTTGGTGCTGTTGGGCCGCAATGGCACGGGCAAATCGCAACTGATGGGGCATCTGCATCGCGCCATGACGGGGCAGGACGTGCCCGGCATTCGCGTCAGCCCGCAGCTCAATGTGGGCTATATCGATCAGGCCATGACGCAATTGCCCAACAAGCTTTCGCCGCTGGCCTTCATCACCGGCCAGTTCGACAATGGCGACCAGCGCAGCAAGAGCCTGCTGGCCGCCGCCGGCTTCCCGGTGGAGAAGCAGGACAAGCCCATCGCGACGCTGTCTTTCGGGCAGCGGACCAGGCTGGGCCTCCTGGCGCTACGGCTGAGCCAGCCCAATTTCTATCTGCTGGACGAGCCCACCAACCATGTCGACATTGCGGGGCAGGAGCAACTGGAAAGCGAAATCCTGGCCCATGGCGCGACTTGTATCCTGGTGTCGCATGACCGCAGTTTCGTGCGCGCACTAGGGAGCCGGTTCCTGCAGATCGATGGTAAGAGACTGAAGGAAGTGGATGATCCGGAAGGGTTTTTCGCCGCAACCGTCGCAGGGTAGGCGGTTTAGCGAAGGGGCGGAGGGCAAAGACGCACGCTCATTGCCTTCGCCCCCTCGTTGCGGCTCAATTGGCGGTCAGCCAAAGCCCTCTTGCACTTTCCTGCGCGCAATGGCTTGCTACCTCCCTGGTAGGGGTCGTCATCAGGCTCCCTGAGGAGACATCATGATCGATCCCGCAATCATTCTGCCTTACATGCTGGCCTGTCTGCTGTTCTCCATCATTCCGGGCCCCTCCGTGTCGGTGGTCATCGCCAATTCGCTGGCCGGTGGTACGAGGGCAGGGCTGTTCACCATTCTTGGCACCGAATTGGGCATGTTCAGCATGGTCTTCATCGTGGCCATTGGCCTGGAAGCGGTGATGAGCGTCGTCTCCGGCGCCTTTGAAATCATCAAGATTGTCGGCGCCGCCTATCTGATCTGGATCGGCTGGAAGATGTTCCGCTCCTCCGGCCAGCTCAGCTTTACCGATGGCGCCCGCCTGCCGGTCGGTCGCTATATCTGGCAGGGCGTGCTGACCAATTGGTCCAATCCCAAAACCCTGCTGTTCCTCAGCGCCTTCCTGCCGCAATTCATCGATGTGAGCCGCCCCGCCTTCAGCCAGATCATGATCCTGGGCCTGATCGTCATGGCTGTCGCTACCGCCAGCGATTGCATCTATGCCGTGGCTGCAGGCCGGGCTCGCCACCTGTTGACCGCCGCCCGCGTGCGCCTGGTCAATCGCGTTTCCGGCGCAGTGCTGATGTGCGGCGGCGTCTGGCTGGCCCTGCAAAAACGCGCCTGATGGCCGGCAACTCGGTAGCGATTCAGGACCTGAACGACGCGCCCGAATTCAAACCCATCGTCACCGACCGAATCTGGCAGGCATTCTGGCGCCCATACGGCGCCGCGCTCACCGATGTCGAAACGGCCCTGGCCGACGTTCTGGCAGGCGGACCATTTCCCTTCAGTCTCGTCGCGACCGATGGCGAGGGGTTCACCGGCACTGTAACCGCCATAGAATCTGATCTCGACGCCCGCCCGCTGCTCTCGCCCTGGATCGCCGCCCTCTGGGTCGAGCCGGAAAAGCGCGGCCAGGGGATTGCCGAGGCGCTGGTCAATGCCGCGACGACAAGGCTCTTCGCGCAGGACCACTCGCCCCTCTATCTCTGTGCCAAGCCGCCTATGCGCGGCTTTTATCAACGGCTCAAGTGGGGCCTGATCGAGCAGGATGTCGGCCCTGATGGGCTCGATGTCTTTACGCTTCACGCGGTTCCGCGCTTGCATTGGGCCACCGACCCATGACACAAACCGCGCCAAACAGGGGGAAGGCCCAATGACCAAGCTCGTCGGATTTTATCCCGGCTCGTTCGATCCTTTGACCAATGGGCATCTCGATGTCATCGAGCGCGCCTGCAAGCTGGTCGATACGCTCGTCGTGGCCGTCGGCATCAATGCGGGCAAGAAGACGCCACTTTTTGCCCATTCCGATCGGCTCGAAATTCTCGAGCAGGTGCTCGCCCCGGTGGGCAAGCGCACCGATACCGAATTCAAAATCGTCGATTTCTCCGGCCTGATGGTCAATGCGGCGCGCGAGCACGGCGCCAAGCTGATCATTCGCGGTCTGCGCGACACCACCGATTACAATTATGAAATGCAGATGGTGGGCATGAACGCCCAGATGGCGCCCGATCTGCAGACCGTGTTCCTGCCTTCCAGCCCACCCGTGCGGCATATCTCGGCCACATTGGTCCGCCAAATCGCTGAAATGGGCGGCGATATCTCCGCCTTTGTCCCGCAAATCGTACTCAAGGCCCTGAAATCCAAATGATCGCCTTTACCCGCCGTTTTGCCCTGGTCGCCGCCGCTGTGCTGGCCGCAACCTTCGCCGCTCCAGCCTTCGCCCAGACCGGCACGCCACACCTAATCCTGACGCTCGAAAAGGGCGATGTCGATATCGAGCTGCTGCCCGCACTGGCCCCCAAGCATGTCGAGCGCATCGTGACGCTGACCAATGAGGGCTTCTACAATGGCGTGGTCTTCCACCGCGTCATCGACGGCTTCATGGCCCAGACGGGCGACCCGACCGGCACCGGCATGGGCGGCTCCGAACTGCCCGATCTGGCCGCCGAATTTACCGACAAGGAAAGCTTCCAGCGCGGTGTGCTCGGCATGGCCCGTGCGCAGGATCCGAACTCGGCCAATTCGCAGTTCTTCATCACCTATGCCGATGCCAGCTTCCTCGATGGCCAATACACCATCTTTGGCAAGGTCGTTTCCGGCATGGAATATGTCGACGCGCTGCCCAAGGGCACCGATCAGTCCGGCATGGTCCAGAACCCCGGCAAGATCGTCTCGGCCAAGATCGAATATAAGTAGGACAGCGCGGCGACCCGCTCGGGTTGCGCCAAACGCCAACATTCCTTACATGCGGGGCCAAGGCTTTCGACAAGCCTCCCCCAACACGAAAGTTGCAGAAAATGGCCGAGATCACCGATCCCGAAAACACCCTCGTCATCGAAACCACCAAGGGCAAGGTGGTCATCGCCATGCGCCCTGATCTGGCGCCCAATCACGTCGCCCACATCAAGAAGCTGGCACGCGAAGGCTTTTACGATGGCATCGTGTTCCACCGCGTGATCGATGGCTTCATGGCCCAGACCGGCTGCCCGCAGGGCCGCGGCACCGGCGGTTCGAAGTATCCGGATCTGAAGCAGGAATTCAATGCCGAGCCCCACGTGCGCGGCACCGCCTCGATGGCCCGCGCCCAGAGCCCCGATAGCGCCAATTCGCAGTTCTTCATCTGCTTCGGCGACACGCCATTCCTCAACAAGCAGTACACCGTTTGGGGCAAGGTCATCGAAGGCATGGAAAATGTCGACCAGATCAAGCGCGGCGAGCCCGTGATCAACCCCGACAAGATGATCTCGGTCAAAGTCGCCGCTGATATCGCTGCTTAAGCGAAGCTTGCGGATGAGGATATTTGGTCCTCATCCGCCTTTTAGGCCGTCAGCACCGAGCGGCGTCCACTCACCCCACCAGATAAAACAACCGCGCCACCGTATGGTCCCGCATGGCCTGCGCCGGCAGTTTGCCCGTTAGCGCGGCAACAACTTGCCCTGGATCGGCCACCGCACTCGCATCCACCACCACATTCTTGAACGCCGGCCGCAGTCCTTGCTTGGCCCCTTCAAGCAGGTCGAACAGCATGGTGCGCACGTCGCTGCGGCCGGCGCAGGCGATGCAATAGTCGCCATCGGCATGGCCGTGCCCGCTATTGGCGGGCAGGCGCAATAAAGCGGTGTCCGGGCCCAGCGCCAACAGGCGCGTGGGCTCGGTTACCAGGGTCACCGGGATCGGTTCGACGCGGCCCATGGCATTATTCCGCCGCCACGATGGCGGGGCCGGGGATGTAGTTGAGGATCGGGCCGAGCCAGCGTTCGACCTCCGCCACGGCCATGCCTTTGCGCTGGGCATAATCCAGCACCTGGTCGCGCTCCACCTTGGCCACGCCGAAATAATAGGAGTCCGGATGGCTGAAATAGAGCCCGGAGACCGACGAGCCGGGCCACATGGCGTAGCTTTCCGTCAGCGTCACCCCGGCATTCTTTTCGGCGTCGAGCAGGCGGAACAGCGTGGTCTTTTCGGTGTGGTCGGGCTGGGCCGGATAGCCTGGGGCAGGGCGGATGCCCTTATAGGGTTCGCCGGCCAGTTCCTCGGGCGAGAAGGTTTCGCTGGCGCCATAGCCCCAGAATTCGCGCCGCACCCGCTCATGCATGGCCTCGGCAAAGGCTTCGGCAAAGCGGTCAGCCAGCGCCTTGACCAGAATGGACGAATAATCGTCGTTCTGCTGTTCGAAACGCTCGGCAATGGCCACTTCTTCCAGTCCCGCCGTGACGACGAAGGCACCCAGATAGTCGGGCGTGCCAGCCGGCGCCACGAAATCGCTCAGGGCCATGTTGGGCTTACCATCGCGTTTGGAAAGCTGCTGGCGCAGGGTGAACAGCGTAGCCAATTCCTCGGCGCGGCCCTCATCCTTATACAGCCGGATATCGTCGCCCACCGCATTGGCCGGCCAGAAGCCGACCACGGCGCGCGGATGGAACCATTGCTCGTCGATGATCTGCTTGAGCATCTTCTGCGCATCGGCAAATAGCTGCCGCGCCGCCTCGCCCTGCTTTTCATCCTGCAGAATGGCGGGGTAGCGGCCCTTGAGCTCCCAGGTCTGGAAGAAGGGCGTCCAGTCGATATATTTCGCCAGCGTTTCGAGGTCATAGTCCTCGAACACACGCGTGCCAAGGAAGCTGGGCTTGGGCGGCGCATAGGCCGACCAGTCCGGCTTGAAGGCATTGGCGCGGGCCTTGGCCAGCGGCAGGCGCTGCTTTTCTTCCTCCGCCCGCAAGTGGGCATTGGCCGCCTTGGCGTATTCGGCGCGCACCTGCTCGATAAACGTCACCTTGGTGTCCTGCGACAACAAATTGCCCACCACGCCCACCGCGCGGCTGGCGTCGTTGACATAGACGGCCTGGCCGGTGTTGTAGCGCGGGTGAATCTTGACGGCCGTATGGACGCGGCTGGTCGTCGCCCCGCCAATCAGCAGGGGGATGTTGAAGCCTTCCCGCTCCATTTCGGCGGCCACATGCACCATCTCGTCCAGCGAGGGCGTGATGAGGCCGGAGAGCCCGATAATGTCGACCTTCTCGTCGCGCGCCGTCTGCAAGATCTTGGCCGTGGGCACCATGACGCCCAGATCGATGATCTCGTAATTGTTGCAGCTCAGCACGACGCCCACGATATTCTTGCCGATATCGTGCACGTCGCCCTTCACCGTCGCCATCAGCACCTTGCCGGCGCTCTTGCGGCCGGTGGCGTTGCCATCGGCATTCTTCTCGGCTTCCATATAGGGCAGCAGCAAAGCCACGGCCTGCTTCATCACGCGGGCGGATTTCACCACCTGCGGCAGGAACATCTTGCCCGAGCCGAACAGGTCGCCAACGATGCTCATCCCGGCCATGAGCGGGCCTTCGATGACATGCAATGGCCGCGGCAGCTTCTGGCGGGCTTCTTCGGTATCGGCATCGATATATTCGGTAATGCCATTGACCAGCGCATGGGCGATGCGGTCCTCGACGGACTTTTCGCGCCAGCTCAAATCCTTGGCGGCAACTTCCTTGCCGGCGGCGCCGCGATAGCGTTCGGCAAGCGCCAGCAGGCGATCGGTCGCATCCTCGCGCCGGTTGAGGATCACATCCTCGCAGGCGTCGCGGAGTTCCCGGTCGATGCTCTCATAGACCGCCAGCTGCCCGGCATTGACGATGCCCATGTCCATGCCATTCTGGATGGCATAGTACAAAAATACCGCATGCATGGCTTCGCGCACCGGCTCATTGCCGCGGAACGAGAAGCTCAGGTTGGAGATGCCGCCCGAAATATGCACATGGGGCAGGGTGTCGGTGATGATCTTGGTCGCCTCAAGGAAGGCGACGCCATAGCCATTATGCTCCTCGATGCCGGTAGCAACCGCGAACACATTGGGGTCGAACACGATATCTTCGGGCGGGAATCCCACCTCCTCGGTCAGCAGCCTATAGGCGCGCGTGCAGATTTCGACCTTGCGCTCCAGCGTGTCCGCCTGGCCCTGTTCGTCAAAGGCCATCACCACCACGGCAGCGCCATAGGCGCGCACGAGCCGCGCGTGATGCAGGAACTGCTCTTCGCCTTCCTTCATCGAGATGGAATTGACCAGCGCCTTGCCCTGCACGCATTTCAGGCCCGCCTCGATCACCTCCCATTTGGAAGAGTCGATCATCAACGGCACTTTGGCGATATCGGGTTCGGCGGCCAGCAGGTTGAGGAACTCGATCATCACCTGCTTACTGTCGATCAGGCCCTCATCCATGTTGATATCGATGACCTGGGCCCCGTTGGCCACCTGGTCGCGCGCGACATCGAGCGCGGCGGTATAATCGCCGGCAGTGATCAGCTTGCGGAAGCGAGCCGAGCCCGTGACATTGGTGCGTTCGCCCACATTGACGAAGGGGATGTCGCTGGTCAGCGTGAAGGGCTCAAGCCCGGACAGGCGCAGCAGCTTGTCGGCCTCGGGCACCACGCGGGGCTTGTGCTTACCCACCGCCTCGGCGATGGCGCGAATATGGTCCGGCGTCGAACCGCAGCAGCCGCCGACAATGTTGACATAGCCCGAGGCCGCGAAGCCTTCGATCTGCTCGGCCATGAATTCGGGCGTCTCGTCATACTGGCCGAAGGCATTGGGTAGGCCGGCATTGGGATAGGCGCAGATGAACGTATCGGCCACATCGGACAATTCGCCCAGATGCGCGCGCATGGCATTGGCGCCCAGGGCGCAGTTAAGCCCGATGGTCAGCGGATTGGCGTGGCGCACCGAATACCAGAACGCCGTCGGCGTCTGGCCGGAGAGGGTACGGCCGGAAAGATCGGTGATGGTGCCCGAAATCATGATCGGCACATCGATGCCGCGTTCGCGGAACAGCTTTTGTGCCGCAAAGATGCCGGCCTTGGTGTTCAGCGTGTCGGTGATGGTCTCGAACAGCAGCAGGTCGGCGCCGGCATCCACCAGCCCGGTTATGGCTTCGCCATAGGCCACGACCAGCTCATCAAAGGTGATGGCGCGGTGACCGGGGCTATTGACGTCCGTCGACATGGACGAGGTCTTGTTGGTGGGCCCAAGCGCACCCGCCACGAACCGCCGCTTTCCGTCCTCGGCTTCAGCCCGCAAGGCGGCGCGCCGTGCGACGAGCACGCCCTGGTAGTTGATGTCATAGACCGCGCTTTCACAGGCATAGTCCGCTTGCGCCACCGAGGTGGCCGAAAACGTGTTGGTCTCGGCGATATCCGCCCCAGCCATGAAATACTGGTAATGGATATCCTCGATCATCTGCGGTTCGGTTATAACCAGCAGGTCGTTATTGCCTTGCAGCGGCAGCGTCCAATCCTTGAACCGTTCACCGCGGAAATTTTCCTCGGTGAGTTTGAGGCGCTGAATCATGGTGCCCATGGCGCCGTCCAGAATCAGGATGCGCTCGCGCGCTGCCTCGGCCAGCGCAGTGCGGACCTCGTTCCAGTCGGGGATATGGGCGTTCTCATGCTGGCTCATCGCCATCACCTCGGTTCGATCGATATTTCCGGTGACATAAAGATATCTTTATATCCCTTGAGATGCAAGGACAGGAGCACTGCCACATTTTGCACTCAAGCACCGCCAATTTACGTCAAATGCTACGCTCAACGCTAACAGTCCGTTCCCTTTAACCTGGCTGAAACCAGAAAAGGGTTCTTTGCGCATTACGGCACGAGATCGCGTTATGATCTGTGCGTACCAGTGTGACCAGCGTAAGAGTTTGCGTACCGTGACGATGACCCCCTGGCGCCAAGCCATTCGCCTCGTGGCCCTCGGCGCCCTGATCGCCCCAACACTTGCGGCCTGCTATACCGGCGGCCTTGGCGCCACCGTCAAGCGCGGCGCCTTCAGCTCGAAAGAGTATGGCGTCGGCGTTTCTCCCCGCGTTACCAACAATCCCAATCCCCCCAAGGGCGGCGGTCGCTATCAGGTTGGCCAGCCCTATACGGTGCGCGGAAAAGTCTATGTTCCTCAAGAGGATCCGAACTACCGGGCTGTCGGCAATGCGTCCTGGTATGGCTCGGATTTTCACGGTCGCCGCACAGCCAATGGCGAGATATTCTCCGCCAATGCCATCACCGGCGCCCATCCCACATTGCCGCTGCCATCCTATGTCCGGGTGACCAATCAGGAAAATGGCCGCTCCATCGTGGTCCGCGTCAACGACCGCGGCCCCTATCTCCCCGGCCGCATCATGGACCTCTCCCACCGCGCCGCCGAGATGCTCGGCTACGTCAATAACGGCTCCACACAGGTGCAGGTCGAATATGTCGGCAAAGCCCCGCTCGAGGGCGACGACACCCGCGCTCTGCTGGCCAGCTATGACGGCCCGCCCATCTCCGGCGGCACGCGTTATGCCGATGGCACCAACAGCCTGGCCGACATGGCCGGCAATTTCTTCGGCAATCTATTCTCCTATTCCGACACCACGCCGCAGGCCCAGGACGCGAACATCGGCACGGCCTTCGCCGCCGTCAACGCCATGGCGACCAAGTCTCCCGACCTGCAGGATTGGGCCAAGTCAGTGGATGCCGACTCGCGCACGATCAAGCTGGGGCTGGGTGTCTTCTCGGACCAGGCCAATGCAATCGCGCTGTCCGAACAATTTGCTGTTATCGGTTCGGTTCTGGAAGAGCCAGTTTCCGTCAATGGCAAGCCAGCAACGCGGCTAACGCTGACTTATCTCAAGCCCGGCGTTGGTCGCGAAGACGCTATCGCGCTGGCACGAAAACTTGGCCTCGGCGACGTAAATCTCTATTAGTCTATAAAGCCGGCGCGGCTATCCTGGGTGCCGGCCCGAAAGGGATTGGAGGCCTGGTTCGTGAAGCTGATAGCGCCGATTATTGTCCTCCTGCTGGCGCTGACCGCGCCGGCTTTCGCGCAAGCCTCTTTCGACACCAAAGCTCGTTTCGCCATCCTCATGGATGAAGAATCCGGCACGGTGATTTTCCAGAAAGACGCCGACCTGCCGATGGAGCCGGCCAGCATGGCCAAGCTCATGACCATCGCCGTCGTCTTCAATGAAGTCCGGGCCGGCCGCGTCAAGATGAACGACGAGTTCTTCGTCTCCGAACATGCGTGGCGCACCGGCGGCGCGGCCTCCGGCGGCTCGACCATGTTCGCGGAGCTCAACTCCAAGATCAGCGTCGAAAACCTTATCCGCTCGGTGATTATTCAATCGGGCAATGACGCGGCTATCGTGCTGGCCGAGGGCATTGCGGGCTCCGAAACCAGCTTTGCCGCGATGATGAACGAGTTGGCCGAAGATATCGGGCTGGAAGGCTCGGTCTTCACCAATGCGACCGGTTTGCCGGACCCAAACATGCATGTAACGGCCCGCGATCTTGCCGATCTGGCACGCTACCTGATCCATGATTTTCCCGAATATTACCACTATTTCTCCGAGCCGGAGATGGAGTGGAACGGGATCAAACAGGCCAACCGCAATTCCCTGGTCGAGCTGGGAATCGGCGTCGACGGTCTCAAGACCGGGCATACCGAAGCCGCAGGCTACGGTTCGGTGATCTCCACCGACGATGGCGGGCGGCGGCTGATTGCCGTGGTGCATGGCCTCAAATCCATGGCCGAACGCACCGAAGAAGGGCGCAAGCTGATCACCTGGGGCGCCCGAGCTTTCGAGCGGGTTGCGGCTTATGCGGATGGCGCCGTGGTGGCTTATGCCAATGTTTATGGTGGTACGAGTGGCAGCGTCGGCCTGGTTGGCGAGGGAGAAATTGCCCTCTATCTGCCGCGTGGATCGCGCAAATGCCTTGGCGCATCAGTGGTCTATACGGGGCCGTTAATGCCGCCGGTCAATGCGGGCGACAAGGTTGCGGAATTGCGCGTGTTCTGCGACGAACAACTGGTACAGACCGCGCCGCTCTTTGCCGCCGAGACGGTAGAGCAGGGCGATATCGTGCGCCGTGCGACCGACGCGCTGAAGCAGCTGGCCTTGGGCTGGCTCTAAGACTGGGATAAAGACTGGCTGATGCTGGAAGCGCCAAAAACCAACCGGGCCCGTTTCATCACCTTTGAGGGTGGCGAAGGCGTCGGCAAATCGACGCAGGTCAAACGCCTGCTGGCCAATCTGCATCGCCTGTCCATCGAGGCCATGCGCACCCGCGAGCCCGGTGGCACGCCGCGGGCCGAAGCGATCCGCTCATTCATCCTGCAGGGGCGCTCGGAGAGCTGGGGCGCCGGGGCCGAGGCCGTGCTGTTCGCCGCTGCCCGCCTCGACCACGTCACGCAACTGATCGAACCTAATTTGCAAGCCGGAACCTGGGTTATCTGCGACCGCTTCCACGATTCGACCCGGGCCTATCAGGGCCTGACCGGCGGCGTCGATGACAAACTTATCCGCGGCCTCGAAACCCTAGCCCTCGACGGGCATACGCCCGATCTGACAATCATCCTGGATATGGATCCCGAAGCCGCCTTCAAGCGTGTGGCCTTGCGCGCCATCGAGGACGGGCTGGTCCAGACGGGCGATCGCTTCGAAAAGGAAGACCTGAATTGGCACAAGCGGCTGCGCGAGGGGTTTCTTGAAATTGCCCGCAACAACCCGGACCGCTGCGTCGTGATCACGGCCGAACAGAGCGCGGATGCCTTGGAGACCACGATCTGGGACGCGGTTTGCCAGCGGTTTCCCGAATTGCTGCGTGGTTCGCAGGCATGAGCGACCCGGACGCCATCGAGGATGTGCCGCTACCTGAGCGGCGCCAGCGGGCGCGTGGGCATGATGCTGCGCGCAACGCCATTTTTGCCAATATTGCCGAACGCCGCCTGCCGGGCGCCATCCTGCTGCATGGGCCGCAGGGCATAGGGAAAGCCACGTTCGCCTTTGAAATCGCCGCCGCGATTCTGGTGGCGACGGGCGATGAGGATGCCGGCCGCGTCGAGGAACAGGTAGCGGCAATGTCCCACCCCAACCTCTTCCTGCTGCGCCGCCGCCCCAAGGACGGCAAGGGTTATTACACAGTTATCCGCGTCGAGGACGTCCGCGAGGTGCGCGATTCCCTCCATCATACGCGGGGCAGGGCAGGACACCGGATCGCCATCATCGACAGTATCGACGACTGCAATCCATCAGCCGCCAACGCCCTGCTGAAAACGCTGGAGGAACCACCCGCGGACACCACATTCCTGCTGGTGTCGCACCGCCCCGGACAGCTCCTGCCGACCATCAAATCGCGCTGCCACAATCTGGCGCTGCGGCCGATTGCCGGTGCTGACGTCGCCGCCGTGTTGATGGAGCAGGGGGATGCCCTAAGCGAGGCCGAATTGCAGCGTGCCGTTGCGCTTGCCGGTGGGCGGCCACGCCGGGCGTTCGAGACGCTGGCGCTTGAGGAAGGCTCGGCTCTGGGCGCACTGCAGGCCTGGCTGGCCGATCCGCTGCGTCATCCGGCCGGTGTGAGCCTGCAATTGGCGGATGCCCTGGGCGCCGATGCGCAGGGCACCGAATTGTCGTTTGCCCGCGAAATGCTGGACGACTGGATGGCCGACGAAGCCCGCAATGCGGCCATGCAGACAGGCGCCCGCAAGCGCCTTGCCTCCGCCAACGAGCTATGGGACAAGGCACACGCCCTGCTCGCCGAGGCCGACAGCATCAATCTGGACATGAAACAGACGCTGGCCGCCATTTTCGATGCGATCAGAAAGCATGTTTCACTGACTGTTCCCGTTTCCGCCGAGCCACGATGACCGCAAAGCCCTTCTACGTCACCACAGCGATCTCCTATCCCAATGGAGCGCCCCATATCGGGCACGCCTATGAGATGATCGCGACCGACGCCATCGCCCGCTGGAAGCGGCTGGAAGGCCGCGAAGTCTATTTCCTGACCGGCACTGACGAGCATGGCATCAAGATGGTGCAGACTGCCGCAGCGCAGGGAGGTCACCCCGCGCGAGTTGGCCGATCGCAATTCCGGCGAATTCCGCCGGCTGGCCGAGCTGTTGGACATCTCTAACGACGATTTTATCCGCACCACCGAGCCGCGTCACCACGAAGCCAGCCAGGCGATCTGGTCCAAAATGGCCGCCAGCAATAATGGCGACATTTTCCAGTCGACCTATAAGGGCTGGTATTCGGTGCGCGACGAAGCCTATTTCGACGAGGACGAACTGACGGAGAAGGATGGCAAGCGCTTTGCCCCATCCGGCGCCGAGGTGAACTGGGTCGAAGAGCCGACCTATTTCTTCCGCCTGTCGGCCTATCAGCAGAAGCTGCTCGATCTTTATGAGAGCAACCCGGATTTCATCGCGCCCAAGGAGCGGCGCAATGAAATCATTTCCTTCGTCAAAAGCGGCCTGAAGGATCTGTCGATTTCGCGCACCACATTCGATTGGGGCGTTCCCGTGCCGGGCGCGCCTGGGCATGTGATGTATGTGTGGGTCGATGCGCTGACCAATTATATCAGCGGCCTGGGCTTTCCCGATGAGCAGAGCACGCTGTTCAAGAAGTTTTGGCCGGCCGATCTGCATGTGGTCGGCAAGGACATCATTCGCTTCCACACCGTCTATTGGCCCGCTTTCCTGATGAGCGCGGGCATCGATGTGCAGCATCGCGTGTTTGCGCATGGCTTCCTGACTGTGGACGGCCAGAAGATGAGCAAGTCGCTCGGCAATGTGGTCGATCCGTTTGAACTTGCTGAGGAATTCGGCGTCGATCAGCTGCGCTATTTCCTGCTCCGCGAAGTGTCTTTCGGGCAGGATGGCGATTATAGCCGCGATAAATTGGTCAACCGCGTCAATGCCGATCTTGCCAACAATCTGGGCAATCTGGCGCAGCGTTCGCTCTCGATGATCAACAAGAACTGCGATGGCCTGGTACCGGAATATGCCGGGGCAACGCCGGACGACGAGGCTATCGTGGCTGAGGTCGAGACGGCATTGGCCGAGGCGCAGCGGGCCATGGATGGTCAGCTGGTGCATGAGGCGGCGGGTGCGATCATTGCGGCGCTGAGTGCGGCGAATAACTACTTTGCGGCTCAGGAGCCGTGGGCGCTCAAGAAAACCGATCCGGTGCGGATGGGCTCAGTGCTCTATTTGACGGCAGATGTGGTTCGCCGGCTGACCATTCCGCTGCTTGCTTTCGCGCCGAGATCGGCCAATGCGATCCTCGATCAACTGGCTGTTCCGGCTGAGGAACGCATTCTGGCGGCCGCGCAGCTTGCCAATGGGCTGCAGACCGGCGCCGCTTTGCCGGTGCCCCAGGGCGTTTTCGCACGGCTCGAGCGCAAGGCTTCCTGACCATGCTGATCGATAGTCATTGCCATCTCGACTTCGAGGCCCTGGCCGGTGATATCGAGGGCGTGATGGCGCGTGCGGCGGCGGCGGGCGTCGATGGCATGGTGACGATATCCACGCGTGTGGATAACTTTTCCACATACGCAGCCATCGCGGAACGTTTCCAGAACGTCTGGTGCTCGGTCGGCACGCATCCGCATAATGCGGACCAGGAATTGCATATCCAGACCGAGGATTTGATCCGGCTTTCCGCCCATCCGCGCTGCGTTGCGATCGGTGAAGCCGGGCTCGACTATTTCTATGACAATGCGCCGCGCGAGGCGCAGGCCACCGGTTTGCGCCGGCACATTGCGGCGGCGCGATCCACAGGTCTTCCACTGGTTATCCACAGCCGCGCGGCCGATGATGACATGGCGGCTATCCTCGAAGAGGAGAGCGGGCAGGGGGCCTTCCCCTTCGTGCTGCATTGCTTCACGGCGGGCACGGATTTGGCGAACAGGGCGCTCGCTTTGGGCGGCTATATCTCGTTTTCCGGCATTATCACCTTCCGAAATGCCGAGGAAATCCGCGACGTGGCCAAGATCGTCCCGGCGGATCGCTATCTGGTGGAGACTGACGCACCATATCTGGCGCCGATTCCGCATCGCGGCCAATCCAATGAGCCATCATTCGTGCGGCATACGGCGGCAAAACTGGCCGAAGTTCGAGGCATCGATCTGGCGACGCTGGGTCAACAGACCACGGCCAATTTTGCGCGGCTCTTCGCCAAAACCGGTTTGAGCGCCTAGATGGCGGCTGCGCAACGGATCATCGCAACGATCCTGGGGTGCGGCTCATCGGGCGGCGTGCCGCGCATCGGCAATGTCTGGGGCGATTGCGACCCGGCCGAGCCGCGCAATCGGCGCCGCCGCTGTTCCTTGCTCATCGAGGGCTGGAGCGACGGCAGCAGCGAGCCGACACGGGTCCTGATCGACACCGGCTGCGATCTGCGCGAGCAGTTGCTGGATGCTCAAGTCGATCGCGTCGACGCCGTGTTCTATACCCATGAGCATGCCGACCACACCCATGGCATCGATGATCTGCGCGTATTGGCGTTGCACAATCGCCGCCTGGTCGACGTGTACTTCACCCAGGTCACTGGCGAACGCCTCCGCGAAGCCTTCGGCTATTGCTTCACCGCGCCGTCCGGCAGTTCGTATCCGCCCATCTTGAGCGCTCACACGATCGCGCCGGACGCGAAATGCATCGTGGACGGGCCGGGCGGCTCCGTCGCAGTCCAGGCCTTCGAGCAGACCCATGGCGATATTTCCTCGCTGGGCTTCCGCATCGGCGACTTTGCCTATTGCTGCGATCTGTCGGGCTTTCCGCCGCAGTCGCATGAGGCGATATCGGGTCTCTCGATCTGGGTCATCGATGCGCTACGGCCGACGCCGCATCCCAGCCACCTAAGCTTGCCTGAGACCTTGGACCTGATCGCCCAATTCGCACCCAGCCAAGCCGTGCTCACCAACATGCATATCGATCTCGACTACCGTGCAACCGAAACCGCAACGCCGGCAAACGTCACGCCGGCATTCGATGGCATGCAGATCGACGTGCTGTCCGGATGCATCCTCAATCGCTAGGTTTGTGGTGCAGTTGGCTTAAAGGCCCGCAATGCCTAGGCATTTTGATCCATTTTAGTTCCATAATATATATTATGCGAATGATGGATATACGACAGAGGCCACTGGCCAGACCCGCCCACTATGTCGTTCCGATAATCGCCGGCCCCGCCTAGCGACTGCCTGGTAGCGGCATGCGTTCAATTTCGGCGAGGACTTCGAGCATGCCGGCGACATTGTGCTCGGCGATCTCGCGGCCCTTTTCTGCTGTTGCGATAGACGCATCGCCAACTGCGCCGCCCGGATTGATGTCGGAGGCGATCCACGCATAGGTGTGGCCGAAAGCGCCGGTGGGCCGCAGATATTTGTATTCGGCCTCGTCGCGCGCTGCGATGGACACGAAGTTCTCGGCGCGGCTCATATCGACTAGATCGGGCCGGAAATGCAGGACGAGCGAGGTTTCGGCATCCCCGCCATGGATGCCGTGGCGGCGTTCGAGCTCGCTCAATAGCCCGGATGGCGTGAAGCGCCAGCCGCTTTTGACGGCCAACATGCCGGCTTGCACCCGCAGTTCGCGGGCGACGATGCCCATGATCTCTTCATTGCCGCCATGCGAATTGACGAAAATGATCTTGCGGACCCCTGCCCGCGCCACTTCCAGTCCGATCTGCGTCCAGGCGTCGATCAGATTGGCTGCCTTGTGGCTGATCGTGCCCTTGGCCCAGATATGTTCGTTGGATTTGCCAATGGCCTGAACTGGCAGGATGCGAATATCGAGCTCGGCCGGCGCGCGGGCCGCGAGCAGCTCCATCATCGACTGGTTGATGATCGTGTCCGTGCCCACCGGTAGATGGGGGCCGTGCTGCTCGACGGCCGCGATGGGCAGGATGGCAATGGTCTTTGCCGGGTCGATATTGTTGAAATCGGACGCGGAAAAGTCGGTCCACCAGATTTTGCGGGTCATAGAAAGGTCCTCAGGCCGGTCCGGCGGCAATGGCTTCGATTTCGACCACGAATTCGGGCCGGGCAAAGCCGGAAACAATCATCAGGGTCGAGGCGGGATAGGGCTCGGCGAACAGTACGTTGCGTACGCCCATATAGTCCGGCAGGTGCTCCCTGCCCGTCACATAGGCGTTGATGCGGATGATATTGGCGAGCGTCATGCCGGCCTCGCCCAAAATCGCCGCGATATTGTCAAAACAGATGCGCGTTTGGCCTGCGCAGTCGGGCGGCACAATCTTGTCTGCCCCAATGCCCAATTGGCCGGAACAGAACACCAGACGCTGCCCCGGCGGCACGACAATGCCGTGGCTGTAAGGCGCGAAAGGCGGATGAATCTGGTGGGGAGAGAGGGGCGTCGCCATAGTCAAAAACTTCCTTGAGGTGGCGATGCTAGCGTCCGGTAAACCGCTTGCCTAGCCCAAACTGCACAATTTGCATGCATGGCAGGCATTTTGTGCAGCTGCTCATTTTTTGACTTCACAACAGACCAAGACCGGGCCAACAATTGCGCAAGCGACGCGGTCGCACAGAAATTGGTCGTGGCTGCCCATAGCCATGCCGGGGAGCGCAACATGCACGATATTACCAAACTCGTCTCATCGTCGGTCCTGATCTTCGGTGCCCTGTCGGGTGCCGCCACGGCCCAGGACAAGGTCACATTCGGCACCAACTGGCTCGCCCAGGCCGAGCATGGCGGCTATTACCAGGCCGTCGCCGATGGCACTTACGCCAAGTATGGCCTGGACGTGACCATCCGCCAGGGCGGCCCGCAGGCGCCAAATGGTCAGCTCTTGGTTGCCGGTCAGCTGGACTTCTACATGGGCGGCATGGGCACCATCGACTCGGTATCGCGCGGCATCCCCGTCGTCACCGTCGCAGCGATTTTCCAGAAGGACCCGCAGGTCCTGCTGGCGCATCCCGATGCACCCTTTACTGATCTGGCGAGCCTGACCGGCGCCAGCAAGATGATCCTGGGCAAGGACAGCCTGTTCAGCGGCTTCTGGCCGTGGATGAAGTCGTCGATGGAAGGTTTCTCCGACGACAAATACGAGCCTTACACCTTCAATCCCGCGCCCTTCATCGCCGATCCGCTGGCCGTGCAGCAGGGTTATCTGACCTCCGAACCTTATGAAATTGAGCGCCAGACCGGCTGGGCGCCCAAGATTTACCTGCTCGCCGACTATGGCTACGACCCCTACTCCACCGCCATCGAAACCCGGCAAGAGATCGTCGACACCAAGCCCGACCTGGTGCAGCGCTTCGTCGATGCCTCGATCATCGGCTGGTACAATTACCTTTATGGTGACAACACAGCCGCTAACGACCTGATCAAGAAGGACAATCCCGAGATGACCGATGGTCAGATCGCCTTCTCGATCGCCAAGCTCAAGGAATATGGCGTGGTTGTATCAGGCGAAGCCGAGACCCAGGGCATTGGCTGCATGACGGCCGAACGCTGGCAGGCTTTCTATGACATGATGGTCAAGGCCGGCGTTTATGAAGCCGGTATTGATATCTCCAAGTCGTTCTCGACCGCATTTGTCTGCAAGGGCGTGGGTCTGGAACTGGCCAAGGCCGAATAGCACCGCGATCAATCGGCGCGGGCAATCCCGTCCGCGCTGTTTTGACCCTAATCCGGGTTCCGATATTGACCGATACATCAGCTGCCGTCGCCGCTCGTCCCATCGAGGTCGAAGCTCCTCGCGCCATCGTCTCGATGCGCAACGTCACCAAAGTGTTCTCCAACGGCACGCTGGCCCTCAAGGACATGTCGCTGGATGTGAAAGCCGGCGAGTTCATCTCGCTACTCGGCCCCTCCGGTTGCGGCAAGTCGACGGCCCTGCGCATCATTGCGGGGCTGGGTGCGCCAAGCTCGGGCAGCATCGATTGGCCATCGTCCAAGATCAACACCAAGGGCCTGCCCGAGGGCGATGTGGGGTTTGTGTTCCAAGACCCGACCCTGATGCCCTGGGCCAGCGTGTTCGACAACGTGCACCTGCCGCTCAAGCTCAGGGGCGTTTCCAAGGCGGATGCGCGCGAGCGGATCATGGAAGGGCTGGCCAGTGTCGGTCTGGCGGATTTCGCGAAATCCTATCCCCGCGAGCTGTCCGGCGGCATGCGCATGCGCGTCTCGATTGCGCGCGCCATCGTCACGCGGCCCAAGCTGCTGCTGATGGATGAGCCCTTTGCCGCGCTCGATGAAATCACCCGCCAGAAGCTCAATGACGACGTGCTGCGGCTGTGGCAGCAGTTCGGCATGACGGTGATTTTCGTCACCCACTCAGTCTACGAGTCCGCTTATCTGTCGAGCCGCATCGTGGTGATGCGGGCGCGGCCGGGCCAGGTGTTCACCGATATGCAGATCACCCAGCCCCCCGTTCGCGACCACGATTATCGCAATTCCGAGGGCTATCGGCAGACCTGCCAGACCGTTTCGGATGCGCTGCAACGCGCCATCCATGCTGCGGAGATCACGTCATGAACCAGATCAAGACCATCGCCCCAGCCGAAGCCGGCACTGATGCCGCCGTGGCTGCACTGATCCCGCGCGCCACCACCAATGAAAAGGTATTGCGCATCGCAGTCCCCCTTATCGCACTGGTACTGGCGATCACGGCCTGGCATTTGCTGGTCACGATCAACGGCATTCCCAAATACATCCTGCCTGGGCCGGTCGATGTCGTCATCGCGCTGTTCACCGATTCCGCCACGCTATGGCCCGCCCTGCTCGTCACCCTCAAGATCACTTTCATGGCCCTGGCTTTGGCGCTGATTGGCGGCGTCGGGTTGGCGATCCTGTTGGTGCAGTCGCGCATTCTCGAACTGGCGCTATTTCCCTTTGCAGTGATCCTGCAGGTGACGCCGATGATCGCCATTGCGCCGCTGCTGCTGATCTATGCGCCCGATACGCAGACTGCTTTGCTCATCTGCGCCTTTCTCGTGGCCTTCTTCCCCATCCTCTCCAATATGGCGCAGGGCCTCAAGAGCGTCGACCATAACCTCTTGAACCTGTTCGAGCTTTACGGCGCCTCGCCGTGGCAGACGCTGCTCTACCTCAAGATTCCGACCTCCATGCCCTATTTCATGGCCGGGCTGCGGATCGGTGGCGGCCTGTCGCTGATCGCGGCGGTCGTCGCAGAATTCGCTGCTGGCTCCGCTGGCCAGGGCGCAGGTCTCGCGTTCCGGCTGCTGGAAAGCCAGTACCGGCTCAATCTGCCCCGCCTCTTCGTTGCCTTGCTGATGCTGTGCGGCACCGGCATTGCCATCTTCGGGCTAACTTCGTTTATCTCCTGGCTGACGCTCCATCGCTGGCATGAGAGCGCCATCAAGCGGGAGAATTAAGGTTTTGACGATCACTATTCCTTCGACCGGCCGCTATGTGCTGGCCAATGCAAACGTGCCGGCAGCAGTGATGGGCGAGCCCGCCTCGGGTGCGCTTGTTCTGGTCGATATCGAGATTGCCGATGGCAAGGTCACCAGCATTGGCGCCGCTGGCAGCGGCCTGCTCGGGCCGGATCGTATCGATCTCGACCATGGCATTGTGCTGCCAGCCTTTGTCGACCTGCATACCCATCTCGACAAGGGCCATATCTGGCCGCGCAAGGAAAACCCCGATGGCACCTGGCTTGGTGCCCTGATGGCCGTCGGCGAGGACCGCAGTGCCAATTGGGCGGCGGCCGATGTCGAGCGGCGCATGGATTTCGCCCTACGCTGCGCCTGGGCGCATGGCACGGCCGCCGTGCGGACGCATCTTGATACGGCGCCGCCGCAGCATGAGATTTCCTGGGACGTGTTCGAGGCCGTACGCGAGCGTTGGGTGGGTCGGATCGAGCTTCAGGCGGCAGGTCTTATGGGGCCCGACACCATTCTTGACCCGGCGGCGCTTCGCGCCGTCGCCACACGCACCAAGGCGGCCAAGGGGCTGCTGGGCGGCTCCACGGGTGTTCACCCGGACAATCCCGCCATTATGCGCGCGCTGCTCCAAGTCGCTGGCGATTTCGGCCTCGATGTGGACCTACATATTGACGAAACCGGAGACCCGGCGGCTGACGCTTTGCAGAGCCTGGCCGATGCGGTGATCGAGACCGGTTTTACCGGCAAGGTGACGGCCGGGCATTGCTGCGCCATCGCCATTCAGCCCGAAGCGACGGCCATGGCAACCATCGAGCGCGTCGCGCAAGCCGGCATTGCTGTGGTCTCGCTGCCGATCTGCAACATGTATCTGCAGGATCGCCGCAATGTGGGCGGGGTGCGAACGCCGCGGTGGCGGGGTGTTACCCTGCTCAACGAACTCAAGGCGGCCGGGGTGCCGGTTGCCATCGCGTCGGACAATACCCGCGACCCGTTCTATGCCTATGGCGATCTCGACGGCTTTGAAGTCCTGCGCGAAGGCGCGCGGATTTTGCACTTCGACCATCCGCAGGCCGATGCCTTTACCTGGGCGCGCTCGGTCAGCGCCGAGCCGGCGGCCATTGGCGGCTTCAACTATTCCGGCACGATTAGCGCCAGGCTTCCTGCCGAGCTGGTGCTGTTCCGCGCCCGCACCTGGACCGAGCTGATGTCCCGGCCACAAACCGACCGCGTCGTGTTGCGCAATGGCGCTGTTATCGACACCACCCTGCCCGACTACCGTGAACTCGACGACCTGATGGGACGACACGCATGAGCATTTCAGATTTCCGCGCTGACCTTGGCGACATTCCAGTCGAGGATCATCCCCGCATCGTCCAGCAACGCAGCCGCGATCACTATTGGTATTCCCCGATACTGAAAGCCAAGCTCGATCATGTGACCGCGGAAATCGTGGTGTCGCCGCGCTCCAATGCGGAGGTGAAAACCGTCCTCGCCGCCGCGTTCCGCCATGGCGTCGCCATCACCCCGCGCGGGGCCGGTACCGGCAATTACGGCCAGGCCATGCCGCTTTCGGGCGGCGCCATGCTCAATCTGATGAATATGGACAAGGTCCTGGAGATCAAGCCCGACCGTGTGCGTGCCCAGGCCGGTGCGGTGCTCGAACAGATGGACCACCAGACGCGGGAATCCGTAAACGGCGAGTTACGCTTTCATCCCTCGACCTATCGCATGGCCAGCATTGGCGGCTTTATCGCCGGCGGTTCGGGCGGCGTCGGCTCGATCCGCTGGGGTGGTCTGCGCAATATCGGCAGCATTCTGGGGGTGAAGGTCATCACCTGCGAAGAGAACCCGCGCGAGCTGGATCTGGTGGGCGAGGACATCCTCAAAGTCGCCCATGCCTATGGCACCAATGGCATTATCGTTGAGGCGGAAATGCCCCTGACGCAGGCGCATGACTGGGTCGATATGATCGTCGGATTCGACGACTTCATTGAGGCCTGCCGCTTTGGCGGCGCGGTCGCGCTGCAGGATGGCTTGCTGGTCAAGGAGGTGGCGCCCTGCGCGGCCCCGATCCCGCAGGACTACTTCAACCGCCACAAGCCCTATATCCGCGATGGCCAATCCGTCGTGCTGCTGATGGTGGCGCCGGTGGCGGTGGACGCGATGACGCTGTTCGTGGCCCACCATAAGGGCGAAATGCTCTACCGCTCCGACGAGGCCAGCGCCGAAGAGCTCAAGCGCCTTCCGCCCGTGTACGAACTGGCGTGGAACCACACCACGCTGCGGGCGCTCAAGGTCGATCCGACGATCACCTATTTGCAGACGCGCTACCCAACCGTCGCTCATGTCGAAAAGATCATCTCGATCCTGGGCGATGAACTGCCCATGCATATCGAGGTGGGCCGGCAGGACGGCGTGGTCATGTATGGCGGCCTGCCGCTGGTGCGCTACACCACCGAAGAACGGCTCAACGAGATCATCCGCATCCACGAGGAAAACGGCTGCGCCGTATTCAATCCGCATCGCTACACACTTGAGGAAGGCGGCATGAAGCGGACCGATCAGAAACAGCTCGATTTCAAGCGCGAGGCCGACCCCAAGGGCATGCTCAATCCGGGCAAGATGATCGCCTGGGATGATCCGAATTTCGATTTCAATGCCGGCCGCGTCTGGCTGTTCGACGGCCTCAATCCAGTGAACGCCGCCTGATGCGCGTTCATGTGGTTCACGCTCACCCGGTGGAAACGAGCTATAATCGGGCTTTGTTCGATGCCGTGGTGGGCGAACTGACCGACAATGGACATGAGGTAGACGCTCTCAATCTTTATGACGAGCAGTTCGACGCGGTGCTGAGCCGCGAAGAGCGCCTGAACTATCACGAGGTGCCCGGCAATCTGACGCCGGCGATCAAGCCCTATGTCGATCGGCTGCGGGCGGCGGACGCCATCGTCTTTGTGCATCCGGTGTGGAATTACGGCTATCCCGCTATTCTAAAAGGATATTTCGACCGCATATTCCTGCCGGGCGTGTCCTTTGTGATGGAGGGCGGCGGGGATCGGGGCCGGCTGGTTCCGAACCTGACAAACATCAGGAAGGCGGTCTTTATCACCACCTACGGCGGCAATCGTTGGCGCACTATGCTCATGGGCGATCCGCCGCGCCGAATCGCGCGCCGCTGGGGTTGGGCCACCTTCCGGGGGCGAATGCCGCCGAAATATCTGGCGCTTTACGACATGAATAATTGTACGCCCGAGCAACTCACCGGGTTCATTCAGACGGTTCGCAGCGAGATCGGCAAGTTCTAGACTGCAACTCCGATTCCTAGCCACGAGCCCGCCATGCAGCCCTCCCGCGATATCTCCCGTCTGATCGAGATCATGGCGGCGCTGCGCAATCCAATGGGCGGTTGCCCCTGGGATCTGGAGCAGGATTTCTCGTCCATTCGTCACTACACGATCGAAGAGGCCTATGAGGTCGCGGACGCGATCGAGCGGCAGGATTTCTCCGATTTGCGGGAAGAGCTGGGCGATCTGCTGTTGCAGCCGATCTATCACGCGCAGATGGCCAGCGAGGCCGGTCATTTCGATATTGGCGATGTGATCTACGGCATTACCGAAAAGCTCATTCGCCGGCACCCGCATGTGTTCGGCGATCTCGACGCCAGTGATTCCGATGCTGCCAAGGGCCGCTGGGAGGCGATAAAGGCCGAGGAGCGCGCCGCCAAGGCAGCCCGCAAGGGCGAAACCACGCCTTCAGTGCTCGATGATGTCGCCGCGCCCCTACCCGCTCTGGCGCGCGCCGAAAAGCTCACCAGGCGCGCTGCCAAGGTCGGCTTTGATTGGCCGGACTATGCCTCCGTGCGGGCCAAGGCGGTCGAGGAACTGGATGAAGTCGATGAGGCTGTAGCTGCGGGAAACCCGGCGGCAGCCCATGAAGAGATCGGCGACCTGCTGTTTGCCGTCGTTAATCTCGCGCGCCACGCTGGAGTAGATGCCGAAGCGGCTTTGCGCGATGCCAATCTCAAATTCACCCGGCGCTTCCACTATGTGGAGGCCAGGTGCCGCGAGGACGATATCGAACCCGGCAATGCCGGGCTCGAACGTCTGGATGGCTATTGGAACGAGATCCGTAAGGCCGACAAGGCCTAGGCGTCGAGACCCTTCGATCCGGCCGTTGAAGCGTTCGAGGAACGCCGCTTTGTGGCGGGGTTCCACGCGCACGACGAAGCCGGAGCCTTTTTCGGTCGCCTCATCGCGCGAGATAATCTCGGCATGCGAGTGCAGCCAGCCGATGTCGCTGCCCGCGCTGTGTGGCACATGCACGTGATAGGTTCGGCTCTTTTCGGCAAGCGCGGCCTCGATGGCCAGCTTGAGCGCCTCCAGCCCCTGCCCCGTCTTGGCCGAAACCGGCACCACGGCCGCAACGCGACCGGCTGGGCTGATGGCAGCCAGGGCTTCCTCAGTCGAACCGTCCACGGTTCCGAGCAGATCGACCTTGTTCCAGACCTCAATGACCGGCGTGGTTTCCGCCGACACACCCAGGTCGCCCAGCACCTTGAGCACATCGAGCGCCTGCGCCAGATGGTCGGGGTTGGCCACGTCGCGGGCATGCAGGATCACGTCGGCATCGACGACTTCTTCGAGCGTGGCGCGGAAGGCAGCGACGAGGTCGGTCGGCAGGTCGGCGACAAAGCCCACCGTGTCGCTGAGCATCACTGCCCTGCCATGCGGCAATTCGAGCTTGCGCACAGTGGTGTCGAGAGTGGCGAAGAGCAGGTCTTCGGCAAACACCCCTGCCCCGGTCAGCGTGTTGAACAGGCTCGACTTTCCGGCATTGGTGTAGCCGACCAGTGCAACGATCGGGAATGGCGTGTCGTCGCGCTGACGCCGCTGCTGGGCGCGGGTCTTCTTGACCTTTTCCAGCCGATCCTCGAGCAGCACGATACGGTCGGTGAGCTGGCGCCGATCGCTTTCAATCTGCGTTTCGCCAGGGCCGCCCATAAAGCCCATGCCGCCACTGCCGCGCTGGCGCTCAAGGTGGGTCCAGGAGCGCACAAGGCGGCTCTTCTGGTAATTGAGGTGGGCAAGCTCGACCTGCAACACGCCTTCGCGTGTCGCAGCGCGCTCGCCGAAAATTTCGAGGATCAGCCCGGTGCGGTCCAGCACCTTGGTGCCGGTTTCCTTTTCCAGATTACGCTGCTGGATCGGGGTCAGCGCGGCATCGACCAAGAGCAGGTCGATCTCGTCCTCTTTGACGCGGGCCGCCAGGGTTTCGACATGACCGCCGCCGATAAACGTCGCCGGCTTGACCTCGCGCACCTTGACGATCTCGGAAAAGGCAATGTCCAGCCGGATTGCGCCAGCCAGGCCTTCAAACTCCGCCTTGCGGGCCTCGATGCTGTGCTGGGAGACAGCCCCGCGGACATCGGGGCAAATCAATCCGGCCCGTGTCGGTTGGGCGCGTTGGTCGATGAACGCCTGCGGGCCGCCCTTTTGGACGGCCTCGTCGTCGTCGTGAAAATCGCTCATATAAGCTCGTTAGTCGTCGTGGTTCTGTTCTGGATCGAACAGCTGGATCGGCGCGCCCGGCATGATCGTCGAGATGGCGTGCTTATAGACCAGTTGGGATTGGGCGTCACGGCGCAGCAACAGGCAGAAATTGTCGAACCAGGTGATGACACCCTGCAGCTTGACGCCGTTCACGAGGAAAATCGTGACGGGCACCTTCTGCTTGCGGACGTGGTTGAGGAAAGAGTCCTGGAGATTTTGTTGTTTTTCGCTAGCCATTTAGGTCTCTTTTCGCGGCATTTGTTGTCGCTGTTATAATTGCGCTGGCTGGTCCAGGCTGGGCGCGAAAGCCGATGCTCCGCCCCCATCGCAAAAGTGTATTCACTACACGTTAAACACTATGGCACAGAAGCCCAGGGCTGCCTACCCGCGCCTCATGCATAGCCTCCGCCCAATTTTCAAAGCCCCAGCGACTTGATTTTGCGGTGCAAGGCGCTGCGTTCCATGCCGACAAATTCGGCCGTTTTGGAGATATTGCCGCCGAAACGCTCGATCTGCGCCAGCAGATATTGCCGCTCGAACACCTCACGCGCGTCGCGCAGCGGCAGGCTCATCAGATGCGCCGAAGCGTCGGTATCGCCTACTGTGGGCAGCACTTCGCCAATGTCGGATGGCAGCATGGCGGCGGTGATCACCCCATCCTCGGGCTGCTGGTCCTTCATCAGAATCAGCAGGCGTTCGATGGAATTGCGCAATTGCCGCGCATTGCCCGGCCATTCCTGTGCCTGCAACACCGCAATCGCGTCATCGCCCACCGTCAGCCGCTGCAGATTATGCATGCGGCAGACCTGCTCGATAAAGACGCTGACCAGCGGCGGCACGTCCTCGCGGCGTTCCTTGAGCGGCGTCAGGGGGAGCGGGACGATGGAGAGGCGGTGGAACAGGTCCGAGCGGAACTCCCCGGCCTCGATCTGGGCCGCCACGTTCTGCGAGCTGGACGAAATGATGCGCACGTCGATCGGCACAGCCTGCGTACCGCCGACGCGATTGAAGCGGTTTTCGACCAGGGTGCGCAGCAGCGCTGCCTGAGTCTGGGCCGGCAAAGTGGTCACTTCCGACAGATACAGCGTGCCGCCATGGGCGCGTTCCAGCGCACCGACCTCAACCTTGAGGATGCCGGTCTTTTCGCGAGCTTCGCGGCCGAACAGCACGACCGGCACTTCCTCGGGCGCATAGAGCGAGGCGTTGATTTCGACGAACGGCGCGTCGGCGCGCGGGCTGCGCTGATGGATCAGACGAGCCACCAGGCCCTTGCCGGCGCCGGATGGGCCCGAGACAAAGATGCGCGAATTGGTCGGCGCCGACTTCTCGATAATGCCGCGCACCTGCTGCAAGGCCGGCGAGGTGCCCACCATGTCGATGCTCTTGCTCGCCGAGCGTTCCTTGAGCTCCGCAACCTCGTTGCGCAGGCGGGTGGCTTCCATGGCGCGCTGCGTGATGTGCAGCAGGCGATCAATTTTGAACGGCTTTTCGATATAGTCATAGGCGCCGCGGCGGATCGCCGAGACGGCGGTCTCGACATTGCCATGCCCCGAAATCATCACCACCGGCATGTCCGGGTGCTGGCTCTGGAAAACGTCGAGCAATTGCAGGCCATCGAGCCGCGAGCCCTGCATCCAGATATCGAGGAAGACCAGGCTGGGGCGGCGGCGGGCGATTTCATTGAGCCCGCTATCGGCATCATGGGCCTGACGGGTTTCAAATCCCTCGTCCTCCAGAATGCCGGCGATCAGGTCGCGGATGTCGTCTTCGTCGTCGATAATGAGAATGTCGAGTGCCATTACTTATGAACCGCCGCTGAAATAAGCGGCTCCTCCTGTTGCGAGGGGGCGGTCGATGCCGCATCGGCACCGCTCTCCTCGGACGTCTTGATTGGCGATTGCAGGGGCAATGTGAAGGTGACGCAGGCCCCGACCCGGCCGGTCGCATCAGGCTCGGCGTCGACCAGTTCCACTATGCCGCCATGTTGTTCGATGATTTTCGCTACAATAGCGAGACCCAGGCCCGTGCCCTTCTCGCGCGTCGTCATATAGGGCTCCAGCAGCCGCTGCCGGTTTTCGCTAGGCCAGCCCTTGCCATTGTCGGACACGTTGATCCGGGCATGATTGCCCTCCAACTGTCCTTGCACAGTGATGGTAGGTACCCAATCGGGTGAAGAACCTACGGATTCAAAGGCTTCTACCGCGTTCTTGATCAGGTTGGTCAGACTTTGCGAAATCAGGCGACTATCGAACCAGGCGCGGATCGGCGTCTCCGGCAGCTCGGTGTGGATAACCATTTCCGGCAGGCGGACGCTTTCGAGGAATACCGCCTGCCGAATGGTATCAGACAGGTCCGCCATTTCAGGCGCGGCCTCGGGCATGCGGGCAAAGGCTGAGAATTCATCGACCATGCGGCCGATATCGCCCACCTGACGCACGATGGTGTTGATGCATTTGTCGAAGACTTCGCGATCGTCCTCAAGTTTAGAGCCATAGCGACGGCTTAGCCGCTCGGCCGAAAGCTGAATGGGGGTCAGCGGGTTCTTGATCTCATGAGCGATGCGCCGGGCCACGTCGGCCCAGGCGCTGGTACGCTGGGCAGATTCGAGATCGGTAATGTCATCGAAGGTCAGCACATAACCCTTGGATTCGGCGATCGACCCCTCGCGGGTCAGCTGCACCTGATAGGTCCGCCGATCGGTCTCGTTGCCGAGCTGGATCTGATCGCGCACCTGGCCGCGGCGGGCCGAGCGGGCGCGCTCGAGGATGGGCGCCAATTGCGGCATGGCCACTTCGATCCGCTCGCCCATCAGGCCGATTTCATCGCGTTCCAGCATCTCGCAAGCGCGCGCATTGACCAGCGTGACGGCGCCGAACGGATCTAGCCCGATAATTCCAGCCGACACGCCTTCCACCACGGCTTCGGTGAATTGCCGGCGCTTTTCGTTCATCTCGCTGGCCGTCACCAAATCCTCGCGCTGCGATTTGAGCTGCAGCGTCATCTGGTTGAACCCATTGGACAAATCGCGCAGGTCCCCCCTGCCCTCCTGCACCGGAACCTGCACATCGAGATCACCGCGACTGACGCGGCTGGAGGCGATCATGAGGTTTCGGATCGGGTCGACGAAGCGGTTGGCAAGCGCAATGCCAATCCAGAGCGCGGCGAGCAGCAGCACCACAGCCAGACCGACATACATGATGGTGAAGGTGATCTGGAACACCAGCCGATTGGACGCATATTGCCGGTATTCGGTGATGTTCTCGTCGGTCAGCCGCATATATTCGAGCACTTCGGCATCGACCGGGCGGGCAACGAACAGATAGGTGTCGTCGTAGCCGCGCAGCTTGACGATGGAGCCGACCAAATTGGTGCTGCCCGGCGCAATCTGGCTCGGCACGCCTTCGACCACCCCTTGGGTAATGCCCTCCGGCAGCTTGGGATACGCCCCCTGCACATTGATCTGCGCCCGCATCAGCGTGTCGCCATCACCGTGAATGAGCGACGTGAAGGGCAGTGAACGGGTGACGGCCAGCGCGGTCAGGATACGCTCGAAACGGTCGCGATCTTCCTCGAACGTGCCGCGCGCCTGTTCGAGCTCGGTGGCCACCCAGATGATGTCGTCTCGCAAAACCTGCGCGTGCTCAAGCATATAGGAGCGAGCGACGAGGCGCGAGCTTTCCACCATGGCCCTGGTGCGCTCGGAGAACCATTGATCCAGCCCCTGGTTGAGCGAGAAGGTCGCGACCACTGCTACGATGACCGCGGGAATGGCGGCGACGATAGCGAACATCGTGACCATGCGGAGCTGCATGCTCGAGCCGGGCTGGCGCTGCGAGCGGGCCTGGATGAGCAGCACGGCCTCGGTAACAACCAGGGCGATCATCAGCAGGACCAGGATGCCGGTGACGATCCAGATGACGGTCCAGACGGTTGCCGAAGGCTCGATATTGGTCGCGCCCGACAGGATCAGGAACGAGATCGAGGACATCAGGACCGAGGCGAACACCACCACAAAACCCAATACCCGCAAGGGTCTGTTGGTATGTGCAGCAAAAAACGGCACGCGAGAGGAATGCGCCGCCTCGCTCCGCCGTGCTGGCGCAGCCTGGTTATCGATGATCGCCGTTTCCGTCATACAATGCCGCTTGGCACTCCATCTCCGCCACAGGAAGGCAGAGCCTGACCCAATTCGGGCAACCCTTCAAGACAATTGTTGCCAAAATGTGACAGTGTGATCAAACCGCCGCATTTTCGCCAGTGCGGCGAACGGTTTGTGAACAGCCGCATCAATTGCGGCGGCTGTGCTTGACGATCTCGATGCTGTGGGTGCGGATTTTCTTGCGCAGCGTATTGCGATTGAGGCCGAGCAGATCGGCCGCCTTGATCTGGTTCCCGCCGCAGGCATTGAGCGCCATGGCGATCAGCGGCGCTTCCACCCGATCGATCACCCGCTGATAAAGCCCCGCCGGCGGCAGGTTCGGCTCATATTCGCGCAGCAACTGGCCCACATGGGTTTCCACCGCCATGGACACGTCGACCGGGCCGGCCATGCCGTTGGTCTGCGGGCGCTCGGCGATATTGAGTTCGTTCTGCACGATCTCAGCCGAAATGCTTTCGTCCGCATAGAGGGCCGAGAGGCGACGGACGAGGTTTTCCAGTTCGCGGACATTGCCCGGCCAGGAATAGTTCTGCATCAGCCGGATCGCTTCGGGAGCGATGGATTTGACCGCCTCCCCTTCGCGCTGGGCGGCGTTGAGGAAATGCGTCGTTAGATCGCCGATATCGTCGATGCGCTCGCGCAGCGGCGGCAGGCGGATCGGCACGACGTTGAGGCGGTAATAGAGATCTTCGCGGAACAGGCCCTGCCGGATCATCTGGCTGAGATCGCGATGCGTAGCCGCAACGATGCGGACATTGGTCTTGATCGAGGATCGGCCGCCGACCATGGTGTATTCGCCTTCCTGCAGCACGCGCAGCAGGCGGGTCTGGGCATCCATCGGCATGTCGCCGATTTCGTCGAGGAACAGCGTGCCGCCCTCGGCCTGCTCGAAGCGACCTGAGGAGCGCGTATTGGCGCCGGTAAAGGCCCCCTTCTCGTGGCCAAACAGTTCGGCTTCGATCAGGTCGCGCGGAATGGCGGCCATGTTGATGGCAACGAACGGCCCGTTACGGCGCTTGCCGAAGTCGTGCAGTGCCCGCGCCACCAATTCCTTGCCGGTGCCGCTCTCGCCGGTGATCATCACCGTCAGGTCGGTCTGCATCAGGCGGGCCAGGGCACGGTAGATGTCCTGCATGGCGGTCGAGCGACCGACCAGCGGCATGGTCTCGCCGGGCTCCTCGGCCTTGCGCTCGGCTGTGGTCGGCTTTTTGGCATCGGCCAGGGCGCGCGCCACCACCGAAAGCACTTCGGTAATGTCGAACGGCTTAGGCAGATATTCGTAAGCGCCAACTTCAGAGGCGCGAATGGCCGTCATGAAGGTGTTCTGCGCCGACATCACGATCATCGGCAGATCGGGGCGCAGCTTCTTGATCTTGGGCATGACCTCGAAGGCATTGCCATCTGGCATGGCCACGTCGGTGATCAGGATATCGCCTTCGCCGCGGCTCACCCAATTCCACATGGTGGAGATATTACCGGTGGGGCGCACTTCGTAGCCGGCGCGGGTCAGCGCCTGGTTGAGCACCATGCGGATGGCCGCGTCATCATCGGCTAGCAGGACAACGTGGCTCATTTTGCCGATACCTCTTCAGAAGACGCGTTGAAGGCCCCGCTGGCGACGGGCAGGAGAATGCGGAAGCGAGTGCGGCCGGGGCGGCTATCGCAATCGATGACCCCGCCATGGTCGCCCACGATCTTGGCTACCAGGGCCAGGCCCAGGCCCGAGCCATTGAGTTTGGTCGTGACGAAGGGGTCGAACAGGAACGGCAGAATATCGGGCGGCACGCCGGGGCCATTGTCCTCGATGACAATTTCGAGCGGCAGCGAGATGCGCTCGGACACGCCCGTCACGCTGATGCGAATGCCAGGACGGAAGGCCGTGGTGATACGGATTTCCGGTTTCTGTGTGCGTTCAAGGGCTTCCGAAGCATTCTTGACCAGATTGAGGAAGACCTGAATGAGTTGGTCGCGATTGCCATAAACCGGCGGCAGCGAGGGATCGTATTCTTCCGAGAAGGCAATACCCCGGGCGACGCCATTGCGCGCCAGCAGTTTTACGCGGTCGAGAATGACGTGGATATTAATCGGCTCGCGCTCCATCGGGCGCTCGTCGCCAAACACTTCCACACGGTCGATCAAGCCGACAATGCGGTCGGTCTCTTCGCGGATCAGACGGGCCAGCGGAATTTCGTCGCTTGCCACGCTCTGCTCAAGCAATTGGGCGGCGCCGCGAATGCCCGAGAGCGGGTTCTTGATCTCGTGGGCCAGCATGGAGGCAAGGCCCGTCACCGAGCGCGCCGCGCCACGCGACACCATCTGGCGATCGATCTTGTCAGCCATGGTCCGTTCCTGGATCAGCAGGGCCACGCGGCCATCGCTATCCGAAAGCGGGCTAGCGAACACGTCGGCAATACGCTCATCGCCAAAGCGGGACGAGCCGACGCGGACGCGATATTCAGTCATCGGCCCACGGCGCAGGATGACGGTTTCAACGAGGCTAATAATGGGCGAGCCGAAGGCAATGAGATCGTCCAGCCGCTGGCGCGTCAAAACGCTCAGCGAAGCGCCAAAAAACGCCTCGGCGGCATAATTGACGAAGATGATCTGGCGGTCTTCGTCGCAAACGATGATGGGCTGCGGCAAAGCCTGCAGCACCGCAGTCGAAGGCACGCTGGCCAATTTGCTCGCATTCGTAGACGCGCTCATGCCGCCGCCTTCCATTCGCCCGAGAAAATCGCGCCGATCATCTCGAGCACATGAGACGGCGTTTCATTGTTGAGAAAGGCAGTGCGAGTCGGCTTGTCGAGCGCGATGCCGGCGGCCTCCAGATACCAATCCAGATGCTTGCGCGCGGCCCTCAGGCCCACCACCGTGCCATATTCGACCAGGATGCCCTCGTAATGCTCGGCAACCAGTTCGGCAAGCGCTTCACCCTGCGGTGCAGGCTGCGCCTCCCTCCCGGCCAGCGCAGCGCCAATCTGGCCAACTGCCCATGGGCGCCCTTGAGCACCGCGGCCGAGCATGACCGCAGCCGCACCGGATTGCTGCAGGGCCTCGCGCGCACTGGCAAAGTCCACAATGTCACCATTGACCACCACGGGCACGTCCACCGCCTCGACAACCGCCCGCACCAGTTCCCAGCGGGCATTGCCCTTGTAAAATTGCTGGCGGGTGCGGCCATGCACGGTGATCATCCGTGCCCCAGCATCGACGGCGCGGCGGGCGATTTCGGGGGCATTGAGGCTGTCATCGTCCCAGCCCAGGCGCATCTTGACGGTGACCGGTAGCGGCGTGGCGGCAACGACGGCATCGATCAGCGTCATGGCGTGGTCGGGCACGCGCATCAGCGCCGAGCCGGCATAGCCGTTAGTGACGCGCTTGGCCGGGCAGCCGAAATTGATGTCGATGATATCGGCGCCGGCATCGTGGGCGATCTTGGCACCACGCGCCATCCATTCGGCCTCGCAGCCAGCCAATTGCACCATGTGGGGCAGCGTGCCGGGGCGACCGAGCTTACGCACCATCTCTTCATTGCCCACGCCCAGGGCATTGCTGGCGATCATCTCGGAGACGACCATGCCAGCGCCGAACCGCTCTGCGAGGACACGAAACGGGCGATCGGTGATTCCCGCCATGGGAGCAAGCAAAGCATGACTGCGAACCCGATGGCTCCCAATGCTCAACTCGCAGGCAATTTCAGACAAGGACTGCCCCAGAAATGGTCATTTTTGAATTTCTGCCCGCACAATAATCAAAAGCGCCGCTAGCGCAACACCTTATGTACCGTTGCCGGGTGTGCGGCAGCCCTGCACTTGCCGCATGACACCGGCACGGCTAGACCAGATTCCTATGACGGTTTCCGGGTTGAGTGTCTGTTTCGATATGCGTCAAAAATCCATCGCCGTCATCATTGTCGCTGCTGGCCAGGGTGAGCGCGCGAGCGCCGGTGGAGCCCCCGATCCCAAGCAATACCGCAATGTTGCGGGCGTTCCGGTGCTGCAGCGGACCATCCAGGCATTTCTCGACCATCCGGCCATCGGCCAGATTCTCCCCGTTGTCCACGCAGGCCATGCAGAGCGCTACGCCGCCCTTGGCCTCAGCGACAACCGCCTCTTGGCGCCGGTACTCGGGGGCGGTACGCGGCAAGCCTCGGTGCTGGAAGGCATCAAGGCCCTGGCGCCGCTGCGGCCAGATCTGGTGCTGATTCAGGATGCAGCGCGACCCTTTGCGACCACCGACCTGATTGGCGACGTCATTGCGGTACTGGACCAATATGATGGCGCCCTGCCCGCTCTTGGTGTCACCGACACCATAAAGCGCTCGCTGGACGGCCGCCTGGTCGTTGCCACCGAGGACCGCAACCAGCTTCATGCCGCCCAAACGCCGCAGGGTTTCCGCTTCGGGCAGATTTTTTCCGCGCATATGCGCGCTTCCACCATTCGCCGCCAATTCACCGACGACGCAGAAATCGCCGAATGGGCGGGGCTCAAGGTCGCCATGGTGATGGGCGATCCCAACAACATCAAGATTACGCATCCCCAAGATTTCGAGCGGGCCGAGCGGATCGTTTCAGGAGATTTCGCTATGGAAACCCGTGTCGGCACCGGCTTTGACGTTCATCCATTCGAGGCCGGCGATGCCGTATGGCTGGGCGGCGTGCGCATTCCCTATAGGGCCAAGCTCAAGGGCCATTCAGATGCGGATGTGGCGCTGCATGCGCTGACCGACGCTATTCTGGGCGCAATCGGCGAAGGCGATATCGGCGTGCACTTCCCGCCGGCCGATATGCAGTGGAAAGGCGCGGCCTCCACTATCTTCCTCAAGCACGCTGGCGATCTCGTGACCGGGTTGGGTGGGCGCATCGTCAATCTTGACGTGACAATTGTCTGCGAAGGACCCAGGATCGCGCAACATGTGCCGGCAATGCAGGCGGTGATTGCCGAAACACTGGGAATTGCGACCAACAGGATCGCGATCAAGGCGACAACGAGTGAAAAGCTCGGCTTTACCGGGCGGGAGGAAGGTATCGTGGCCATGGCGAGTGCGAGTGTAGAAGTGCCGAGGGGGGATTGATGGCAGCCACGGCAGCGCGCGATCCCGGCAAGGAAGTCATCGATTTCCTCACCCAGGCCGGCAAGACTATCGTTACCGCAGAGAGTTGCACCGGCGGCATGATTGCCGCGGCGTTGACCGACGTTCCGGGCTCATCGGCCGCCTTTTATGGCGGTTACATCACCTACGCCAATTCCGCCAAGTCGCGCATGATCCAGGTCCCTGCCCGGCTCATCCATGATTACGGCGCAGTGTCCAACCAGGTGGCCCGAGCCATGGCGGACGGCGCGCGCAATACGGCGCGGGTCGATTTTGCGGTATCCGTGACCGGCATTGCCGGGCCCGATGGCGGCACCGAGAAGAAGCCGGTGGGCCTGGTTTATGTGGCGGTGTCGTCGGAGCTGGCCACGGTGGTGATCGAACACCGCTTCGGCGATATCGGTCGTGATGCCGTGCGCCGGGCCACTGTGGAAGCGGCGTTCGAGCTGATCCTGCAGGTGCTCAATAGCGACGACGACTAAAACTTAGTCGCCGATCAGCACAAAGGCATTTCCGTCCGGCGCCTGCATGACGGCCACATGACCTTGCTCGATGGGAAAGGGCTCTGCCAGCCACCGAACGCCTGGGCTCTGGCGCAATTGCTCATAAGCGCGGCGAACGTCGGCAACCCGTATTTCGACCTCAATCATCCGCCGATCAGGATGCGTGCTGAGTACAAGTTGCGAACTGGTCTTGTCGGGGAAATCCAGCCCGACCAAAGTCCAGGGCCTGCCGTCGTCAAGCAAGCGGTCGAGCCGCCAAGCCTCGGTCATGCCCATATCGCCAAGGAACGTCAGGGATGCCTCGATGTCGTCCGTATGCAAACAAACGCAATCGAGCCGTTCGAACATCGCTAATCCCCGTAGCGGCTGTCCGCCTCATCGGCGAAGGCGCGCATGATTTCGTCCTGCTTGGCGGCGAAAGCCGGCTCGGCCACAGCGGCGATCAGCGGGTTGGAAATCTTGAAGTCGATTTCGAAGCGTACGCGCGTGCCCATGCCCTCCGGCTCGAAGCTCCACACGCTATCGAGATAGGCAAAGGGGCCGTCCACCGCCTTGGCACGGATGGTCAGCGCTTCAGGATCGACAGTCACCCGGCTGGTATAGGCCTGGGTGATCGGGCCGAAGAACAGAGTCATCTTGGCCAGCCTTATATCGGCCGCGCCGGCGGCGGGGTCCTTGCGGACCTCCATCGCCTTGCAATTGGGGATGAAGCGCGGATAGTCCGACAGGTCGGCGACGATGTCGAACATGCGCTTGGGCAGATGCGGCACATGCCGTTCGAAAAAGCGTTTCATCAGTGGCCGAGCTTTGCCATCCGGGCTGCCTTGAGCTTGGCGAAGTCTTCGCCAGCGTGGTGGGACGAGCGGGTCAAGGGGCTGGACGAGACCAGGGAGAAGCCCTTGGCGGTCGCAACGGTGGCGTAGGACTTGAATTCGTCGGGCGTGACGAAGCGCTGCAGCGGATAGTGCTTCTTGGTCGGCTGCAGATATTGCCCGATGGTCAGGAAATCCACATCGGCCGAACGCAGATCGTCCATCAGCTGGAGCACTTCATTCCGCTCTTCGCCGAGGCCGACCATGATGCCAGACTTGGTGAACATGGTGGGGTCGAGTTCCTTGACCTTTTGCAGCAGGCGGATCGAGTGGAAGTAACGCGCGCCGGGCCGCACCTTGAGATATTTGGACGGCACGGTTTCAAGGTTGTGGTTGAACACGTCCGGCTTGGCCGCCACGACGATTTCGAGGGCCCCTTCCTTGCGCAGGAAGTCAGGCGTCAGGATTTCGATCGTGGTGCGTGGATTATGCGCGCGAATGGCCAGGATCACGTCGGCAAAATGCTGCGCGCCGCCATCGGCCAGGTCGTCGCGATCCACCGAGGTGATGACGACATGCTCAAGGCCCAGCTTCTGCACGGCGAGGGCGACCTTTTCCGGCTCACTCGCGTCGAGCGGGCCGGGCATGCCGGTGCGCACATTGCAGAACGCGCAGGCGCGGGTGCAGATTTCGCCCATGATCATCATGGTCGCGTGCTTTTTGGACCAGCATTCCCCGATATTGGGGCAGCCGGCTTCTTCGCACACCGTCACCAGCCCATGCTCGCGCACGATCTGCTGGGTTTCCTTGTAGACCGGAGAACCGGGCGCTTTCACGCGGATCCAGTCCGGCTTGCGCAGCACGACGCTGTCGGGCCGGTTGGCCTTTTCCGGGTGGCGCGGTTTGAGCGCCGAATTATCAATGAGCGTAACCAATTTTGGTCCTGACTGGGCAGAGCGTGCCCGTTATATCGCTCCCAAAGGCTGCCGGTTCAACCCGGTCTTTATGATGGGCTGCCCCTACTTGGCGACAACCCGCGCCACGATGATGACGACGATGGCGCCAATCGTTGCGGTAATGATCTGGCTCACCAGCACATTGCCGATGGGCAGTGAAATATTGGCCACCGACAGCAGCCAGCCCCCGACAAAGGCGCCAATGACGCCCACGATCAGGTTGCGCAACAGCCCACCGCCGCCGAGCAGCAGTCCGGCCAGCCAGCCGGCGACCAGGCCGATGGCCAGAAATATCAGTAGTTCCTGCATTCCGACGCTCATTGCATGATCTCCGCTATGTCGACCCATTCGCCGCCCCGGGCGGCTGAAGTGATAGTGGCCTGCACCAAGGCAAGCGAATGCAGATTGTCCTCGCCCGAGCTGAACCGGGCAGGAACCGAGCCGGACTCGATCACCTTGGCAATTGCCGCCAAAGTGCCGGTACGGTCGGTGAATTCGACGGGCGCCAGCGGAACGGCAACGGCTTCCTTGTCGCGCTCGCGCAGGCTCAGCCGGTCCGGGCCGGCCTTGCCCATGAAGTGATCGCGCGAGGACCAGATGATCTCGCCTTCCGAGCAATCCATGGTCCATTCGCCCGCCCATGGCGTCACCGGGCCGCTGCTCATCCAGCTGCCCCGATAGGAAACGATAGTACCCTTCTCGAATTCCAGCGTCGCCACGCCGATCGGGTGGTGACCGAAGGGGCTGGCCGCCGGGTTCCAGGTGCGGCAGGAGACGCGCTTGGGCTCGTCCGATAGCACCATGCGCATCAGGTCGAAATGGTGGATCGACATATCGGCCAGCAGCGGATCGGGCATATCCCAATAGCGGTAGCCCTGGCTTGGCGCGTGGCGGCGGAAATCGATGGAGACCAGGTTCACCGGCCCGAATTTCTGCGCGCCGATCAGCTCGGCTGCGGCAATCGGCGCCGGCTGGAAGCGATAATTCTGGCTGACCATCAGCACCCGGCCATTGGCCTTGGCGAGATCCACCAGTTCCTTGGCTTGCGCAATGGTCGAGGCGAAGGGCTTTTCGACCAGCACATTGAAGCCCAGCTCCAGGCACCGCTTGACCACCGGATAATGTGCCTCGGTGCGCAGCGTGCAGATGGCAAGGTCGGCTTCGACACCCTTGGCCGCCTCATCAAGGCTCAGGAAACAGCGCTTCTCCTCGATGCCGAGCTCACTCTGCACGCGCTTGACCGCGTCCGGATTGGAATCGACATAGCCCACCATGTGAATGCTGGGAACTTTGGGGATAACTTCCTTGGTCCAGCTGAATCCCCAGTGTCCGAGGCCGACTTGGATGGCTTTGACCATGTGGATAACTCCTTCAATTCCGTTGCTGTTGCGTCCCACCCTGCACGCGTAGCAGGGCGAGGTCGTGGCAACGGCGGTGAGCAGTTGCGCGCTAGATGTTCAGCGCGCGACCATAGGCGTCCAGAACGCTTTCCTTCATCGTCTCGCTCAGGGTCGGGTGCGGGAAGATGGTGTGGATCAGTTCTTCCTCGGTCGTCTCCAGGTTCATCGCGATGACGAAGCCCTGGATCAGTTCGGTGACTTCGGCACCAATCATGTGCGCACCCAGAAGTTCCCCGGTCTTGGCGTCGAAAATGGTTTTGACCAGCCCATCGGGCTCGCCCAGGGCAATGGCCTTGCCGTTGCCGACGAAGGGGAAGCGACCAACCTTGATCTCGCGACCCAATTCCTTGGCCTTGGCTTCGGTCAGCCCGACGCTGGCCACCTGCGGCTCGCAATAAGTGCAGCCCGGCACCTTGAGTTTATCGAGGCCATGGACCTTCAGGCCCGCAATCTTTTCGACGGTGATAACCGCCTCATGCTCGGCTTTGTGCGCCAGCATCGGCGGGCCGGCGACGTCGCCAATGGCCCAGATGCCGTCTACATTGGTCTTGCCGTAGCCATCGATGACAATGGCGCCGCGCTCGGTCTTGACCCCGACGGTCTCAAGCCCCAGCCCTTCGATATTGCACTGCACGCCGACAGCCGAGATCAGCTTGTCGCCCGCGATCTGCTGCTTCTCACCGGATTTCAGCTCGACATGGGCGACTACGCCGTCCTTGGTCTTTTCGACCTTGGCGACCTTGGCATCGGTCAGGATCTTGATGCCGCGTTTTTCCAGCCGCTTGCGAGCAAGGCCCGAAATCTCGGCATCTTCCACCGGCATGATCTGCGGCAGCAGCTCGATAATGGTCACTTCGGCGCCCATCGAGCGGTAGAAGGAGGCAAATTCGACGCCGATGGCGCCCGACCCCATCACCACCAGCGATTTGGGCATGGCGGCTGGTTTCATCGCCTCGAAATAGGTCCAGATCTTGTCGCCATCCGGCTCGATGCCGGGCAGCACGCGCGGGCGGGCGCCGGTGGCGATGATAATATTTTTTGCCTTGTACGTGCCCTCACCCAGCGCATTCTTGGGCACTGGCCCCTGCGGCTGCACGATGGCCTTCTTGGTCGGGGCGACCTTGACTTCGCCGGGCTTGGTGATGACCGCTTCGCCCCAGATGATGTCGACCTTGTTCTTCTTCATGAGGAACTGGACGCCATTGTTCATCTGCGCGGCAATGGCGCGCGAACGCTTCACCACGCCATCGATATCGACACCGAATTTCTCGACCGTCAGGCCGTAATCCTTGGCGTGGCTCATATGGCCGTAGATTTCGGCCGAACGCAGCAGCGCCTTGGTGGGGATGCAGCCCCAGTTCGAGCAGATGCCAGCCATATGCTCGCGCTCGATAATGCCCACCTTCATGCCGAGTTGCGCACCGCGAATGGCGGCAACATAGCCGCCCGGACCGGCACCGATGACGAGAAGATCGTATTGGTCAGCCATTTTGGCCTCCAGAGTTTGGCCTAGAGGCCGAGCATGGATTTGACGACAGGCACGAGCCCGACGCCGATGGCGCGGGTATTGGCCGCATCGAGATGAACGCCGTCAGCCGGGTCGGCCTTGGCCACCGTGGACGCGTCGAAGAAGCCGGTATTCCACTCCTGCGCACGGCGCGCATAGTGCGCGGCAAACTGGCTCGATTGCTCGAGCCCGTGTTGCAGCCCGCCGAAATGGCCGAGCATGTCGGCATTGTCGCTGTCGCAGATCAGCGGCGGCGCAACGAGGATAATCTGGGGCGCAGTTTCGCCCTTGCCGGCCGCCTGTCCCCGAATGATCTGCACCAGCCGGCGCAGGCCAAACGACGCCTCAAGCGCCGAACCGCACACGGCGGGCTTCAGATCATTAGTGCCCAGCATGATGATGACCAGATCAAGCGGCGAATGGCTGTCGAGCAGGGTCGGCAGGATGCGCGCCCCATTGCGATCGGCAGCGGCATACCAGTCATCCGATGCCGTCGTGCGACCGCCAAGCCCCTCAGCAATCACCCGCGCCTTGCCGCCCAGGCCCTGTTCGAGCACACTCGGCCAGCGATCTACATAGGCATGCCGCGGCCCATTGGGCTGTGGATTGGCGCCGTAGGTGAGGCTGTCGCCATAGGCGAGGATGGTTTTCATTGTCCAACGGCCGCCCGAATCTTGGCAATACGCTCAGTGAATGGCAGCGGACCTGGAACCACGCCTCCTGCCCGTAAGGAGAAAACATTGCCCGGTACGGAATCCACGAAGGCGTTAATTGCACCCGGGATAGACATGCAACCGCCTGGGCTACCGTCAAACTGCAAGCAGAGCAAAGAAACACCATCAACGTACCATCGCCCCGCTAGCACTTCAGTCTGGCGTGGCCGCCACGCCAAAACCTGGCCGTTGTCAGAAAAATAGGCAACAAACCGAGTCATCGGTATGACCTTTCTGGCGAAACCGTAGCTGTCCGGCAACCGCTCGATGAGCAGCGTGTGGCCAGCAAAAGCAGCTCTTACTTCCTCGGGGGCTGCTTCCAATACGGTGGTGCCGCGCGCCCCAACTATTTCCAAAGCAATCGCTGAAACGGTTGGCAGACAAAAGCTGAATAGGACAGCAGCCAACTTAATCAAACGCATCAATGCCCCCTAGGCCAGCATCATCACGGGATTTTCGATCAGGCCCTTGAACACGCCCAGCACTTCGGCGCCCAGCGCGCCATCGACGGCACGGTGATCGCAGGAGAGCGTGACGGTCATGAACTGGCCGATCTTTATCTGCCCGTTTTCGGGATAGACGCGTTCCTCACCAACGCCGACCGCCAGGATCGTGCCATGCGGCGGATTGATCACCGCGGCAAATTCCTTGATGCCGAACATGCCAAGGTTGGACACCGATGAAGCGCCGCCCTGATATTCATGCGGGGCCAGCTTCTTGTTGCGGGCGCGACCGGCCAGATCCTTGACCTCTTCGGAGATTTCGCGAAGCGTCTTGGTGTCGCAGGATTTGACCACGGGCGTGAACAGCCCGCCGGGCACCGACACGGCAACCGCCACGTCGCTGCGCTTGTGGTAAAGGATCGAGTCTCCGGCCCAGGTCGCATTGGCCGCCGGCACGCGCTGCAGGGCAACGGCCCAGGCCTTCATCACGAAGTCATTGACCGAGAGCTTGAAGGCCGGCTTGCCCTCCTTGCTCTTGGGCGCAGAGGCGTTGATCTGCTCGCGAGCCGCCAGGAGCGCATCGATCTTGCAATCGAGCGTCAGGTAGAAATGCGGCACCGTCTGCTTGGATTCGGTGAGGCGAGCCGCCACAACCTTACGCATGCCATCGTTTGGCACCAGCTCGTAGCTGCCTTCTTCGTAAAGCGCGATGACCTGGTTCTTGCTCATGCCGGTCGCAGGAGCCGCACCGGCCGACGCCGTCGCTGCAGCGGGCTTGGTTGCACCCTTGCCCGACTTGGCGGCCTCGACGTCCGACTTGACGACACGGCCCTTGGGACCGGAGCCGGCAATAGCCGACACATCGATGCCAGCTTCCTTGGCCAGGCGCCGGGCGAGTGGCGAAGCAAACACTTTGCCGCCTTCAGCCTTGGCTGGGGCACTGGAGCCTGAATTGGCAACCGGCGCCGGATCGGCCTTGGCGGTCGGCGCCGTCTGTGTTGCAGCGTCCGCGCGCATCACCGTGCCGGCATCGGCTTTTGGAGCATCAGCCTTGGTCGCTTCCGCCTTCGGGGCCTCGGCGGGCTTGCTGCCCCCCGCCCCAATGGCGCTGGCGTCTTCGCCTTCCTGCAGCAACACGGCGATAACCGCGTTGACCTTCACATTGTCGGTACCCTCGGCAACCATGATCTTGCCGATCTTACCCTCGTCAACGGCCTCGACTTCCATCGTGGCCTTGTCGGTTTCGATTTCGGCGATCACGTCACCGGAGGAGACGCTGTCGCCCTCCTTGACGTGCCATTTGGCAAGCTTGCCCTCTTCCATCGTGGGAGAGAGCGCCGGCATGGTGATTTCAATCGGCATCTCGTCTCTCCTTACGAGCGGTACGTCACGGCATTGACCGCCGCGATGACTTCATCGACGTTCGGCAGCGCCAGCTTTTCGAGGTTGGCCGCATAGGGCATTGGAACATCCTTGCCGGTCACGCGCATGACCGGGGCGTCGAGATAATCGAAGGCCTGTTCCATGACGCGGGCCGAAATCTCGGCGCCGATGCCCCCCTGCGGCCAGCCCTCTTCCACGGTCACGAGGCGGCCGGTCTTTTTGACCGACGCGATCACGGTGTCGCTGTCGAGCGGGCGCAGCGTGCGCAGATCGATCAGTTCGACATCGACGCCCGCCGCAACCAGCTTTTCGGTGGCCTGGGTGGCGTAGCGCATGCCCATCGAGAACGAAACGATGGTCACATCAGCACCCTTGCGGGCAATGCGAGCCTTGCCGATCGGCAGCACGAAATCATCGACCTTGGGGACCAGGCCCGTCGAGCCGTAAAGGATTTCGTTTTCGAGGAAAACGACCGGGTTGGGCGAACGAATGGCGGCCTTGAGCAGGCCCTTGGCGTCGGCGGCGCTATAGGGCGCGATGACGGTGAGGCCGGGAACGTGACTGTACCAGGCCGAATAGTCCTGGCTGTGCTGGGCGCCAACGCGCGAGGCAACGCCGTTCGGGCCGCGGAACACCATGGGCGCGGTAACCTGGCCGCCCGACATATAGAGCTGCTTGGCGGCCGAGTTGATGATCTGGTCGATTGCCTGCATGGCAAAGTTCCAGGTCATGAATTCGACGATCGGCTTGAGACCGGCAAAGGCCGCGCCCACGGCGAGACCGGCAAAGCCGTGTTCGGTGATCGGGGTATCGATGATGCGCTCGGGGCCAAATTCCTGCAGCAGGTTCTGCGTGATCTTGTAGGCGCCCTGATATTCGGCGACTTCCTCGCCCATCACGAAGACGTCCTTGTCGCGGCGCAATTCTTCAGCCATGGCCTCGTTCAGCGCCTGGCGCACGGTCATCTCGACCATCTCGACGCCTTCCGGCAGATCGGGATCGCTCTGGGCTTCAAACTTTGGCGCAGCCGGAACCGTGGCAGCAGCGGGTGCAGCCTCGGTCGCCTTTTCAGCAGGAACCACGGGCGCCTCAGCCGGCTCCGGCGCGGTCTGCGCGGCAGGCGCCGCATCGGCGGTTTCGCCTTCGGCCAGGATCAGCGCGATGGGCGTATTGACCTTCACCGCGTCCGTGCCTTCGGCGATCAGCAATTCCTTGACCACGCCTTCATCGACCGACTCGACTTCCATCGTTGCCTTGTCGGTTTCGATTTCGGCCAGCACGTCGCCGGATTTGACACTGTCGCCGACCTTGACCAGCCACTTGGACAGTTTGCCCTCTTCCATGGTGGGCGACAGCGCAGGCATCAGAATTTGGGGCATTTAACTCTCCAGCGAGGGGGCGCCGGGCATCGCGGCCACGCGGCGGGCAGGAATTTCAGGATTGGATTGGATAAAGGCAGTGGTGCTCTCTGCCGGCGCAGGGCGATTGGCGGACCAACCGCTCAGCACCAGGCCAAGCACCAGAAAGATCAGGAAGGCGATGACGGCGCGCTTGTAGATCGCCAGGGGCCCAGCCGCTTGCGGGCCGGCCTTGGCGTCGAGCTTGCTGAACTTCCACCAGCCGAGCGGAAAGAACGAGCCGATCTGCTCGCTGGCGGGCGCCAGGCGAGTGATTGCCATGGCCTGGACGACAGCCACGACCGCCGACAGGATGGCAAACAGCACGATGACGCCGAGCAGGATACTCACGCCGGCCTCCCGCCACGATCGATAACGGACGCCGCGAGGAATTGGGCTACACCCTCCTCCACGCGCCTGGCCAGCGCCTTGGGCAAGGGTTCGTAGCCATTGGCCATCAGCACTGTCAGCTCGCGATAGCGAAGCTGCAGATAGATCAGTGCGCGCAGCGCCAGCGGCCAGCTGTCGAGGTCTCGCGTATAGGAACGGACATCGGCCCGGTCATCACCGAGATAGCTGCGTGCGAAAATCGTCTGCTCGTCCGCCGCAAAGACATAGTCGAGAAAGTTGTAGTGATACTCGATGTCCCCGTTGGGGCGCGTGCCCACGTCCAGCCCATGGGTAATGGACACGGGTACGCCGTTGATACTCTCGACAATGTCGACAGGGCCGGTCATCAGACGCTGATGGTGATGTCGGTCCAGAGCTCGGATGCATCCGGCTCGGGATCGTTGGTCGCAAAATCGGCGGCTTCGGTAACGATGGCGCGGATTTCGCTTTCCGTTGCCTTGAGCGATTCTTCGGTTGCGTAACCCTCGGCCAGCAGCCGCGCCTTGATCTGCTCGATCGGATCGCGTTCCTGGCGGTACTTGGTCACTTCGTCCTTGGTGCGATACTTCGCCGGGTCGGACATGGAATGGCCGCGATAGCGATAGGTCAGCATTTCGAGGATGAACGGCCCCTTGCCGGAGCGGGCATGCTCGATGGCGCGCTTGGCGGCATCATAGACCATGCGCACGTCCATGCCGTCGACCTGCTCGCCCGGAATGTCGAACGAAGCGCCGCGCTTGGAGAAATCGGTGGTTGCCGACGAGCGCTCGATCGAGGTGCCCATGGCGTATTTGTTGTTCTCGATGATGAACACGACCGGCAGGTTCCAGAGCTTGGCCATGTTGAAGCTCTCATAGACCTGGCCCTGGTTGGCCGCGCCGTCGCCGAAATAGGCAATGGAGACCGAACCGTCGCCCTTATACTTGGCTGCAAAGCCCAAGCCCGTGCCCAGCGACGCCTGCGCGCCGACAATGCCGTTGCCGCCATAGAAGCGATGCTCGTTGGAGAACATGTGCATCGAGCCGCCCTTGCCGCGCGACAGGCCGCCCTGACGCCCGGTCAGCTCAGCCATGACGCCCTTGGGGTCGAGCCCCATGACCAGCATGTGGCCGTGGTCGCGGTAGCCGGTGATCTGGGCGTCCTTGCCCTTTTCGCTGGCCATGGTGATGCCGGTAACAACAGCTTCCTGGCCGATATAAAGGTGGCAGAAGCCGCCGATCAGGCCCATGCCATACATCTGGCCGGCCTTTTCCTCGAAGCGACGGATCAGCAGCATCTCGCGATAGGCTTCGAGCTCCTGTTCCTTGGTCAGCTGAGGTATGTTGGATTGCGTCTTGGCCTTGGTGGCCACAGCCTTACGCGCCATAGGGAACGCTCCGCATCGGAATGGATTTGCCGCAGGGCCCGAATTGGCCACACAACGCCATCATAGTGCAAGCGATTGGCGGAAAGCAATGCCCATGCGGTAGATCAGATCAATGCTAGAGGATTGAATCCGCTGATATAATTGCGTTTAACTGGTCTTTGGCTAATTCATCGAATTTACCGGAAAGCGGTTTACCGCTCACCGGATCAACCATGACGATAATGTCATTCGCATTGGCCATGTTCAGCAGCGCCCGCGCCCGCTCGGTGACGATGTCGGGATCAAGCTTGCGGCTATCCATCAGCGTCGAGCGGTGCCGGAACGCATCGATTTCCGCCTGTAGCGCCGCAGAGCGCGCCTTGAGCACATCGATATCAGCCAGTATCTGGCCCCGATTGTCGATGCCGAACTGCCCGCTGATCGCCGAATAGGCCAGATAGCCCTGAAACCCGAGCAAAGCCACAGTCATTGCCAATGGACGCCAAATGGCCGGACGTTTGAGACGGGTGGGCATGGGCAAACCGAATACTGAACGCGGCCAGTATGGCTGGCAATGCCTTAACGCGGGGTTGCGAAGCAGTGCGTTAGCCGACAGCTACGGTGCACCCAGCTTGGAGTGTGGTGCCACCACGGTCGGCGCCACCCCTCTCCTCAAAGCGCCACGTAGTCGATCTCCAGAAACCGCGCCACTTCCGGCACCCAGCGGTCCCGCACGAACGCAACATGCTCCGGATGCTCATTATAGCCGGTGTACGCAGCCTGATCGGCAAATTCCATCGAGAAGCCGAAGGCATAATCGTTCTTCGGACTGACCTGCCGCAACTGCTCGAACTTCTCGACGCCCGGAATGTCTGCCAGCACCTTGGCATCGCGGAGGAAGGCGCCCTCCTCCGCCGATCCAGCCTGATGCTTGAGCGTGAAGACGACCGTATGCCGGATCATGCTTCGGTCCCGATCGCTTCATTGGCAGCGATGGCCGCCATGTTGACGATGCCACGGCTGGTGGTGGACGGCGCCAGGATGTGGGCCGGCGAACGCGGCCCCATCAGGATCGGGCCGACCGAGAGCGCATTGTTCATTTCCTTGAGCAAGGTCATGGACAGGTTAGCCGCATCGAGGTTCGGGAAGATCAGCAGATTGGCTTCGCCGGTCAGGACCGTGTCCGGCACATAGCGCTCGCGCAATTCCTGGTTGAGCGCCAGATCGCCCTGCATTTCGCCTTCGACGATCAGGTCCGGAGCGACTGCCTTGAGCTTGTTGTAGGCCTCGCGCATCTTGTAGGCGCTGTCGCCGTCGCGCGAACCGAAGTTCGAATAGCTCAGCAGCGCCGCGCGGGCTTCGATATTGAAACGCTTGAGGTGGTCGCGGGCCTGCAGGGTGATGCGTACGATCTCGTCGGCGGTCGGGTCCTGGTGGACATAGGTATCGGCCAGGAAAAACGCGCCGCGCGGCATGATCAGCATGGAGAGCGCCGACACGTCATTGAGCCCGTCCTGCAGGCCGATGACCGAGCGGATATCGCGCACATGCTTGATAAAGCGCCCCTGCAGGCCACAGATCAGAGCATCGGCCTCGCCGCGCTTGACGGCCAGGGCGCCGATCACGGTCGTATTGGTGCGCACCATCTGGCGGGCGGTATCGGGTGTCACGCCGTCGCGGCCGACCAGCGAATGGAACAGCGCGACGTAGTCGCGATAACGCGGATCGTCCTCGGGATTGATAATCTCGAAATCGGTGCCGGGCTTGAGGTTGAGGCCGAAGCGCTCGATACGTGCCTCGATCACCGCCGGGCGGCCGATCAGGATGGGCCGCGCAATGCGTTCCTCGAGCAGCACCTGGGTGGCCCGCAGCACGCGTTCGTCTTCGCCATCGGCAAAGGCGAGGCGCTTGTTCTGCCCCTGGGCCCGGTCGATGATCGGCTTCATCACGAGCCCGGAGCGGAACACGAAGCGGTTGAGGCTATCGAGATAGGCCTTCCAGTCGGTGATCGGCTTCTTGGCCACGCCCGAATCCATCGCCGCGCGGGCGACGGCCGGCGCGATGCGCAGAATCAGCCGCTGATCGAACGGATTGGGAATGATGTGCTCGGGGCCATAGACGGCCGGCGTCCCCGAAGGCGAGGATTCCAGCCCCGGCTCATGCGCCAGCTTGGCGATGGCGCGCACCGCGGCCAGCTTCATTTCCTCATTGATCGTGGTGGCGCCGACATCGAGCGCACCGCGGAAAATGAACGGGAAGCACAGCACATTGTTGACCTGGTTCGGATAGTCCGAACGGCCGGTGCAGACCATGGCGTCGGGCCGGGTCTCCTTGGCCAATTCCGGCATGATTTCCGGGTTCGGGTTGGCCAAAGCCAGAATCAGCGGCTTGGGCGCCATCTTGGTCAGCATTTCGGGCTTGAGCGCCCCGGCCGCCGACAGGCCCAGGAACACATCGGCGCCGTCGATCACTTCGGCGAGGCTCGTCGCCTCGCTGGTGCGGCGGAACTGACCGCGCCACTTGTCATTGACGTCGTTGCGCTTGTGGGTGACCAGGCCATCCTTGTCGGCGACCCAGATATTCTCGTATTTTGCGCCGAGCGCGACCAGCACATTGAGGCAGGCAATAGCCGCGGCCCCTGCCCCGGACGTGCAGATTTTGACGTCTTCGATCTTCTTGCCGGCCAGTTCGAGTCCATTCAGCACCGCAGCACCGACAATGATAGCGGTGCCATGCTGATCGTCATGGAACACCGGAATCGGCATGCGCTCGCGCAGCGTTTCCTCGATTTCAAAGCAATCGGGCGCGCGGATATCTTCCAGATTAATGCCACCAAAGGTCGGCCACAGCGGCGCCACGGCATCGATGAATTTCTTGGGGTCGATCTCGTCGATTTCGAGATCGAACACGTCGATGCCGGCGAATTTCTTGAACAGAACCGCCTTGCCTTCCATCACCGGCTTGGATGCCAGCGCGCCAATATTGCCCAGGCCCAGAACGGCGGTGCCGTTGGAAATCACCGCGACCAGGTTCTGGCGAGAGGTATAGCGCGCCACGCTGTCGGGGTTTTCGGCGATTTCCTCGCAGGGCGCCGCAACGCCGGGAGAATAGGCCAGCGCCAGATCGCGCTGATTGCCCAGCGGCTTGGTCGGCTGGATTTCCAGCTTGCCCGGCTTGGGGAATTCATGGAAATGCAGGGCCGCTTCGCGAAGGGCTTTCCGCTGCTCGTTGATGTCGGTGGACACGAGGTATTCTCCTGGCGATCCGGCGGGGACCATCGGACAATGGATTGCCGGCACGCGTACGTGCCATCAATCCGGCAGGATGAAAAGACCTAATGTCCGAAGGGGACTTGCCTTCTAGGCAGCGCTGGCGACACTGGCCTCGCCGCGCCGCCGGGTAGGATGGGTCGCCTGCAGCGCCAGGGCCAGTTCCTTGAATGCCCCGACCTTGAGTGCCGGTGCAAAAATGAAACCCTGGGCATGCAACACGCCCCGCGCCCGCAGGTAGAGCGCCTGCGCTTCGGTCTCGACGCCCTCGGCCACGATCTCGCAATTGAGGTCCTTGGCCATGGCGATCAGCCCGTCCAGCACCGGCACCTGGGTCGTCTCCGGCTTGACCATATCGACAAACACCCGGTCGATCTTGATCACATCCACGCCAAGCGTGGCGAGATAGGCCAGGTTGGAGTGTCCGGTGCCCGCATCGTCCATGGCCAGCTTGGCGCCCAGCGCATGCAGCCCGGCAATCACACTGATCGCCACAGTCGAATTGGCCAGCGGGCGACGCTCCGTAATCTCGAACACCAGCTGCCGATAGGCGATCGGCGAGCCCCCGAAAATAGCCTGCACATCCTCGATAATGCTGCCATCGCGGAAATGCCCCTCGAACAGGTTGATCGACACCTTGAGGTCGGGCATCTGCCGGCACAATTCGCCCAGGTCGAACTTGACCTGCTGCATCAGCGACAGCGTCATCGGGATGGCGAGGCCCGTGACTTCGGCATAGTCGATGAACGCCCCGGGCGGCACCACTTCGCCATTGCGCTTTTCCCAGCGGCACAGCACTTCGCAGCCGACCAACTCGCCCGTTCGCAGGTTGATGACGGGCTGGTAATAGGGCTTGATCTGGCCACGGGCGATGGCGCGTTCCAGATCGAAAGCCGGCACGCGCGAGCGGCGAACATAATGCAGCGCCATCAGCAGAAATCCCGCGCTCATCAGGCAGGCCAGAACAGTGAAGCTCATATCGAGATCGGCGTAACCTGCGCGCACCACGGCGAACGGTACGGCGGCCTCGATCTTGAGCGGCAATTCCCCGGCAAAACTCTGCGCCGAAACGAATTCGGTAGCCCCCTGCCCGTCAAACGCCGTCGCGTCGCCCAGCGTGAACACCGAGGTGCCATTGGTCAGCACCACGCGCAGCATGCCGGCAGCGGGAATGGTTTGGGCCAGCCCCGCCTGGCTCTGGCCGACCAGCGGCACAAAGGCGGAAACCCGCCGCGTCGTGCCGAATACCTGCGTGATCTTGAGCGCGGGCATCGCCATCTGCCCCAGCTTCACCACGGTGATTGTCTCGGTATGCCCGGGGATCGGCAGGCTTTGCGACAGCGGCGAATAGGAAATCGTACGGCCAAAGGCGTCGCAATATTGGACACCGTCGGCATTCTCGACCAGCACCTGCTTGAGGTTGAGGCTGGATTCGATCTCGTTCTGCACATTGGCGACAAAGGTCGGCGTACAGAGCGAGGGGCTGGCCGCCAATATCCGCCGCAGCGAGGCCACAGCGTCCATCGCGCCAATTTCAATTTGTGAACTAACCAGGCTAGCGGATTGTTGAATAACGGCTTTTTCGCGAACCCGCACATAGGCGTCGAGCAGATAATCCACCGCCAGGATGGGCACAAACGCCAAAATGGCGCCCAACAGCATCAGGATGTGGGAATACCGCGACTGCACAAAACGAATCCGGGAAAATAGTTTCTCGCCGCCCTAGCGGTAACAACAGGCGTTTAACGCATCATTAACGCTGATTAACCGCCGGAAACGAAAAGGGCGGACACCGTCAGGTGCCCGCCCGCAATGGGTCTGCCGGCAGAGCCTATTTGTCCTGCACGTTCAGGCGGATGCTGAGCTCGCGCAATTGCTTGGCCGAAGCCGGGCTGGGCGCGTTCATCAGCAGGTCTTCGGCCTGCTGGTTCATCGGGAAGGCCGTGATCTCGCGCAGGTTCTGCACGCCGCAGATCAGCATGACGATGCGATCGACGCCGAAGGCTGCGCCGCCGTGTGGCGGAGCGCCATACTGGAAGGCGCGGTAGAGGCCGCCGAACTGCTCTTCGACCTCGTCGCGGCTCTTGCCGGTCAGCTCGAACGCCTTGACCATGGTCTCGGGCAGCTGGTTACGGATCGAGCCAGAGGCGATTTCGTAGCCGTTGCAGACCGCATCATACTGATAGGCTTTGATGGTCAGCGGGTCCTGGCTGTTGAGCGCCTCGATCCCGCCCTGCGGCATGGAGAAGGGGTTATGCGCGAAGTCCACGCGCTTTTCCTCTTCGTCCCATTCGTAAAACGGGAAATCGACGATCCAGCACAGGGCAAACTGCTCGGTATCGACAATGCCGATATCGGTTGCAGCCTTGGTGCGGGCCTCACCGGCAAACTTGTAGAACTTGGCCGGGCGGCCGCAGACAAAGAACACGGCGTCGCCATCGGCAAGGCCAAGCTGGGCCTTGATGGCGGCTGTGCGTTCTTCACCAATATTCTTGGCGATCGGGCCAGAGCCCTGCCCGTCCTTGAAGAAGATATAGCCAAGGCCCGGCTGGCCCTCGCCCTGCGCCCAGGCATTCATGCGGTCGCAGAATGCCCGGCCAATCGGCTCGGCGCCGGGCTTGTTCTTGGCCGGAATGGCCCACACTTCGACCTTGTCGTCAGCCTCGATTTGGCCGGCAAACACCTTGAAGCCGGAGCCGGCGAAATGCTCGGTCACGGCCTGCATTTCGATGGGGTTGCGCAGATCGGGCTTGTCCGAGCCATATTTGCGGATTGCCGTGTCATAGGGAATGCGCGGCCAATCCTTGGTCACGCGCTTGCCATCGGCAAATTCCTCGAAAATGCCGGTGATGACCGGGGTCATCGTGTTCCACACGTCTTCCTGCGTCACAAAGCTCATTTCCAGGTCAAGCTGGTAGAACTCGCCCGGCAGGCGGTCGGCACGCGGATCTTCGTCGCGGAAACAGGGCGCGATCTGGAAATAGCGGTCAAAGCCCGCCACCATCAGCAGCTGCTTGTACTGCTGGGGCGCCTGCGGCAGCGCAAAGAACTTGCCGGGATGGATGCGACTGGGCACGAGGAAGTCGCGTGCGCCTTCAGGTGACGACGCAGTGAGAATCGGCGTCGAATATTCGGCAAAGCCAGCCGTCGCCATTTCGCGGCGCATCGCAGCGATCACCTTGGTGCGCTTGACGATGTTGGCATGCAGCTTCTCGCGGCGCAGATCGACGAAGCGATACTTCAGCCGCACGTCCTCGGGATATTCCTGATCGCCGAACACCGGCAATGGCAATTCCTTGGCCGCCGAGAGCACTTCGATCTCGCGCACATAGATTTCGACCGCGCCGGTGGGCAGGTTCGGATTCACGGCTGCCGCGTCGCGCAGCTTCACTTCTCCGTCAATGCGCAGCACCCATTCGGCCCGGATTTTCTCGGCAGCGGCGAAGGCCGGAGAATCAGGGTCGATCACGGCCTGGGTCAGGCCATAATGGTCGCGCAGATCGATGAAGAGCAGGCCGCCATGGTCACGGATACGATGCACCCAGCCGCTGAGGCGGACGGTCTGGCCTGCGTCCTGGGCCGTCAGGGCCCCGCAGGTGTGCGAGCGGTAGCGATGTGTTGTCATGTCGGAACTCGGTAAAAGGCCGGAATCTTGGGCCGGAAAAGCGCATGGGTCGCCATGCTTGTCAAGTTTGGCTGGCCCAGGCGGTGGGGTTGCATCATCCTGCCGCGCTAACCAATTCCTTATGCTTAAAGATTCACTTCTGGAGTGACGCTCTCGCACCTGCTAGGAACAATCTTGACTATTTTGAGACGGAAACCGGTATGGACGCCATAATTTCCACAGATGCGCTCGCGGCCTTCTGCGATCGTGCCGCTAAGTTCGACTTCGTAACGGTTGATACCGAGTTCTTGCGCGAAACCACTTACTGGCCAAAGCTTTGCCTGATCCAGGCCGCGACTGATGATGAAGCCGTACTGATCGACCCGCTGGCGTCGGGGATCGATTTGACACCCTTCTTCGCGCTGCTGGCCAATCCGGAAGTCACCAAGGTGTTCCATGCCGCACGGCAGGACGTGGAAATTTTCGTCAAGCTGAGCGGCAAGGTGCCGGTCAATATTTTCGACACCCAGATCGCCGCCAGCGTGTGCGGCTTTGGTGATAGCGTGTCCTACGACAATCTGGTGCGCTCCATCACCAATGTCGAACTCGACAAGTCCTCCCGCTTCACCGATTGGTCGGCCCGCCCGCTTTCGGAAAAGCAGCTGACCTATGCGCTGGCCGACGTCACCTACCTGCGCGATATCTATCGCGAATTGCGCAAGCAGGTCGATGCCACCAAGCGCTGGGATTGGGTTGAGGATGAGCTGGGCGTGCTGCGCAGCATCGATACCTATGTCGTGCAACCGGACAAGGCCTGGGAACGCCTGAAGATGAAGATCAATCGCCCGCGCGATCTGGCGGCCCTCAAGGTGCTGGCCGGCTGGCGCGAAAAACGCGCGCAGGACAGCGATCAGCCGCGCAGCCGGATTCTCAAGGATGACGTGCTGTTCGAGCTGGCCATGCAGCGCCCGCTGACACCCGAGGCCTTCGACAAACTACGTGCCGTGCCCCGCGGCTTTGGCCGGAGTTCCGCAGCCGCCGAGATCATGGCGCTGCTCAAGGATGTCGAGGAGCTGGGCAAGGCCGAATTGCCGACCATGCCCGAGCGCTATCGCGGCCCCTCGCCCAAGGGCGCGGTGGGCGATCTCATCCGCGTGCTGCTTAAATCGGTGTCCGAGCAACATGGCGTCGCCGCCCGCATCATCGCCACCTCGGACGATATCGATGCCCTGGTGCTCGATGACGAAGCCGATGTCGCCGCCCTCAAAGGCTGGCGCCGCAAGCTGTTCGGCGAAAAGGCCCTGGCGATCAAACACGGCCGCGTCGGCCTGGTTGCCACCCGCAAGGGCATCGTCGAATTCCCCGTCGCGCAGGCGGAAGCGGCTGAATAGCCGCTTCGACTAGCTCGCGACGCTGATGAACGAGGCCTTGTAGCCTGCCAGGTTGGCGAACTGGTCCAGCCTGCCGCTCAGATGTTCGCCGTTCAGGAACGCGAAGTCCTGCGGCAGCACCAACGCCAACACGCTGCCATCCACTTCGAACCGGATGCGCGGCAGAATGCCCGGCATGGCTGCCGTCATCGGATAGGCCACCCGGAACAGTGCCCCGATCAGCTTGGCGCGCTGCGAGGCTTCGGGCGTGGCGAGGGCCAGCAATGGCTGGTTGATGCCCTTCATCTTGAGCCCGCCATAGCGCACGGCAATGACCTGGCACAGGAACGCCCGGCCGGGATGGTCGACGCCGGTCAGCGAGCCATACGCCACCGCATCGACACTCTGCACGCCGCGATAGTCGGGGTGAGCCCGCCAGGCAATATCCGCCAACAGGCACGCCACTTTGCGCAGCCGGGTTTCCTCGGCCGTTTCCACAATCCCCGCGATGGCGAAATACTGCCCGGTGAACTCGATCAGGTCATTGGCATGCGACGGCGAGCGCGAGCGCAACACGGAAAGTTCCTCGGCCGCCTGGATCAGCGGGTCGATGGCCTGTTCCTTGGCGTCGAGCAGGCCATGCAGATAGCCCTCGCGCACGCCCAGCGCCGAGAACATCACATTGGTGAAGGCGCCGGCCTTCAGCACTTCGCCCAGTACGGCGGCGCCGAACGGCACCAGATCGCGGCGGGAGGAACTGACGAATTCCGAGCCGGGATAATTCTTGAGCGAGCCGGCTTCCACGATCTCCGTGCAAAGCGCGATCATGTCCTCGGCAGGCACGGTATAATGCTGCACCATCTGCAGCGGATATTCGCGCAGCACCTGATGTAGCTTGGCCAACGAGCGCCAGGTGCCGCCAATGGCCGCAAAACTGTTGCCCGGCGCGACAGCCTTGAGAATGGAGGCTTCCAGCCGCTCCCGCACGATGCTCGCGGCCTTCATCGGATTGCCGTTGCTGTCGTCCTGCAGCCGGATCACGCCAAGCTCGTAGGATTCCCCGTCGGTATCGTTGCCGCTCTTGATGGCGGAAAGTTCAAGGCTGCCGCCGCCCAGATCGCCGACAATGCCATCAAAACCGGGAATGCCGGCCACCACACCCAGCGCCGCGAAATGAGCCTCGCGCTCACCGCTCAGCACCTGCACCTTGGTGTCCATGATGGCCTCGACGGCATCAACGAATTCGTCGCGATTGGCCGCGTCGCGCACCGCCGAGGTCGCCAGCACATAGACCTTGCCCACCCGCATCATGCGCGCCACCAGCGCGAAGCGCTTGATGGCTTCCAGCGCCTGGGCGACATTGGCGTCGGCCAGGCGCCCGGTCTGGGCAATGCCGCGCCCCAAGGCGCAGGCGGATTTTTCGTTGTAGAGCGGCGTCAGCGAGCGCGCGTGGCGCTCATAGACGACCAGGCGGACGGAATTGGAGCCGATATCGAGGACGGCCACGGGCTTGGCGCCCTTGATCCGTCCCTGTGCCGTAGGATCGGCATCGACCCCCCAGAATTGTGTCAAACCGTATCCTCGTCGCCCTCACCTATTCCGGCGCTGCCGCGACCCGACAGCGACGGATTGGTCATGAAATAATCGTGCGCATTGAACGGCTCTTCGCCTTCAGCCATGCGAATGCGGTGCGAACTGCCATCCGGCAATACTTCCCAGCTCTGCTGGTTGTCACGCAGATAGGCAACCAGAATCCGGTCCAGGATCTGCTTATGCACGGTCTTGTTGAGAATGGGCACCATGATTTCCACCCGCCCATCAAGGTTGCGGCCCATGATATCGGCCGACGAAATATAGACCCGCGCATTCGGATTGGGCATAGGCTCGCCATTGCCGAAGCAATAGATGCGGCTGTGCTCGAGGAAGCGACCGACGATCGATTTGACCCGAATATTCTCCGAGAAACCAGGAATGCCCGGCCGCAGGCAGCAGATGCCGCGCACGATCAGGTCGACCTTCACGCCAGCCTGGCTCGCATCATACAGCGCGTCGATTACCTGCGGATCGACCAGCGAATTCATCTTGAGCAGGATGCTGGCCGGCTTGCCCTGGCGGGCATGCTCGATTTCGCGGCCGATATCCTCGATCAGCGTCTGCCGCAGATTGACCGGGGACACCGCGATGGTCTCGAGCTCGGTCGGCCGGGCATAGCCGGTGATGAAATTGAACACCCGCGCCACGTCCCGTGTGATGGCCGGATCGATGGTGAAATAGCTGAGATCAGTATAAATCTTGGCGGTGATCGGGTGATAATTGCCCGTGCCGATATGGCAATAGCTGACCAGCTTGCCCTTTTCGCGGCGCACCACCTGGCTCATCTTGGCGTGGGTCTTGAGCTCGATAAAGCCGAACACCACCTGCGCCCCGGCCCGCTCGAGATCGCGCGCCCAGCGGATATTGGCTTCTTCGTCAAAGCGCGCCTTGAGCTCGACGAGGCACGTCACTGACTTGCCGGCTTCCGCCGCCATCACCAGCGCCTTGATGATCGGGCTATCCGACGACGTGCGATAGAGCGTCTGCTTGATGGCGACCACATCGGGATCGCGCGCCGCCTGCATCAGGAACTGCGCCACCACGTCAAAACTCTCGAACGGATGGTGGACCAGAATATCCTTGGCGCGAATGGCGGCAAAGCTGTCGCCATTATAGTCGCGAATGCGCTCGGGGAACCGCGCCAGATAGGGGGTGAACTTGAGGTCGGGCCGCTCGACATCGCAAACCTTGCGCGCATCGGCCAGCCCGAGGAAACCCTGCACCTCAAAGATATCGCCATCCTTGACGCCCAGTTGCTCGCCGATCTGGCGCTTGAGCGCCCGCGGCGTCGAGCTTTCGATTTCGAGCCGGATCACCTGGCCGCGACGGCGCTGGCGCAGGGCGGATTCGAATTCCACCACGAGATCGGCCGCTTCGTCGTCGATTTCGATTTCGCTGTCGCGGATGACCCGAAACGCGCCCGAGCCCACCACTTCGTGGCCCGGAAACATCTTGTGGAAGAACAGCTTGACCAGGGTGTCTATCGTAACGACTTCAGTCCGCCCTTCCGATACCAGCCCGCTGGGCAGCGTGATGAAGCGATCGAGATTGCCCGGAATGCGCACCAGGGCGGTCAGCGGCTGGTCGCTATCGGGCCGGCGCAGCTCGAAAGCCAGCGCCAGGCCCAGATTGGGAATGAACGGGAATGGATGGGCCGGATCGACTGCGATCGGCGTCAGTACGGGGAAGATTTCCTCGCGGAACAGCTTCTGCAGGTAATTGACCTGGTCGGCGCTAAGGTCATCTTCTTCGTGGATCACCACATTCTGCGCGAACAATTCCTCGCGCAGGCTCTGCCAATGGTCCTGCTGCTCCAGCTGCAGGTGCTGGGCCAGCGTGGCGATTTCCTCGAGCTGTTCGGCCGGCGTCAGGCCATCGGCGCTCTGCTTGGATAGCCCTGCCCGCAACTGGCCTTTGAGGCCGGCCACACGGACCATGTAGAATTCATCGAGATTATTGGCCGAGATCGATACGAAGCGCAGGCGCTCGAGCAGCGGGTGGCTCTCATTGCCGGCCTCTTCGAGCACGCGCATATTGAACTGCAACCAGCTGACTTCGCGGTTGACGAACCGGGCCGGACTGGTGCGCAGCGCTTCGGCATCGGGCACGCCGGCGTCCGCTTCGGCGAAATCGCTCATTTCATTCATCGTTCGGCCCATCCCAATCCTGTTCGTGCTGCACCGCGCCGCGAGCGACCGCGCGGCGGTCGAGCGCATCGGCGGCGATGCTGCGGGTAATGGCCGTACCCTTTGCCAAGGCCAGCCTATCCATGAGGTCAGCAAGAATCGCGACTTCCTCGGTAGAGCGCTCCATGCGCGCCACGAGGTAGCCGATGATTCTGGGATCGACCTTGATCTGCCGATCGCCGAACAGTTTCACGAACATCTGTGACAATTGAATGTCGTCCGTCATTTCGAGGCTGAACGCGGTCGCCCGCCGGGCCCGAGAGCGGACATCATCGGTCGCCAGCGGCCATTGCGCAACCTCTTCGCGCGCCGTCAGCAAGATGGCGCGCTGGTCGCGCATCGATTGGTTGAGCAGGTGAAACAGCCCCGCCTCGTCATAACCCAGCCGATCCACATCCTCGACAATCAAGGGGTGCTGCCCGCCCTGCGTCGCCAGCGCCTCCAACTCATCCACCCCCGCGAAATGTGCGCCGCTGCGATCGGCGAAAATTCGCGCCAGATGCGATTTGCCCGAGGCCGCGGCCCCGATCAGCAGCGTCAGCGGCTCGGACCAATGCGGAAAGGCCAGGATCCGCCCATGCGCCAGGGCATTGCCCTCGCCCACCAGGAAATCGCCTTCGCCCTGGGCCGGAACATGCGGCAGCTCGAAGGCAAGCTGCCCCCTTGCGGCACCCGTCTCGTCCATGTCAGGCCGCGCTGGCGTCGCCATCGGCGTCCCCATTGGTGCCTTGGTAGAGCGCGCTGGATTTGTATTTCTTGACGCCATAGCGGATCAGCACGGCAACGATCGCCGCCAGCGGCACTGCCAGTAGCAGGCCGACAAAGCCGAACAGGGCGCCAAAAGCCAGCAGCGCGAACATCAACCAGACCGGGTTGATGTTGATCGAGGAGCCGACCAGCTTGGGATAGAGAATATTGCCCTCAATGAATTGCCAGCCCAGGAAAATGGCGCAGACCGCCACCACCATCCAGTAATTGGGCCAGAACTGCACGATGGCGATGCCAACCGAAAGCGCGAAGCCGAAAGCGAAGCCCACAAACGGAATGAAGCTGAGCAGCCCGGCCATCAGGCCCACCGCTAATCCGAAGTTCAGGCCGAGCAGGCTCAGCGCCGTAGCATAATAGGCCGCGTCGATCAGCAGCACGCCGCCCTGCCCGCGAATAACGCCGGCCATGGACTTGTCGATATCGCTGAGGATGCCGTTGATTTCGCCTCGCGAATCCCGAGGCAGTAGCCCCTGCAAGCCGCGCACCATGCCTTCCCAGTCGAGCAAGAGGTAGAAAGCCACCACCGGGGTCAACAGCGTAAAGCCGATGACTCCGGCTCCGGTCAGGCCGATATTGACCAGTTCGGCCGGTAGCGTAGCGATAAAGCCAAGCACTTGCGTAGCCATGCCGCTGATGCTGGTCTGCAATTGGGCGGCCCGCTCCGGCCCCAGCCATTCGTTGATTTCGGGCGACCAGCGGGTGATCAGCGCCTGCAGATCGGTAACATAGCCCGGTAACCGCTGGATCAGACCGATCACCTGCTGGCCAATCAGCGGCACCAGCATGAAGAACAAGCTGACAAAGATGGTGATGACGCTCAGCAGCACGACTGCGGTGGCCCAACCGCGCCCGAAGCGCCACTTCTGCAACTGGTTGACCAGCGGGTTGAGCAGATAGGCCAGTGCCGCGCCCACCACAAAGGGCAACAGGATGCCGCGGAACAGCCAAAGCAGCAGCACCAGCACCACCAGGAATGCGACCCAGATCAAGACTTGATTGCGCAGTGTCATCTTGCCGTACGGCCCTTGCGTCGTGGTGGTGGAGAAGCTATCAGGCCGTCTAGCTTCCGGCGCCGGAGTTGGCAATCGCCTTGGCTTTCCGGTAATGGCTTTGCGCACGCTTTCCCCAAACGGTTCCAGGCCAATGTCCGATCCTCAAAACCTGACATCAAACGGTCTCTCATACAAGCAGGCCGGTGTCGACATCGATGCAGGCAATGCGCTGGTCGAGGCCATCAAGCCCGCCGTCCGCTCCACCAGGCGCCCGGGTGCCGATGGCGAGATCGGCGGCTTCGGCGGCCTGTTCGATCTGAAGGCCGCCGGATTTACCGATCCGGTTCTGGTCGCGGCCAATGACGGGGTGGGCACAAAGCTCAAGATTGCCATCGATACCGGCAATCATTCCACCATCGGCATTGATCTCGTGGCCATGTGCGTCAACGATATCATCGTGCAGGGCGCCGAGCCGCTGTTCTTCCTCGACTATTTTGCCACCGGCAAGCTGGATGTCGAACAGGGCACGGCCATTGTGTCGGGCATTGCCGAGGGCTGCCGCATTGCCGGCTGCGCGCTGATTGGCGGGGAAACCGCTGAAATGCCGGGCATGTATCACGGCAATGACTATGATCTGGCCGGTTTTGCCGTCGGCGCTGCCGAGCGCGGCACCCTCCTGCCCCGCCCCGACATCGCCGCTGGTGACATTCTGGTGGCCATTGCCTCCTCGGGTGTGCATTCCAACGGCTATTCGCTGGTGCGCAAGATTGTCGAACTGTCGGGCATTGATTGGTACATGGACGCGCCCTTCGCGCCCGGCCAGTCATTGTCCGAAGCCTTGCTCACCCCCACCCGCATCTATGTCAAGCCGCTATTGGCCGCGCTCAAGGCCGGCATCGGCATCAAGGCGCTCGCCCACATTACCGGCGGCGGCTTCATCGACAATATTCCGCGTGTGCTGCCCGACCATCTGGCAGCCCATGTCGATCTCAACGCCATCACCGTGCCCAAGGTCTATGCCTGGCTCAGCCACATTGGCGGCATGAACGAGCGCGAAATGCTGCGCACCTTTAACTGCGGCGTCGGCATGCTCGTTGCGGTAACGCCTGAAGATGCCGAAAAGCTGGTCGAACAGCTCAATGCCGCCGGGGAAACCGCTGGTATCGTCGGCAAGCTCACCGAGCGAACCGGCGAGCCGGTAACCTTTGAAGGCAAGCTCTCGCTGTGAGCCGCAAGCGCGTCGCCATCCTGATTTCGGGCCGCGGCTCCAATATGCAGGCGCTGATCGAGGCCGCCAAAGCGCCGGATTATCCGGCCGAAATCGTGGGCGTGCTCTCCAATCGCGCTGCCGCTCCCGGCCTGGCCCTGGCGGCCAGTCAGGGCATTGCCACCGCATCGCTGGCGCAGAGCAAATTTCCCAGCCGGGACATGTTCGAAGACATCATGACCCAGACGCTCGAAAGCTGGGATGTCGATATCGTCTGCCTCGCCGGCTTCATGCGCATTCTGGGCGAAGATTTCGTCAATCGCTGGGCCGGCCGGATGATCAACATCCACCCATCCCTTTTGCCGCTCTACCGAGGGCTGCATACCCACGAGCGAGCACTTGCCGACGGCGCCAAGGTGCATGGCTGCACTGTACACTTCGTGACCCCGGGCCTCGACGAGGGCGCCGCCATCCTGCAGGCCGAAGTGCCGGTCTTGCCCGGCGACACCCCGGACACCCTTTCCGCCCGCGTGCTGGTCGAGGAACACCGCATCTATCCCGAGGCCCTGCGCATGCTGGCCTCGGGCGAGATTGCGCCGCTTTAGTTTGGCAGCGCCGCGATAAACGCCGTCACCACGGCCGCCGAATTGGCCGATGCCAGCCCCATGAACGTACCCATCTCATTTTCGCCCTCGCCGCCACCGGCCAGGTCAGATAGCGAGCGGAACGCGATGAACGGCACCTTGTTGGCATAGGCAACATGCGCGACCGCCGCACTTTCCATGTCCAGCACCTGGGCCTCGAACGTGCCGAAGGCATATTCACGGAAGGCGGCGTTGTCGACGAAAGCCGCGCCCGACACGCCGTTGCCGCCGACATAGATGCCCGGCGCCGTCGTCAGGCATTTATTGGCCTCGACGCAGTCCTCAAGATTGATATCAGCCGCCACTTTTTCGGCTACGGCCAGCAGATCCGGGTCAACCGCAAACCAGAATTTCTCTTCCGGTTCAGCGCCTTCCCGGGCGACGCCGACATTCTGCGGGAAGATCATCCCGAAATTGGGAAACGGCGCCTCAAGGAATGGTGGCGGCGTGAATTCACCCTCCGCGGTCTCGCGCGCGAGGATCGCGTCGAGATATTGTCCCCACTGCGCAGGTACGATCACGTCCCCGATATGCCGCTCGGGATTGACGCCGCCAGCAATGCCGGAAAACACGATGCTTTCGAGGTTGAAGAAGTCCATCGCCAGTTGCGAGGTCATCGCGGCATTGACCATGCTGACCCCGGTCAGGAACAGCACGACCGGCTTGCCCTCGATCAGCCCGGTCGCAAAGGTCGTACCATTGACCGTATAGTCCTTGCGCTCGCTCAGCGCCTCCTGCAGCACAATCCATTCGGGCGCGAAGGCGGACATCACGGCGACACGCGGCGTGGCGTCCAGCGTTTCGGCGGCCAGCGCCGGGGCGCAGGTCAAAGCGGCAAGCAGAGATGCGGCAATCGTTGTTTTCAGCATGAGTCCCTCATTATTTGCCGGCAAAGACTAGTGAGCCCGATCCGGCCCGGCTATCGCCACCCTTGCATGGCTGCATCCCCATCAGCGGCGCTGATGACAGCCATCGTCAAAATCGGTTCGACCTTTGTTCTCACCGGGCGTAAGTTCCGCTCCTTAATGGGCTGGGGAGGAATCACATGGCCACGCGTGACTGGGCTTTGCTCATCTTTGTCGGCAGCATCTGGGGCTGCTCGTTCCTGTTCAACGCCATATTGATTCGCGAGCTGGGGCCGATCTGGGTCGCCGCCGGCCGCGTGAGCATCGCCGCCATTGCCAGCTGGGTCGTTTTCTTTGCCATGCGCAAGCCGCTGCCGCGTGATCCCATGCTTTATCTCAAACTGGGCCTGCTCGGCGTCTTCAGCTATGCCCTGCCCTTCACGCTGTTCCCGCTCGGCCAGGCCCACATTCCGAGCGGGCTCACCGCCATCATCAACGCGCTGACCCCAATCCTCACCGTCGTGGTCGCCCACTTCTGGCCCGGCGGCGAAAAGGCCAAATACAACAAAGCGCTCGGCGTCATTGCCGGCTTTGCCGGCGCGGCGCTGCTGGCGTCTCCCGCCCTCACCGGCGGGCATGCCGGCGACCAGTTGATCGGCATCGGCTTCTGCCTATTGGCCACGATCCTTTATGCTGTCACGCTCAATGTCGCCCGCAGCTTCCGCATGGTCGAGCCGACAACGCTGGCCACCATCGCCCTGACCGGCGCGGCGGTCGTCGCCGTGCCGGTCGCCTTTGCCGTCGAAGGCCTGCCCCATGCCACCCGCCCGGAAACCTGGGCCGCCTGGCTCGCCCTGGGCTTGTTCTCGACCGCATTGACCTTTCAGATCATGTACCGCCTGCTGCCGCGTATCGGGGCGACCAACTTCGCCTCCAACATCTTCATTTCCCCGGTCGTGGCCATCATTCTGGGCGTCACACTGCTGGGTGAAATCATCCTGCCCGTCCATATCGCGGGTATGCTGCTGGTCTTTGTCGGTCTGCTCTGCATCGATGGCCGTATCTTCAAGCTCGGGCGCCGCGCACCCGCCTAGGACCAATCGACATTGGCTCAGGCTGAGCCGAAAGTGGTGGTTTTCGAGAACCGGAGCGGAACGTACATTTGGGTACGTGAGCACCGGAAGCGCAGAAAACCGCCATTTGCAGGCCAGCATCAGCCAATGTCGGTTGGTCCTAGGGGCATTGGCCTTTTACCGCGCGGGCGCTACGATCCCGCCGCGGTAACTGGAGAGCAACCAGTGTTTCTCAAGACTGTCACCCCGGAGGAGGCGACCGGCGAGGTCGCCCGGATCTACCAACACGAACAGACCAGCATGGGCTTCGTCATGGAAGCCACCCGCTGCTGGACGGCGCGGCCCGAAGTGCTGCCGCTCTATGAACGGTTTTCCGAAGGCATCAAGGCCAATTTCTCGCTCGGCATGCGCGCCTGGCGCCTCATTACCTTTATCGCCGCCAAACAGGTCCCCTCGACCTATTGCACCCATGTCTACGCCCGTTCGCTGACCAAGGAGCTCGGCTCCAAGGACATGGTGCTCGCCCTGCAGCGCGACTATCGCTCGGCGGGGCTGTCGGAAAAAGAAGTAGCAATGCTGGCCTATGCCGAGCAGGTGGCCCGCGACGCGTCCAGGATCACCAAGGCTGACATCAACGCCCTGCGCGCCGTTGGCTTCACCGATGTCGAAATCTCCGACATCGCCCTCTGCGCCTCGTTCCGCGCCTTCATCAGCCGCTTTTTCGACGCAACGGGGGCAACGCCGGAGCCGGTATTCTTCGACGCCGACCCGGTGTTTCGAGATGCGATGACGGTCGGAAAGCCGATCTAACAACGCATATTGGAGGGGCATGCATTGCACGTTCCCTCCACCGCGATCCCTTCACCCCACGGAGATGAGAGAGTTGGGGAGGCCCCTACTCGATCCCGAGCTTCTTCTTCATCAGATCGTTCAACGCCTGCGGGTTGGCCTTGCCGCCCGAGGCCTTCATTGCCTGGCCGACAAACCAGCCGATCATGGTCGGCTTGGCCAAAACCTTGGCGACCTGATCGGGATTGGCGGCGATGATTTCGTCGACGATCTTTTCGATTGTCCCCATATCGGTCACCTGCTTCATGCCGCGGCGCTCGACGATATCGGCCGGCTCGCCCTCGGGCTCCTCGGCGATCACGATCTGCAGCAGGTCCTTGGCGCCCTTGGACGAAATGGTGCCTGCCGCGACCAGATCGACAATGCCGGCGATCTGGCTGGGCTTGAGGTGGGTCTCCCACACGGCCAGGCCCTGGCTATTGGCATAGGCGGCCACATCGGCATTGAGCAAATTGGCCACGGCCTTGCCGTCGCGCTTGGTGCCGCCAAAAGCCACGACGGATTCGAAATAATCCGCGGTTTCGCGATCCAGCGTCAGCACCATGGCGTCATAGGGCGTCACGCCATAGTCGCCGATGAAGCGTGCCTGCTTTTCGTCCGGCAGCTCGGGCAGCTTCTCAGCCAAGGCGGCGATGAAGGCATCGTCAAATTCGAGCGGAAGTAGATCCGGATCGGGGAAATAGCGATAATCATGCGCTTCTTCCTTGGACCGCATGGAGCGCGTTTCGCCCAGCTTGGGGTCGAACAGCCGCGTTTCCTGATCGATGCTGCCGCCATCTTCGAGAATATCGATCTGGCGGCGCGCTTCATATTCGATCGCCTGGCCGGCAAAGCGCACCGAATTGACGTTCTTGATTTCGCAGCGCGTGCCGAATTCGCCGCCGGGGCGACGCACCGACACGTTGACGTCGGCACGCATGGAGCCCTGCTCCATATTGCCGTCGCAGGTGCCCAGATACCGCAGGATGGTGCGCAGCTTGCTCAGGTACGCCTTGGCCTCGTCGGACGAACGCAGATCGGGCTTGCTGACGATTTCCATCAGCGCCACGCCCGAGCGATTGAGGTCGACAAAGCTCATATTGGGATGCTGGTCATGGATCGACTTGCCGGCGTCCTGCTCCAGATGCAGCCGCTCGATGCCGATCTCGATGGTCTCCCCGTCCACGTCGAGCAACACCTTGCCCTCGCCCACAATGGGGTCCTTGAACTGGCTGATCTGATAGCCCTGTGGCAGATCGGGATAGAAGTAATTCTTCCGGTCAAACACGCTGCGCTTGTTGATGGCGGCCTTGAGCCCCAGCCCCGTCCGCACGGCCTGGCGCACGCATTCCTCGTTGATCGTGGGCAGCATGCCGGGCATGGCTGCATCGACAAAGCTCACATTGGAATTGGGCGGATTGCCGAACTCGGTCGAGGACCCCGAGAACAGCTTGCTCTCGCTCGTCACCTGCGCATGCACTTCCATGCCGATGATCACCTCCCAATCGCCAGTCGAGCCAGCAATGAGGCGCTTCGGATGTGGGGTGCGGGTATCGATAAGAGTCAATTGAGCAGTCCTAGAGGCGGGACGAAATTATGAGTAACGCATAGTGCGATGATCTGTGGGATGCAATGGCTTGCCGCATCGCCAGAGACCTCATGGTGAGCCTGTCGAACCACGAGGTCGCGCGAGTGGAGGCCTGGTTGCCACGACCTCGTCCTTCGACAAGCTCAGGATGAGGTCTGCTGGTCGGTCGGAGCCGCCATTAATCCTCGTCGTCGATCTCGCCCTCAAAGGGGTCGAGCCGCTTTTCGAGGTGGACGCTCATGAAGGGCTCATGAGCCGCCCGGCCATCTGGCCGCAGCGCCAGGATGCGGTAGCCCTGCTTTTCGTAAAAGCGCACCGCGCGCACATTGTCAGCCGGCGTTTCCAGATGCACCCGGTCGGCGCCTTCGAGTTCCAGCATGGATTCCATGCGGCGCAGCAGCATGGAGCCGAGCCCATGGCCCTGCAATTCCGGCATCACGAAGAGGAACGGAATATAGGCCCGCCGCGCCGAGCGCGAACACCAGGCCACCGCAATGCCGTCTACTTCGGCAACGATAATGCGCGAAATGCTCTCCGACACAGCCTGGGCCAGCCGGCGTTGCTCAGCCTCGCGCATGCCGGGCTTTTCGGTCAGCAGCGGCAGAATCCCGCTTTCCCAGGCCCGATAGGCGATATCGGCCAGCCGATGGGCATCCTTGGGCTCTGCCTTGCGCATTGTAATACCGGGCATGGGACCTCTCCCTATTCCGCGCCTCGCCGGGCCGCGATGATGCCCTTCTCGTAATTGATGTTCCAGTCGATCAGGGTACGCCATACAAGTTCGGCCTGATCTTCGTCGAGATCAAGAGCCAAACTGCGATTGCGAACTTTCTCGATGATCGATTCTATCCGCGCGCGGTCGTGCGCCTCATGTGGATCGGTCTTGATCTGGGCCATGCGCGTCACATAGCGATGCCGCTCCGCGAACAGGCTGAGCAGTGCCTGGTCGATCCGGTCGATCTCGACACGGACATCGTCCTTGGTTTCACATTGGGCAGGCGATTTTAAAGCGGTCACGGCAATTTCCAGTCCAGTAAGGCTGTTGCTGGTTTGCACCGGCAGGGCGCGGATTTCAACTGTGCTGCGCGCTCACTCTTGGCGGAGCGCGCCGGCGGCGCTAATTTAGAACCGTAATCAAGGTCACGCCTTATGTCTAATCAGTCTGAGATCGTCTGAAGCCCCGTCCAACCGAGACGGGGCGAGAATGAACCAATCGGCCGTCCTGCGTGATGCGGGCGGCTGATCACGTTTGTTCGCGGGCTGCTTTATGCGCCCGCCGGCACAGGCCTCAGACTATTCATGGATATTTCCAAACACGAACAGCGGGTGCTGCATGCCCTCGCGCAGGGCGGCTGCATTGCGCTGCTCCGGGACGACAATGGCAAGGTGACCGGCCTTGAATTCTACAACCGCGATGGCTGGCTGATGAGCAATTGCACCCTGGTCCTGTTCAAAAAGCTCAAAGCCAAGAAGGCGATCAAATCATCCGGTGGCAAACCGTACCGGATCACCAAACGCGGCTTGGAACTGGTACGGAGCGAGGTGAGTAACCGGTAGCTGGCAGCGGTGGTTTGGGAGCATTCCCCAACCACCGCGTCATTCCGGCGTGTTGAATGGGCTCCGCGGCCTCGCCTCCCCACCGCCTCTCCCTCGGGCTCGACCCGAGGGCCACTCTCAACACGGCACAAACAACGAACGGCCTCGGGTCAAGCCCGAGGAAAACGCGGCTGTAAAAGAAACGCCCCCTAATGCCGCGTCACTTCACTCAACGCGGCCGCAATATGTTCCCATTCCTGCGAAACGCTCGCCGTTGCCCGCCGCTTACCCGCACGGCGATACCAGTAATCGGCATTGCCCATATCGGCTTCGATCCAGTGCATCAGGGCATGCACCCAATCAAATTGCTGCACGCCTTCCATGGCCTGCACAATGATATGCGCCTGTTCCCATTCGGGCCCCACGCGCAGGCTGCCCTTCTTGAGCCACCACAAAGCCTGCAGCGGCTTGCTCATGTCCTTGGGCGGCTCGGACCAGTCGAGCGAGGTAAAAATGTCAGAGGCCATCGGCGAAGTTCCTGTCGGCCCGGACGCCGCCATGGGCCGCGTCACAACCAGTTTCAATTTGTGCATGGTCGCCAAGTAGTGCGGATTTCAGCCGGGATCAAGTCACCCCGGCTTTTGCTCACCACCACGGCTTGGGCGAAAAGTCGGTGTCGGCGCTGCGCTCGATCACGCGAGCGGCGGCAAACAAGGTCTCTTCGTCGAACGGCTTGCCGATCAGCTGCAGCCCCAGGGGCAGCCCCTGCCCGTCCTTGCCGGCCGGCACCGCAATACCCGGCAGCCCGGCCATATTGACCGTCACCGTGAACACGTCGTTGAGATACATGGCGACCGGATCGGCAGCCAGCGCCTCATCGCCAATGCCGAAAGCGGCCGAAGGCGTTGCCGGGGTCAGGATGGCGTCGACACCGGCGTGGAAGGCATCTTCGAAGTCCTTCTTGATCAGCGTGCGCACCTTCTGCGCCTTGACGTAATAGGCGTCGAAATAGCCGGCAGACAGCACATAGGTGCCGATCATGATGCGGCGCTTGACCTCGCGGCCGAAGCCGGCGGCGCGGGTCAATTCGTACATATCGGTAATGTCTTTGCCCGATACGCGCAGCCCGTATTTGACGCCGTCATACCGCGCCAGGTTGGACGAAGCCTCGGCCGGCGCCACGATATAATAGGCCGGCAGGGCATATTTGGTGTGCGGCAGCGAGATGTCCTTGACGGTCGCGCCCTCGGCCTTGAGCCATTCCAGCCCCTGGCTCCACAGCTTTTCGATTTCGGCTGGCATGCCATCCATGCGGTATTCGCGCGGCACGCCAATGGTCAGCCCCTTGACGCCGCGTTCGACGGCAGCGGCAAAGTCCGGCACGGCCAGATCGACGCTGGTCGAATCCTTGGCGTCGAACCCGGCCATGGAGGTCATCAGTAGCGCAGTGTCTTCCACCGTGCGGGCGATCGGGCCGGCCTGGTCGAGCGAGGAGGCAAACGCCACCACGCCCCAGCGCGAGCAACGGCCATAGGTCGGCTTGATGCCGACGGTGCCGGTGAAGGCGGCGGGCTGGCGGATCGAGCCGCCGGTATCGGTGGCGGTTGCGCCGGCACAGAGCCAGGCGGCAACAGCCGCAGCCGAACCACCCGAGGAGCCGCCAGGCACCAGATTGGCATTGCTGCCTTCGGCGCGGATCGGATTAATCACCGGGCCGTAATAGGAGGTCTCGTTGGACGAGCCCATGGCGAATTCGTCCATGTTGAGCTTGCCCAGCATCACCGCGCCATCGCGCCAGAGATTGCTCGTCACGGTCGATTCATATTCGGGCTTGAAGCCATCAAGGATGTGGCTGGCCGCCTGGGTATGCACGCCCTTGGTGCCGAACAGGTCCTTGATGCCCAGCGGAATGCCTTCCAGCGCCCCGCCCTGCCCTTGTGCCAGCTTGTCGTCGCTGGCCTTGGCCATGTCGAGCGCCTGCTCGCCCGTCACCGCCACATAGGCGTTGAGCTTGGGATTGGCGGCATCGATCGCCTTGAGATAGGCGCCGGTCAGTTCGGTGGAGGTGAAGCTCTTGTCCGTCAGCCCCTTGCGGGCTTGGGCAAGGCTCAGTCTGGTCAGGTCAGTCAACGGGTATCTCGCTCAGATTGTCGCAGCGGTGGTAGAGAATCGCGCCGGGATTGCCGATCGGGCTGGTGGGTTCGTAGGTCCCCGACACCTGCATCATGGCGTCATAGGACGATACCACCTGGATGGTCTTATCGTCATAAGGGGTTATGGCGAAGGTGTCGGGATAAATTTCGTCCAAGCCCTCGCACACCGCCGAAGCGAAGAAGGACCGGTTGGTCGCGTGGGTTTTGACGTCGAAAAACTCGCAGCTATGCTCCAGCGACCGAATGCCGCCCGCAAAGGTCATCACCGAGACATTGGCATCGGACAGCGCGTCAGCGCCGTCCTTCTCCAGCGCCTGGCACGTCTCCGGCGTCGTCACATAGACCTTGCTCTGGTCGACGGTGAATTCAGGCTGCGCCAGCGCCGGAGAGGCCATGAAGCCCAGCGCCACAACAAGAATCGCCTTCATGCTGTCTGCTCCTGGCGAAGCGGCTTTTCAAAAAACGCTGACCACTGGCTGTCCGGATAGTCGAGGAACGGCCCGCGAGCGACAAATCCGCTGCGCGTATACAGCCGATGCGCCTCGGGCATGTCAGCCGCAGCACCCGTTTCGAGCATCAGCACGTCCAGCCCGCGCTCCTGCGCCAGCCCGACAATAGCCTCGAGCAACGCCGACCCGACGCGCTTGCCGCGCACCTCCGGATCCGTGAACATGCGCTTGACCTCGCCCATCCCAGCCGAATGCACCCTAAGGGCGCCGCAGCCAATGGCCCGCCCCGTCTCGTCCCGCGCGACAAACACACTTGTATCGGCGCCGGCCATCTGCTCGACCGTCAGCTTGAACTGGAATTCGGGCGGCGACAGCGGCAGCAGATGGGCATTGAGCTTGTCGATCAGCCCGCGCACGTCATCCTGCAATGGGGTCTCAATGGCGATCGAAACCGCCATTTACTCGACCACCTTCGGCACCATGAAGAAATTGTCTTCGCTGAGCGGTGCATTGCTGACGATCTTGTCGGCATAGCCGCCATCGCTGATCACGTCATCGCGGCGCCGCAGCGTCATCGGCGTCACCGAGGTCATCGGCTCGACACCCGAAACATCGACTTCGGCCAGCTGTTCTACAAAGCCGAGAATGGCGTTGAGCTCGCTCTGATAGCCGACGACCTCGTCTTCTTCGATGCGAATGCGGGCCAGGCGCCCAATGCGCTTTACAGTTGCGGCATCGACGGACATCTCAAACTCCAGAAAATTGCGGCACGATTTTCCGCTTCAATAGCAATGCGCGGCCACAAAATACAATGAAATTGGCTTATGCGCCGGATCAGACTTCCAGCGCCATGGACGGTTCAAGCGCCACCAGCCCCGTTCCGTCCAACCGGTCGCGCAATGCAGCCACCGCCACATCCACATCGGCCTCGCTACCACCCAGCACCAGCAGCTTGGGCGCCGAAGCCTCCAGCAGCCCCAAGCCAAGCCCGGTCAGCGCAGCCCCGTCGCCCAGCAGCACGACCACGGCATCGCCCGCCCAACGCCCCAGAACCGGCAATGCATCCGTTACCAATAATAGCGGCGGCTCGCCCACGGCATCGACCAGCGTAGCGCCCTGCCCCGCCCGAAAAACCGCAACAGTCTCCGGATCCGATCCCTCATCAAGCAACCGCGCCGGCCGCCGCGGTTTCCAGCGTGCCGCATCAACACCCGGCACACCATCCCCCCGCGATTCGAACTGCGCATCCGCCCCGGACACCAATTCCACCGCATCGATTTCCGCAGGCGCCGCCCCGGCATCCATCACCAAAATCTGCCCACCAATATGCATCCGCAGCGTCGTGCCGCCAAACCAGGTGAGTTTCATTTGAGCTTTCCTGTCGCCATTTACGTGGCGAGCCTATAGGACGGAACTAATGACACAAGCCAGAGCAGCATGACCGACGACGTCCCCGCCAATCCGCTCGAATCGATCCCCCCAACCGGACGGATCATGGGGCTCGACCTCGGCACGAAAACCATCGGCGTCGCAATCTCTGATGGCATGCGCTATTCGGCCACGCCGCTCGAAACCATCAAGCGCACCAAATTCACCCAGGATGCGATCCGCCTCGAAGAGCTGATCGCCCAGAATGCCATTGCCGCCATCATCCTGGGCCTGCCGCTCAATATGGATGGTTCGGAAGGCCCGCGCGTGCAATCCACCCGCGCCTTTGCCCGCAGCCTCGCGCAGCGCATCACCCTGCCCATCGCCTTTTGGGACGAGCGCCTTTCCACGTCCGCCGTCACCCGCATGATGATCGACGCCGACCTGCGCCGCGATCGCCGCGCCGAAATCGTCGACAAGCTGGCCGCCAGCTATATCCTGCAAGGGGCCCTCGATCGTCTGCGGCGGCAATAATCTACGCGAAAATCGCACAACCGCCTTGCCCCCCATCGCCCCCTCCGCTAGACCGCTGCAAATATCGCAGGATGGGAGCGCATGGCACAAACTCGCGCCAGCAAGACCGCAACGCCCGCCGGTTCGACCGGCGACTTTCCCCCATTTAACCAGCGCCATCTGCTTTCGATAGCCGACCTCAAGCAGCACGAGATTATCGATCTGCTTGATCGCGCCGAACGCATGGTTCCGGTCAGCCGGCAGGAGCGCAAGACGCTCCCCACCCTGGCGGGCAAGACGCAGATCAATCTGTTCTTCGAGCCATCGACCCGCACCCAGGGCTCGTTCGAGATTGCCGGCAAGCGGCTGGGCGCTCTGGTCATGAACATGTCGGTCAAGACCAGCTCGGTGAGTAAGGGCGAAACCCTGATCGACACCGCCACCACGCTCAACGCCATGCGCCCCGACGTCATCGTCGTGCGCCACTCGGCGGCCGGCGCGGTGGAACTCCTCAGCCAAAAGGTCGGTTGCGCTGTCATCAATGCCGGCGACGGTGCCCATGAGCACCCCACCCAGGCGCTGCTCGACGCCCTGACCATCCGCAACCACAAGGGCCGCATCTCCGGCCTGACCGTCGCCATCTGCGGCGATATCGCCAATTCCCGCGTGGTGCGCTCCAACCTGCTACTGCTCGGCGCGCTTAATGTGCGCACCCGCGTCATCGCTCCGCGCAATCTGCTGCCCGCCGGCATCGAACACCTCGCCACCGAAGTGTTCACCGACATGCGCGAAGGTCTCAAGGATGTCGATGTGGTCATGATGCTGCGCCTGCAGCATGAGCGCGCCAATGGCCGCATGATCCCCTCGGTCCGCGAATATTACCGCTTCTATGGCCTCGACGCCGAAAAGCTCAGCTTTGCCAAGCCTGACGTCATCGTCATGCATCCCGGCCCGATGAATCGCGGCGTCGAGATCGACCCCGCCATTGCCGACGGCCCCGCCTCGGTGGTCACCGAACAGGTCGAAATGGGGGTCGCCGTGCGCATGGCCGTTCTCGATGCCCTGCTGCCGGCCCGAAATAACGAGGGGAACCAGCCATGAGCCGCCCCCTCCTCATCGAAAATGCCCGCATCGTCGATCCGGCTTCGGGCACTGACCAACAAGGCGCCGTCCTCGTCGAAAACGGCCTGATTTCCGACATCGCCTTTGGCGGTCCGGTCGGCGTGCCCGAAGACGCTGAAGTCTTCAACGCCAATGGCCACGTGCTCTCGCCCGGCCTGATCGATATGCGCGTCTTTACCGGCGAGCCCGGCAAGGAATATCGCGAGACCCTCGCCTCGGCGGGCGAAGCTGCCGCTGCCGGCGGTGTCACCAGTTTCGTCATGATGCCCGATACGACCCCCGTGGTGGACGACGGCGCGCTGATCGATTTCCTGATCCGCCGCGCCAAGGCCACCAGCAAGGTCAACGTCCTGCCCGCCGGCGCCATCACCAAGGGGCTCGATGGTCAGGAAATGACCGAGTTCGGCTTGCTCAAGGAAGCCGGTGCGGTCTGCATCACCGATGGCCGCCGCTCGATCCAGTCCACCTCGCTGCTGCGCACCGTGATGAGCTACGCCGCCAATTACGGCCTCACCGTCGTTCATCATGTCTCCGACAAGGGGCTGACTGGCGATGGCGTGATGAATGAAGGCCTCTTCGCCACCATTCTGGGCCTCAAGGGCATTCCCCGCGAAGCCGAGACCATTCCCCTCGCCCGTGACCTGCAATTGGCGGCTCTCACCGGCACGAAATACCACGCTGCACAGATCTCCTGCGCCGCCTCGGTCGACCTGGTCGCCGTCGCCAAAAAGCGCAACACATCGGTTACCGCTGGTATCTCGATCAACAATCTGGCGCTCAACGAAAACGACATCGGCCGCTACCGCACCTTCTTCAAGCTCTCGACGCCCCTGCGCTCCGAGGATGATCGCCAGGCGGTCATTGAAGGCCTGCGCAATGGCACGATCGATACCATCCATTCCGATCATGACCCCCAGGATTCCGAGGTCAAGCGCCAGCCCTTCGCCGAAGCCTCGGATGGCGCGATCGGCCTCGAAACCCTGCTGGCCGCCGCTTTGCGACTGGTCCATTCCGGCGATGTCGACCTGCTGACAGTGCTGCGCGCCATGACCAGCCGGCCCGCCGACATTCTCGGCCTGCCATCCGGGCGCATCGCCAAGGGCGCCCCAGCCGATCTGATCGTCTTTGATCTGGATTATCCCTGGCAGGTCACCGAGCGCGAAATCCGTTCGCGTTCGCATAATACCTCCTTTGAAGGCGCGCGACTTGCTGGCAAAGTGCTGCGCACAATCGTGGGCGGGCAAACCGTCCATACCCATGTCGAGGAGAGCTGATCCGTGACGGATTCCTACGTGCCGATGTTCGCCAATTGGCTGTTTGGCGGCGCCATGCTGCCGGGCCTCGTGGTCACGCTGATCATTGCTTACCTGTTCGGCTCCATTCCCTTCGGCTTGTTCCTGACCCGCGCCGCCGGCCTGGGCGATATCCGCCAGATCGGCTCGGGTAACATCGGGGCTACCAATGTGCTGCGCACCGGTAATCGCCCGATCGCGGCGGCAACACTGCTGCTCGATGCCGCCAAGGCCGCTGTCGCGATCCTCGTGGCCCGCACGCTGCTTTATAATCCCAACCTGCCGGTGGGCGGCGATGCCGCCCTGCCGCTCTATCTGGCGGCACTGGGCGCGTTTCTGGGTCACTGCTTTCCCGTCTGGCTCGGCTTCAAGGGCGGCAAAGGCGTCGCCGTGATGATCGGTAGCCTCCTCACCCTGTCCTGGCCCGTTGGGCTGATCTTCTGCGGTGTCTGGCTGCTCATCGCCTTCACGCGCAAGCTCTCCTCCCTCGCGGCCCTCACCGCTGCCGCCACCGCCCCGATCTTTGCCTATGTGGTGGTCGATGAATGGCTGGCGGCCACGGCAGCCCTGCTGGCCATCCTGCTGTTCTACCAGCACCGCGAAAATATCATGCGGCTGATTGCCGGCACCGAGCCCAAGATCGGCTCGGAAAAGAAGGCCTCTTAGGCCTTGGCGCTGCGCTCGGGTGAAACCATGTTGACCCCCCCGCAGCGCGTCGCCTGGCTTCGCCTGCTGCGTACCGACAATGTCGGGCCGGTCACCTTCCGCCAATTACTCAATCGCTTCGGCTCAGCCGAGGCGGCGATTGATGCCCTGCCCGGCCTGCTCAAGCGCACTGGCAAGCCGCTGCGCATCACCACGCCATCCCAGGCCGAAGACGAGATTGCCGGGCTTGAGCGCTATGGCGCGCGCCTCGTTGCCACGGGCGAAGCGGCATACCCTGACCTGCTCAACCACATTCCCGCCTCCCCGCCGCTGGTCACCATGGCCGGCGGCGAGAATCTGGATTGGCAACGGACGGTCGGCATTGTCGGCGCGCGCAATGCTTCGTCCGCCGGCATCAAGATGACCCGTCTCTTGGCCACGGACCTCGGCGAGCGCGGCTACACCGTGGTCTCGGGCCTGGCCCGTGGTATCGACACGGCCGCCCACCAGGCCAGCCTCACCACGGGCACGATTGCCGTTCTGGCCGGTGGCTTCGACAAGATCTATCCGTCCGAAAATATCCCGCTCGCCCACGATATTCTCGACAATGGCGGCGCCCTGCTCACCGAAATGCCGCTGGGCTGGGAACCGCGCGCCAAGGATTTCCCGAGGCGTAACCGGCTGGTTTCCGGTCTGTCGCTCGGCATTGTCGTGGTCGAAGCCGCCAAGCGCTCCGGCTCGCTGATCACCGCTCGGCTGGCATTGGAACAGAACCGCGACGTGTTCGCCGTACCCGGCTCGCCCTTGGACCCACGCGCCGAGGGCGGCAATTCGCTGATCCAGCAAGGCGCCAAGCTGATCACCAATGCCGAAGACATCATCGAAACATTGGGCAGTGCCGATCCGGCCCGCAACGCCCTGTTCGATCCGCCATGGGAGCCAGACCTCGGCATCGAAGCTGCCGAGCCAGCCCCCGGCGACGACGAAAAATCCCGGCTGCTATCAGCCCTCAGCGCCACGCCCGTCGAGATCGACGAGTTGATCCGGCAATCCAGCCTCAGCGCCGGGACCATGCAAATGCTGCTGCTCGAACTCGATCTGGCCGGCCAGATCGAGTGGTCGAGCGGGCAACTTGTGGCGCTGAAATATAGCTGAGACTAGCGACCACGGTTGCGTTGATTGATGCCTGCGGTGCCATAGGGATAGTCGCCGACCACCGGCTTGCTCGCCGCATTCAAAGCATCAATGTCCGCCTGGCTCAGCTTGAGCGCCGCCGATTTGAGATTATCGGCCAGTTGCTCCGGCGTCCGCGCGCCCAGAATCACCGATGTCACTGCCGGCTGCGCCGCAACCCAGGCCAGCGCGACCTGCGCCATGCTGACCTTATGTGCCTTGGCGATGTCCTCGACCGCGCCGATCACCGCCCAGGTGCTGTCCTTGGCATTGCGCGCCTCGAAGGCCTCCATGCCGCGATTGGGGTTTTCGCCCAGCCGGGTTGCGCCCGTCGGCGCCTGATCGCGCTTATACTTGCCCGACAGCCAACCGCCACCCAGCGGGGACCAGGGCAAAAGCCCGATCTGGGCGTCGAGCGAGGCCGGCACGATCTCGTGTTCGATGTCGCGGGAGAGCAGGCTATATTGCGGCTGCAGCGTCACCGGCGGCTGGTAGCCATTAAGTTTGGCCAGATACACCGCCTTGGTCAGCTGCCAGGCAGTGAAGTTGGAAAAACCATAATAGGCAATCTTGCCGTTACGCGTCGCGTCATCGAGAAAGCGCAGCGTTTCCTCGAGCGGGGTCACCGCGTCGAAGGCGTGCATCTGATAGAGATCGACCTGCTCCACGCCCAGCCGCTTGAGCGAGGCATCGAGCGCCGAGCGCAAATGCTTGCGCGATATGCCCACATCGTTCCGCCCCTCCCCCATGGGAAACCGCGCCTTGGTGGCGATCACCACGCTATTGGCGCGGCTGGCATCGGCCTTGAGCCAGTTGCCGATAATGCTTTCGGACGCGCCGGCGTTGTAAACATCGGCCGTATCGATGAAATTGCCCCCGGCCGCCACATAATCATCCAGCAGGCGATGCGAGGTTGCTTCGTCGGCTTCCTTGCCGAACGTCATCGTGCCCAGGCACAAATGCGAGACGATCGTGCCGCTATTGCCGAGTTTGCGGTATTCCATGGTCCATTCCTCCTCGGGTGACCTGACATGCAGCCAGCGGCGAACTCACTGACGAGCTCAACGCACGATGGCCAGTTTGGCTGAATGTGTGAAACGGTTCGCCTGATGGGCGACCACCACCATTCCTGCACAGAACCGCCCGCCCTGACAAGGCTGCAACGTTGCACCTGCGCTTCTGCGTGGCGAAACCCCTTGGAAAGGCGTAGATTTGCGCGGCTCGTGATCGGCTCCGGGGGGAGGCCCGAACGGGCATGGGGAGATAAAAATGCCAAAAGTGTCCAACCTGTTCTTCAAGGCTGCCATTCTGTTCCTGATCGTGGGGATCGGGATCGGCATCCACATGTCGATCAGCCACAACCACAATGTGATCGGAGCGCACGCCCACATCAACCTGCTCGGCTGGGTCACCAGCGCCCTGTTCGGCGGCTATTACGCGCTCAACCCCGCCAAGGCCGAACGTCGCCTCGCATTCATCCACTTCGGTGTCTACACCACCGGCGTCGCCATCATGGCCGTCTCGCTCTACTTGCTGCTGCAGGGCGTCACCGCAGTCGAACCCCTGGTGGCGCTGAGCTCGCTGGTCGTCTTTGCCGGCGTGCTGATCTTCGCCTGGACCGTATTTTCCAGCGACACCCCGGCGGTTTCCCGCAAGGCGCGCCTCGCCTGATCCAACGACTTTGCTCGGTCCTTTTTACCGGGGGCCGAGCCCGTTTAGACAGGGGCCGTTGACACGACCCTCCGCCTTCACCATGTTGCGCCACCTCAAGACAAGCGGTTGCGGAACGGAATATCCATGAAGGTCGTCGTCGTTGAAAGTCCGGCTAAAGCCAAGACAATCAACAAATATTTGGGCTCGGGCTATGAAGTCCTGGCGTCCTTCGGCCATATCCGCGATCTCCCCGCGAAGGACGGATCGGTCCGTCCGGATGAAGATTTCGCCATGTCCTGGGAGGTCGACACGGCCTCCAAGAAGCGTGTTGCCGACATTGCCAACGCCCTCAAGGGTGCCGATGGCCTGATCCTCGCCACCGACCCTGACCGCGAAGGCGAAGCGATTTCCTGGCATATTCTGGATGTGCTGCGGGCCAAGAAAGCCATCAAGAAAGACACGACCGTCCAGCGTGTGGTGTTCAACGCCATCACCAAGGATGCCGTGACCGCCGCGATGGCTAAGCCGCGCGACATCGACATGCCGCTGGTGGACGCCTATCTCGCCCGCCGCGCTCTCGATTACCTCGTGGGTTTCACCCTTTCGCCCATCCTCTGGCGCAAGCTGCCCGGCTCCCGTTCGGCCGGCCGCGTGCAATCGGTGGCCTTGCGCCTGGTCTCCGACCGCGAAGCCGAGATCGAAAAGTTCAAGGCCGACGAATATTGGTCGGTTGAAGCCAAGCTCGCCCAAAAGGGCAAGAGCTTCCTGGCCCGCCTCTTCTCCGTCGATGGCAAAAAGACCGACAAGCTCGACATCAAGACCGGCGAAAACGCCGCCGAGCTCAAGCAATTGATCGAGGCCGGTCAGTTCAACGTCTCCAACGTCGAAAAGAAGCCGACCAAGCGCAATCCCTACGCGCCCTTCACCACGTCGAGCCTGCAACAGGACGCCAGCTCGCGCCTCGGCCTGTCGCCGTCGCGCACCATGCAGATCGCCCAGCGCCTCTACGAAGACGGTCTGATCACCTATATGCGTACCGACGCCGTTCAGATGGCGCCCGAGGGCATTGCCATGGCCCGCTCGGTCGTCGGCAAATATTTCGGCGAGGAATATTTGCCGGAAAAGGCCCGCATCTATCAGACCAAGGCCAAGAACGCCCAGGAGGCGCACGAGGCCATCCGCCCCACCGACATGTTCAAGCGCCCGGAAAATCTCAATCTGGATGCTGACCAGTCCAAGCTCTATGGCCTGATCTGGCGCCGCACGCTCGCCTCGCAAATGAAATCAGCCGAGATCGATCGCACCACGGTCGATATCGCCGTCAACGTGCCTGCCCGCCAGGTCGAACTGCGAGCCGTCGGCTCGGTCGTCACCTTCCCCGGCTTCCTCAAGCTCTATGGCGTCGAGGTCAAATCCGACGAGGATGAGGAAGACGAGGATAGCCGCGAACTGCCCCCGCTCGCCGTGGGCGACAAGCCCGATCTGCAATCGGTCGATATCGAGCAGCATTTCACCCAGCCGCCCAGCCGCTATACCGAAGCCAGCCTGATCAAGAAGATGGAAGAACTCGGCATCGGCCGCCCCTCCACCTATGCGGCGACGCTGACCACCCTTAAGGACCGCGACTATGTCCGCCTCGAGGGCAAGGCTTTGCATCCCGAAGATCGCGGCCGCATCGTCACCGCCTTCCTCGAGAGCTTCTTCACCCGCTATGTCGAATACGGCTTCACCGCGGGCCTCGAAGAACAGCTCGACCAGGTCTCGGCAGGCGAACTCGAATACAAGACTGTGCTGCGCGACTTCTGGAAGGATTTCACGCACGCCACCGACGAGATCAAAGATCTGCGCGTTTCCGAAGTACTGGACGCGCTGAACGAACTCCTCGCCAGCCGCATCTTCCCGCCCAAGGAAGATGGCTCGGATCCGCGCCGCTGCCCCACTTGCGGCACCGGTCAGCTCTCGCTCAAGCTGGGCAAATTCGGCGCCTTTATCGGCTGCTCCAACTACCCCGAATGCAAGCACACCATGCAGCTTTCGGACGCGGCCGCCGGCCAGTCCAGCGAAGCGGCGCAAGGCGATGGCATTCTGGGCACCGATCCGGAATCGGGCGAAGAGGTTTATCTGAAGACCGGCCGTTTCGGCCCCTATGTCCAGCTCGGCGAAGGCAAGGAGCCCAAGCGCTCTTCCCTGCCCAAGGGCTGGGAAGCGGCCACGCTCAATCTCGAACAAGCCCTCAAGCTGCTCTCGCTTCCCCGCGAAGTGGGCTTGCATCCCGAGACGCAGCTCCCCATATCCGCTGGCATCGGCCGCTACGGTCCCTTCGTCCTGCATGATGGCAAATATGCCAACCTGCCCGACGTCGAAGAGGTCTTCACCGTCGGCCTCAACCGCGCCGTCGACCTGATCGCCCAGAAAGCCGCTGGCGGCTTCAAGCGCGGCGGTGGCGCAACGGTCGCTGCCATCCAGACCTTCGAGCACGATAACGGCCCCATCACCGTCCGCGCCGGCCGCTACGGCCCCTATGTCAACCAGGGCAAGATCAACGCCACCATCCCCAAGGACGTACAGCCCGAGGCGGTAACGCTCGACCAGGCGGTGCAGTGGATCGCGGCACGCGCCGAAGCTACTGGGACCAAGGTGAAAAAGGCTCCGGCGAAGAAAGCCGCTGCCAAGAAGCCCGCAGCAAAAAAGGCGACGACTAAAGCTGCTGCTGAAAAGCCCGCCGCCAAGAAAGCGGCACCGAAGAAAACGGCGGTCAAGAAGGTCGTATCGGACGAGGATGTGCCGTTCTAGGCATCGCTCTATCCTCCTCACTGCGTCGCCCTCGGGCCCGACCCGAGGGCTGCTCTCTAAATGCGCCCCCTCAACCGCCCTTCGGGCACCTTCTCCGACGAGGGAGAAGGCGTGGCTCCGTGATTGGGTTGAATGCGGAGCCAACCCTCGCCCCTTGTGGGAGAGGGACAGATCATTCTGCGTTCAGCAGAATGATCAGGGTGAGGGGTTCTGCGCCCTCCCATGCCCAATAACCGGGGCCAACGACCGCGATCATGCCGCCCAAGCGGAATGCTCCGGTTGTACGCCCTACTAATCCAGTCCATATCTAGGTGATTAGGCAGTGCCCGCCATGCGAGCCGGACTGTCATCTAATTCAATACCCGGCGCTCCCATTCGGTGACGCGCCCATAGAAAGATACCCATGGCCCAAGTGCCACCCAAAAAACCAAAAAACACCTCCGGCCCCAGGCGCGCGCGACAGCCCGCTGCTGGCGCTCTGCCCACCCGCGAACAGCTGCTCGAAGCTCTCGCCCAGCAGTCCGACATCAAAGGCAAGCGCGATCTTGCCAAGGTCTTCGGCATCCGTGGCGACATGCGCCGGCCGTTCAAGGCCATGCTGGCCGAGCTTGAGGGCGAGGGGATCATTACCCGCACCCGCAAGGCCCTGCGCCGCACCGCCGCCCTGCCCCATGTCACCGTGCTCGACATCCCCAGTGACGCCGACCCGGACAATCTCCACGCCTTCCCCGCGCAATGGAACGAGGAAGAAGGCGAACGCCCACGCGTCGCCGTTATCCAGGGCCGCGACGCCCGCGTTGCGCCCGCCCCCGGCGACCGTATTCTGGCGCGCATCGATGCCGGCGAAGCCGAGGTGCCGGTCTATACCGCCAAGCCGATGAAAATCCTCGATAAGCCCCGCAAGGGCCAGATCGGCATTGTCCGCATGGACGATGATGGCGCCCGCCTGATCCCGGTCGATCGCAAGCAGAAGGAAATGCGGATTCCGCTAGGCGATCTGCTGACCGCCAGCGATGGCGATCTGGTCGAAGTCGAGGTCAAGCTATCCGGCCGCCTGATGATTCCGCGCGCCAAGGTCGTTGCCGTCATCGGCAATCCAATGTCGGAAGGCGCCATCAGCCTGATCGCTATTCATAATCTGGAAATCCCTTACCGCTTCCCAGCCAGCGTCACCCGTGAGGCCGAAGAGGCCAAGGAAGCAACGCTCAAGGGCCGCGAGGACTGGCGCGAATTGCCGCTGGTCACCATCGATCCGCCCGACGCCAAGGACCATGACGACGCTGTCTACGCCGAGCCCGATACGGACGCGGCCAATCCCGGCGGCTTCATTGTCTATGTCGCCATTGCCGACGTCGCCGCCTATGTCCGCCCCGGCACGGCACTCGACCGTGAAGCCTATCTGCGCGGCAATTCGGTCTATTTCCCCGACCGCGTCGTGCCTATGCTGCCCGAACGCATCTCCAATGAGCTTTGCTCGCTCAAGGAAGGCGAGCCACGCGCTTCGCTGGCTGTGCGCATGGTCATGGGGGCCGATGGCCGCAAGCGCAGCCACAGCTTCCATCGCGTGCTGATGCGCTCGGCCGCCAAGCTCAGCTACCAGCAGGCTCAGGCCGCCATTGACGGCAATCCTGATGACAAGACCGGGCCGATCCTCGAGCCCATCCTGCGCCCACTCTGGGCCGCCTATGCCGCCATGGCCAAGGCGCGCGACCAGCGTGGTCCGCTTGATCTCGATCTGCCCGAGCGCAAGATCGTGCTCGACGATAAGGGCCTGGTGAAGGATATCCGCATTCCCGACCGGCTCGATGCCCATCGCCTCATCGAAGAAATGATGATCGCGGCCAATGTGGCGGCGGCCGAAACGCTGGAATCCAAACGTTCGCCCCTGCTCTATCGGGTGCATGACGAGCCCAGCAGCGAAAAGCTGCAGGCTTTGCGCGATTTCCTCGGCTCGCTCGATATCGCGGTCAAGAAATCCGATTCCGTCCGCGCCAGCGATTTCAATGGCGTGCTCGCCCAATCCCGCAAGGCGGGTAATGTCGAGCAGGTCAGCGAGATGGTGCTGCGCAGCCAGGCCCAGGCTGAATATGCGCCCGAGAATTACGGCCATTTCGGCCTCAACCTGGATCGCTACGCCCACTTCACCTCACCCATCCGCCGCTATGCCGATCTCATCGTGCACCGCGCGCTGATCAAGGCGCTGGACCTGGGTAGTGATGGTCTGTCCGAGCAGGAAGGGCTCAAGCTCACCGGCATTGGCCAGCACATCTCGGCCACCGAGCGCCGCGCCATGCTGGCCGAGCGCGAAACTGCCGATCGCCTGCTGGCGCAGTTCCTTTCCGCTCAGATCGGCGCCCGCTTTGAGGGCCGTATTTCCGGCGTCACCCGTTCGGGCCTGTTCGTGCGCCTGCTCGACACCGGCGCCGATGGTTTTATCCCCGCCTCCACTCTGGGGCAGGATTATTACCGCTATGTCGAGGAGATGCAGTCCATGGTGGGCGAGCGCACCGGCGAAAAGTTCAGCCTGGGCGATCGCGTAACCGTGCGGCTACTCGAAGTTGCCCCGATTGCCGGTGCTATGCGCTTTGAATTGTTGTCCGAAGGGACGCGCGTCAATCCGTCATCTGTGCGTCGCGGGCAGAAGCGCCCATCTAGGAGTTACGGGCCCAAGGGCCGCAAAAAGAGGTGATGAAATGACCGCGGAGGTCACGACTTTGGAAGATCGGCAAACCTGGCAGGCCATCGGGCGCGGCACGATGTGCAAGTGTCCCCATTGCGGCAAGGGCAAGATGTTCAAGTCCTACCTCAAGGTCACCGATTATTGCGCGTCCTGCGGCGAACAGCTTGATCTGCACCGCGCCGACGATTTCCCGCCCTATATCGCTATCATGATTGTCGGCCACCTGCTGGTCGCCGTCATGCTGCACATGGAAATGACCTGGCACATCAATCCCATGCTCTATATCTACACCATGGTGCCGCTGGCTATCATCCTGCCGCTGGCCATTCTGCCCTCCACCAAGGGGGCAATTGTCGGTTTTCAGTGGGCCAGGCGCATGCATGGCTTCGGCCACCCGGCGCAAGCCTGAACTGCAGCTTGACAATCGGCGCTAAATCCGTAGGTTGCGCCCAAATTCCGGCGCTGCCATCCGCAGCGCCTTTGGTTTTGTGAAGGACCCGAAGAATGGCCAAAGCCGCCTCCGTAAAGATCAAGCTGGTGTCGACGGCCGATACTGGTTTCTACTACGTCACCAAGAAGAACGCCCGCACCCAGACCGAGAAGCTGTCGTACAACAAGTACGATCCGGTCGTGCGCAAGCATGTCGAATTCAAGGAAGCCAAGATCAAGTAATCTGGCGCCTTTGATCTGAAATGCAAAAGCCCCGCATCATCGATGCGGGGCTTTTTGCTGGTTGTCATTAGCGCGACAAATGCGACGTCGATGCTAGCAGTCCGTTAGCGTAAAGGCATAAGTGGCTGGTCCGGAGCGGCATGTCGAAGAGGCCACTCTATCCGCGTCCGGACCAGCCGCCCCACGGGGCTCAGGAGTTGCGGCATTCCCGAGACAGGCCGTAGGGAGCTGTGAGCGCGGATGCGTAAGTAGTGCCCCGCGGCTTGCTTGGACCCTACTCCGGCACCCCGGAAACTCAAGCAAATCCAGGCGTCTGGCGCCGGTAAGTTCTTGTTAATTATAACGGATAACCCTAACGCGTCCAATTGCAGCTTTCTCAAGCCGCGTCGAACACCACCCGGTTGCGGCCTTCGCGCTTGGCCCGGTACAGCGCCACATCTGCCCGCTTGATCAGCGTCTCCGGCGTATCGCTCAAACTCTCATTGAGCGTAACCCCAACCGACACCGTCACCCCGATCATCCGCCCCGCCCCAGCCTCAAAACTCCGCTCCGCCACCGACTGCCGCACCCGCTCGGCAATCGATTCTGCCTGCCGAACATCGGTATCGGGCATCAGCACCACGAACTCCTCGCCACCAAAGCGGCAGGCCAGATCGACCCCGCGGACGTTACGTTTCAATCGGTTAGCGAACTCCTTGAGCACGGAATCGCCGATATCGTGGCCATAGGTGTCGTTGACGGCCTTGAAGTGATCCACATCGAGGATCATCAGCGCCATATCGCGCCCCTGGCTCTGAGCCTTGCTCAGCATAACCCCCAGATGCCGCTCGAAATAACGCCGGTTATAAAGCCCGGTCATGTCGTCGGTGACGGCCATGGCCATGGTCTGGTTGACGCTGTGGCGCAACTCAGTGGCATAGCGCTGCCGTCGAATCTGCGTCCGCACCCGCGCCGCCAGCTCATTGCGCTCCACGGGCCGCATGATGAAATCATTGACGCCCAGATCAAGCGCCCGCACCACCTTGGGCCGGTCAGCCTCATCGGCCACCAGAATGATCGGCAGGTTGCGCGTATGCTCCAGCGTACGGATCTGCGAGCAGACCCGCAGCGGATCGAAATCGGTGAGCGACATGGTGATCAGCGCCAGCTCATACTGCGCGCCCGTCACCTGGAACACGGCGTCTGCCGGCTGGGTCAGCACGTCAACCCGGTGGCCGGGCGCCAGATAGGCCTTGATGCGCTCAGCGTGGCGCGCATCGGTATCGACGATCAGGATGGAGCCGTTGTCGGCGTTAATCTTGTCCATCGCGCGGAACGAATCCTCGATGGCAATCTGCTGGCCGGTCACGGCGCGAGAGCGCAGCTCATCGGTTAAAGACTTGAGCCGCACCAGGCTCTTAACCCGGGCCATCAACTGCATGTCATCGACCGGCTTGGTCAGAAAATCGTCGGCGCCGACCTCCAGCCCCTTGACCCGGTCGGAGGGCTGATCGAGCGCGGTGATCATCAGTACCGGCACGTGATGGGTGCGGGTATTGGCCTTGAGGCGGCGACAGACCTCGAAGCCGTCCATGATGGGCATCATGACGTCGAGCAGCACCATATCGACATCCGAGCTTTCGCAGATATCGAGGGCTTCCTGGCCAGACGAAGCGGTTACGACATCGAAATATTCCGCACTCAGCCGCGCCTCGAGCAGGCGGACGTTGGTGGGGATGTCGTCGACGATGAGAATGCGCGCAGTCACTTGGCAGCCTTCAGCTCATTGCCCACCCAGCAGCGTCCACCGCGGGTTCGGAGCAAGCCGGATCGGCCTTTGAAGACGACCGCTCAGGCAGGGCCAATATAGTGGGCAATAGTTTCCAGAAAATGAGGCACGGAGATGGGTTTACTAATGTATCCCTCGCAGCCGCCCTGCAGAATCCGTTCTTCGTCGCCCTTCATGGCAAAGGCGGTGACCGCGATAACCGGAATATGGGCCAATTCCTCGTCGTCCTTGAGCCATTTGGTGACGACCAGGCCCGAAACCTCCGGCAATTGGATATCCATCAGAATCAGATCAGGATGATGGGCGCGGGCTAGATCGAGCGCTTCCATCCCGTTCCGGGTCTGGATAACGGCATAGCCGCGCGATTCGAGCAGATCGTTGAACAGCTTCATGTTCAGCTCGTTATCTTCCACGATCATCACAGTCTTGGGCATCGATCCATCCTCGCGCCGCCGGGGCGCTGGCGACACTTCGCTTTGCCGCCCCGTTCAGCTACCATGCTATCTCTTACAAAACACCAAATGAGGCTTGGCGTTGCCCCGTACGCAGACTGCACAACCCGATGTGGCAAGCCTCGCCGATTCCTGCCTGGGCTATCTCGCGGAAAATCCCGATGAACTGCTGGCTTTCATGCAGTTTGCCGGTTTTGACCCCGATATGCTGCGCCGCTCCGTCGGCTCATCCGCGCTGCAGCACGGGCTCGTGGACTACTTTGCCTCAAACGAGTCGATTCTGCTCGCCCTCTGCGCAAATACCGGCATCACGCCCGAAGCGTTCATGCGCGTGTGGCAGCGCCTCAATCCATCGGGGTAGATATGGCGGTCGATTGGCTCTGCCGCGATTGCCTGGTCCATGGCTCGGCCAATGCGGCGCCACAGCGCTGCCCTGGCTGCGGTTCGCCGCGCTTGCGGGCACATGAGGAGCTGTTTGCACTGACGACGGCCCATGTCGATTGCGACGCCTTCTATGCGTCGGTCGAAAAGCGCGACGATCCTTCGCTGCGCGACAAACCGCTGATCATCGGCGGCGGCGTACGCGGCGTGGTGTCCACCTGCTGCTATATCGCCCGCCAGTCCGGCGTGCGCTCGGCCATGCCGATGTTCAAGGCGCGGCAACTGTGTCCCGACGCTGTCATCATCAAGCCCAATATGGCCAAATATGTCGAGGTCAGCCGCCAGATCAGGCGGCATATGGATGCGCTCACTCCGCTCGTGGAACCGCTCTCCATCGACGAGGCGTTCCTCGATCTCTCCGGCACCCAGGCCTTGCACAAAGCCCCGCCGGCTCTGGTGCTAGTCCGCTTTGCCAGGACCATCGAGACCGAGATTGGCGTCACTATTTCGGTAGGGCTTAGCCACAACAAGTTCCTGGCCAAGGTAGCGTCCGATCTCGATAAACCGCGCGGCTTTGCCGTGATCGGCGCTGCCGAAACGCTATCCTTCCTCGCACCGCAACCGATCAGCCTGATCTATGGCGTCGGCAAGGTGCTGGCGGAGACCCTGCGTAAAGACGGGCTGGTGACCATTGGCCAATTGCAGGACGAGCCGCCGGAAAATCTGATGCGCCGCTATGGTGAAATGGGCGCCCGGCTGGCGCGGCTGGCTCGGGGCGAGGATAGCCGCCGGATTTCTTCGGATAGCGAAATGAAAACAGTGACTTCGGAGACGACATTCAATACCGATATTAGCTCACTTGAAACCCTCTCTACCGAGTTGCTGCATGTCACCGAACGGCTTTCCGAGCGGCTCAAGGCCAAAAATATCGTCGGCGATACGGTGACGCTGAAATTGAAATCTGCCGGTTTCCGCTTGCGTACACGCGCCCGGCACTTGATGATCCCCACGCAGCTTGCCAGTGTGATCTACGAAACGGGGCTGTCGCTGCTGGGGCGCGAGATCGATGGCACTGCATTCCGGCTGATTGGAATCGGTGTTTCGGGTATTGAACCGGCCGACGGGACCGATCCGGCGGATTTGCTGGAGCCGGCAGTGGCCCGCAAGGCTGCCGCTGAACGCGCCATGGATCGGGTCCGTACCCGATTTGGCCGCGAGGCAGTGGTGCGGGGCAAGCTTTATGGAAAACGGCAGGCGCCGCCGCCGCTCGATATCGATGACGACCAGAACGAAGGTAAGACCAGATGACCAGCCCGATCGAAAAGCTCCGTGAATATGGCTATGAGCTACCCGCCCCCAAGGCGCCGGTGGCCAGCTATGTTCCGGTCACCCGGACCGGCAATATTCTTTATGTCTCGGGGCAGATTTCGAGCAATGAAGGCGGCGTGATCACCGGCCTTCTGGGTGACACGATGAATGTCGTCCAGGGAGGGAATGCCGCCGAACTGGCTGCGCTCAATGTGCTTTCGCAGATCGTCCATATGGGTGGCGTACCGCTGCAGGACATCAAGCGCATCCTCAAGGTGACGGTTCTGGTCGCCTCGACCCCCGACTTCACCGAACAGCATCTGGTGGCCAATGGTTGCTCCAACCTGCTGGTCGGCGTGCTCGGCGACAAGGGCAAGCATGCTCGCGCAGCCTTCGGCGTTGCGTCCCTGCCCTTCGGCGCAGCGGTGGAGATCGAAGCAGTCGTCGAGGTCTGAGTGTAACGCCAGCGTCACATTGCGGTGCCACTGAGGCCCGAACCCAAGATGAGGCACACCATGTCCGAACCGCTCTTTCCCCGTCCCGTTGCGCACCGTGGCCTGCATGATCGGGCAGCGGGCATCATCGAGAACAGCGCCAGCGCATTCGAGGTAGCCATTGCTGGCAATTTCGCCATCGAATGCGATTTGCAGCTCACCAGCGATGGTGTGCCAGTGGTGTTTCATGACGATGATCTGAAACGCCTGACGGGCAAGGACGGCGCGGTCGCCGATATCACCTGGGCCGAGCTGAGCGTGACGCCGCTGCTGGATAGCGCCAAGGGTGATTGTCCGCAGCGTTTCGAGGACTTTCTGGCACAGATCAATGGCCGGGCGCTGTTGCAGGTCGAGCTCAAGCATCAGCGCGACATTGGCGGCACGCAATTGCTGGCTCGCGCTGCTGCGGAGGCGCTCAAGACCTATACCGGGCCGGTGACCATTGAATCGTTCGACCCCAAGCTGATCACCCTGATCCGGCAATTCGGCTTTACCGGGCCGCGGGGCATCATTACCTATGATTATGAGCCCGATGACGGCGACAAGAACCTGACCGACGATCAGCGTTATACACTGCGCCATCTGCTGCATTGGCACGAGACGCAGTTCGATTTCATCTCCTGCGCGGCGGATGCACTTGAACTGCCCGCCATCAAGTTCTGGCGCGCCCTGGGTAAGCCCGTCACGGCCTGGACCATCCGCTCGCAGGCGGCAGCTGACGCGGCCCTGGCGCATGCCGACCAGATCGTCTTTGAGGGTTTCGACCCCGCCAAATCTACGTGATTGGACGGGGCTGCGGTCTTTTAATGCCGGGCAACGCGACCTATGTTAGCGAACCTGCTGACCTCCGCCCGGAGTTCCCGCTATCCCCTCCCCTTCGCTGACTGCAACGATCTATCCATCAACCGCGGCTATTCCCGCCGAGACTTGGAATGCCTTGGTGCCGTCCACAGGCGGCAAGACCGATAATCCGTTTCTCGACCATGCGTTCTTTCTGGCGCTGGAGCAGTCAGGCTGCGCCACGGGCCGCACGGGCTGGCAGCCGCAACACATCGTGCTGACCGACGCTGACCGGCCGGTGGGCATGATGCCGCTATTCCTTAAGTCCCATTCCATGGGCGAATATGTGTTCGACCATGGCTGGGCCGACGCCTATGAGCGCGCCGGCGGGAACTACTATCCCAAGTTGCAATGTTCGGTGCCCTTCACTCCCGCCACGGCGCCCAAGCTGCTGGTGCCCTCGGGCGATGCGGCCATTCAGGCCGCCCTGCTCTCCACCGCCCAGCAATTGGCCGAGCAGCGAAAAGCCTCCTCGGTTCACGCGACATTCGTACCGGAGGTCGAGGCCGACCTGATCGCGGGTGATGGCTGGCTGAAGCGGATGGATACGCAATTTCACTGGTTCAACCAAGGTTTTGTCAGCTTCGACGATTTTCTCGAAACGCTGTCATCGCGCAAGCGCAAGACCATCCGCCGCGAGCGCCGCGACGCCCTGGCAGATGGATTGACCGTCAAATGGCTGACCGGCAGCGATTTGATGGAGCATCATTGGGATGCTTTCTACGATTTTTATGAGGATACCGGCGCCCGCAAATGGGGCCGGCCCTATCTCAATCGCGAGTTCTTCTCGCATCTGAACCAGACCATGGCCGACCGCATCGTGCTGATGCTGGCCTATGACGGGTCGACTCCGATTGCCGGGGCGATCAATTTTCTTGGGTCGGACCGGATTTTTGGCCGCAATTGGGGCTGTACCCGGGACGTGCCGTTCCTGCATTTCGAGCTCTGCTATTATCAGGCCATTGACTATGCCATTGCCCACAAGCTCGCGGTGGTCGAGGCCGGCGCGCAGGGCGAGCACAAGCTGGCGCGTGGCTATGAGCCGACACCGACCTATTCGGTGCATTGGATCGCTCATCCCGGTTTGCGCCATGCCGTGGCCGATTTCCTCGAACATGAGCGCATGTCGGTGACGCACGAGCAACTGCTACTGGATGCGCACACGCCCTTCCGCAAAGGCGAGCGGACGGACCGCTAGCGCGGCGTGGCACTATCGCCACTTCCACCGGTCCGCCCTGCCCGCTATGTAGAATGCCATGATCTGGGATATTATCGTCTTCGCCCTACAGACTGCCTTGGTGTTCATCGTCTCGACAGCGCTATTCGATGCGCTGCATTGGACACTGCACAAATGGGAGGGATCGCGCTTCAAGCTGCTGCGCGTCTTCTCGTCGTGGCACTGGGTGCACCACAAATTCCTTGGGCTGGATATGCAGATCAATTCTGCCTATGCCAAGCAGAACATCTGGTTCCATATCCTGCCGGAATACCTGACCGGGATGGCCGGAACGCTGATTTTCCTCTTTGTTTTCCCCTGGCCTCCTGTCGCCTTGGTCGCGGCCATCCGCACCGTGATGCTGCTGATGACGCTCAAGGAAGAGGGCCTGGACTACAACCACATGTCGATGGATCGCGTCGGCGGACAGCAGGGCCTGCTCTGGGTGGACAATAATTACCACGCCATGCACCACGTCTATCCGCACAATTTCTTCTCGTCCTTCACCAATGTGTTCGACATGATCTTTGGCACGGGCTGCCAGATCGAGGGCCGGCATTTCCTGGTCACGGGCGCCTCGGGCGCCTTTGGCTCGGCCATGGTGGCAAAGCTCGAAAAGCTGGGCGGGATTGTCGAGACAGCCAAATCAGGCGTGGATTTCTCGGCCGGCAATTATGATGGCATGCGTGAAAAGCTGGCCCGGGCCGATGTGCTGGTCTTGGCGCATGGGGCCAAGAGCGACGATTGCTGGAATGCCAATTTCGTCACCTTCCGCGACCTGACCGAGCTGTTCACCGAAATGGGCAAGACGCGTCTGGCGCCATCCGAGGTTTGGGCGTTGGGGTCGGAGGTCGAGTTTCATGGCGATATGGGGCTGGAAGAGCTCAAGGCCTACTCAGTGTCCAAGCGGGCGTTTGCGGCCGTGGCGGGGCGTTATTATCGTTCTGACGCGTTGATTTATCGCCATATCGTCCCCTCCTCATTCACCTCGGCCATGGGCAAGGGTGCAATGAGTGCAGCAACGGCGGTGAATATCAGCCTGTTCTTCATCCGCCGCAGCTTCAAATATGTGCCGGCGACCTTTACCGGCCTCGCCGTCCTCAACTATTTCCGTTTTCGTTTTCAGAAGGGCCAGCCCGATCAGCTCGAGCCGGCGGAATAGACCATGACCTATGACCCCACCAATATCTTCGGCAAAATCCTGCGCGGCGAATTGCCGGCGCATAAGGTCTATGAGGACGATACTGCCCTGGTCATGATGGACATTTTTCCGCAATCGCGGGGGCATGCTTTGGTCATTCCGAAGGCCGCGTCACGCAACCTGCTGGATGCCGATCCGGCCGCGCTGGCAGCGGTGATCCCGCTGGTGCAGCGGGTGGCCAAGGCCGCCAAGACCGCGACTGGAGCCGATGGTGTGCGCGTGGCTCAGTTCAATGAGGCGGCGGCCGGGCAGACCGTGTTCCACCTGCATTTCCACATCATCCCGGTCTACGACGGGATAGCGCTCGGAACCCATGCCGGTGGCGGGCGGGCCGACGACGCGGAACTCATTGCATTGGCCAAGGACATCGCCGCAGCGCTTTAGCGCAGGCGTTAGTCCGGGCGGTGGACGACCGTCAAAGTCGCCAGAATCGCGGTGATCGCGATGATCATTAGCATAGCCATGGGCGCGTTCCTCCAAGCAGAAGAATGCGCCCAATGGCGATGGGGTTCAATAATCACAAAGAATGATCGATCACGAGGCCGTTGCGCAGCGTAACGATACGGTCGGCCTTGCGCGCAAGGTCGTGATTATGCGTCGCAATCAGGGCCGCGGCCCCTTCCGTCTTGATCAGGCTGCCAAGAGCAGCGAAGACCAGATCGCTGGTTTCGGGGTCGAGATTGCCTGTGGGCTCGTCGGCCAGGATCACCTTGGGATGATTGGCGGCGGCCCGGGCGATGGCGATGCGCTGCTGTTCGCCGCCGGATAGTTCTGCCGGGCGATGCGTTGCCCGCTGGCCCACGCCCAGCAGATCGAGCAGTTCCATGGAGCGCTTGTCGGCCTCGGCCTGGCTCTTGCCCGCGATCAGTTGCGGCATGGTGACGTTCTCAAGCGCGGTGAATTCAGGCAGCAAGTGGTGGAACTGATAGACATAGCCCACTGTGGAGCGGCGCAGCTGGGTGCGGCCGCGGTCGTTCAACTGGCTGGTCTTGATGCCCGTGATCTCGATTTCCCCGCCCTGCGGGCTTTCCAGCAGGCCCGAGAGGTGCAGCAGGGTCGACTTGCCGGCCCCGGAAGGCGCGACAAGGGCGACCATCTCGCCGCTTTTCACAGTCAGATTGGCTGCCTCGAGCACGCGAACGATGGTGTCGCCGCTGCCGTAATGGCGGTGGACGTCGGTCAGTACCAAATGCGGCTTACTCATAACGCAGGGCCTCGACCGGATCATATTGGGCGGCGCGCCAGGCCGGATAAAGCGTAGCAAGGAAACTCAGGCCTAAGGCCAGCCCAACCACCACAGTCACCTCAAGCGGGTCTGTCTTGGATGGCAGCGAGGACAGGAAGAACACTTCAGGCGGGAAGATGGCCACGCCCAGCGTGTTGGACACGAAGGCCCGGATCGCCTCGGCATTGGACGCCACTAGAAGGCCCAGCAGCAGCCCGGCTATGGTGCCGATAAAGCCGATGGTTGTGCCGGTGATGGAGAAAATGCGCATGATCGAACCGCGCGTGGCGCCCATGGTGCGCAGCACCGCGATATCGGAGCTTTTGTCCTTCACCAGCATGATGAGGCTGGAAATGATGTTGAACGCGGCTACGAGAATGATCATCGACAGGATGGTGAACATCACCACCCGCTCGACCTGCAGCGCCGAGAAGAAGGTCTCGTTGCGCTGCTGCCAATCCGTCAGGATCAGTGGGCGGGTGTTCGGGTCGGTCTCGATGCGCTGTCGCATGACGGTGGTGTTGTCAGGATCGTCGATGAACACCTCCGCGGCCGAGGCCTGGCCGACGCGGTCATAGGCGGCGTCGATCTGTGCATCCGTCGCCATGGGGTCAAGCGGCTTTTGGCCCGGCTTGAGCACGTCCTTGTAGAGCTTGAAATAGTCCTGGGCCGTCTCGATCGGCATGTACATGAAGAAACTGTCGAACTCGACCATGCCGAGATCGAAGATCACCGTCACCGGGTAGGAGCGGATCTGCGGCGTCGAACCGAACGGGGTCATGGCGCCGTCGGGATTGATGATCTGTACTTGATCGCCCAGCGACACGCCAAGGGTCTGGGCAAGCCGATAGCCGATGGCAATGCCGCCCGAGGTGTCCCAGCTGTCCCAGCCGCCCTGGCTGGCTGCGCCGTAGAGCAGCTTGAGCTTCTTGATATTCTCTTCGTCCATGCCGCGCACGGTTGCGCCGGTGGAGCTGCCCCGGCCCGAAGCCAGCACCTGGCCCTCAACGAAATAGGTGGCAAAGCTCACGCCGGGAATATTCTGGAGCGAGGCCACCGTCTCCTTGTAGTCGGTGAATTCCCGCTCGATCGGGTAAGCCGTGAAATGCCCGTTGAGGCCAAGAATTTTGGTCAACAGCTCGCCGCGGAACCCGTTCATCACCGACATGACGACGATCAATGTCGCCACGCCGATGGCGACACCCACCATGGTCAGGCTGGCGATCACCGAAATGAACGCCTCCTTGCGGCGGGCGCGCAGATAGCGGCCGGCGATCATCCATTCAAAGCGGGAGAAAGGCTTGGTGCCCTTGTTGAGCGCCGGCTGCCCCAGATCGGTCAAATGTCGGTCTTTCTTTGCGGTTCGATCAGGCCCTTGAGACGCGCGACGGCGTCGGCGATCGGCAACGTTTCGCGCTCGCCGGTCTTGCGGTGCTTAATTTCGGCCTCACCAGCCTTGAGCCCGCGCGGCCCCAGGATGATCTGGTAGGGAATGCCAATCAGATCGGCGGTGGTGAACTTAGCCCCTGCCCCCTGGTCACGGTCATCATAGAGCATGTCGAGGCCCGCAGCGGTCAGCTCTGCATAGAGCTTGTCGCAGGCGGCATCGCACTCGGCATCGCCCGCCTTGAGATTGATCAGCACAGCCTCGAACGGCGCCACGCTGACTGGCCAGACAATGCCGGCCTCGTCGTGGAAGGCTTCGATGATGGCTGGAACCACACGCGTCGGGCCGACGCCATAAGAGCCCATATGCACGGTGATTTCCTTGCCGTCAGGACCGGTCACGGTCGCCTTCATCGGCTCGGAATACTTGGTCCCGAAGTAGAAAATATGGCCAACTTCGATGCCGCGCGCAGAAACCCGAAATTCCTCGGGTACTGTCGCCTCGAACTCAGCCATATCAACCATTTCCTCGGTCGCGGCGTAAAGCGAGGTCCAGTCGTTGAAAATGGGCTTGAGATCCCCGCGGAAGTCGACGTCGGGACCGGGAATGGGCTTGTCGAGCAAGCGCTTATCGCAGAACACCGCGCTTTCGCCCGTATCGGCCAGCACGATCCATTCGTGGCTCAGGTCACCGCCAATAGGGCCCGTATCGGCACGCATCGGAATGGCCGTCAGCCCCATGCGGGCATAGGTGCGCAGATAGGCCACGAACATGCGTTCATAGGCTTTGACCGCGTCTTCCTTGTTCAGGTCGAACGAGTAGGCATCCTTCATCAGAAATTCGCGGCTGCGCATGGTGCCGAAGCGCGGACGGACCTCGTCGCGGAACTTCCACTGGACGTGATAAAGATTGAGCGGCAAGTCCTTGTAGGACTTCACATAGGTCCGGAAGATATCGGTGACCATCTCCTCATTGGTGGGACCATAGAGGAATTCGCGCTCGTGCCGATCCTCGATGCGCAGCATCTCTTTGCCATAGGCGTCATAGCGCCCGCTTTCGCGCCAGAGATCGGCCGACTGGATGGTCGGCATCATCAATTCGATGGCGCCGGAGCGGTTCTGCTCCTCCTCGATGATGGCCTTGACCTTCATCAGCACCTTGTAGCCGAGCGGCAACCAGGAATAGAGGCCAGAGGCCTGCTGCTTGATCATCCCGGCCCGCAGCATCAGGCGGTGGGAGGCGATTTCGGCATCCTTGGGAACGTCCCGCAGCACCGGCAAAAAATAACGAGACAGGCGCATTTCGGCTCCGCGACAGGATCGACTCATGGGTTCTCTTGATGCCCACTGAAATCCTACTCGTCCATCCGATGCAAGCATGGATGGCATGCAGAATCTAGGTGACAGCTATGGGACAAGTTGTTAGGGTCCGACGCAATAAAACAAAGGCGGTTAAAACCGCTGGACGTCGACAACGTCAAGGGAGGAGCGTTGGCAGCCGCTTTCATAGCGCGCCTAAGACCAGCGTATTGTCGAACAAACTCAATCCAGCGGGGCCTTGTGCCCCGCTTTTTTGTTTCCGCCGGCAGGATTGGACAAAAACATGGCCATAGCAGCGGATTTGAGGCGGTTGGCGCTGGTCCTGCCCGGCACGACGGAAACACCGCATTTCGAGCGGGCGGCGTTCAAAGTGGATCGCATCTTTGTGACCCTGGCAGCCGACGAATTGACCGCAAATCTTGCGCTGACGCCGGATGAGCAGGAGTTCAAATGCCAGCTCGCGCCGGACGTTTTTCAGTCGGTCGACAATGCGTGGGGCCGCAAGGGCTGGACGACCATTATCCTGGCCAATGCCACTGAAGCGGACTTGGCGGCGGCGCTCGCCATGGCGCATATCCACGCTATGGGCAAGACTCGGCGTGCCTAGCGGTTCCAGTAGTGATGCAGGGTTTCGTTGCCCAAGCCCCAGAACAGCAGGCCGGTAAAGACCACGGCCAGAGCCGTTGCCATTCCAACCTTGCGCCATAGGCGCGGGCTGACCGGTGCGCCGGGATCGGTGCCCGCCACGATCTCGCCCCCGGCTTCGGACTGGCTCTGATTGCCGATCGGCAGCACGGCGACAAAAGACAGCCACCAGATGACGAAGAATACGGCGAGCAATGAGCCAATCTGCATTTGAATTTCCTTAGGGGCGCTCTGCCCCGGCAGGCAAACGACGTGGCGCCGACAATAGCGCCCCGTGCTTTGTTCCGACAGCCCCACCAGCAACTTGCCGGTGGGACATTCCGTCTCGCCTAGACGCGGTGCACGAACACCGAGACGTTGGGCTTGCGGCCCCAATAGGCGTTGACCTCGTTGCGGATGCCCTTGAACAGGGCCGAGTTCAGCACTTCGGTATCGCTACGGCGCTTGGCCGGCACTGATTTCAGCACGCCGGCAATGGTGTCTTCCACCAGATCGGTAAGCGATTCATCTTCGGTTTCGGGCAGGCCTTCGATAACCAGATCGGGGCCGGAGACGACATGGCCCGAGCCATTGACGCAGAGGCTGACCACGATATGGCCGCCAAAGGACAGGCGACGACGCCCCTTCACGCCGCTTTCCTCGGGCGTGCAGAGCACCAGCCCATCGAGATAGAGCTCGCCGGTGCGCACTTCGGCCTGATGCACCATGGGCTCGGGGAACAGGCGAACCAGATCGCCATTGCGCGTTTCGCACACGTTGGCAATGCCAGCCTCGCGGCCCAACTTGGCATGGGCGTCCAGATGCATCGCCTCGCCATGCACGGGAATGAGCACATCCGGCTTGGTCCACTCATAGAGCTTGCGCAGCTCATCGCGACGGGGGTGGCCGGTGACGTGCACCAGGCCATCCTTCTGCGTGATGATCTCGATGCCCTTGTCGATCAGCAGGTTCTGGATATCGATGACTTCGCGCTCGTTGCCCGGAATGGCCCAGGACGAGAAGATCATGCGATCGCCAGCGGTCAGGTCGATCACGGGGTGCTCACCGCGGGCAATGCGGGCGATTGCGGCGCGCGCCTCGCCCTGGCTGCCGGTGCAGATCAGCACGCATTTGTCGCGCGGCACGCTCTTGTAGGCGTCCTGATCGAGCAGCGGCGGCAGGCCTTCAAGCATGCCCAGTTCACGGGCAATGCCGGTGATCCGGTGCAGCGAGCGACCGGACATCACCACCTGCCGGCCGGCCTTATGGGCGGCGCGGACGATGGAAATGACGCGGCCAACGTTGGACGCGAAAGTGGTGACGGCCACGCGGTGCGGCGCTTCGGCGATGAGGGCGGCGAGCGTTGCTGCAACCTCGGCTTCGCTCGGGCTTTCGCCGTCCTTCATGGCATTGGTGGAGTCGCAGATCAGTGCCAGCGGCGTGGTGCGATCCTGACCAATGGCTTGCAGGCGCGCCACGTCGGTGGGCGCATTGCCAACGGGCGTCGGATCGAGCTTCCAATCACCGGTATGCAGGGCACGGCCGACCGGGGTCGAGATCAGCAGGGCATTGGACTCGGGGATCGAGTGGGCCACGTTGATGGCTTCGATGGTGAACGGGCCGACGGTGAACGGCTTGCCCGGACGCATGATGGTGATGTCGACATTTTCGACAATGCCATCCCCTGCCCGCTTGGCAGCCAGCATGGCGGCTGTGAACGGAGTGGCGTAAACGGGCTTTTCAAAGCCCGGCCAGAGGTCGAGCACAGCGCCGTAGTGGTCTTCGTGGCTGTGGGTGAGGATCAGGGCGAGCACGTCATCGGCGCGCTCCTCGAGGAATTCGGGATTGGCCATGATCAGTTCGATCCCCGGCAGATCCGGCCCGCCGAAGCTGACGCCGCAATCGACGACGATCCATTTGCGCGAGCGCTCGGGGCCGAAGCCGTAAGCACCCATATTCATGCCGATCTCGCCAACGCCGCCAAGCGGCACAAAGACGAGTTCATCCCTTTGGGTTTTAGCCATGGGTCAGTTTAGTCCTTTCGGGCGTGGCGCCGGTCGCAACTTTGGTTGCCGGTCGCCGCGCTATAGTTGTGGTCAGCTTCGGGCGCTGGCCGTTGCCCCAAAATGCACGTCGCCCGCCGTGATCGCGATGCGACTATCATCATTGGCGCGGACGATCAGTCGCCCCGCGTCATCGATTGTTTCAAAAATCCCGCGCACAATGGCGCCGTCCTGGTTCACCGCTACGGGTGCACCAATGCCTGCGGCGGATTCGCGCCAACGCTTGAGCACGTCGCCAATGCCGCGGCCATCATCCCACAGCCGGAAGATTTCCACCCAGGCGTCGCTGAGCGCCTCGAACACATCCTGCGCGGAGCGCGTGACGCCGAGTTCGGCCAGGCTGGTCGCCGGATAGGGCAAATCGGTCGGCGCCGCAACAATATTGACGCCGATGCCAATGGCAATTGCATGGCGGCCATCGCCAAGCTTGGTTGCTTCAAGGGCAATACCGACCAGCTTGGCACCATCGGCCAAAACGTCGTTGGGCCATTTCAGCGCCACGCGGCTCCTGCCGTCGAGCCCTTCAGCGCCATCAAGGCCAACCTTAACGGTGCCGGCGGGCAGTACTCTGTCGAGGGCCACGCCGATAGCGACACCGGCCACAAAGCCCAATGTTGCAGCCAAAGCAGGGTCGGCGTCAGGGACGATCAGCAGCGTCGCCGCCAGATTGCCTGGTGTATGCACCCACACCCTGCCCCGCCGGCCGCGACCTGCCGTTTGCTCGGTGGCCACAAACCAGATGCCACCGGCATCGCCGGCCGCGGCTGCAGCTACGGCCTCGGCAGTGGTCGAGCCGATCGAGTCAAACGCGCGCAACCGATATCCGGCCGCGCGCGCTTTTGAACCCAGTGCGAAATCCGCCACCTAGAACAGGCTTCCCGCGGCGGTATGCGCGGCATCTGCCAGCGGGCTACCGACCGTGAAGTAATAGGTGACGATGAGGAAACCGCTCACCGCCATGATGATGTTGAGCTCGGCCGGAACCGCCGCGAACTTGCGGACCGGTTCGTCGAAATACATCACCTTGACGACGCGCAGATAGTAGAAGGCACTGACGGCAGAGGCCAGCACACCGATAACCGCCAGCACATAGAGCTGGGCATCGATAGCGGCCAGGAAGGCGTGCCACTTGGCGAAGAACCCGGCCAGCGGCGGCATGCCGATCAGCGAGAACATCAGGATGGCCATGATCGCGGCCACGAATGGCCGTGTCTGCGCGGCACCGGCCAGATCGTCGATATTCTCGACATAGCCCTCTTCGCTGCGCAGCGAGAGAATGCAGGCAAACAGCCCCACGGTCATGGCGACATAGATGGCCATATAGATCGCCACGCCCTCGACACCCACCTGGGTACCGGAGGAGAGACCCACCAAGGCAAAGCCGACATGGCCGATGGACGAATAGGCGATCAGGCGCTTGATCGACCTCTGGCCGATGGCGGCGAAGGCAGCCAACACCATGGAGGCGATCGAGAGGAAAATGACGATCTGCTGCCAGTCGTGGGAGATGGGCGCGAACGTATCCATCACCAGGCGAACCATCAGCGTCATCGCCGCCACTTTGGGCGCCGTGGCGAAGAAAGCCGTTACCGGAGTCGGCGCGCCTTCATAGACGTCGGGCGTCCACATATGGAACGGCACAGCCGAAATCTTGAAGGCGATACCGGCCAGCAGGAACACCACGCCGAACACCAGGCCGATGGAGCGGCCTTCATTGGCGATAGCAATGACGATTTCCTGCAGATTGGTGTGGCCGGTGAAGCCATAGAGGAAGGACGCACCGTAAAGCAGCATGCCCGAGGACAGAGCGCCGAGCACGAAATACTTCAAACCCGCTTCGGTCGCGCGGCTGTCGTCGCGCTTGATAGCCGCGAGCACATAGAGCGCCAGCGACTGCAATTCGAGGCCGACATAAAGGCTCATCAAATCGTTGGCCGACACCATCATCATCATGCCGAGCGTCGCCAGCAGAACGAGGATGGCATATTCGAACTTGTGCGTACCGTTCTCCACCGCATTGGGCAGCGAGAGCAGCAGCGCAAAGGCCGAACCGCCCAGCACCAGGACCTTCATGTAACGCGCGAAGCCGTCGGCGATGAAGACGCCGTTGAAGATCACGCCATCCACCGGCTGGAACATGACCAGCAGCGCCACGGCGGCCAGCAGCACGACCGCCAGATAGGAAATCAGCGGCGAGCGTTCTTTGTTGATGACCACGCCCACCAGCAGCAGCACGATCGCGCCGATTGCCAGCAGGATTTCGGGATAGGCAGGAGCCAGGCTCGCGAAATCGATAACGTCAGAGTTCACGGGACTCTCCTAGTGGGCAGCAGGCTCGGCGGCCGGCTCTGCAGCGGTCGCCGGGTCGGCATGTTCGAGTGGCGCTTGCGCGTCGGCCAGCGAAACGGCGGGGTCGAGGCCGACCGCCGTAGCGTAGTGAGTGACCAGATTATCGACCGCAGCGGCTGTCGTATCGAGGATCGGCGAGGGATAGAAGCCGAAGACGATGGTCAGCACGATCAGCGGATAGAGAATGATCTTTTCGCGCAGATTGAGATCGAGAATGGCCTTGAGGCTGTCCTTGGTCAGTGCGCCAAAAATCACTCGGCGATAGAGCCACAGAGCGTAGCAGGCCGAGAAGATCACGCCGAAGGCTGCGCCGAAGGCCACCCAGGTATTGACCTGGAACACGCCGATCATGGTCAGGAATTCGCCGACAAAGCCGGAGGTGCCGGGCAGACCGACGTTAGCCATGGTGAAGACCATGAAGGCGAAGGCATAGCGCGGCATGCGTTCTACCAGGCCACCATAGGCTTCGATATCGCGGGTGTGCATGCGGTCATAGATGACGCCGACGCAGAGGAAGAGTGCGCCGGAGACAATGCCATGCGAGATCATCTGGAACATCGCACCCTGGATGCCGAGCGCATTGCCGGCAAAAATACCCATGGTGACAAAGCCCATATGCGCCACGGACGAATAGGCGATCAGCTTCTTGATATCGGTCTGCACCAGGGCAACCAGCGAGGTCAGAATGATGGCCGCGACCGAAAGAAAGAAGACAATATTAGCGAACTGCGCCGAAGCATCGGGGAACATGGGCAGGCTGAAGCGCAGGAAGCCGTAGCCGCCAAGCTTGAGCAGAATGGCGGCCAGGATCACCGAGCCGGCGGTCGGCGCCTGCACGTGGGCTTCCGGCAGCCAGCGATGGAACGGCCACATCGGCATTTTGACTGCCAGCGAGGCAAAGAACGCCCACCACAGCCAGGGCTGCATGCTCTTGGGGAATTCATGCGTCAAAAGCTTGGTGATATCGGTCGTGCCGCCATTCCAATACATGGCCATGATGGCCAGCAGCATCAGCACCGAGCCGGTGAAGGTGTAGAAGAAGAACTTGTAGCTAGCCTGGATGCGGCGAGCGCCGCCCCAGATACCGATGATCAGGAACATCGGCAGCAGCGTGCCTTCGAAGAACACGTAGAACATGGCCAGATCGAGCGTGGTAAACACGCCGATCATCAGGGTTTCCAGGATCAGGAATACGATCATGTATTCCTTGACCCGTGTGTCGATGGATTCCCAGCTGGCCAGGATCGCAAACGGCATCAGCAATGCGGTCAGCACCACGAACAGCACCGAAATGCCGTCGACGCCGACACGATAGCCGATGGTGTCGCCAATCCAGGCATTGTTCACGACGAACTGAAAGCCCGGATTGGACGGATCGAACGTCTGCCACATGGCGAGCGAGAGCACGAACACGACCAGGGTCACGGCCAATGCAATCCAGCGGATGGCACTGAGCGAGGTCTTGGGCGTGAGCAGCAGCACGATTGCACCAACCAGCGGCAGCCAGGTCAGGATCGTCAGAATGGTGTTGTCGAAGGTCATCAGATCAGTCCCCCGGCCACGATGGCCCAGGTCAACAGCGCCGCAATGCCGATCAGCATGGCGAAGGCATAGTGGTAAACATAGCCGGACTGCAGCTTGGTGGCCCAGGAGGTCACATTCTGCACGCGACGGCCCAGGCCCTCGGTCAGCTTCTCATCGATCAGCCAATCGTCGAAACCCTTCCAGACGGCACGGCCGATCCAAAGTGCGGGCCTGACGAAAATCCGGTCGTAGAGCTCGTCGAAATACCACTTGTTGAGCAGGAACCGGTAAAGCGCCGGGTTCTGCGCAGCGAGGCGCTTGGGCGTCTCGGGCGAGCGGATATACATGTACCAGGCCGCGACGAAGCCGAGGATCATCGCAACCGTGGCACTCCACTTGACCCAGAGCGGGACATGGTGAGCAGCTTCGATGATCTCGTGATCGACCACGAGCGAGCCGGCGAAGAAGTGTTCGATATGCTCCACATCGTGGAAGAACATACCGTAGAACACCGCGCCCGCAACGACCGCGCCGAAGGCCAGCACATAGAGCGGCACCATCATCACATTGGGCGATTCATGAGCATGGTCATAGGCCGAGCCATGGCCGTGATCGTCATGAGCCGCGTGATCGTCGGCCAGCGGTTCATCGTGGCTGTCTCCATCATGGGCATCCACGTGATGACCATGGGCATGCCCTGCGTCGCGCGGCGAGCCGTGGAACGTCAGGTGGATCAGGCGCCAGGAGTAGAAGCTGGTGAACAGAGCCGCGATGACCAGCAGCCAGAAGGCGAACATGCCGCTATTGCCGCCGACCGCATAGGCCGCTTCGATGATCGAATCCTTGGAGAAGAAGCCGGCAAAGCCCAGCCATTCCGTGCCCGGAATGCCGACGCCCGTGAGCGCCAGCGTGCCGACGATCATCATGCGGTAGGTCCACGGAATCTTCTTGCGCAGACCGCCCATGTTCCGCATGTCCTGCTCATGGTGCATGGCGTGGATAACAGCGCCGGCGCCCAGGAACAGCAATGCCTTGAAGAAGGCGTGGGTGAAGAGGTGGAAGACACCGGCCGAATAGGCCCCTGCCCCGAGTGCCACGAACATGTAGCCGAGCTGCGAGCAGGTCGAATAGGCGATGACGCGCTTGATGTCGTTTTGCACCAGGCCCACCGTCGCCGCGAAGAAGGCGGTGATGGCACCGATGACCAGCACGACGGTCATGGCCGTTGGCGACGTCTCGAACAGCGGCGAGAAGCGCGCGACCATGAATACGCCGGCGGTCACCATGGTAGCGGCATGGATCAGCGCCGACACGGGGGTCGGGCCTTCCATGGCGTCCGGCAGCCAGGTGTGCAGCAGGAACTGTGCCGACTTGCCCATGGCACCCATGAACAGCAGCAGGCAGATCACCGTCATGGCGTGGAGGTCCCACGACAGGAAGCGGATGGTGGCAGTGGCGGCTTCGGGCACGGCATGGAAAGCGCCGTCGAAATCGATGTGGCCCAGCACCATGAAGGCGCCGAAAATGCCCAGGGCGAAGCCGAAGTCACCCACGCGGTTGACGACGAATGCCTTCATTGCGGCCGCATTGGCCGACGGCCTGGTGTACCAGAAGCCGATCAGCAGATAGGACGCCAGGCCCACGCCTTCCCAGCCGAAGAACATCTGCAGGAAGTTGTCGGCCGTCACCAGCATCAGCATGGCGAAGGTGAAGAGCGAGAGATAGGCGAAGAACCGATTGCGGTGCGGATCGTCGGCCATGTAGCCGATGGAATAGACGTGCACCAGGCTCGAGACCGTGTTGACCACGACCAGCATGATGGCGGTGAGTGTATCGACACGCAGCGTCCAACGCAGGTCCATGTCGCCGACCTGGATCCAACGCATGATCTCGACCTTGAGAACGGCCGTATGGCCGTCCGTCACAGCGCCAACCAACCCGCCGCCAAAGGCGACTGGCAGGAAAACGACCCAGGACAGTACAGCGGCAACCAGCAGGAGCCCCGTGGTGATGTACTCACTGGGCCGATGCCCGATGGTGCGCCCCAGCAGTCCGGCGATCAACGCGCCGATAAGGGGCAGGAAAACAATCGCTTGAATCATAGCGGAGGTTCTTAGCCCTTCATCATGTTGATGTCTTCAACCGCGATGGAGCCGCGGTTGCGATAGAAAATAACCAGGATCGCGAGGCCGATGGCGGCCTCGGCGGCAGCCACGGTGAGGATCAGCAGCGCGAACACCTGCCCCTGCAAGTCGTTGAGCTGCGCGCTGAAAGCGACGAAGTTCAAGTTGACGGCAAGCAGGATCAATTCCACCGACATCAGAATGACGATGACGTTCTTGCGGTTGAGAAAAATGCCGAACACGCCGAGCGTGAACAGAATTGCTGCTACGGTCAGGTAGTGACCGAGCCCGATACCCAAGCCCATATTTGCCTCCTACAGCCCTTGACCGCTTTTGACTTTGACGACCTTGACGGCCTCCGATGGCTTGCGCCCAACTTGCTCGAGCGGGTTCTGCCGCTTGACGTTGGGCTTGTGGCGCAGGGTCAGGACGATCGCCCCGATCATGGCCACGAGCAGCACGGCGCCGGCACCCTGGAACAGGAAGACATAGCGCGTGTAGAGCACTTGCCCCAGCGCCCGAATATTGTCCATGCTGCCATCGATGGGCAGCGCGGCGGCACCCGCAATTTCGGGGGAAACCACGAAGCTGCCGGCAACCAGCAGCAATTCGAGCAGCAGCACTACGCCGACCAGCATGCCAATGGGCGCATATTGCAGGAAGCCCTGTCGCATTTCGGCGAAGTCGACATCGAGCATCATGACGACGAACAGGAACAGCACGGCGACCGCGCCCACATAGACCACAATCAGGATCAGCGCCAGGAACTCGGCGCCAGCCAGCATGAACAGGCCTGCGGCATTGAAGAAGGTCAGGATCAGGAACAGCACGGCATGCACGGGATTGCGCGCAGAGATGACCATCACCGCCGAAGCGATGGCGATGGCCGAGAACACATAGAAGAAGAACAGTGGAAGGGTCATGCTCTTCTCTCTTATCGGTAGGGCGCGTCGGCAGCGAGATTGGCAGCGATTTCACGCTCCCAACGATCACCATTGGCCAGGAGCTTTTCCTTGGAGAAGTAAAGCTCTTCACGCGTCTCGGTCGCAAATTCGAAATTGGGGCCTTCCACGATCGCATCGACCGGGCAGGCTTCCTGGCAGAAGCCGCAATAGATGCACTTCACCATATCGATGTCGTAGCGCACTGTGCGGCGGGTGCCGTCATTCTGGCGCGGGCCGGCCTCGATAGTGATGGCCTGGGCCGGGCAAATGGCCTCGCACAGCTTGCAGGCAATGCAGCGCTCTTCGCCATTGGGATACCGGCGCAAAGCATGCTCGCCCCGGAAGCGCGGGCTGATATGACCCTTTTCGAAGGGGTAATTGATGGTCGGCTTGGGCGCAAAGAAGTAGCGCATGCCGAGGAAGAACCCCGACACCAACTCGGTCAGAAGCAGCGTGTTAAAGACTTGGGCGACACGCATCAGGCGACCCCTCCATGCCAGCCCCAGCCGGTCAGCTGGAGCACGAAAGCGACGATGACGACCATGATCAGCGACAGGGGCAGGAACAGCTTCCAGCCAATGCGCATGAGTTGATCGTAGCGGTAGCGCGGCACGATGGACTTGGCCATGGCGAACATGAAGAACACCGCGCTGAGCTTGAGAACGAACCAGATGACACCCGGAATCCAGGTGAAGGGCGGCAGGTCAATCGGCGATGTCCAGCCACCCAGGAACAGCACCGTGGTGAGCGCGCACATCAGCAGGATGGAGATGTACTCGCCCAGCATGAACAGCATGTAGGGCGTGGCCGAATATTCGGTCATGAAGCCGGCGACCAGCTCGGACTCGGCTTCAGGAAGATCGAATGGCGGGCGGTTCGTTTCGGCCAAGGCCGAAATGTAGAACACGATGAACATCGGAAAGAGCGGCAGCCAGAACCAGTTGAGGAAGGTCAACTGCGGCAGGCCGATCATATGGGCAAGGCCCATTTCGTACTGCGCCCGCACGATATCGCTGAGATTGAGCGAGCCGACGCAGAGCAGCACGGTGATGATCACGAGGCCAATAGAGACTTCATAGCTGACCATCTGCGCGGCGGAGCGGAGCGAACCGAGGAACGGATATTTCGAGTTCGAAGCCCAGCCGCCGATGATGACGCCATAAACGCCCAGCGAGGAAATCGCGAAGATATAGAGCACGCCAAGATTGATATTGGCGATGGCCAGCCCCTCGCCCACCGGCACTACAGCCCAGGCGGCAAGCGCCAGGGTCGCGGTTAGGAGCGGGGCGAACAGGAACAGGAACTTGTCCGCGCTGGCCGGAATGATCGCCTCTTTAAGGGCAAACTTCAGCAGATCGGCAAAGCTCTGCAGCAGGCCGAACGGCCCGACCACGTTAGGGCCGCGACGGATTTGCACGGCAGCCCAGATCTTACGGTCAGCCAGCAGGATGAATGCGGTGAAAACCAGCAGGCAGACCAGCAGCAGCAGCGTCTTGTAGACGAGGCCGACTTGCACGCCCCACCCCAGGATCGGGATGCCCAGCAGATAGTCGAGAGCGGTGGTAATAAAGTCCATTATGCTCCCCTACTCCGCTGCCTGGCGCAGGCCAGCGGCCAATGCGGCGGATTCGCCCATGACGGCGGATGCGCGGGCAATCGGATTGCTGAGATAGAAATCCGCCACCGGCGACACGAAAGCGGCCTTCTTGCCCTTGGGCGAAGTCTTGGCGAGCTTGGCGATATCGGCTGGCTTGCCTTCGGCAATGGCATCGATACGGGCCAGGTGCGGGAATTCCGCATACATGGCGGCCCGCAGCTGTGCCAGCGAATTGAAGGCCAGCGGCTGGCCGGCCACGGCCGACAGGGCACGGATGATGGCCCAATCTTCCTTGGCTTCGCCCGGCGGGAACACGGCGCGGTTGGTCACCTGCACGCGGCCCTCGGTGTTGACATAGGTGGCGCTCTTCTCGGTGTAGGCAGCGCCCGGCAGGATGACGTCGGCGCGGTGTGCACCATTGTCGCCATGGGTGCCGATATAGACGACAAGCGTCTCGCCGAGTTGGGACATGTCGACTTCGTCGGCGCCAACCAGGAACAGCACATCGACGCCACCGGCCAGCATGGCGGCGGTGTCAGCAGCACCCTTGGCCGGCACGAAGCCGACATCGAGCGCGCCGACGCGGGCGGCGGCATTGTGCAGCACGGCAAAGCCGTTCCAGCCGGCTTCGATTTCGGTGTTCGACGTCGCCAGCTTGGCGGCAGCAGCCAGCACATCGGCAGTCGCAGCGCCTTCACCCACGATCACCAGCGGCTTCTTGGCATTGGCCCAAAGCTCGGCAAAGCTGCCCTTGCCGGCGGTAAGATCAGCCAGCGAATCCGAGCCATTGCCCAGATGCTGCACAGTGTAGGTCAGATCGGCACTCTCGCCGATCAGGCCGATCGGCAAGCCGGTTGCGCGCCACACCTTGCGGATGCGGGCATTGAGCACAGCAGCTTCGCGGCGCGGATTGGTGCCGATCAGCAGGATGGCATCAGCCTGTTCGATCCCGGCAATAGTCGGGTTGAAGATGTAGGAGGCGCGGCCATTGGCGGGCGACAAGGCCGATCCGGCGGGACGTGCGTCGACATTGCCCGAGCCGAGCGAAGCCAGCAGCGCCTTGAGCGCATAGAGCTCTTCGGCACCGGCCAGATCACCGGCGATAGCGCCGATGCGGGCACCGGGCTTCTTGAGGGCCTTGGCGACGGTCTGGAAGGCATCATCCCAGGTGGTAGCGCCCAGCTTCTTGTTCTTGCGCACATAAGGGCGATCGAGGCGCTGGCTCTTGAGGCCATCCCAGATGAAGCGGGTCTTGTCGGAAATCCACTCTTCGTTGATCGCCTCGTTGATACGCGGCAGCACGCGCATGACTTCGCGGCCACGGCTATCGACACGGATGGCCGAACCAACCGCGTCCATCACGTCGATGGATTCGGTCTTGGTCAGCTCCCAGGGGCGGGCGTTGAAGGCATAGGGCTTGGAGGTCAGCGCGCCCACCGGGCACAGATCGATCACATTGCCCTGCAACTCGCTGGTGAGCGCCTTTTCGAGATAGGTGGTGATCTCGGCGTCTTCGCCGCGACCCAGCAGACCCATCTCGGCAATGCCGGCGACTTCGGTGGTGAAGCGGACGCAGCGCGTGCAGTGGATGCAACGGTTCATCGAGGTCTTGACCAGCGGGCCAATATACTTGTCCTCGACGGCGCGCTTGTTCTCGGCAAAGCGGTTCTTGTCCACGCCATAGGCCATGGCCTGGTCCTGGAGATCGCATTCGCCGCCCTGATCGCAGATCGGGCAATCGAGCGGGTGGTTGATCAGCAGGAATTCCATCACGCCTTCGCGGGCCTTTTTGACCATCGGCGTGTTGGTGAACATTTCAGGCGGTTCGCCATTGGGGCCCGGCCGCAAATCCTTGACCGACATGGCGCAACTGGCCTGCGGCTTGGGCGGACCGCCCTTCACCTCGACCAGGCACATGCGGCAATTGCCGGCCACCGACAGGCGCTCGTGATAGCAGAAGCGCGGGATTTCCGCGCCAGCGGCCTCGGCCGCCTGCATCAGCGTGTAATAGTCAGGAACTTCGACGAGTTGGCCGTCAACCTTGATATTTGCCATCAGCCTTACTCCGCCGCAATCGACGGCACAGCGCCATCGGAGGTGGACGAATATGTGTACTGGTCGATCCGCGCTTCGATGACGTGGCGGAAATTGCGGATCAGGCCCTGGATCGGCCACGCGGCAGCGTCGCCGAGCGCGCAGATAGTGTGGCCTTCGATCTGCTTGGTGACTTCGAACAGCATGTCGATTTCGCGCTTCTGGGCGCGGCCTTCGACCATGCGTTCCATCACGCGCATCATCCAGCCCGTGCCTTCGCGGCATGGCGTGCACTGGCCGCAGCTTTCATGCTTGTAGAAGGCCGACAGCCGCCAGATTGCCTTGATGATGTCCGTGGACTTGTCCATCACGATGATGGCGGCAGTGCCCATCGACGAGCCCACTTCACGCAACCCGTCAAAATCGACGATGGCGTTCTGGATTTTCTCGCCGGTGACGCAGGGCACCGAGGCGCCGCCGGGGATCACCGCCAGCAGATTGTCCCAGCCGCCACGCACGCCGCCGCAGTGCTTTTCGATAATGTCCTTGAAGCTTTCGCCCATGGCTTCTTCAAAGGTCGCCGGGCGGTTCACATGGCCCGAAACGCACATCAGCTTGGTGCCGGTATTGTTGGCGCGGCCGATCGAAGCAAACCAGGCGCCCGAACGGCGAAGGATTTCCGGCACAACAGCGATAGATTCGACGTTGTTCACCGTGGTCGGATTGCCATAGACGCCCATGCCGGCGGGGAATGGCGGCTTGAGACGCGGCTGGCCCTTCTTGCCTTCCAGCGATTCCATCAGCGCGGTTTCTTCGCCGCAGATGTAAGCGCCGGCGCCGTGATGGACGATGATGTCCAGGTCCCAGCCGTGGATATTGTCCTTGCCGATCAGGCGGGCCTCATAGGCTTCCTCGACGGCGCGTTCCAGATGCTGGCGTTCACGGATGAACTCGCCACGCACATAGATAAAGGCCAGATGCGCATCCATGGCGCGGGCAGCCAGCAAGCACCCTTCGACCAGGTGGTGCGGATCGTGGCGCAGGATTTCGCGGTCCTTGCAGGTGCCGGGCTCGGATTCGTCGGCATTGACCAGCAGGTAATGCGGGCGGCCGTCATTGACCTTGGGCATGAAGGTCCATTTGAGCGCGGTGGGGAACCCTGCCCCGCCACGGCCACGCAGGCCCGATGCCTTGACCTCATTGGTGATCCAGTCGCGCCCGGAGTCGATAAACTCCTTGGTGCCGACCCAGGCGCCGCGAGACCGCGCGCCTTCAAGGCCCCAGTCGCCCTGGCCATAGAGATTAGTAAAAATGCGATCCTTGTCAGCGAGCATGATCAGCCGTTCCGCTTCCGCAAGTATGAAAACCAGGCAGCCACTCCGATGGCCGCGCCAATGGCGCCCAGCAAAGCTGGCGGGGCACCTGGAATAAGATAAGCAACAAGGCCTTGGGCAATGATCATGGCAATAACCACAAAGCCTACGCCCATGGCGTAGTCCTTGCCGGTCAGCTTGCCAAATTCGATCTTGCCCTCAGCCATTTAGCGCGGGTCCTTCCCAAACACCTTGCGGTATTCTTCGATCCCGCCCTTGGCGAGTGCCTCGGCCTGTTGCAGCCAGTTGTCGCGCGCAACGCGACCCTTGAAGCTCAGCGAGTCCTCAACCTTGGCAATATCCTCGGCCGAGAGCTTTGCAACCTGGCTCCATTGGGTGATGCCCAAAGCGTTGAGACGGCCCTCGAGCACGGGGCCGACACCCGAAATCAGCTTGAGGTCATCCGGCACACCATCGGGGGCCTTGAACAGCGGCGTTGCGCCGCCCTTTTCTGCCACCGGATTGACTTCGGCAGGATTGGCCTTGGGCGCCTTGATCGCACGGGTCTTTGCGGTGCCGGCCGGCGTCGCACCATGCGCGGGCGCGGCATTTGTGGCCTTGCCGGGAGCCCTGCCCCCGTCGACCTTCGCCGCATCGGACTCGGCGCCGACTGCATTTTCCCGCATCGCCTTGTTGGGCTTGCCATTCGCCTTGGCCGCAATATCGGCGGCCTTGCGCTCGCCTTCGGCCTTGGCTTCGGAAACCTTAGCTGGCTGGGGCGTGCCCTTGATCGCCGGAGCAGATTCAGCGGTCACGTCCTTGGGCTTGGCCGCCGTGGTCGGCGCGGGGGCGGCTGGGGCCGCTGCGGGAGCCGCCGCATCTACTGGCGGCGGCGGGGGCACGAACTTCTCGCGCTTGGCGCTCGGCTTTTCCAGCAGAGTGGTGCGACCGCCTTCAGCAGCCGAATTGAGCCGCTCGATCTGCGAGCCCGCCTTGATCGTATCGCCCTTGCCGGCCTGGAAAGCATCGATGATCTCTTCGAGCCGTTCGGCCGTCAGGTCTTCATAAGTGTCGTGAAAAATCGCCACCATGGGCGCGTTGACGCAGGCGCCCGCGCATTCGACTTCTTCCCAGCTCAGCGTGCCATCTTCGTTGAGATGGTGCGGATCGTGATGGATCTTGCTCTTGCAGACCTCGATCAGGCCCTCGGCGCCACGCAGCATGCACGGCGTCGTGCCGCAAACCTGGATATGCGCCCTGCTGCCGACCGGCTGCAGTTGGAACTGGGTATAGAACGTGGCCACTTCGAGCACGCGGATATAGGCCATGCCCAGCATGTCGGCGATCGTTTCGATCGTCGCACGGCTGACCCAGCCATCCTGATCCTGTGCGCGCATAAGCAGCGGAATAACAGCAGATTGCTGACGGCCGGCCGGGTAAAGCCCGATCTTCCATTCCGCCCATTTGGCGTTGTCAGCAGTAAAGGCGAACGCGGCCGGTTGAACCGACTCGTCCGCAAGGCGACGCGCAACCATCAGCGATCAACCTCTCCGAACACGATATCAAGCGAGCCAAGGATGGCCGAGACATCAGCCAGCATGTGGCCGCGACACAGGAAATCCATGGCCGACAAATGCGCAAAACCCGGCGCGCGGATCTTGCAGCGGTAAGGCTTGTTGGAGCCGTCGCTGACGAGATAAACGCCGAACTCGCCCTTGGGCGCTTCCACGGCAGCGTAAACCTCGCCAGCCGGCACCTTGTAGCCTTCGGTATAGAGCTTGAAGTGATGGATCAGCGCTTCCATCGACTTCTTCATCTCGCCACGGCTGGGCGGCACGACCTTGCCATCGAGCGAGGACACCGGGCCCTTGCCATCGGCGGCGTTCAGCTTCGCCACACACTGCTTCATGATGCTGGTGGACTGGCGCATCTCTTCCATACGGATGAGATAGCGGTCGTAGCAGTCGCCATTCTTGCCGACCGGGATATCGAAATCCATTTCGGCATAGCATTCGTAAGGTTGGCTCTTGCGCAGGTCCCAGGCAGCGCCCGAACCCCGCACCATCACGCCTGAAAAGCCCATATTCCAGGCATCATCGAGATCGACCACGCCGATATCGACATTACGCTGCTTGAAGATGCGGTTATTGGTCAGAAGACTGTCGATATCGGCGAGAGCCTTGGGGAAGGTCTCGCAGAAGGTCTCGATATCGTCGATCAGCGCCTGCGGCAGGTCCTGATGGACACCACCGGGACGGAAATAGGCGGCATGCATGCGGGCGCCCGACGCGCGCTCATAGAACACCATGAGCTTTTCGCGCTGCTCGAAGCCCCAGAGCGGCGGCGTCAATGCGCCAACGTCCATCGCCTGGGTCGTGACGTTCATCAGGTGGGCCAAAAGGCGCCCGATTTCCGAATAGAGCACGCGGATCAGCTGGCCGCGGCGTGGCACTTCAAGACCCAGCAGCTTTTCGACGGCCAGGGCGAAAGCATGCTCCTGATTCATCGGCGCCACATAGTCGAGGCGATCGAAATAGGGCACGGCCTGCAGATAGGTCTTCTGCTCGATCAGCTTTTCGGTGCCGCGATGCAGCAGCCCGATATGCGGATCGACGCGCTCAACGATTTCCCCGTCCAGCTCCAGAATCAGGCGAAGAACGCCGTGAGCGGAGGGGTGAACCGGCCCAAAGTTGATGGTGAAATTGCGGACTTCGGCTTCAACGGTCATTGCTTGGCCTTCTCGTCACCGGGCAGCACATAGTCTGTACCCTCCCAAGGCGACAGATAGTCAAAGGTGCGGAATTCCTGCATCAGCTTGACGGGCTCATAGACAACCCGCTTGCGCTCTTCGTCATATTTGACCTGAACGAAGCCGGTGACCGGGAAGTCCTTGCGCAGCGGATGCCCATCGAACCCATAATCGGTCAGGATGCGGCGCAGGTCATTGTGACCGGAGAACAGCACGCCATAGAGATCGTAGGTCTCGCGCTCGAACCAGTCGGCGCCACGGAACACACCGGTAATGCTGGGCACCGGCATCGTGTCGTCGGTCGTCAGCTTGATGCGGATGCGCTGGTTCAACTGCGGGCTCATGAAGTGGTAGACCACGTCGAACCGCTCATCGCGTTCCGGGTAGTCGACCGCCGTCACGTCGGTGAAGCTAATGAACCGGCATTTTGCGTCATCGCGCAGGAAAGTGGCCACGGCCACAATTGCGTCGCGCTCGATGGTCAGTGTCAGCTCGCCATAGCTGATTTCGTTGGCAAGAATCACACCGCCCAAAGCGCCGGCAATGTGCTCGCCCAGCGCGGTCAGCGGATCAACCTGGATAACCTCATCCATGAAATGGGGTCCTAACGTTCGATGGTGCCGGTGCGCCGAATCTTCTTTTGCAGCAAGAGGATGCCGTAAAGAAGCGCTTCAGCGGTCGGGGGGCAGCCGGGGACATAGACGTCCACCGGCAGCACGCGATCGCAGCCGCGCACAACCGAATAGGAATAGTGATAATAACCGCCGCCATTGGCACAGCTGCCCATGGAGATGACATAGCGCGGCTCCGGCATCTGGTCGTAGACCTTGCGCAAAGCCGGAGCCATTTTATTGGTCAGCGTGCCGGCGACGATCAGCACGTCGGACTGGCGCGGAGAGGCGCGCGGGGCGGTGCCGAAACGCTCGATATCGTAGCGTGGCATCGACATCTGCATCATCTCGACGGCGCAGCAGGCCAGCCCCGTTTGCATCCACATCAGCGAGCCCGTGCGGGCCCAATTGACCAGTTGCGATACGGTGGAGACCAGGAAGCCCTTATCCGCCAACTCGTCCGTCACATCGGTGAAGAACGGGTCATTGGCGCCTGCGGGCTTATTGGTGCGCGGGTCAATGAGCCCGGTGGGGCGCGGCGCGACCAGCGTAGCGTTCTGTTCGCTCAATCCCATTCGAGAGCCCCTTTCCGCCATTCATAAATGAACCCGACGGTCAGAACGCCGAGGAAGATCATCATCGACCAGAAGCCGAACCAGCCAACATCCCGGAACGCCACGGCCCAGGGGAAGAGGAAAGCCACTTCGAGGTCGAAGATGATGAAGAGAATCGACACCAGGTAAAAACGGACGTCGAACTTCATGCGCGCATCGTCGAAGGCTTCAAAGCCGGCTTCGAAGGCGGAGACCTTTTCGGGGTCTGGGCGCTTCACGGCGACGATGAAGGGCGCCACCAGCAGAGACAGTCCGATAAGACCGGCAATGCCAATGAAAATGACAATGGGCAGATAGTCGCTGAGCAAATCAGTCATGCGGCAGCCTAACACTCAAGACCGACAGGAGAAGCCGGGAACGCGAGAGTTCTGCGAGCAATTGGGGCAAGCGAACCAACGCGGAAGTTGATGGCTTGGGATTAGACCTTTGGCTAGCGCGTTTCAAGGGAAAGAAAATATGAGAAGAATAATCATATATCGATAAGGCGTGAGAGCGCCAATTTGCCGTGCTGGCAGGCATTTCGGCGGTAAACATTTGCGTGAAAACGGGTGGTCGCGGCATACGCACTTGGTGCGCTGATGCTAACGGACTGTGCACGCTGGCGGTCCGGATAACGTGCTTGGCGTGCACCTTGAGGCAACCGAATCACGAATCCAAAAGCAAAACGGCGAACCACACACGAAGTGGTTCGCCGAATTGGGCTTACAAGATTTAGTCGACGGGGCGCGAACGCCCCGTCAGGTATAAATCTTAGAAGTGGTAGGAAACGCCGATCGTTGCCTTGGCAGCGTCGAAGAAGTCGTCGCCAACAGCGTCGTCGAAGTAGCCATAACCAACAACCTGACCGCGAACGGTGACAGCGTCGGAAACAGCAAGTTCAACACCGGCACCGAGCTGGTAGACGCCCTGGTTGTCGTCGCCGATGGCGCGATCTTCGAGGGTCTCAACGCCAACACCGGCCAGTGCGTACACCAGGACCGAGTCGGTCACGATGGCACCAACGCGACCGTTGATGAAGAAGTTACCAGCGCTGATGTCCTGGTCGAGGGCATTCTGGCCCCAGACGTATTCTGCAGTGCCTTCGAGGCCGAGCAGGATCGGGTCAGCAACGATGAAGTTCACGCCAACGTGAGCGCCGATGACGCCGTAGTTGTTGTCATCACCGAAGAACAGACCGCCGCCCTGGACACCAGCGTAGAGGCCATCCCAAGAGAAACCGGCTGCTTCATAGATCGGAGCAGGCGTGGTCGGGATGATGAGGTCGGCGGCCTGAGCACCACCAACGAGCAGCGCGGCAGCAGCCACACCGAGAGAAAGCGAACGTACAAACATATCTTGCACTCCCATAGAGTTAACCGTAGTCGACCGATAAATGCCCCACGAGAGGGCCGCTGACAAGCCTTACCAAGGGCAAATTTGGGGGCTCGGATAAGATTCAATGACCATTTGGGGGCTTGTGTTGCATCAATACCGCGCAATTGGTTCAATTTGATACAAATACGGCTTGATTGGCACTTGCCCGTGGCCACCAGACGGCAGAATCAGGGCATAGCGCCGGTCCAAAGCCTTGCCCAAAAACAAAATAGCCCTACCATAGGCAGGGCTATTGAACCACTTGTCAAGAATCAGAAGTGATAGTTCGCGCCAACGGTAAACTGGTTCTTGGCGTTATCACCCGATAGCGGGAAGCTGCGCAGATATTGCGCCTCGACCGAAACATTGCCGGTGATCGCCATTTCGACGCCGGCGCCGAACAGCATGTCATCTTCCTCGGGGGCGCCAAGGTCTAGGCCGTATCCACCCGCGGCATAAACGGCGACATCGTCGGTGACCGCCAGGCCAGCGCGGCCCAGGATCTGGCCATAGCTGGTTTCCCCGGCGCCGTCATTGCCCGCAAGGCCGTGCACGGCCACTTCGGCACCCAACAGATAATAGTCGAATTGAGCGTTGACGCCGGCCTGGACGCCCAGGCCGTATTGCGTGCCGCTGTCCTCGCCATGCTGCGCGACGCCATAGACGCCTGCATAAAAGCCGCTCCAGTCGAAGCCGGCTGACTCGGCAACGGGCATTTCAACGGGCGTAGAGGTGGGAACGGTGATCATGTCGGCCGCAGCAGCAGGCCCTGTCGAGAGGGTGGCGGTCAGCGCGGCGATAGCGAATGCGTTGAACAGTTTCATCGCTGTTCTCCCCTGCTATTGAGACCGTCTATGACAGGAACCCGCGATTTGCGTGCTTGGTTCCGTAGCGGCCCGACCACTTACTCCTACGCTGGCTTACTGGCAGAATGGCGCCCCTCGCGGGGCCAAAAAATGGCACTGCCAGCAGTTTGCATGTGACTCAGGGCCGGGCCGCGCGCCCTGCCCTTCTCTTTATAATGTGCCGACGAGCACCGGCTGGTCACGATATTCGTCGGGGAACAGCGCCTTGAGTGCCCCGATCTTGGGCAGGTCATTGGCCACGATATAGGGCCAGGTCGGGTTCAGCGTCAGGAAATCCTGGTGATATTGCTCGGCGGGATAGAATGCCTTGAACGGCTCGATGGTGGTGACGATCGGCCCCTCGAACAGCCCGGCCTTGTCGAGCTCGGCAATGTAGGTCCGGGCTAGCTCGGCCTGGGCATCGCTGACGGGAAAGATCGTCGAGCGATATTGCGTGCCGTGATCCGGGCCCTGATAATTGAGCTGGGTCGGGTTATGCGCGACCGAAAAATAGATCTGCAGCAATTGGCCATAGCTGACCACGGCTGGATCATAGGTCACCTCAACGGTTTCGGCATGCCCGGTGGTGCCGCTGCCGGTCTGCTCGTAAGTGGCGGTCTCCGCTGCGCCGCCCGAATAGCCCGAAACGGCATTGGTGACGCCGACCACGTGCTGGAACACGCCTTGCACGCCCCAGAAGCAGCCACCGGCGAATACCGCCGTTGCTGTTGGCCCGGATTCGGTGATGTCGCTGGAGGGTGCCGGAATGACGACCGGTTTCTCTTCGGCCCGCGCTCCTGCCTGCCAGGCGCCGAGCAATAGGACCGGCACAAAAAGCAACGCCGCCAGAGCAGCGCGGGTCAGCGGAGCAGTCAAGGGGATGGCGGATGATCGTACCATGAGACGGACCTCTGCGAGCTGATGTGCGCGGCTACACTTTATATATGGGCTAAAGCACGCGGTGGGGCAGCAGTATCACGTCGAAATGAAGCGGGGCGTGGCGGTACAAACCGCCACGCCCCTGCCCGCTATTTGAGGCCGGTGAAGAAGGCCGCGACCTCTGCCGCCCAGACCTGCGGCACTTCCAGCGCGGCGAAGTGGCCGCCGCTGTCGAGTTCGGTCCAGCGGGTGATGGTGTTGCCATCCTCGCTGAAGCGGCGAATGGCAACTTCATCGCGGGCGAAAACGGCCACCCCGGTGGGGACACCCGAATTCGGCTTGGGCGACCATGCCTCTGGGTCATGGGCGTTTTCGTAGTAGAGGCGGATCGAAGACGCAGCCGTGCCGGTGAACCAATAGATCAGCAGATTGGTCAGGAACTTGTCCCTGTCTACGGCATCGGGGCTATCGCCGAAGCCGGTGAACATATCGGCCAACCAGGCAATGAGGCCCGCTGGCGAGTCGGTGATGCCATAGGCCACGGTCTGGGGACGGCTGGACTGCAGGGCATTGAAGCCAAAGCGCTCGGCCATGAACTGTTGCAGGCGCTGCAGCCGGGTCTTTTCGGCATCGCTGAAGCTGGCGATATCGCTGGGCTCGATCGGGCCCATGGGAATGAAGCCCATGGTGGCGGCGTTGACATGCACGCCGATGACCCGATCGGGTGCGGCACGGGCAATGGCCGGTGCAATCACGGCCCCGGCGTCGCCGCCCTGGACGCCGAAACGCTGATAACCAATGCGCGACATCAATTCGAGCAGGGCATTGGCAATGCGGCCGTCATTCCAGCCGGCCTCGCGCGTCGGACCGGAAAAGCCGAAACCAGGCAGCGAGGGAATGACCAGATCGAAGCCGGCGGCGGTCAGCGGCGCGATAGCGCCGAGAAATTCGACAAACGAGCCCGGCCAGCCATGCAGCAACAGCAGCGGAATCGCATTCTGGGTGCCGGCCTTGACGTGCAGAAAATGAATGGTCTGGCCGTCGATCTCGGTGGTGAATTGCGGATGCTGGTTGATAGCAGCTTCCTGGGCGCGCCAGTCGAAGCCGTTTTGCAGGCGGTCGATCATGCCGGCGACGAAATCGGTCGTGGGGCCATAGCTCCAACCGGCGCCGGGCACTTCATTGGCGAGGATCGTATTGGCCAGGCGCTGGTGCAGATCGGCCAGTTTGGCTTCGGGGATGGCAATCTTGAACGGGGTAATGTCGGTCATTTGCTGCGTCCTTGCTGGTGTTGAAAGTGCATCCTTTCTAGCCAGCGGGGCGATTGCAGGATTGAAGATTTCCGACAAGTTTCAGTCGCAGGCGAGCCGACTGGGCGTCACACCCATAATGGCCTTGAGCGAGCGGATCATGTGCGGCTGATCGGCATAGCCGAGGGCAAAGGCCACATCGGCGGCTGGCCTCCCCTGCTGCAACAGGGCCAGTGCCTTTTGGGCGCGCTCGACCTGGGTGAAGGTCTTGTAGGTGAGGCCGGTGGTCTTGAGGAAGTGCCGCTGCATGGTGCGCTCGGACATGGCCATGGGATGACCCGAGACGACGGAGGCAACGAGGCTGTTATCCTCGACATGGCTGTGGCGCGTCAGCTTGTGCACGAAACCGTCGACCGTATCGAAAGTCGGTATTTCGAGCACGTCGGTGCCGAGCCAGAACCGGTCCCGGCCAATGGTCTCGAGCACAGTCCCCTTGTCGCGCATCTGCTCGCCCGGCATCAGCGACATATAGCTGCTGGCCTTGAAGGCAATGGAAAGGATCTCGTCGCCAGCCGTGTAGTGGTGGGTTACGGCTGATGTCGTCAGGCCGGTGCGCAGCACGATGGTGCTGTCCGCGGATTTCAGAATGGCAAAGTCCCAGCATCCGTCCGGGCGCATCAGCATGCTGCCGTCTTCGGTGAACCGTGTATGGGTCACCGATTGTACAATCGGCGACGACCAGCCGTCCAATCTCGTGACCTTGTTCATGCCACCCGCCCGATTTCGCTGGGCCAGTCTGCCAGATTTGTGAACCGGCGGAAATAGCGGGGCGCTACGACCCCAGCGCTGTCTCCAGCAGCAGGAGCTGGCTGGACAATTGTTCGGGCTCTATCGGCTTTCTGATAATGCCCAGCACGGCAGCGGCATTGGCCTTGGCGGTAGCGTCCTGGCCGGTGACGAACAGCGATGGTATGCCGCGCTGCTTGAGCCAGATGGCGGCATCGGGACCGGTGCGGCCATCGGCAAGATCGATATCGATCAAGGCGGCGTCCATCTGCAGCTGAGGAAAATTGCGTTTCAGGTCGGCAAAGCTGCTCAGCGAGCCGGCGAAAACATAGCCCATATCCTCAAGCAGAGCCTCGACGTGAAAGACGATGAGCGAATTGTCTTCGAGATAGAAGATGCGAAGCGGGCGGCGCGCGGTCATGGACGAGCACCCTTGCTTTCGTCAGGATCGGGCGGGGAGAGCCGGGACAAGGCGCCGCGAATGGTGCAGTGCAGCCCGGACGGGGCGTAGACAATGTTTGGGGGCTCACCAAAGAGCGAGCCGAGAGCCGACCGCATATATTTCGTTCCATATCCAGAGCGCGACGGCGGCGAAACGGGTGGCCCGCCGTTTTCGCTCCATTCGATGACCAAAAAAGCTTCGCCTTCCGCGGAAACGATCCGCCAATCGAGGTCGACCCGGCCATCGGGGAGCGACAGGGCGCCATATTTGATGGCGTTGGTGGCCAGCTCGTGGATGCACAGGGCCAAGGTCGTGCCGGCGTCCCGGGAAAGGGTTATGTCGGGGCCCTTCGCGGCAACCCGGCTACCGCCATCCTGGCGATAGGGCGACAGTGTTATGTCGACCACGGTTTTCAGCGATACCGCCTCGCCGCCGGATTCGAACACCACCGAATGCACCTTGCTCAGGGCGATGAGCCGGGCGGAAAAATCCTCCGCCAGTTGCTCGGCTGACCGGGCGCCCCGCAGCGTCATCTGGAACATCGAGGACACGCTGGCGAGGATGTTCTTGACCCGGTGATTGAGCTCGAGCCGGAGCGCGGTTTCCCGCTCGATATGGTCGCGTACATCGCGCTGGCGGAGCCGGGCAAGCAGCGCGGCCTGGATGCCGCTGACCAGCTCGAGCGCCGCCATGGGCCGCTGGTAGAACAGATGCCGGGATCGCGGCCAAGCGGCGCCGAGTTCGGCGCGGATGCGATGCTGGGCCGCAGCGCGATCCAGCAACACGATAATGGGCAATTCGGACCAGTCGGGCTGGTGCTCGAGATAGCTGGAAATGGCCGCGATGACGCCGGGCGTCAGCGCCTCATGGGTCGCGACGATGGCGCCCGGCGACTTTTCGAGCCAGCCGGGCAGATCCGCATCGTCGTGACAGCGCCCGACCGGCAGGCCGCGCTCGGCGAGCAGGGTTTCCATATAGAGGCCGTCCTGGCGGTAGGGCGCCAGGATCAGCACCCAGTCGAGCTCGCCAATGGCCGTCCTCGCCGGTCCGGTCATGTCTCTGGCAGCGGATTATAGGGAACCACCGTCACGCCCGAACTCTGGATGAACAATTCGCGGACATCCAGATCATGCGGGCCGTGGCGCTTCTTGACCACGGTGATGTTGCGCCGCAGGCGGCCATCATGCTCAACGATCCGCAGCAGCAGGACGGTGTCACCCAGGAAGCTCACATCGACATCGATGCCCAGATTTTGACCCAACAGGCCATGCTGGGCCACGATGAGCATGGTCAGCACCCCTGCCCGCGCCAGGTATTTGAGCAGCGTCTGGATATCGCGCACCGCCTTTTCGCGATGCGGCAGCGAATTGAGATAACCGGTGAAACTGTCGATCACCACGACGCGGGTCTTGTTCTCCTCGACCACGCGCTGGACGATCTGGCCGAACTCGCCGGGGGAAATCTCGTTGGGGTTGAAATCGTGGATGATCAACTGGCCATCCCGATGGAACTGGCGCAGGTCCATGCCAAGGCCTTCGGAGCGCCGGAAGAAGGTTTCGAGGCGTTCCTCGAACAGGAACAACGCCACGCTCTCGCCGCGCTTGAGGGCGGCGGTGGCGTAGAGCGAGGACATGGTGGATTTGCCGGTGCCCGACTGGCCGATCACCAGCGTGGTGGTGCCCGATTCCTGGCCGCCGCCGAACATTTCGTCGAGTGCGTCGACGCCCGACTTGATCAATTGCGGCTTGACCGTTTCGGACGCAGCGCCGGGGACGAGGCGAGGGAAGACCACGACGCCTTCGCGCTCACGGATGGCCATGTCGTGATAGCCGTCGGCAACGGGCACGCCGCGCATCTTGCTGACTTCGACGCGCCGGCGCACGCTGCCATATTCCTCGAGGGACTTGTCGAAGCGGATGACGCCGTGGGCGATACCTTCGACTTCCTCGCCATTGCGGTCGGGGCCGCTGGTCTGGGTGTCGAGCAGCAGGGCGACAACGTTCCGCTTGGCGAGGAAGGCCTTGAAGCCGAGCAGTTCGCGACGGAAGCGCGGGGTGTCGCCCGTGATCAGGCGGATTTCGAGCAGCGAGTCGTAGACCAGCCGATCGGGCTTGTGCTCTTCGATCGCCGCTTCGATGGCGCGCCGTGTTTCATCGAGCCGCAATTCGGCGGTCTGGAAAATGGTCTGATCGGCGGCTGAATTGACGGCGTCGGAGGCCGACAGCTCCTCGATGCGGATGCCATCAAGGCTCCAGCCATGGGAGGTGGCAATGGCGTTGAGCTCGGCGGCGGTTTGGGACAGGCTGACATAGATGCAGCTCTCGCCATTTTCGAGGCCGGCGCGCAGGAACTGCAGCGCCGCGGTGGTCTTTCCCGAGCCGGGGGCGCCTTGCAGAATGTAAAGATTGGAGGCCGGAAGGCCGCCGCGCAGGATTTCATCCAAACCGAGAATGCCCGTGCTGGCGACGGTTGCCTTCTTGTTTTTGGCCATTTTTATCTCCGGCAAATGGGCGTGACGGAGACTCAAGTCTGATCCGTTACCCGTCATGACGCTTTTAAGTTTGAACTAGGGAGTTGAGGATCGGGACGCGCGGGGGCTGACGTCCTCGCCTTTGCCAAACGCTCGAGTTTTTAAACGGTTGCACCGCCCCGGTGGGAACAAAGCTGGCCGGGTTCCGTTCTGTCCGTCGCTCCAACGGATTGGCTTCATAGATGTTTCGACCTGACGCTCTTGGCGCCGTGCCGTTTGGCAGCGGCACCCGTTTCTCGCTCTGGGCCTTGGGCCATGACGCGGCCGCAGTGGAGATCGAGGGCGTCGGAACGTTCGACCTGGAGCCCGTTGGAGACGGCTATTTCAGCACCGACATCCCTGGCATCGGCGTTGGCGCCCGCTATTGGTTCCGCATCGATAATGGGCCGCGCGTGCCTGATCTGGCATCGCGCTGCCAGCCGGAGGGCAATGACGGCCCGTCCGTGGTCGTTGCCAGCGATTTTGCCTGGAGCGATGCCGGCTGGGGCGGCGTCGAACGGCGCGACCAGGTGCTCTATGAATTGCATATCGGCGCCTTCACCCGGCAAGGCACCTGGCAGGCGGCGACTAGCCGGTTGGCGGCGCTGCGCGAATTGGGCGTCACCATTGTGCAGGTGATGCCGGTGGGCACGTTCAAGGGGCAGTTCGGCTGGGGTTATGATACCACCCTGCCCTATGCGCCATTCGCGGCTTATGGCGCGCCGGATGACATGCGAGCCTTTGTCGATGCGGCGCATGCCTGCGGCATCGGCGTCATTCTCGACGTCGTCTACAATCATGTCGGGATTGGCGACCATTATCGCGCTTACAGCGAGCACTATTTCACCACGCGCTACGAGAATGAGTGGGGCGCGAGCTTCAACTACGATGGGGAAGGCTCGCGTGCCGTTCGCGACTTTGTCACCGGCAATGCGGTCTATTGGATCAGGGATTTTCACCTTGACGGACTGCGGATCGACGCGGCGCAGGCCATGTTCGGCGCGAGCGAGGAGCATATCTTGGCCGAGATCACCCGGTCGGTACGGGCGGCCGCCGGCGGCCGGGCGACCTATGTCGTGGTGGAGAATCAACCGCAGGAACACCGGATGATCGATCCACCCGAACGGGGCGGCCACGGCATGGATGCCATGGTCAGCGACGATTTCCAGCATGCCGTGCGGGTCGCGGCGACAGGGCACAACGACTTCTACTATCGCGATTATCTGGGCACGCCGCAGGAACTGGTCTCGGCGGTCAAATACGGCTTCCTCTATCAGGGCCAGCGCTCGGATATGCGCGACAAGGCCTATGGCACCTATAATCTGGCGACGCCGCCGGAGCATTTCGTGCATTTTCTTGAAAACCACGACCAGGTGGCCAATTCGGCGCGGGGCTTCCGACTATCGCGCCTGATGTCCCCGGCCCGGCTGCGTGCCGTAACCAGCCTGTTACTGCTGGGGCCACAGACGCCATGCCTGTTCCAGGGGCAAGAATTTGGCGCCACCAATCCATTCCTCTATTTCTTCGGTGTCAGCGGCGACGATGCCCGCGCCGTTGCCGAGGGGCGGCGGAAATCGCTGACCAATTTCCCCGGCGTTGCCGACCCGGTAATGCAGGAACGGCTGCCCGATCCGGCAGACCCGGCAACATTCGAGGCCAGCAAGCTCGACTGGGCCGAGGCCGAACGCCATGCCGGCATTCTCGCCCTGCATCGCGACCTGTTGCGGATGCGGCGCGAAGACCCCGCCTTCTCGCAGGCCGGCGAAAGGCGGGTCGATGGCGCGGTGATTGGAGAGGCTGCCTTGTTGATCCGCTATTTCACGCCTGACCCCAGCGGTCATCGCCTGCTCCTGCTTAATCTGGGGCGGGATTTGCAGATTGGCGTGGTCGCCGAACCGTTACTGGCCCCGGCCGATGGCCATCGCTGGCAGGTGGCCTGGTCGAGCGAGCATCCCGACTATGACGGCGCTGGCCGGCGGCCGATCGATCCCGAAAAATTCTGGATATTACCCAGCGATTGCGCCCTGGTGTTGCGCAGCGAGCCCCGATCGTGATCGCGCCCCGCGCCAGCTACCGGCTGCAGCTCAACAAGCATTTCACCTTTGCCGATGCCACGGCGCTGGTGCCTTATCTCGACGATCTGGGTGTCAGCCATGCCTACCTCTCGCCCGTGCTCAAGGCCCGGCCCGGCAGCACGCATGGCTATGACACGGTCGATCATGGCCAGCTCAATCCCGAGCTTGGTCCGTTCGAGGATTTCCGCAGGCTGGCGCGGACCCTGCAGACGCGTGGCATGGGCATCATTCTCGATTTCGTGCCCAATCACATGGGGGTGGGCGGGGCCGACAACGCGCTCTGGCTCGACGTGCTCAAGCATGGGCCCGCCAGCCGCTATGCCGACTGGTTCGATATCAATTGGCATTCGGCCCGACCGGGTATGGAAGGCAAATTGCTGGTGCCCTTTCTCGGCGCGACCTATGCCGAGAGCCTTGCTGCCGGCTACCTGCGGCTCAAACCTGACGGGGAGGGTTTTGCCGTCTGGGCACATGATGGCGACAAGCTGCCGATCCGGCCAGAGGACGCCAGCGCGCTGCTGCAACACCATGGCAGCGCCGGTGCGGTCATCACCACCCATACCGGTCAGGCCGGCCATGCCGAAAGCTGGTCGGCGCTCGATAGCCTGATCGCGACGCAGCATTGGCGGCTGGTGCATTTCTCGACCGGGGCCGATGAGATCAACTACCGGCGCTTCTTCGTCAATAGTGACCTGGCGGGTATTCGCGTCGAGCGCCCCGACGTGTTCGCGCATGTGCATGCGCTGATCTTTTCGCTGATCGAGGAAGGGCTGGTTGATGGCCTGCGCATCGACCATATCGATGGCCTGCTGGACCCCAAGGGATATCTGGAAACGCTGCGCGCGCGCTGTCCACGCCCGATCTATCTGGTGGTCGAAAAAATCCTCGCGCCGCATGAGGCGCTGCGGAAGGATTGGCCGATCGATGGCACCACCGGCTATGAGGTCGGTGCGCAATTGATCCGCGTGTTGACGCGCGGTGCGGGCGAGCCGGCGGTGAGCCAAAATTATGCGGCATTCGTTGGCGAAGTGACCCCGCTGCATGAGGAGATTTACCACTGCAAGCTGCGCGTGATGGACAATGAGCTGGCCGCCGAACTGGCGGCGCTAGCCCGGTATTTTGCTGCCATAGCGTGGTCGGAGGCGGCTACGGCCGACTTGAGCGAAGCGGGCCTGCGCCGGGCCCTGCGCGAAATCATCGCCCAATTGCAGGTCTATCGCAGCTATGCCGACCATACTGGTATGACGGCGCGCGACCGGCGCGAGATCGGCTATGCGGTTGCTCGGGCGCGGCGGCAGCAAAAACAGATCCAGCCCATGCTGTTCGACTTCGTGGGGGCCGTGCTGGGTGGAACGCTGGGCGCAGCCTATGATCCCAGGGCGATTGCGCGAGCGGTCGGCAGGTTCCAGCAATATTGCGGTCCGGTCATGGCCAAGGGTTTTGAGGACACCGCGCTTTATCGCTATAACCGGCTCGTTGCGCTCAATGACGTGGGCGCGCATCCGGATCGGTTCGCGCTGTCCGTCGCCGCATTCCACGACAGCAATCGGCGGCGGCAGGCCAATCACCCCATCTCGATGCTGGCGACCTCGACGCATGACAGCAAGCGCGGCGAGGATATCCGCGCCCTCATCGCCGCCATTGCGGATGCGCCGGACCTGTGGGCTACGGCGGTGGCGGAATGGCGGGCCATGCTGGCGGTCGATGGCCGCGACACCATCCATCCCAATGACCTTTATCTGTTGTTTCAGCTGCTGCTCGGCGGCTGGCCGGTTTCGGGCGATGCCGATGATCTCTGCGCGCGCCTGCAGGGCGCCATGGTCAAATCGCTGCGGGAGGCCCGGCTGCGCAGCGATTGGGGTGTCAATGACACCGCCTATGAGGCCGCGGTGACCGGCTTTGTCGAACAGGCACTGGTCAATGATCGCTTTCTCGCCAGTTTTCAGGCGAGCAGCGCGCCGCTGCGCCAGACCGGCCAGCGCAAGGCGCTGATCCAGGCGGCGCTCAAGCTGACGATACCAGGCGTGCCCGATATCTATCGCGGCGCGGAGGATTGGGAGCAGAGCTTTGTCGACCCGGACAATCGGCGGCCGGTGGATTTTGCTGCCCTGGCCCGGCGGCTGGCGCAGCCATTGCCCGGACGGGATGACAAGCTGATCCTGACGCAGAGCCTATTGCAGTTGCGTCGCCGGCTATCTGGCCTGTTCAGCGAAGGCAGCTATGAGGCCGTGGATTGCGGCCCCGATGTGCTGGCGTTCCGCCGCCGGCTCGGTGCCGACGAGCTTGTGGTGTTGGCCGATCTTTCCCTAGGGCACGACGCGGGTCTTCCCACCATTGCGGACCTGCCGACTATCTATGGATCGGCGGCCGGGCCCGTCTGGATCATGGCGGGCAAGCGCTAGGCTATGTGCCTTCTACCGGGGCCACGGCGTAGATGCGGGCGGCGAAGCGCTGCAAATCGAGGGCGAGCTGCTCGGCGACGAGCAGGGTAGCGCCAGTCAATTGCCGGCGGGCGGGCGTGACCACGGCCATTTCCAGCGGGCTGAGGCGCAGGCCGGCGATGGGGACGGCCTTGACCAGGCCCTCCTCCAACTCCTTGAGCAGGCCGATGCAGGTGAAAAAGGCGATGCCGTCGCCGGACAGGATGAGGGGTTTCAGCATCATCTGGCTGTTGGTGGCCACAAAGGTGCGGCTGACGCGATCGAGCGAACCCAGCTCCCAGGCGATGATCGAGCTCATCACCTCGTGGTCGAGCTGGAGCAGCAAGCGAAACTGGGCGCATTCCTGAAGGGTGACGCTCGCCTGCCGGGCAAGTGGATGGCTAGAGGCCACGATGGCGCGCAGCGGCATTCGCACGCCGGTGACCACGTCGATATCGGGCGGCCGGGCGAGATCGAAGGTGATGCCGATATCGCAATCGCCCTCGGCAAGCAGCTTGAAGATCGTGTTGTAACTCTCTGTACGAATACGAAAATCGATCGCCGGATGCTGCTGGTGAAACCGCCGCACAAATTCCGGCAGGAACTGAATGCCCAGGCTATCGAGGCACGCGATGTGCACCCGCCCGGTGCGCTTGCCGCGCATTTCCCCGATTTCGGACCGCATCAAATCGAAATGGCGCAGCGTCTCGGTGGCGTGCCGCAGCACGATTTCCCCGGCATGGGTCAGGCGCAGGCCATCGGAAAAGCGCTCGAACAGGGGCGTGCCCAATTCGTCCTCGAGCTTCTTGATCTGCCGGCTCAGGGCGGAGGTTGCCACATGCAATTCCTCCGACGCCTTGCGGATAGAACCGGAGCGCGCCACCTCGGCAAAGTAGCGCAGGATGCTGGCATGCATGGCGGGCCTGTCGTGAAAAATCGCTTCGTTCCCCTAGTCCTAGCATGGCGCGGCAAATGCGCTACCGGCCTTGCCACACCGGGGCGCGCTTTTCCTGGAAGGCCCGCACGCCCTCGTCGGCATCCTCGCTGACCAGGGCGGCGATCAGTGCCGGGGTGCGCAGTGCCTGTGCCTCGGCCGGCGGCAGGTGGGCAGTGCGATTGACCGTCTGCTTTATGGCGCGGAGGGAGAGCGGTGCGCAGGCAACGATGTCCTCCACCCAGCGCTGCACGGCGGCGTCGAGTTCGGCCAGGGGCACCACTTCGTTGATCAGGCCATAGCCGGCGATTTCGGCGGCAGTGAAGCGCTTGCCGGTCAGCATGACGCCCATGGCCAGATTGTGCGGGATCTTGCGCTGCAGCTGGATCATGCCGCCTTCGAGCGGCAGGCGGCCGACACGGGCTTCGGGCAGGCCGAATTTGGCAGTGTCGGCGGCGATGACGATATCGCAGCCCAGCACCATCTCGAAGCCGCCGCCCAGCGCAAAACCGTTGACCCGGGCGATCAGCGGCACGTCCATGCTCTTGCGATAGGCAATGCCGCCAAAGCCGTGCGGATGGCTTTGCGACCAATATTGCAGTCCGGATTTTTCGATGCCGTTGTCGCCGCCCTTGAGGTCGGCGCCGGCGCAGAAGGCCTTTTCACCGGCGCCGGTCAGCACTACGCAGCTGACGTCGGTGCGGCTCTCGATGTCGAGCCACACCTTTTCGAGTTCGGCTTCGGTGGCCGGATCGACCGCATTCATCCGTTCGGGCCGGTTAAGCGTGACGCGGGCAACGCGGTCGGCGACGCTATACTCGACGTTCATTCGGCGGCTTCCTGCTTCAGTTCGGCCAGGATCGCTTCATTGTGCTCGCCCAGGGTGGGCGGCTTGAGGCGGATGGAGACTTGCGCATTCGACATGTCGATGGGCGAGCCGATGACCCGCACGGGACCGGCTGGCGTTTCACCGACCTCGAGGATCAGCTTGTTGATCAGCGTCTGCTCGTCGGCCAACGCCTCGGGGAGCGAACGCACTTCCGAGCAGAGAATGTCTACTTCTTCCAAGCGCTTGAGCCAATGTGCTGTGGTATTGGTTGCGAACTGCTGGCGGAATACGGCTTGCAGCGCCGGCCGCGTGGCCATTTGGGCGTCGAAATCCTTGTGCTCGGGCTTTTGCGACAGATCCTCAATGCCCAAAGCGGTGCAGATGTCCTGCAGAGGATTGGTTTTGAAGGCGCCGACCATGACGAGCGCGCCGTCGGTGGTTTCAAACACGCCGGTCAGCGGGAAGGCCGACCAGTTCAGCTCCTTGTTGCGCATCAGATGCATGGTGCCTTCCTGCATCTGCATGGCGATGAGCGAGCTATAGAGGCTGACGGCAACCTGCTGGCCCTCGCCGGTGCGGTCGCGATGAAGGAGCGCCAATAGGATGCCCTGGACCAGATGCATGCCGGCCGAGTAATCGGCCAGCGTTGTCGAATAGACGGCGGTGGGGTGGGTATTGTCGGATTTGCGCTCCATCACCCCGGTCAGGGCCTGGGCCAGGGTGTCCTGGCCGCCCTTGTGGCGGTAGGGACCTTCCAGGCCGAACCCGGTGCCCACGGCATAGACCAGCCGCTTGTTAATTTTCTTCAGATCGTCATAGCCGAAGCCCATGCGTTCCATCACGCCGGGGCGGAAATTGTTGACGACCACATCGGCGGTCCGCAGCAATTCGAGCACGGCGGCGCGGGCCTCGGGGGCCTTGAGGTCCAGCGCCAGGCTCTTCTTGTTACGGTTGAGCGAGGTGAAGACGGGGTTGTTGAGGCCGTCGGGGTCCGAGCCTAGCGACCAGCGCGACAGGTCGCCAATCTTGGCCTTTTCGACCTTGATCACCTCGGCGCCATAGTCGGCCAGCATCTGGGTGCAGCACGGACCAAGCATGACCTGGGTGAAATCCACGACGCGAATGCCATCGAGCGGAAGAGAACTCATTCTGCAGCCTCCAGAAAGAGGGCGTTGGCGGAGGGTATGTCGCCGGGGTCGGCGCCCTGGGCGCGCAGGCGCTGGCGGATTTCGGCGATGTCGGCATTTCGCACCGTGACGCCGCCATTAAGCGAGACCACGGCAGCAACGCCGGCAGCTTCGCCCATGGCCATGCAGGGCGGGATTTCGCGGCTCGACTTCTGGGCCTGGGGCGTCGCCGAATAGTGGCGACCGGCGACGATGAGCTGGTCGATCTCCTTGGGCAGCATGGAGCGATAAGGCGTGTAGTAATCCCGCCCGCGGCAGATCGTGTCCTCGAAATGCCGGCGGTGCATGACGTCGTCCTTGCTGACGACATAGGCGCCTTCTAGCAGGCGCGTCTGGCGCACGCCGGTCTGCGGCGCAAAGTCCACCACATAGGATTTTTCGAAACCCGGCATGTTCTCACGGGCGAAATCCAGCAGGCGGCCGATACGGGCCCTGCCCTCGAGTTCGGCGGCCGTGAGGTCTTCCACCTTCATGCCGCTCAGCTTGGGCATATGCGGGCAGTTAAGCCAGACAATGCCCGGCAGCGGCGTCTTGAGCCACCAGAAGGACCAGCACCCGCCGATCAGTCGCTTGGCTTCGTGATCGAGCGCCTTGAACTTTTCCGGCTCCTCGCGCTCGAAGCGCTCGGCCGCATCGGTATCAACCCCGCCCCAGCGGGAGACGGTGGTGAGGATGAAATCCGAACTGGTATGGGCCGCACCGGCACTGGCGGCGACGTCGAGGTCGCCAGTCGTGTCGATGACGACACTGCCCATGATGGCCTCGAGCCCCGCCTTGGTCTGGCAGACCACGCCGGTGATCCGGCCATCTTCGACAATGGCGGAGGAGAACCAGCTGTGGAGGCGGATCTTGACCTTGGCGTCGGTCAGCAGGTCGTAGGAGGTCTGCTTGAAGGCGTCGGGATCGAAGGCGGCGGCGTAGCAGACCGGGTGCGGATTGGGATTGCTCTGGACGTGAAAGTCGAACAGGCCCCAGCGCGCCCAGCGTTGCCAGGCTTCCGGCGTGTCCCGGAACTCGATGGTGCGATCATTCTCGCTCGGCACCACGGCCAGACCCTTGCGCTCCATGCGCTCGATCATCTCGACGCAGATGCCTTTGACGGTGATTTCAGCGCCATTGATCATGTCATCGAGCACCAGGACCATGCCACCAGCGGCAAGGCCACCGACATAGGGATAGCGCTCCAAAAGGGTCACGCTGGCGCCGTTGCGGGCGGCCGAGATGGCCGCCGAGATGCCGGCCGGGCCGCCACCGACGACGACGACATCCGACCGATCCACGACATTGACCTGCCGGGACGGCAAAACGATTGGGGATTGCATGATGTAAATTCCTCCTCGCGCCTATTCGGACGCGGCCGGCTTCCACCGGACGATGCGGCTTTCCGCCAATGAAACGAGTGAGAACAGGAGCACGGCGAGCAATGCCGCGATCACCACGGTGGCGTAGAGCAATGCCGAGCGGAAATTGAAGGTGGCGTCGATGATGAGCGCCCCCAGCCCATAGGTGGACCCGATCCATTCGGCGACGATGGCGCCCATGACGCAACTGGTTGCGGCAATGCGCAAAGCTGCGAAGAGGAACGGCAGGGATGCCGGAATGCGCACCTTCCACAGCACCTCATTGGGGCTGGCGGAGAGCACCCGCATCAGGTCCAGCATGGCGGGACTGGCTGACTTGAGCCCCTGAACCATGTTCACCAGCGTGGGGAAAAAAGCAGATCAGCGCCGCAATGATGATCTTGGGGGTGAGGCCATTGCCGAAGATGAGCACCAGGATCGGCGCCAGCGCGATGATCGGGATGGCCTTGACGAAGACCGCCAGCGGATAGACCGCCCGCTCTGCCGTGGGGCTATGCACGAACCAGATGGCCAACAGGATGGCAAACAAGTTGCCGAACACAAAGCCCAGCGCGGCTTCGAGCATGGTCGGCTGGACATTGCGCCAGAGCGTGCCGGCATTTTCGTAAAGTGCCACGGCAATGGCCGTGGGACTGGGCGCCATGAAGGTCGGCACGTTGAAGACGGTTACGCCCACCTGCCAGACGATGAGCAGGCCGGCCGCGGTGAAAATGACCGGCATGCTGCGCTGCAGACCTTCGCCGAAGCGATGGATGAAGCCTTCGTTCGGCTCGACGCCGCTCGCGGCGGGATTGGAGAGTGCGTCGGTCATAGACATTCCTCCAGCATCGAGCGCAGGCGCGCGGTGACGGTGATGAATTCGACGGTGTCGCGAATGGCGAGCGAGCGGCCGGTCGGGAAATCCACCTTCATGAAGTCCTTGACGCGCCCCGGATGCGCCTTGAGCATCAGCACGTGCTGGCCCAGGAACGCGGCCTCCGGAATGGAATGGGTCACGAAGACAATCGTGGTGCCCGTCTCCTGCCAAATGCGCAGCAGTTCTTCGTTGAGCTTGTCGCGAGTGATTTCGTCCAGCGCGCCGAATGGCTCATCCATCAGCAGGATGCGCGGTCTTGTCACCAGCGCCCGGGCAATGGCGACGCGCTGGCGCATGCCACCGGAAAGCTCATGCGGCAAAGCGTTTTCACGCCCGGCGAGGCCCACCATGGCCAGCAGCTTGTGCGGATCGTCAAAGCTGGCACCGGCCTTCTTGCCGACCTCGATCGGCAATCGCACATTGTCGATGACGCTGCGCCAGGGCAGCAAAGTGGCATCCTGGAAGACGAAGGCGAAATCGCGGCCTTCGCGGGCTTGCCGGGGCGAGCGGCCCAGCACCGAAATATCGCCACCGCTGGTGGGCACCAGATCGGCTATGGCCCGCAGCAAGGTGGATTTGCCACAGCCCGAGGGCCCCAGCATGGTGACGAAGCCGCCTTCGGGAATGTCGAGTGACACGTCGGACAGCGCGGTGACTTCGCCCCTGCCCTCGCCGAACCGCACGGAGACGTTTCGGATCGAGATTGCGGGGTGGGTCGCGCTCGTCTCCAGATTCTGTTCCAGTGCTGCCAACATGGTCAGCTCACCGCCTTGCGGGCATCGACAGTGGCGTCGAGCACCGAGAAGGTGACGATGTCGTCGAGCGTGGGCACAGTGCCGGAGAATTGCCCCAGATCGGCATAAGTCTTGATCTGTGCTTCCCAGAGCGCCCGGCTCATGGTGCCCCAGCCATCGGCCTTGGTCGTTTCACCGAAGGAATAATTGGACACAGCCTCGACCGCCAGCAGCTCGGGTGCGCGCTGCATGTTGGGATAGGCCTCCACCAGCATGTCCACGCCCTCTTCGTGGTTGTCGCGCACATAGGCCCAGCCCTTGGCGGCGGCCCGGGTGAAGCGGGCGAGCACGTCGCCATGATTGTCGATCTGGTCGTCGGTGGCGAAATAGACATTGGCGTAGAGTTGCAGCCCCGCATCCCACAGCATCAGCTCGACGGCATCGGGGCCAAGGATCTGCATGGCTTCGACATTGGTGTTCCAGCCGGTCACCACATCGGCCTGACCGGTGAGGAGCTGGTTCATGTCCGCGCCCATATTGACGATGGTAACCTGATCCTCGGCAATGCCATTGGCGGCCAGCAGCGCGCGCAGCAGGATGACGGCGGAGGGCTGGGTGGCGACCGTCTTGCCGATCATGTCCTGCGGCGTGCGGATCGGGTTTTTGCCCAGCGAGAAATAGGAGAAGGGGTGCTTCTGGTAACCCGCGAGGAATGCCTTGATGGGAATGCCAGCCGAGCGCGCCAACATGATGGCGGGGCTGGAAGAGGTCAGGCCCAATTGCGATTGGCCGGCAGCGACGCCGGCAACGCCATCGATATTGGGACCACCGGGAACGATTTCGAGCTCGACGCCTTCCTCGGCAAAGAAACCCTTCTTGATAGCGGCAACTTCACCCAGAATGCCGTTGGAGGCGAGCCAGCCGAGCTGCATGCGCACCTTGGCGACATCCTGCGCCAGACCCGCCTGCACGCCGATCAGGCTATGGGTGGCGGCCAAGCCCGCCAGCGCGGCGGTGCTCTGAATAAAACGGCGACGATTCATCGTAAAAATGGACATGAGCTGCGTTCCCTGTTGCAGTGTCCCCGGCTTTCCCTCTCCGGGTTGTCATCGCGACGTCACCGATGATGGCTCAGGATGCCGTTCTCAAGAAGTTCAAAAATTCGTGGTTTTAATTGCCGAAAAGGCAACGCTCGGAGCAATTTCTGCTTTGTTCGGGGATTAGCGCGCTGTCACGGCCTCGAGCAGCGCCTGTACGAGACGCTGACGCGGCGTACCGCGGCGCCAGACCAGGCCGACATTGCGCTTGGCATTGATCTCTTCGAGCGGCAGGGCCACGATATTGGGACAATGCGGCCAGGGCTTTGGCCAATCGGGCACGATGCCGACGCCCAGGCCCTGATCGACCATCACCGCAATGGCTTCGAGGGCGTCGAGCTCCACCAGGTCACGCGGCACGATGCCGGTGCGCCGAAGATAGATATCGACAAGGCGTCCGCCCCAACTGGCCCGATTATAGCGCAGGAAGGGGTGGGTGCTCAGCAGATCGGCAATGCTGCGGGCGGCCAGTTCGCGATGCGCCAGCAACACCAGCGGCTCGCGGCGGATGGTTTGCCACTGCATGGATTTGGGCATGACGAAGGGCGGCTGCACGATAATGGCCGCATCGAGCTCGCGGGTGCGGACCCGGTCGAACAGATCGGGGCTCGCGCCGGGGGCCAGGACCAGTTCGAGCCGGGGCGCCGATTGGCGCAGGCCGAGCAGCGTCGTGGGCATCATGCCCGTCAGGGCGGTGCTGATGCAGCCCAGCGTGAGGCGGCCGGCGGGTTGATCAGGCTGCGCCGCGATCTGCAGATTGGCGACCTCGCCCAAGATGCGCCGCGCCGGCTCGACCAGTGCGGCCCCGGCACTGGTGGGACTGACGCGCCTGCCGGCCCGCGCCACCAATGGCACGCCGATCTCGGTTTCCAGGGCACGCATTCTCTGGCCAACCGCAGCGGCGGTGATGCCGAGGCGCCGAGCCGCCTCCGCCATCGAGCCCTGCTCGACGACGCACACGAAGGTTTCAAGGAATTGCGTGTCCATCAATAAACATTAGCTATCGTCTCAAGATATGGGAAGACAGTTTTACCCGCTGCAATATGTGTGGATACTGCGCCACACCACTATCCGAGGAATGCCCATGTCCCTGTCCCCGCAAACCAATGGCGTCTACGCCATCGCCGCCACGCCGTTCCACCCCGATGGCGCGCTCGACACCGCTTCGGTCGACAGGCTGACTGATTTCTATGTGCAGTCCGGCGCGACCGGGCTGACCATTCTGGGCATTATGGGCGAGGCGCCCAAGCTCGAGCCGGAGGAATCGCTGCAAATCACCCGGCAGGTGGTGGGCCGGGCCGGTGTGCCCGTCATTGTTGGTGTGTCGGCGCCCGGCTTTGCGGCCATGCGGTCCTTGGCGCGCAATGTCATGGATCTCGGCGCCGCCGGCGTCATGATCGCCCCGCCCCCTGCCCTGCGCACCGACGAGCAGATCGTCACCTATTATGCGCAGGCCGTCGAAGCCATTGGCGAGGACATTCCGTTCGTCATCCAGGATTATCCGCTGACACTGACCGTGGTGATGACCCCCAATGTCATTCGCGCCATCGTCAACAATCATGCCTCCTGCGTCATGCTCAAGCATGAGGATTGGCCGGGACTGGAAAAGATCAGCAAGCTGCGCGGCTTCCAGAAGGCCGGCGAGATGCGCGATATCTCGATCCTCTGCGGCAATGGCGGGCTGTTCCTCGATTTCGAGATGGAACGCGGCGCCGACGGCGCCATGACCGGCTATGCCTTTCCCGACATGCTGATTGATGTCGTCACCATGCAGCAGCGCGGCGAACGCGATGCGGCGCATGACCTGTTCGACGCCCATCTGCCGCTGATGCGCTATGAGCAGCAGCAGGGCGTGGGGCTGGCGGTGCGCAAATATGTGCTGCAGAAACGCGGCGCCATTGCCAGCGATGCCCAGCGCAAACCCGGCAGCAGCCTCACCGCCGCCGCCAAGGCTGAAATCGAATATCTGCTGCAGCGCCTGGCCCGCAAAGATCCGCGTGCGGCGCTGTAATGGCCGCGCCCATTGAGCGAGGGGATAACGGGCGCTGGATCATGCCGGCGCCCATCAATGCGCATGACCATGGCTATGGCATCAGGACGCTCGACTTCGGCGCATTGGACGATGCGCTGGAGCCCTGGATACCGCATATGCGGTTGCGGCCGCGCACCGATCCGTACCTCGAGGCGCTGGTTGGCTTTGCCCGGCTGGCCCGCCAAGGCGTAGGCGCGACGATGCATTGCCACAATTCGCTCAATGCCGACCGCCTGGTGGAAGAAGCACAGGCGGTCTGCCGGGCGGCGGGCGATGTGGGCATCAGGCTGGGGCTGAGCTGCCCTTTGCTCGATTTTGATGCCTGGGCTTATGGCGGCGGGCCGGAGCGGTTGCGGGCCCATATGTCCGCGGATGAGTGGGAACTGGTGGGCGCGACGGCGCCGCACTACCGGCCGATCGAGGAGCAGCTTGCGTCGGTGCGGGCCATCGTCGACACCTGCTCCAGCGATATGGTCAGTGTGCAACTGGGGCCGATCGGGCCGCAATGGTGTTCGGACCGGTTGCTCGAGGCGATCGCGGACCTGTCAGCGGCGACGGGCCTGCGCATTCACATGCATCTGCTGGAAAGTCCCCGCCAGCGGCGCTGGTTGGACCGGCGCTTTCCCCAGGGCGTGCTGACGTTTCTTGATGAAATCGGTTTCCTCTCGCAGCGCCTTAGCGTCGCGCATGGGGTGCAATTACGACCAGCCGAATATGGCTTGATGATCGAGCGGGGCGTGCAACTGGTGTCCAATCCCTCCGCCAATCTGCGGCTGCGTTCGGGCATTGCGCCGGTGGCGGCGGCGCGGCGGGCGGGGCTTGCGGTCGCGGTTGGGCTCGATGGCACGGGGCTTGATGATGACCAGGATTGGTGGCGCGAGTTGCGGCTGTTCCATCTGCTGCATGGCGGCAACGGGCTTGCGCCGGAGTTGAGTCCACAGCAAACCCTGGACCGCGTCTTTGCGGCCGGGCGAACCGTGCTGGGGCTATCAGGCGAAGGTGATGCGGTGGAGTTGGACGGCGCGGCGCTGCTGGCCGATGCCATGTTTGATGACCTCGATCCGGCCAGTGTAATCCTGACGCGGGCGACCGGGCGGCACGTGCTCGACATGAACGTGGCGGGGCAAAGTGTCATCGAGAATGGCGCGCTGGTGCGGGTGGACTACGAAGCGTCCCGACTTGAATTGCGGCAACAGGCGCTGCTGGATCGGCCACGGCTTCTGGCGGAGCGGGAAAGGGTTCGGATCTTGGTCGAGGCGACCCGTCGCTATTATGCCGATTGGGGCTGGTGAGCGGCGACGACGGGGTGGTCGAGCGCCGTCGAGCGCGACTTTTCCCAACCGCCGGGCGAGCCCATATTCGTGACCTCAGGACCAAAAAAGTCCCGGTTTACGGCGATATAGTCTTTTTTCGCTTCGGCGATATCGCCTTCCCATGAAACGGCATCGACCGGACAGACCGATAGGCACAGACCACAATTGATGCATTCATCGGGGTGGATGTAGAACATTCGCCCGCCCTCATAAATGCTGTCCACCGGACAAACTTCGGCGCAGGCGCCGTCCTTGATATCGATGCAGGTCTCGGTGATCACATAGGTCATGGCTCAGGTCTCCCCGAGCCATAATGGTCACGTCAGCCGTTCGATAAAAGCGCTGAATATCGTACGACCGATTGCCAAAATGGCAACGCAGGCGGGTCACGCCGCGCTCAGCGCCGCCTTGATGAGGGCGTCGGGCGCGATCGGGGCGGCGAGTTGGTCGAAGGTGCAGCTTTGCGGTGCCTTGTCGGGTCGCCAGCGCAGGAAGCGTGTGCCGTGGCGAAAGCGATCGCCGGTGATCTGGTCGTAGGACACCTCGGCAACCAGTTCGAGCTGCAATGGCTCCCATTGGCTGGATCGTTCGGTGGACCAGCGGCTGGGCCCGCCCGGGGCTTTTCCGGTAAAGCCGGGTCCGCCTTTCAGGTCTTCGAGTTTTCTGGTCAGTGCCGGTTTGTCCTCGTTGGTGAAGGCCGAGGTGAAGCCGACATGATCGAGCTTCCCTTCCGCGTTGTAGAGCCCGAGCAATAGTGAGCCGACCAGCTTGCTGCCGGTGCCATAGCGGAAGCCGCCGACGACGCAATCGGCCGTGCGGATGCGCTTGATCTTGAGCATTGCGCGCTCGCCGCTGGCATAGGGCTCGTCCAGCCGCTTGGCGACGACACCATCCAGTTCATGCGTCAATTCGGTGAACCAGCGTTTGGCGGCGGCGCGATCAATGGTGGCGGGCGAGAGGCGCAGCCTACCGCCGGACGGCAAGCCTGCTACAAAAGCTTCGAGGGCAGTCCGGCGCTCAGCCAAGGGCCGGCCGAGCCAATGCACCCGGCCCTGATGCAGCAGATCGAACACCACCAATATTGCTGGCGTGGCAGCAGCGAGTTTGCGCACCCGGCTCTCGGCTGGGTGCAGGCGCTGCTGCAGGGCATCGAACGAGGCGACGTCGTCGATGGGCACGATCAGTTCACCGTCGAGGATCAGGCGTTGCGCTGGTAGGCTGTGGACCAAGGTTATGATCTCGGGGAAATAGCGCCCCAGCGGTTTGCCCGACTTGCCCCAGAGTTCCACCGCGCCACCGTCCCTGAGGGCGATGCAGCGAAAGCCGTCCCATTTGGGCTCGAATTGCCAGCCTTCCTCCTTCGGCAGGTCCGAAACCAGCCGTGCTTCCATTGGCGGAACAAATTCGAGGGCTGGCATGATCCGATCTCCTTGTCGCCGGCTGACCATCAGGCACTCGCCGGGGCACCTGATTGCAACCTTCCCGGAGCAATCCGGTTGCAGTTGCAGGAGCAGCCCATGCCATCCACCATCATTCAAAAGAGCCAGTACGATCCCCAGACACGAGTACTCTCGATCTGGCTGGCGACGAATGGAAAGCGGTACGACTATCTGGACGTACCGGCTGAAATTTATGATGCTTTCCGAGCAGCCTTTTCCAAGGGCCGGTTCTTCAATCGGCATATCCGATCCAGTTTCCTCGTTCGCGAGGGTGATATTGCTTCGCCTGCCAAGCACTAAATAGTGGACACGCCGCCTCGATATCCGTCATATCGGAAACGTAGCGAGGAGCGTGATGGTGAGTTCTAGCCCAAAGATCGGCCCGGTCATCCAGAGCGAGCGCAAGGCCAGACGGTTGACGCTTGAGGCACTGGCGGGGATGTCTGGGGTGTCGAAATCGATGCTGAGCCAGATCGAGCGCGGCGAGGCCAATCCCACTTTCGCGGTGCTGTGGAGCCTGACCCAGGCGCTGGGGCTGGAATTTTCCGACCTTATAGCGGGTGGCGCCACAGCCAATGAACATGACGTGATTGAAGTCACGCCTGCCCCGCATACGCCGGAAATCAAGAGCGGAGACGGGCTGTGCCGGCTCAAGATATTGAGCCCGCCAAGATTGGCAGGCCATACGGAATGGTATGCCGTCGAGATCGCGGCAGGTGGACGGCTGGACAGCGAAGCCCACGCCAAGGGTGCGGTGGAACATTTCACGGCCTGGACCGACGGGATAATTATCAGGAGCGGCCGGGGCGAAGCAGAAGTGAAGCGCGGCGAGACCGCACGCTACCCTGCTGACGTGCCGCATGCCATTTCAAATTCCGGGACCGAGACCGCGACGGGCCTGCTGGTTCTGCTCTATCGCTAGGTCCTAGAATTCCATTGTCGCGGCATTAATTCCGTTATATTGGAATATCCATCAGGAGGAGGTTCCATTGAATTCCGGTTTTCTCAAGCATCTGCAAGGCGAACTCGACGGCATAGCTGAAGCCGGCATGCTCAAGCGTGAGCGGCAAATCACCGGGCCACAGGGCGGGCGCATTGCGGTGGGCCATCGTACAATGGTCAATCTATGCGCCAATAATTATCTGGGCCTCGCTGACCACCCTGAAATCGCTACTTCCGCGATCGATGCCATCCAGCACTATGGCTTCGGCATGGCATCGGTGCGCTTCATCTGCGGCACGCTGGACCTGCATCGCGAGCTTGAGCAAGCCACGGCGAAATTCCTCGGCAAGGACGATTCCATCCTCTTCGCCGCGTGTTTTGACGCCAATGGCGGGTTGTTTGAAAGCCTGCTCGGGCCGGAAGACGCCATCATTTCGGACGCCCTCAACCATGCTTCGATCATCGACGGCGTGCGCCTGTCCAAGGCCAAGCGCTATCGCTATGGCAGCAGCGACATGGACGATCTCGAAGACCAGTTGAAGCTGGCCGTGTTGGAGGGCAGCCGCTTCCGCCTGATCGTCACCGATGGCGTGTTCTCGATGGATGGTCATATCGCCAAGCTGGCCGAAATCCGGGCGCTCGCCGACAAATATGACGCCATCATCGCGGTCGATGATTGCCACGCCACCGGGCATCTCGGACCCAAGGGCCGCGGTACCGGTGCGCTGACCGGCGCCGAGGTGGACATCATCACCGGCACGTTTGGCAAGACGCTGGGCGGCGCTATGGGCGGTTTCATCGCCGGACCGCAACAGGCCATCGACCTGCTGCGGCAGCGGGCGCGGCCCTATCTCTTTTCCAATGCGCTGGCGCCGGCCGTAGCGGCCGGATCGTTGAAAGCGCTCGAACTGGCCGACAAGGCCGATGATCTGCGCGCAACGCTGATGGCGCATACGAGGCGCTTCCGCGCTGGACTGGCCGAAGCCGGATTCGACCTGCTGGAGGGCGAGACACCCATCATTCCGGTGATGCTTGGCGAGGCCACCAAGGCGCAGGACCTGGCCGCGGCGCTCGACAAGCGTGGCGTTTATGTTGCGGGCTTCTTTTTCCCGGTCGTGCCCAAGGGCAAGGCGCGCATTCGCACCCAGATGTCGGCAGCGCTAAGCCAGGACGATGTGGACTTCGCCATCGGCGCCTTTGCCGAGGCCGGACGGGAATTGGGGATCATCTGATGAAAGCGCTCGTCAAGGCTAGGTCGGAACGCGGCATCTGGATGGAAGACCGGCCGATTCCCGAGATCGGACCGGAGGATGTGCTGGTCAAGGTGCACAAAACCGGCATCTGCGGCACCGATATCCATATCTATAATTGGGATGAATGGGCCGCCAAGACCGTGCCGGTGGGCCTGATCACCGGGCACGAATATGCCGGCGAAATCGCCGCCATCGGCACCGATGTGCGCAACCTGAAGGTCGGCCAGCGCGTGTCCGGCGAGGGCCATGTGGTGGGGATGAAAAGCCGCGCCAGCCGGGCGGGCAAATTCCATCTTGATCCCGAAACCAAGGGCATTGGCGTCAACCTGCCGGGCGCCTTTGCCGAATTCGTGAAAATACCGGCATTCAACATCATCCCCCTGCCCGACGGCATCGATGATGAGATGGGCGCCATTCTCGATCCGCTTGGCAATGCCGTGCATACGGCGTTGGCCTTCGACATTGTGGGCGAAGACGTGCTGGTGACGGGCGCCGGTCCGATCGGCATTATGGGCGCCGCCGTGGCCCGTCATGTGGGCGCGCGTCGCGTCGTGATCACCGACGTCAATCCCGAGCGGCTGAAACTGGCGGCGGAAGTGGCTGATGTCGTACCGGTCAATGTCGCCGATGAAGACCTGCGCGAGGTGATGGCAAAGCTCGGCATGAAGGAAGGTTTCGATGTCGGGCTGGAGATGAGCGGCTCGCCCGCGGCGCTCGACCAGATGATCGACCACATGGTGATGGGCGGGCGCATTGCACTACTGGGCGTGCCCGCACGGCCGTTCAACTTCGACCTGGGCAAGATCGTGTTCCGCATGATTGCGCTGCGCGGCATCTATGGCCGAGAAATGTTCGAAACCTGGCACAAGATGCTGGCCATGCTGGAATCGGGACTCGATGTCCGCAAGGTCATCACGCGCCGGATGAGTGCGGACGATTACGCCAAGGCGTTCGAGCTGGCCGCTGGTGGCGAAAAGGGCAAGATCGTTTTGGAGTGGTAGGCCGCCCTGCCCCACAAGTGCATTTTTTCACGTCCATTTGCCAAAAGAGCATGGGTTTCCGTGCGCCCGGCTGTCACAAACAGTAAAAGGAACCAGGCCCGCGCTGGTCTGCTGCGGTTTTTCCCACGGGTGATAGGTTTATGACGAATTGGTCCGACTCTGGCGCGTTCGCGTCGACACGGCGTGACTTTCTGCGTTCTGCCGGCGCGCTGACGCTCGGCGCGGCGGCCAGCGGGCTGCTGTTGCCGGCCAGCGCCATGGCGCAGGCGGCCACACCGAAAAAAGGCGGGCATCTGATCCTGGGGCTCGACACGGCGTCCAGTTCCGATCGCCTGGACCCGGCCTATTACACAGAAGCCTACCTCTATACCGTCGGTTTCCAGCTGTTCAATACGGTGCTGGAACTGGACGAAAGCGGCAAGCTGGTGGGCGCCCTGGCCGAAAGCTGGGAAGCGACCAAGCCCGATGGCAGCGCCTGGCTGTTCAAGCTCAAAAAGGGCATTCAGTTCCACAATGGCAAAGAGCTGACCGCTGCCGACGTGGTCTATTCGCTCAATCATCATCGCGGCGAAGACAATCCTTCGGGCGGCAAGGGACAGCTGATCCCGGTTACCGACATTGTCGCCAGCGCGCCCTATGAGGTCACCATTACGCTCAGTGCCGGCAATGCCGACTTCCCCTATGCGCTGGTCGACTATCACTTCGGCATCGGCCCCGATGGCGGCGATTTCGACAAGGGCGTGGGCACCGGCGCCTTCATCCTTGAAGATTTCCAACCGGGCGTGCGGGCGCTGACCAAGCGCAATCCGAATTACTGGCATCCCGACCGCGCCAATGTGGATTCGGTTGAAACCATCGCCATGAACGATACGACGGCGCGCGTGGCCGCGCTCATCAGTGGCTCGGCCCACATCATCAACCGCGTCGAACCGCGCACGGTGGGGCTGCTGTCCTCACGGCCAGGGATCAATATCCATGGGGCCAAGGAGAACACCATGTTCACCTTCCCCATGCTGACCAATGTCGCCCCGTTCGATAATCCAGACCTGCGGCTGGCGCTGAAATATGCGATCGACCGAGAGGCTATCCAGCAGAGCCTGCTGGTCGGCACCGGGGCCATGGGCAATGACAATCCGATTGCCTCGTGGAATCCGTATTTCGCAGCTGATATTCCGCAGCGCGCTTATGATCCCGAGCAGGCGGCGTTCCATTTCAAGAAGTCGGGCTTTTCCGGCTCGCTGCCGCTGTCGGTTTCCGACAATGGCTTCCCCGGTTCCGCCGATGCGGCCCAGCTTTACCAGACCGCAGCTGCTGCAGCGGGCATCACCATCGATGTCAATCGCGTGCCCTCGGATGGCTATTGGGATGAAGTGTGGCTCAAGCACCCATTCTGCGCGTCCAATTGGTCGGTGCGCCCCACGGCTGATGCCATGCTCTCGCTGGTGTTCCAGTCCGATGCGCCCTGGAACGAAACGGCCTGGAAGAACGAGAGTTTCGACAAGCTGCTGGCCGCAGCGCGGGTCGAACTCGACGAGACCAAGCGCAAGCAGATCTATCACGATCTGCAGCTTCAACTGGTGAACGAGGGCGGCGAGATCATTCCCGTCTTCGCCGATAACCTGTCCGGCGCGTCCGACAAGGTGGCCGGTTTCACCAATGTGCCGGGCGGCGGTGATCTCTCCGGCTATCGCGTTGCTGAAAAGGTCTGGCTCGAAGCCTGATCTGTTCCGGGCCCGGCGCAAAGCTGCCGGGCCCTTCGTTCTCTCGCATTCAGGAAATAGAAATGGCGCCTCGTACCGCCCCGGTCGAAACCGACACGGAGCTGCCGCCGGCTGCGGATGTTGTCATCATTGGTGGCGGCATTATCGGCATGTCGACGGCGATGTTTCTGGCTGAACAGGGCCTGCGCGTCGTCGTCTGCGAAAAGGGCGTGGTGGCGGGCGAGCAATCCAGCCGCAATGCCGGCTGGGTGCGCCAGCAGGGGCGCGATCCTCGTGAAGTGGCACTCTCCATGGCGAGCCTCGATCTGTGGCGCGGCATCGATGCGCGCGTGGATGGCGATACCGGGTTTCGCCAATGCGGCAGTCTTTATGGGTTTCGCACCGAGGCCGAATTGAGCCGCTATGATGCCTGGGTCGCCAAAGCCAAAGCGTTGGGCTTGGAGAGCCAGGTGCTGGATCGCGACGGTGTTGCGGCAATAGCGCCGGGGTTGGAGCGGGACTATCCGATTGGCCTCTATACCGAAACCGATGGTCGCGCCGAACCGCAAAAGGCCGTGCCGGCGATCACCGCCTATGCGCGCCGACTTGGCGTCACCGTGCTTGAGAATTGCGCGGTACGGGCGGTCGAGAAAACCGGCGGGGCCATCAGCGGTGTCGTGACCGAGCGTGGGCGCATTGTGGCTCCAAAGGTCGTGCTGGCGGGTGGCGCCTGGTCGAGCCTGTTCTGCCGCTCGCTTGGACTGCGGCTGCCCCAACTCAAGGTGATCGTGTCCATGCAGCGCACCGAGGCACTGGCCAATGGCCCGGATGTGGCGATCTGGGTGCCGGGCATTTGCTCGCGCCGCCGCGACGATGGCGGCTACACGATCGAGAATGGCGGCAAATATGTCGCCGATATCGTGCCGAACAGTTTCCGTTTTCTGCTCGACTATCTCCCCACCGTACGCCGCGAAGGCAAGGCGATGAGCCTGCGGCTGGGGCGCCGGTTCTTCAAGGAATTGGGCTATCTCAAGCCCTGGGGCGCCGATGGCATCAGCCCATTCGAGAAGGAACGTATTCTCGATCCAGTGCCCGATTCCGCCGTCATGGCCGCCGTGCCCCGTCTCATGGCCGAGCAGATGCCGGTGTTTGCCGGTCTTGCCATTGCCGAACAATGGGGCGGCTGTGTCGATGTCACGCCCGACGCCATTCCGGTCATTTCGCCGGTCGAGCAGGTGCCGGGCTTTTTCCTGTCGACCGGCTATTCCGGGCATGGCTTCGGGCTGGGCCTGGGCGCGGCACGGTTGACGGCCGATCTGGTCAGCGGGCGCGATCCCATCGTTGATCCGCACGATTTCCGCTTCTCGCGGTTTAGCGAGAAGGGCGGCGTGCATCTGGAATAGCGGGTTGGCGGGGATTGCCTTGACCCGGCCTACGCTGATAGCCCATGCGCCAGGATTTTGAGAGAGAGTGATGATCGACACGCCCCCGGTGGCCCCTATCCAAGGCGCGCCCTTGATCCCGGTTCGGCGGCGGCGCCCCTGCGGGCTGGCCTGCATGCTGATCCGGCGGGTGCTGATGGGGCTCGTGGTGCTCTGGGCCATTTCGGCACTGATCTTTGCCGGCACGCAAATCCTGCCCGGCGACGTGGCCACCGCCATGCTCGGCCAGCAGGCCACGCCTGAAGCGGTCGAAGGCATCCGCAAGGAGCTTGGTCTGGAACGCCCTCCCGTCGTGCGCTACGTGGCCTGGCTCGGTGGTGTGTTGCATGGCGATCTGGGCCGCAGCACCAGCAATAAGCAGGACATTGCCACCAGCATTGCCCCGCGCCTGGCCAATACGCTGTTCCTGGCGAGCGTTGCAGCCGCCATCGCCGTGCCGCTGGCCATCCTGCTCGGTCTCATCGCTGCCCGCTTCGCCGGCACCTTGGCCGACCGGGTGATCAATATCGTCACGCTGGGCGCCATCTCCCTACCGGAGTTTTTCGCGGGCTATCTGCTCATCGCGTTCTTCTCGATCACGCTCGGCTGGTTCCCCAGCGGCTCGACGGTGTCGCCCGATATGGGCCTCCTGCCCCGCCTCCAGGCCATCGCCCTTCCCGCCGCCACGCTGGTGATTGCTGTGCTTGGCCACATGATGCGCATGACGCGGGCGGCTTTGCTCAATGTCATGTCCGCGCCCTATATCGAAACCGCCGAACTCAAGGGCCTCTCCCCCTGGCGGGTGATCTGGAAACACGCTCTGCCCAATGCGCTGTCGCCCATTATCAATGTAGTGGCGCTCAACATGGCCTATCTCGTGGTCGGGGTCGTGGTGGTCGAGGTGATCTTTGTCTATCCCGGCATGGGCCAGTATATGGTCGATCACGTCTCCAAGCGCGACGTGCCCGTGGTGCAGGCCTGTGGGCTGATTTTTGCGGCGGTCTATATTCTGCTCAATCTGGTCGCCGACATTGCCGCCGTCATCGCCAATCCGCGCTTGAGGCATCCGCGATGAACCGCAAGCTTCGTCCATCGCCGCTGGTGCTGCTGGCCTTCCTCGTGCTGGCGCTCTTCATCGGCATTGCCGCCTTTGCGCCCTGGGTCGCCCCTTATGATGTCTCCAAAGTGGTCGGCGGCGTCTGGGAGCCGCCCTCGGCCACGGCTCTACTGGGCACTGACAATCTGGGGCGCGATCTGCTCTCGCGCATCATCTGGGGTGCCCAGATCACCCTAAGCGTTGCCGCTCTTGCCACTCTCATCGCCTTCATAGTCGGCGTGGCGCTGGGCCTCTTGGCCGCCATGCAGCGCGGTTGGGTAGATCAGGCCCTCTCGCGCGGCAATGATCTGCTGATGGCTATCCCCACGCTGATCTTTGCGCTGGTCGTCCTGGCCGTGCTGCCCAAAAATGTCGTCGTGCTGGTCCTCGTTATGGCCGCGCTCGATGCCACGCGCGTCTTCCGCGTCAGCCGCGCCGTCGCCACCGATATTGCCGTGCTCGACTATGTCGAAGTCGCCCGCATGCGCGGCGAAGGCTGGGGCTGGATCATGCTGCGCGAAATCCTGCCCAATGCGGCGGCGCCCCTCCTGGCCGAATTCGGCATGCGCTTCGCCTTTGCCGTGCTGTTCCTGTCGACGCTGTCCTTTCTGGGCCTGGGCATTCAGCCGCCCGTGGCCGATTGGGGAAGTCTGGTCAAAGAGAACAAGGATGGCCTGCTGTTCGGCATTTTCGCCGCGCTCATTCCCGGCGGCGCCATTGTTCTGCTGGCCGTCTCGGTCAATCTTATCGTGGACTGGGTGCTGACCCGGGCGGCGCATCTGCGTGGGGAACTTGGCAATGGCTAATGCCCTGCTCAGCGTCAGCGATCTCGTCATTGCGGCGGGCGAGACCGTTCTGGTCGACAAGGTGTCCTTTGATCTCGAACCGGGCCGTGTGCTCGGCCTGATCGGGGAATCGGGCGCCGGCAAATCCACTATCGGGCTGGCGGCCCTCGGCTATGGCCGCCGTGGCGTGCGCATTACCGGGGGCCGTGTGGTCCTCAACGGGCAGGATATCCTCCAACTCGGCAAAGCCGGGACACGCGACCTGCGCGGCGCGGCCGTGACCTATGTCGCCCAATCCGCCGCAGCCGCATTCAACCCCGCCCATCCACTGCTCGATCAGGTCATCGAAGCCAGCGTCTGGCACGGCATCATGAGCAAGGCCGACGCCATTGCGCGGGCAAAGAGCCTGTTCGCCATGCTCGGCCTGCCCGATCCCGAGCATTTCGGGCAGCGCTATCCCCATCAGGTCTCGGGCGGACAGCTGCAACGCGCCATGACCGCCATGGCGCTCTGCCCCAAGCCGCAATTGGTGGTGTTCGACGAACCTACCACGGCACTCGATGTCACGACGCAAATCGAAGTTCTGGCCGCTATCAAGCACGCCATCGCCACCACGCACACTGCCGCGCTCTATATCTCGCACGACCTTGCCGTCGTAGCCCAGATTGCCGATGACATTCTGGTACTGCGCCACGGCAAGACGGTGGAATCTGGCACCAGCGAGCGCCTGTTCACCGCTCCCGCAGAGGACTACACCAAGCGCCTGATGTCGGTGCAATGGGCCGAAAAGGCCATCGCCGCCCAGCCGGCCGAGCGGCTGCTCTCGGTCAGCAATATCCATGCTGGCTACGCCTCAGGCGCGGACGTACTCAGCGATATCAGCCTTGATGTCGGCACAGCGGAAACCCTGGCCGTGGTCGGGGAATCCGGTTCGGGCAAATCGACCCTGGCGCGGGTGTTGATGGGCCTGCTCCCGGCGCGCTCCGGCACCATTGCGTTCGAGGGCACTGAACTGGCCCCCGCGCTGGCCAAGCGCACGCGCGAGCAATTGCGCAATGTGCAAATGATCCACCAGATGCCCGATATCGCGCTCAACCCGCTGCAAACCGTGGGCACCATTATCGGGCGGCCGCTGGACTTCTATTTCGGCCTCAGCGCCAAGCAGAAGAGCCAGCGTGTCGCCGAATTGCTCGACCAGATCGAACTGCCTGCCAGCATGCTCAGCCGCTATCCCGGCCAGCTCTCGGGTGGTCAGAAACAGCGTGTTTGCATTGCCCGCGCGCTGGCGGCCAATCCGCGCCTCATCATCTGCGACGAGCCGACATCGGCGCTCGATCCGCTGGTGGCCGAGGGCATTCTGGCGCTGCTGATGCAGACCCAGCGCGATACCGGCACGTCCTACCTGTTCATCACCCATGACATCGCCATTGTGCGGGCTATCGCCGATAGCGTGGCGGTGATGCATCGTGGGCGGGTGGTCCGCCATGGCCGCAAGGCCGAGGTGCTGTCACCACCCTTTGACGCCTACACCGCTCAGTTGCTCGAATCGGTGCCGGAGATGAAAATCGGCTGGCTCGACGGTGTGTTGCAACGGCGCATGGCCAATCGGGTGGAAAGCTGAGCCTTTGCTTTTCCGCCATCCAATCCCCATTTTCCATGCGTGCCGCGCAGTCGCGACGCCATTGCTTCTCGAAGGACACCAAAAATGACACGACGCGGACTTCTGCTTGATGGCGGCATGGGGCGTGAGCTGGAGCGCATTGGCGCGCCGTTCCGCCAACCTGAATGGTCGGCTTTGGCACTGATGGAAGCGCCCGAATTCGTCACCCAGGCGCATGCCGGCTATATCGAAGCCGGCGCCGATGTGATCACGACCAATAGTTATGCCGTGGTGCCGTTCCACATTGGCGAGGAGCGCTTTGCTGCTGATGGCCAGAAGCTTGCGGCGCTTGCCGGGCGTCTGGCGCGTGAGGCTGCTGACGCGGCTAGGGATCGCAAGGTGCTGGTCGCCGGTTCGTTGCCGCCGGTATTCGGCTCCTACCAGCCGGACCTGTTCAACCCGGCATTGGCTGGCGCCTATCTCGATGTGCTTGTGGGCGGCATGGCGCCGTTTGTCGATGTCTGGCTGGCCGAAACCCAGAGTAGCCTCGCCGAAGCGCGCGCGGCCCATGCTGCGACCGCCAGCACCGGCCTGCCATTCTGGATTTCCTTCACCCTGCGCGACGACGTCTCTCCCGCCGAAATGGGCGAAGCCCAATTGCGCTCCGGGGAAACTGTGGTCGCTGCCGCCGAACTCGCGGCATCGCTGGGTGCCTCTGCCATGCTGTTCAATTGCAGCATGCCCGAAGTCATGACTGCGGCCATCGAGGCGGCCTCCAAGACCTTTGCCCGCTTGGGTGTTGATCCCCAGATCGGCGTTTACGCCAATGCCTTCCCGTCCCAGCAGGACGACGAAGAGGCCAATGCCGTGGTCACCGAAATCCGCGACGACCTCAACCCGGTGGCCTATGACCAATGGGCCCAGCAATGGGCCAAGGCCGGCGCCAGCATTATCGGCGGCTGCTGCGGCATCGGCACCGAGCACATCCACACGCTGGGCAAGCACCGCACCTGGTAAAGCGCTAGGCGAGCAGCTTCGCCGCTGCCAGCGACAAGGCCACCACACCCAGCCCGATCGAGCGTTCGTCGGGCTGGTAATCGGAATTGTGCAATCTGTCGTCGCGCCCCTGCTGGGACGCGCCGATGCCGAGCTGGAAGGCCGGCACCCGCTCGCCGATCAGGGCAAAATCCTCGGCGCCCAGCGACGCCCTACCCTGCTGCACCACATCGCCATAATGCTCGCGGATCGCTGCCATGGTGGTTTCAAGGATATGCGTATCGCTGACCAGCGAGGGCACGCCGCGCACATAGCTGATCTCGCATTCGACCCGCAGCGATGCCTCCAGCCCCTGACATTGCCGCCGCAACGCTGCCTCGATCAGGTCACGCGAGCGCTTGTCCTGGGTCCGCACCGTGCCGCGCAACATGCAGCTATCGGGAATGATGTTGTGGGTGTCCCCGGCCTGGATCGCGCCGATGGTCAGTACTGCCGGATGCATCGGGTCGATCTCGCGGGACACGATGGTCTGGAGCTGCAACACCAGATGCGCTGCCGCGACAATCGGGTCCACCGTCTGATGCGGCCGCGCTGCATGGCCCGACGACCCGCGAATGACGATATCGAATTCGTCCGAGGACCCATTGGTGATCCCGGTGATAAAACTGAACGTGCCCGTCGCTTCGTCCGGGTGATTGTGAAAGCCCAGCGCCATGTCGACGCCGTCCAGCACGCCATCGACAATCATCGCCGCCGCGCCGCTTTCAGAGGTCTCCTCGGCCGGCTGGAACATCAGCTTGATGCGGCCCGAAAGCTGGGGCGCGACCTGCTTGAGCACCGCACCAATTCCGATCAACGTGGCGGTATGCAGATCATGCCCGCAGGCGTGCATGCGGCCGGCAATCGTTGATGCATAAGGCAGGCCGGTCTGCTCGTGGATCGGCAGCGCATCCATGTCGGCACGGATCAACAGCGTCGGCCCCGGCCGGCCGCCCTCGATCACCCCGACCACGCCGGTTCGCCCGACCCCGGTCTGGTGGGTGATCCCCAGCCGGCTCAATTCCCGCGCGACTGTGGCGCTGGTGCGCACTTCCTCGAAGGCCGTTTCGGGATGGGCATGGATATCGCGCCGGATTTCGATCAGCCGCGGCTCCTCATCGGCCGCAATCTTTTCGACCAGACCTGCCAGGTCGTTGAAACCACCACTCACGATTCGATCCTCATCACACAGCCTGTCGTAACGATTGGCGCCGCATTTGACGAGTGCGCGCGATGCTGACCGGAACCTGCCGGAACTTCGCAAAAGCGTTGCTGGTATCGATCTTTCGGCGGCATTATCGGCCACGTATAAGGCCGGGGATGGATCGTGCAGATGCACCTAAGGCGTCGGGGAGAATATTTTGAGCAATTCCGAACGGATCGAGCAGCTGCTGGCCGCCATGACGCTGGAGGAAAAGGTGTCCATCCTTTCCGGCGAGGATTTCTGGAGTGTGCCGGCCATTGAGCGCTTCAATATCGGTAAGCTGCGCGTGACAGACGGCCCCAATGGCGCGCGTGGCGGCGGTTCGCTGATCGGCGGGGTGAAGTCGGCCAGCTTTCCGGTCGGCATCGCGCTGGGCTCAACATGGAATGTGCCGCTGCTCGAAGAGATCGGCGCGGCGCTGGCTGATGAGGTCAAGTCCAAGGGCGCGCATATGCTGCTGGCGCCCACGGTGAACATCCACCGCTCGGTGACCAATGGCCGCAATTTCGAGTGCTATTCGGAGGATCCGTTCCTTACGGCCGAACTGGCGGTCGGCTATATCAAGGGACTGCAGAGCCAGGGGATCGGCGCCACGATCAAGCATTTCGTGGGCAATGAAAGCGAGATCGAGCGCACCACCATTTCGAGCGAAGTGGGTGAGCGGGCGCTGCGCGAAATCTATCTCATTCCCTTCGAGGCGGCGGTGAAGCAGGCCGGCACCTGGGGCGTCATGAGTTCCTATAACCGGCTCAACGGCACCTATACCTCGGAGCATAACTGGCTGCTCGGCACCGTGTTGCGTGATGAATGGGACTATGATGGCATCGTCATGTCCGACTGGTTCGGCAGCCATTCCACAGCCGAGACGGTAATTGCCGGGCTCGATCTGGAAATGCCCGGCCCGCCCCGTGACCGCGGCCAGAAACTGGTGGATGCGGTCAATGCCGGCACTGTCGACCCGGCGATCGTGGACCAGCGGGTGCTGGCCATGCTGCGGCTGATGGAGCGCGTCGGCTCGCTCGATGACCACCGCCCGCATGCCGAACGCGCCGATGACCGGCCGGAAACCCGTGCGCTCATCCGCCGGGCCGGGGCCGAGGCCGCTGTGCTGCTCAAGAATAACGGCGTGCTGCCGCTGGCCGGTGAAGGCAAGATCGCCGTGATCGGCCCCAATGCCAAGACCGCGCAGATCATGGGCGGCGGCAGCGCCCAGCTCAACGCGCATTATCGCATTTCGCCCTGGCAAGGGCTGGTTTCAGCCCTTGGCGAAGACCGCCTGAGCTATGCGCAGGGCTGCACCAATGAGCGTTTCCAGCCGGTGCTGCGTGGGGATTTCACCGTCGAATATTTCGACAACGAAAAACTGGCGGGCACGCCGGTGCATATCGGCACGCAGGAAGAGGCGCAGGCCTTCTGGATCGGCAATGTGGGCGACGGCAAGGTGGACCCACTGCATTTCTCGGCGCGGATCACGGGCCAGTTCACCCCCGAGGTGAGCGGCGAGCATCGCGTGGGCATCTATTCGGCTGGCTTCGCCAAGGTGTTTGTCGATGGCAAGCTGATTGCCGACGCCTGGACCGACTGGAGCAAGGGCCGCACCTTCTTTGAGGAAGGCTCTGACGAAGTCGTCGGCTCGGTGACCTTGGAGGCCGGCCGCAGCTATGAAGTGGTGATCGAATTTGCCACCAAGGCATTCGCCACGCTGGGGCTTGCAGCCTTCGCCTGCGGCATTGGACATCCCTTGGGTGACGAGGCCATTGCCGAGGCGGCGCTGGCGGCGCGCGATGCCGATGTCGCATTGGTCATTATCGGCCGCAACGGCGAGTGGGATACCGAAGGCAGCGACCTGCTGTCGATCGAGTTGCCGGGACGGCAGAACGAGCTGGTGGCGGCGGTGGCCCAGGTCAATCCAAACACCATCGTGGTGCTGCAGACCGGCGGACCGGTGGAAATGCCCTGGATTGGTTCGGTCGCGGCAGTATTGCAGGCCTGGTATCCTGGGCAGGAAGCCGGCAATGCCATCGCCGATGTGCTGACGGGCGTCGCCGAACCCGGTGGGCGCCTGCCCCAGACCTTCCCGGTTCGCTGGGCCGATAACCCGGCGCATAGCCAGGATCGCGAAGTCTATCCGGGGCTCGAGGGCAAGGTGCGCTATGAGGAAGGTATCTTCGTGGGCTATCGCCATTATGACCGGCTGGGCTTGACGCCACTATTCCCCTTTGGCTTCGGGCTGAGCTACACCAGTTTCACGCTGTCCGACCTTGTGGTGGACGATAGCCGGTTCGAGAGCGATGGCGAGGTCAATGTGAGCCTCGCTGTGACGAATAGTGGATCGCGGAGCGGCTCGGCCGTCATCCAGCTTTATGTCGGTGATGAAGCCTCGTCCGAACCCCGCCCGGCCAAGGAACTCAAGGCATTCCACAAGGTGCAACTGGCGCCGGGCGAAACCGGCAAGGTGACCCTGAAACTTGACGCCCGCAGTTTCGCCTATTTTAGCGAGACCGGCCACCACTGGGTGGTGGAAGCTGGCGCATTCACGCTGCGGGCGGGCCTATCCTCGGCCGACCTGCCGCTGAGCGCCAGCGTGGAGCGGAAAACCTCGACGGTGTTACCGGTTTAGGCGGCGCCTACCTGACCTTGATGACCACCTTGCCCTTGGCACGACCCTGTTCGATATAGGCCAGCGCCTCGTTGGTCTGTTCGAACGGGAAGACGCGGTCGATTACCGGGCGGATGATGCCGGCTTCGATGAGCGCCGTGATTTCGGCCAATTGGGCGCCATTGCCGGCCATGAACAGGAAAGAATAGCGGAGACCGGCGCGCTTGGCTCGCCGCCGGATGCCAGCGCTGAGCAGGCGCAGGACCAGCTTCAGCAGCGGGTTCAGGCCCTTCTCGCGGGCAAATTCGGGATCGGGCGGGCCGGAGATCGACACTGCAACGCCGCCGGGCTTCAGTATCCGCAGCGACTTTTCGAGCGTCTTGCTATCCTGGCTGTTGAGGACGACGTCATAGCCGGACAGGACCTGCTCGAAGTCGTCCTTCCGATAATCGACGACGATATCGGCACCGAGGCTTTTGACCAGATCGGCATTGGCCGCGCTGGTCGTCGTAGCAATTGTTGCGCCCAGGTGTTTTGCCAATTGAATGGCGATAGTGCCAACGCCGCCTGAACCGGCCTGAATGAAAACCTTCTGACCCTTACGAAGGCCCGCCCGTTCGACCAGCGCCTGCCACGCAGTCAGCCCCACCAGCGGAATGGAGGCCGCCTCTTCCATGCTGAGGTTTTTTGGCTTTAGCGCCACGTCCACCTCGTCCATGGCGATATATTCGGCAAACGTGCCGATCCGCCCATCGCGCGGCCGGGCATAGACTTCATCACCCACATTGAATTTTTTGACCTTTGCACCAACGCGGATGATCACCCCGGCCACGTCATGGCCGGCGGTGAAGGGTGGCTTATAGGGCACGATGAGCTTGAATTCCCCGTCTCTCAGCATGGAATCCAACTGGTTCAAACTGGCGGCATGGACCTGCACCAGCACGTCATTCGGCCCGACCTGCGGCTCTGGAACATCGCCAAGCCGGAGGGGAGCTTTCTTGGCATAGCGATCGATGATGAAGGCTTTCATTTTCGTGGCTTTCCGAAATGTAACGAGCCCCATCGGGTTCGCCGCTATTGTATTACGTCCATTTAGTAATATTATGGTCATATTGCAATAGTCGATCCAAGGAGATCCCATGCGTTACGAGAAGGGCCGAAAAGACGCGTCGCGCCAGCGGATCATGGACGTCGCGACGGAGAAGTTCCGCTCAGACGGCATTGCTGCATCAGGGCTTGCCGGCATCATGAACGCGGCAGGACTGACCAATGGTGCGTTTTACCCCCACTTCCCGTCCAAGGCGGCGCTGGTCCGCGAAACCCTCGCGGCAGCGCTCAAGGATCAGTCGGACCAGACACGCGACCTGCTGGAAGCCGGCGGGCTACCACTGGCCATCGACGCTTACCTATCGGCAGAGCACCGCGACAATCCGGGCACAGGCTGCGCTTCAGCCGCACTCTTGCCGGAAATCGCGCGAGAGCCCGCCGAAACGCGCGAGGTATATACCGAGCATGTCCTGAAGCTCATCCGCCTCGTTGCGGCACAGCTTCCAGGCGATGCCAGCGAGCGCGAAGATGTGGCCTTTGGCATTTTTGCGACCCTGATCGGCGCGCTTGAGCTGTCGCGCGCCGTGGAGGGGGCCGAACTCTCGGACCGCATTCTTGTCGCTGGTGCGGCGGCGGCAAAGCAAATGCTCGCGCCCCATCAAGGCCAGCCAGCCAAGGACAAATTGTCATGAAGCATCAGGACGTACCGACCAGCACGATCAATGTCGGCGGCACGATATTCGCTTATCGGGAGCTCGGACCCAAGACAGGCGTGCCAGTGATCTTTCTCACCCATCTGACGGCGGTTCTGGACAATTGGGACCCAAGGGTGGTCGATGGCATCGCGGCAAAACGCCATGTCATTACCTTCGACAATCGCGGCGTCGGCGCATCGGAGGGCAAGGTTCCCGATACGATCGAGGCCATGGCCCGCGACGCGATCGCCTTCATCCGGGCGCTTGGCTTCACGCAGGTCGATCTGCTGGGGCTTTCGCTGGGTGGCTTCATCACCCAGAAGATTGTGCAGCTGGAGCCGCAGCTCGTTCGCAAAATCATCCTGGCGGGCACCGGGCCAGCCGGCGGCAGCGGCATCGACAAGGTGACCCAGATCACCATTTTCGACATGCTCCGCGCCGCACTGACCTTCAAGGATCCCAAGAACTACCTGTTCTTTAGCCAGACCCCCAATGGCAAGAAGGCGGCGGGCGCGTTCCTGCAGCGCTTGAAGGAGCGGACCGCCAATCGCGATAAAGCCATCTCGCTTGGTGCCTTCTACCGGCAGCTCAGGGCCGTGCATGCCTTTGGATTGGAGCGACCTGCTGACCTGTCACGCGTAACGCAGCCAGTGCTCGTGGTGAATGGCGATCAGGACCGGATGGTGCCCACCAGCAACTCGATCGACATGTCAAAGCGCTTTCCCAATGCCGAACTGGTTCTCTACGCGGATGGCGGGCACACGGCGATTTTCCAGTACCACGAGGCATTCGTGAACAAGGCGCTGGAATTCCTCGGCACCTAGCGATGTGCCCTCTGCCTCAACTGGCGAGGGCTTCCAGAGCGCCCGCCTCCCGCACCGCAATGTCGGCCATGGCCAAAGCCGCTTCACGGGTCTTGGCGGCGGCGATGAAGCGGCCATTGTGGCAGAAGCTCGCGCCCACCACGCCGCAGGCGGCCTCCAGATCGCCATTGGTCAAGCCGGCCCAGGCGGCCGGCAGATCGGCCCGCACCTCAAAGCCTTCATCGGCCTGCCGGATCGTGGTCAGGCACCAATCCTTGTCGCGCGGATGCACGACGAACAACAGGTGATCGGCACCGGCCTTTACGATAGCCGGACGGAACGGCATGCCCATGGGCAGTTCCAGTACACGCCCCTGCCCTGCGGTCTCGATGGCCTGCTCTACCAACGCCTCGGCCCGCAACTTTGCGGCACTCCGCGCTATTCTGGCTTCAACGAAACTGCGCGCAATGGCCAGGGCAGCGTGGAAGCTGCGATCCTCGGCCTCGGGGTCAGTCTCGTCAAAAACCGGTTTGAGGGTTTCCAGCAATGCCGGCAGGGTCAACCCCGTCAGCGGCCCCGATGGGCTCAGCGCACCATTGTCCACCAGATCGATCGGCAGCACGAAGCTGCCATCGAACGCCGCATGCACCACTTCGATATGGGCCTCAGGAAGGCCTGAAGCGGCAAGATAATCGCGGCCGAAATGCTTCCAGATCAGGCCAAACGAGGAATAAGGCTGACCATCCTCGCGTAGCGGAGCGCCGCGCTGATGGTGATCGAATATCTGCGCCGCTGCATCATAGGCGCCGCCCACATCATAAATGACGCGATCGGCTCCGGCCGTGATCCACTCCGGCGCCCGGCTGCGGACCAGCCGCGCCTGCGGAAAAAGCCGGGTCAGGATGACGCTGGACAGCAATTCATCGGCATGGAAGCCACCGGAATGGGTGACGAGGAAATCTGGAATCATGCCGGAATGCGCCTTGTGTTCGCGGAGGGACCGCTTGTGTCGCGCACCAGATAGCGTTGCAGGCGCCGGGCGGCAATGTGCAGCCGGCACTTTTCTCGCCTCAGTTCGGGAGAAGCCCCTGCGAAAGACATGCCGGCCTGGCCAGATCCGTATGAGCGCCTAGAAGACCTTGCCTTCCTTGAGGTGGGTCGTCGTGCCGTTCAGCAGGTAATCGCCGACGATGCGGGATTTGTGCAGCAGCGGATTGTGATTGAGCACGGTGCGGATATTGCGCCAGTGGCGATCGAAATTGTATTTGCGCGAGGTGACCGAGCCGCCACCCAGTTCGAACATGCGCTCGGCGGTGCGGGGGCCGAGCTGGCCCAGGACGATCTGCACCCGTGCCGTGGTGAGCGCGCTGGCGAGCAGCGACGCTTCGATCTGGGCCTCGTCATTCGTCGCGAAGGCCGCGACCGTGTGATCGAGGGCGCGAGCGCCTTCGGCCAGCAGGGCATCGATGGCCAGGGAGTTGGCGGCGATCTCGCCGATCACCTGTTGCACGAAATGGTCTTGGCGGGCGGTTTCCGCGGTGCTGTGGGCGGCGGAGCGGGCCTGCTTGCGTACATAGTCCAAGCCATCGGCCAACACGTTGCGCACGGCGCCGCCGGCGCTGGCCGCCAAGTGAAGCTGGCGGAGCGTCGAGCAGTGACGACCGACGAGATTTTCGAGGCTACGGCGGGCGAATTCGTGCGGGAACACTTCGACATTGTCGAGGATGACGCCACCACTGGCGGTGAGGCGCTGGCCCATGCCGTCCCAATCGTCCAGAATCTGAATGCCCGGACGATCGACCGGCAGCAGCACCCCAACAATCTGTCCGCCTTCATCGAGCGCGCTGAACGAGGCGAAATCGGCAAAGGCCGTGCCGGTGGCGTACCATTTTCGGCCATTGAGGCGGAAGCTGTCGCCCTGGCGAACGATGGTAGTGGTAACCTCTCCCGGCCGGGCCGTGCCCTGTTCGGTATGGGCGCCGGCAAACAGCTTGCCGGCCAGGATCAGCTCGATGGCCCCGGCGTCCCGCTGGGTGGGCGCGCTGAGGACGACGTTCTCGACATAGTTGAAATGCGAGCGCAGGGCGTGGGCGACGTTGGAACCGGCCGCGCCAATGGCGGCGATCAGTTCGATATAGTCGACGACCGAGCCGCCCGGTCCGCCCAGGGCGACCGGAACGCGCAGCGCGCTGAGCCCCGACTCCCGGAACAGGCGGAAAGCCTCGAATGGCAATTGCCGGTCGAGATCGCGCTGGGCCGCGCCCTTGGCGATCTCGGCCACCAATGCCGGCACTCGCGACAGCAAGTCCTCACGCGAGGGCCGGGGTTGGATTGGGCGTTCTTTAAGGAGGGAGGTCATGGTTCAGCGCGCTCCGATCATTGCTGCAGCCAGATGTCGGCGCCGTTGCTCCATAGGTCCTCGACGCCCACCTTCAGGTTCTGCACGCGCTTGTCATAGATGGTGAGCACGGCGGGCGTGACGATATCGAGCGTGGGCAGATCTTCCACCACGATGCGCTGGAACTGGTTGAACAGCTCGACGCGCTTGGCCTGATCGACCTCGACGGCCGCCGCTTCGAGCAGGCGGTCGACTTCGGGGTTGGAATATTTCGAGCCATTGGTGAAGGGCACGCCGGGCTTGAAATTCTTGGACCAGTAAAGCCGCTGGATGCCCACGGTAGGATCATAAAGATTGCTCATGCCCTCGATGGCGATGTCGAAATCGCGATCGGTGAACACGCGCTTGACGAAGGTGGCGAAATCCTGCGTGCGCAGCTCGACCTGGATGCCGACCTTGGCGAGGGCCTGGGCGAAATATTCGGCGGTCTGCTTGGGCGGGCCCGAGGGCTGGGTCGGGTCGATGAACAGCTTGAAGCGCCAGCCATCGGCGCCCTTGGGATAGCCGGCCTCGTCGAGCAGGGCATCGGCCTTGGCCGGATCGAACTCGTATTTGGGCAGATCGGGCGTGAAGAAGCGGGTGAGATCGGGGCTGACCGGGCCATCAAGGCGGGTGGCGTAGCCGAGATAGATGGTGTTGACGATGAAGTCCTTGTCCACCGCATGGGCAATGGCGTGGCGCACCTTGATATCGGCCAGATAGGGATTTTCGAGATTGAATTCGGCGCGGGCAATACTGGGGGAATAAGGCGCAGGGCGGGTATCGACCACCAGGTTCGGATTGGCCTTGAGGCGCTCGACATCGGTCAGCGGAATATTGGTGGTCGAGACCTGAACTTCGCCGGTTTCGATGGCGGCGACGGCAGCGGCCGGATCGATAATGAAGCGGAAGATGATCTGGTCAAGATGAGGCTTGGGGGCGCCCCAATAATTCTCGTTACGGGTGAACAGGGCGTGGCTGCCGCGCACCCACTCGACGAATTTATAGGGTCCGGTGCCGATCGGCGCCGCATTGTGCGGGTTCTCGGGAATATTGGTGCCTTCATAGAGATGCTTGGGCACGATCGGCGCTTCGAAGCTGGCAAAGGCGCTGAGCAGGAATGGCGCGGGCTTGGAGAGGATCAGTTCGACCTCGTTGGGTGCCAGCACATTCGCCTGTTCGACCGAGGCAAAGGTGGCGCGACCGCGGGGATGATGCTCCTTGAGCGCCAGGATTGAGAAGGCGACGTCTTCGGCGGTGAAATCCTCGCCGTCATGCCACTTCACGCCCTCGCGCAGCTTGAACCAATAGCGCAGGCCATCCTCGGCGACGGTCCATTCGGTGGCCAGCAGCGGCTGCGGATTGAAATCCTCGTCATAGGTCAAAAGGCTCTCGGTGGCCTTGCCGCTGATGTAATAAGCGGCGCCGGCGCTGTGGGCGATGAGCACCAGCACGGGAGGCTCGGTGCCGATATTGATGGAGATGCTGCCGCCCTGCACGGGCTCGCTCTGTGCAAAGGACGGCCCGGACCAGGCAGTAACCGCAGCGATGGCAGCCGTGGACAACAGGAACGCGCGGCGGGTGAGCGGCAATATGCGCGGGTTGCGGATCGACATCAGAAGTATTCCCCGTTGATGCGGCCTGGCTCAGGCACGGGCCGCAGATGATCTTGGCCACCCAAATCGGGGAGGCGGCTTAAAGCATATAATCTCTAGTAATTTAATCGAGATACTAGATTGCTGCCGTTTCGACACCGGAGAAAAAGCGCGGGTGCGACGCGGCGCCTGGGGAGAATAATATGGCGGCGAGGCGTGCCGAGGCGGGTTGGCGACCCGAGGCACCACGCGCCGTTCAGGCGAAAGATTTTCTGCGTCCCGGCAGAGTGCCGAAATGTCGCTCCGCGTCGGCGTCCGAAAACGCAATCGACAATCTCTATCAATTGAATAGACTTAAACCCCGCACACGAGGTGAACCATGACCGTGATCGAAACCGGCAAATCGCGCATTGCGATCAATCCCCGCATTGTCATGCGTAGAAAGGCTGCCGAACTGCTGGTGCTGGCCGGCACGAGCCTGGCCTTTGTCTTCGCGCTCGCCATCGCCTTCGGCTTCATCAGCGGCTGAGCCAATCACCAGGAGCTTTCCAATGGCATCCGAATTTATCGGTCACACTTCCAATCGCGAGGGCTCCGACATCGTGCCCACGAGCGGCCCGGTGATCGACAAGACCTATATAAGCAATCACGTGCAGGCGGCGGAGGCGGCCGGGATCGACCGGCTGCTGATCGGGCAGTTTGCGCAATGGCCGGATAACAACCAGATCGCCGCCTATGTGTTCGGCCAGACCGAGCGGATCGGCGCCCTACTCGCGCATCGCCCGGGCCTGATGGCGCCGACGCTGGGTGCGCGGCAATTGGCGACGCTGGACCAGTTTTCCGAGGGCCGGGTTTGGGTCCACATCATCACCGGCGGCTCCGATGCCGATCAGGCGCGGGACGGCGATTTCGAGGATCACGACACCCGCTATGCCCGCACCGACGAATATATCGAGGTGCTCAAGAAGGTCTGGGAGAGCGACGCTCCGTTCGACCATGAGGGGCGGTTCTACAAGTTCAAGGGCGCTTTCAGCCAGGTGAAACCGTTCCAAAAGCCGCGCATTCCGATTTCGTTCGGCGGCTCGTCGGACGCGGCCATCGCGGTAGCCGGCAAGCATGCCGATATCTATGCGCTATGGGGCGAACCGCTCGATGGCACGCGCGAAACCATTGCCAAGGTGCGCGCCGCCGCCATTGCCAATGGCCGCGATCCCAATGCCATCCGCTTCACGCTGGCTTTCCGCACCATTGTCGCCGAGACCGAGGACCAGGCTTGGTCCAATGCCGCCGACATCCTCGAAAAGGTAAAGGCCGGCGTGGCACGGCAGGCGGGCGGCAATGGCGAGAAGCTACCGGCCAATGTCGGGTCGGTCCGCCTGCGGGAAGCGGCCAAGCGCGGCAAGGTGCTCGACAAGCGGCTATGGACCGAAGTGGCCGAAGCCAGCGGCGCCGGCGGCAATTCCACCGCTTTGGTCGGCAATCCCGAACAGGTGGCCGAAGCCATGCTCGACTATTACGACGCCGGCATTTCCAACTTCCTGGTGCGCGGCTTTTATCCCACCGCCGACACGGTGACCTATGGCCGCGATGTCGTGCCGCTGGTCAAGGCCGGCATTGCCGAACGCGAAGCAAGGAAGGTCGCCGCAGAATGAGTACGTCGCTCGATATCGTCGATATCCATACCCATCTCTGGCCGCCAGCCTGGGGCGCGGGTGGCAAATATGCCAAGCCGGCCGGTTCGTTCTCGCCCGAGATCTTCCGCAAGATCACGACGCCGGCCGCATTGGTCGATGAATTCAAGGCGGCCGGGGTGTCGCTGGCAGTGGTCACAGCGACTATCGAAAGCCTGTTCGGCACCGAGGGCCCGGTGGATTTCGGCGCTATCGCCGAGGCCAATGACTGGCTTGCGAGCCTGATCGCGACCGAGCCGTCGCTGGCGGCCTTCGCCGTCACCGACGTGTTTGCCGGTGAGGCAGGTGCGCGAGAAGCCGAACGGGCCATCGTCGATCTGGGGCTCTCTGGCCTCGTCATCGACTCCTCGCGCGGGGGTAAGTTCCTGGCCGACCCATCGGCCCGGCCGACGCTCGAGGTGGCGGCGCGTCACCGCGTGCCGGTCTTCGTGCATCCGGTGGCCCATCCCAATTCTGATGTGCTGATCGCCGGGGCCGGCATGCTGGGCAATTCGCTGGGCCGCGGCTTGATGAATGGGGTGGCGTTCCTGTCCATCATCCAGTCGTCCATTCTCGACGACCTGCCCGATCTGCATCTGGTGTTCGCGACGCTTGGCCTGGGGGGTGTCGTGCAGGCGGCGCGTGGTGGCATCTATGGTCGCACAGAGCGGCAGCGGCAGCCGCGTCCCAATATCTATTTCGACACGATGGGCGCCGATCCGGCCATCGTGCGCCTGCTGGTGGGTTTCTTTGGCGCCGAGCGCGTGCTAGCCGGCACCGATTGGCCGATCTTGCCGGCGCTGCAGGCGGAAAGCCTGGCCGCCAATCTTGCCGAAGCGGGTCTGAACGAAGCCGAGCAGCGGCTGGTCGCCGGTGGCAATGCGCGGCGCCTCCTGGCCCTGCGCAAGACGCAGGCACAGGCCGCCGAATAAGCGGATAGTTCGTAGTTTCGCGCCGGCCAAGGCAGCATAGCAAAAGGCCCGCAGATTGCTCCGCGGGCCTTTCATATTCAAACGTTTGGCGCTTACGCGACCTTCTGGGTCCGGCTCAGGGGAATGACCTGGGCGGTGCCGGCGGCGGAGCGGGCGACGCGACCTTCGATGGGGTGGCCCGGATCGGTGAAGCCGGGCGTCGAGGGATGGCCGGTTGCGACCAGGCGATCGACCAGCGCTTCATCTTCGGCATCGAGCTTGACGTCGAGCGCCCGGATATAGCCATCCCACTGCTCTTCGGTGCGCGGACCGGCAATGGCCGAGGTGATGAGCTGGTTGTTCAGCACCCAGGCCAGCGCGAAATCGGCGGCGGCGATGCCCTTGGCTTCGGCATGGGCGGCAACTTGCTTCGCGATGGCGATGGATTCCTCGCGGAATTCCACATCATGCATGCGCTTGTCGCCGCGGCCGGCGCGGGTATCGGCGCCTGGTGCCTCGCCGATATTGTATTTGCCGGTCAGGATGCCGCGCGCCAGCGGGCTATAGGAAACATTGCCCAGGCCATTGGCCACGGCGGCCGGCAATTGCTCGGCCTCGGCGGTGCGATTGACGATGTTGTAGAGCGGCTGGCTGGCGATCGGGCGGTCAATGCCGAGCTGGTCGGCCAGATAGGCCACTTCGGCAATGCGCCAGCCGCGGAAGTTCGAGACGCCGAAATAGCGCAGCTTGCCGGCCTTGATCAGGTCGGCAATCGCCCGCACTGGCTCTTCCAGCGAGGCATCGAACACGGCGCGGTGGAAATAGATGATGTCGATATAATCGGTCTTGAGATTACGCAGGCTGTTTTCGACCGTTTCGAAGACCCATTTGCGCGAATAGCCGCCCTTGTTGGGGTTCTTGCTGCGCGAATTGACGAATTTGGTGGCCACGACCCAGTCGTCGCGATTGGCCTTGATGCCCTGGCCGACCACCTGCTCGGATTTGCCGTCATGATAGACGTCGGCGGTATCGATGAAATTGATGCCTTGGTCATGTGCCTTGTCGATGATGCGGAACGCAACATCGTCGGGCGTCTGGTTGCCAAACATCATGCTGCCGAGGGTGATTGGCGACACCTTGAGGGCGCTGCGCCCGAGGTAACGGTAGTCGACCATTGCTATTCTCCGTAAGCTAAGCGACGCGGCTGCGTCTTGTGGGGATAGAAGCGAAATGTGCCGTTAAGTGGCGGCGAGTTCGCGTGCTGCACGCGGATGGGCCACGCGGGCACCACCCTTGTCATTGGCCGCGGCGATCAGCGCGCGGGTATAGTCGGTTTTCGGCGACCGCCAGATGGTCCTGTGGTCGCTCTCCTCGACGATCCGGGCATCCTTCATCACGATCACCCGGTCTGAGACGTACTGGACCACGGCAAGATCGTGCGAGATGAAGAGGTAGGATAGACCCAGCGAGGTCTTGAGGTCGACCAGCAGATTGAGAATCTGCGCCTGGATCGAGACGTCAAGCGCCGAGACCGGTTCGTCGCAGATGACGAGCGACGGCCGCAGGATCAGCGCGCGGGCAATGCCGATGCGCTGGCGCTGCCCGCCGGAAAATTCATGCGGGTAGCGATCGGCGACATTGGACGGCAGGCGAACATGCTCGAAGGTTTCGTTGAGACGGCGGCGGCGTTCCGCAGCGTCCCTGACGCCGTGCACGATCAGTGGCGCCTCAAGAATGTCGCGGATGGTCTTGCGCGGATTGAGCGAGCCAAACGGATCCTGGAAGATCATCTGCAGGTCGCGCCGCACCGGCTGCAGCTGATTGGGCGAGAGCGCGGTAATGTCCCGGCCTTGGAAGACGATGCTGCCCTGCTGGGTATTGACCAGTCGCATGATGGCCTTGGAGAGGGTCGACTTGCCGCTGCCGGATTCGCCCACAATGCCGAGGGTTTCGCCCTTGGCGAGAGTCAGCGAGACATTGTCGAGCGCCCGATTGGCGCGCTGTCTGGTCTGGTAGGTCACCGAGAGGTCGCGCACGGCCAGCAGGGGTTCGGCAGTGGCAGGCGTCGTTGGCAGGCGTTTTGCCGGCGGCTTCACGTCGTAGACATTGCGGCCATCGGCGCCGCGCACCACACGCACCTCGGCGAGTGACTGGGCGGAGTAGTGCACTTCCTCGTCGAGCCGAATGGAGGCCTGGGTCAGACCGCTCGTATAGGGATGCCGGCCGGGCCGGAACAGGTCGGGCGTCGCCAGCTCTTCCAGCTTGTCGCCGTGATACATGACCACGACCCGATCGCTCCAGCGCGACACCAGGCCCAGATCGTGGGTGATGAGCAGCAGGCCCATGGACAGCTTGTGGCGCAATTCATCGAGCAGTTCGAGAATCTGCGCCTGGATCGTTGCGTCGAGTGCGGTGGTGGGCTCGTCAGCGATGAGCAGCTTGGGCCTGCAGGCCACGGCCATGGCGATCATCACGCGCTGGCGCTGGCCGCCGGAGAGCTGATGGGGGAAATCATCGACGCGTTTGGCCGGCTCGGGGATTTTCACCAGATCAAGCAGTTCGATGGCCCGTTCGCGCGCCGCCTTGTGCGACAGTTTTTCATGCAGGCGCAGCACTTCGACGATCTGGTTGCCGATGCTCGCCACCGGATTGAGCGAGGTCATCGGCTCCTGAAAGATCATGGCGATGTCGCGGCCGCGCACCTTGCGCATGTCACGTTCGGAGAGGGCCAGCAGGTCCTGGCCTTCGAAACTGATGCGGCCATTGGGAATCCGGGCGTTGCGGGGTAGCAGGCGCATCAGCGCCAGGGCGCTCAGCGATTTGCCGGAGCCGGATTCGCCCACCACGGCCAGCGTCTCGCCGCGGTCGATGTGAAAGTTCAGCCGTTTGACCGGATCGGTTGTGCCGAAACGGATGGTGAGATCTTCGACGTCCAGCAGGCGGCTGGTATTGGCTGGGCGGGACTGCGCCAGCGTCGGGGTGATCGCGTTCATGCCCGTTCCTCCGAAAAGCGTGGATTGAGGGCGTCGTTAAGGCCATCGCCGATCAGGTTGAGCGCCAGCACGGTGAAGACGATGGCAAGACCCGGCAGCAGCGTCAGATACCAGGCGGTGCGGATCAGCTCACGGCCGCTGCCGATCATCGAGCCCCAGCTGACCACGTTGGGATCGCCCAGCCCCATGAAGCTCAGCGCCGATTCCATCAGGATGGCCGTTGCCACCATGACCGAGGCGGTGACGATCAGCGGCGGTAGAGCATTGGGCAGCACTTCCTGGAAGATGATGCGGGCATTGCCGAAGCCCAGGCTACGGGCGGCCATGACGTAATCCTTCTCGCGAATGGCGCGGAATTCGGCACGGGTCAGGCGCGCCACCATGGGCCAGCTGACAATGGCGATGGCGATGGTCACGGTCAGTGCGGAGGGCTGCAGGATGGCGACCAGCACGACAAGCAGCACGAAGTTCGGCAGCGTCTGGAATATCTCGATGATGCGCACCAGCACGTCATCGACCCAGCCGCCAAAATAGCCGGCAGTCGCCCCGACCAGTACGCCGACGGTCAGGCCCAGCGCAGTGGCGGCAAGCCCCACGAACAGGGAAATGCGCGAGCCGTGGACAATGCCGGCCAGCACGTCGCGGCCCATGGAATCGCTGCCCAGGGGATAGGCGGCGTCTTGCCCGGGCCACAGGAAAGGCTTGGTCACCATGCCCAGCGGATCGCCGGGGAAGATAAGGGGGGCAATCAGCGCGATGACGACCATGATGCCCAGGAAGACCAGGCCGAACAGCGCATTGGGATTGCGCAGGAACAGCCTCAGTTCACGCCAGCCGGCCGGGACGGTAACGGTGGCAGTGAGCGTGGTGCGCGCATCGGGGGCTCGCAGATTGTGCCATTCGGGCTTGGCCGGAGCCTCCGGCCTGGCCGGAACGGCGCCAACGCCGAGATCGGTCGTGGACATCAGTGTTCTCCAATCCGTGGGTCGAGCCAGGTCTGCAGCAGGTCCACCACCGCATTGGCGAAAATCACCAGCAGCGAGGACAGCAACAGAATGCCGAGCAGAACCGTGTAGTCGCGGCCCATCACGGCCTCGAAGGCGAGCCGGCCCAGACCTGGCCAGCTATAGACCGTCTCGACCACCACAGCCCCGCCCAGCATGCCGCCGATATGCATGCCAGCCATGGTGGTGATGGGAATGAGCGCATTGCGCAACACGTGGCGCAGAGTCACCGCAACGGGCGAAAGCCCCTTGGCGTAAGCGGTGCGCACGAAGTCCTGGCTGCGGACTTCCAGCATGGCGGCGCGGGTCAGACGGGCGTAGATGGCAACGTAAAACAGCGCCAGCGAAGTGGCGGGCAGCACCATATAGCGTGCCTTGTCGACGATAGCGGCCCACCCCGTGAGGTTGGAGCCGATGGTCCCTGCCCCGCCGCTGGGCAGCCAACCCAGCGTTACCGAGAACAGCACGATTAGCATCAGCCCGATCCAGAAGCCGGGAATTGAATAGAACAGCAGCGAGAAGATCGACAGCAACCGGTCCGGCAGGCGGCCGGCGAAGAAGGACATGACCGAACCCAGGGCAAGGCCGATCAGGATGGCGATGGCCAGCGCCATGGCCATCAGAGTCAGCGTGCCCGGCAGGCGCTGGCCGATCAGGTCCATGACCGGCATGCCATAGCGCGGTGAAAACCCTAGGCTGAAATGGGCGAGATTGTTGAGATAATTGGCGAGCTGGACCAACACTGGATTGTCGAGCCCGAAGCGGGTCCGCAATGCAGCCATGGATTCTGCGGTGGCAGAACCCGCCTCCCCGGCCATCAGGTCGGCCGCGTCGCCAGGGGCCAGTTGCAGCAGGAAGAAGTTGAGGATGATGATCCCCAGAACGGTGGGGATAGCCTGCAACAACGTTCGCCGCAACGATCGGGCGGTTCTGGCCAGCGCTGACATAAGCAAGCTCTCTTGATGTGCTTCGAATGGCCGGGAACGGCCGGTTGCTGCGACAAGCCGGGGCGGTTCGCAGCTCCTGAATTTTATTGTTGACTAACTTTATAGGCTTTGTCAAACGTGTTTCAGAAAATCCATCCTGTCATTACGGCTTTTCAGGAACTAGCTTCCTCAATCAGGCGAATATGATCTTCTGTAAGCAAGTTTTTGCCAATCCAAGGGTGGGTGAGCAATTTTCAACTCTCTGCACTGCAGGGCTTGGAAAATGCTCTTCGGCTGGATTGAGACGCAGCGGCCGGCAGCGACGGCCATCACCGACGGAGAGGCATGATGACGCTCAAGAATGCAATTTCGGAAATCTGGTACACGCGCTGCCCGGTGCCTACGCCGGTGGGGCTCGCAGTGCAACTAGGCCTGCTTGATGAGACCTTTGCGCGCGAAGGCATCAAGCTTAACTCGATCATCGACAGCAAGGATCGCGCCGTTCGGTCCAGCCATTTCGATCATCACCTGAGCTATTCCTTCCGCCATGGCGGCAATGTGCCGCCGATCCGCGCCCGTTCGGAAGGCAATCCAACCCGGCTGGTCGGCATCACGTGGACCGACGAATTCCAGGCCATCATCACCCTGCCTGAGACCGGCATCAAGACGACGAAGGACCTCGTCGGCCGCCGCTTCGGCGTGGCGCGCCGCCCCGAAGGCATTGTCGATTTCATGCATGCGACCGCGCTCAAGGGACTGGTTTCGGCGCTCTCGCTGGAAGGGCTCTCGCACAAACAAGTCGAGATCGTCGATATCCATCTGACCGATTCCGTGCTGGACGGGCGCGAGGGGCCGCAGCTCTATGGTCTGCGCAATCGCCAGGCTTATGGCGCCGAAATCGCGGCGCTGCTGCGCAGCGAGGTCGATGCAATTTATGTGAAGGGCACGCCGGGCATCAGCGTCGCGAACCTGTTTGCTACCCACACCGTGGCCGAGTTCGGTTTCCATCCCGATCCGAAAATCCGCATTAATTCCGGCTCGCCGCGGGTGCTGACTGTTGACGAGCGCCTCGCCGAGGACCGGCCCGACCTCGTCACCAAGCTGATCGGCACGCTGCAGCAGGCCAGTGCCTGGGCTGAAACGCATCCCGACGACGTGCGTCGCTTCGTGGCTAGGGAAGTTGGAGCCTCCGAGGAAGTAGTCGCGGCTGCCAACGGCCCCGAGCTGCATCGCCATCTCGGCATAGGGCTTGAGCCCGAGTTGATCGACGCCATCGGCCACTACAAGGATTTCCTGCATGAATGGGGGTTCCTCAAGGCCAATTTCGACATCAACGACTGGGTCGATCGCCGTCCCTATGACGCGCTCGACGCCCGCGCTGTCGCCTGAACGGAGCCAGCCATGACCACGGATTTCGCGCCCTACCTGGAAAAGGCGGAGCAATTGGGCAAACGGTTTGCCCTGACCGCCCGGCATTATGACGAAACTGGCGATTTTCCTTTCGCCAATTTCGACGCACTCTATGAGGCGGGCCTTCTGGGTCTGGTGACAGCCACCGAGCATGGCGGGCTGGGCGGCGGGTTGAGCGAGGCGCTGGCGGTGGTTTCGTCGGTAGCGCGAGGCGAACCCTCCACCGCCCTGGTGCTGGCCATGCATTACAGCCAGCACTATTCCATGCGCGCCTCCGGCAAGTGGCCGGACCACTTGATCGAGCGGGTCACCAAGGCCAATCGCGACGGGGTGGCGCTGCTCAATGCCGCTCAGGTCGAGCCTCGCGTCGGCTCGCCCTCGCATGGTTCGCCACCCGAAACCATTGCCCGCAAGGTGGGCAATCAGTGGCGCATCACAGGCCACAAGACCTATGCCACCGGCATTCCGCTGCTGAAATGGGTTGCCGTGCTCGCCATCACCGACGAGCCCGAGCCACGTCTTGGCTCGTTCCTCGTGCCGACCGATGCCGATGGCATTCGCGTCGAGAAGACCTGGAATGCCACCGGCATGCGCGCCACCAATAGCGATGACCTCATCCTCGACGATGTTGCTATCCCACTTGAAGACGTTATTGACATCGCGCCGGCCAGCGAAGGGCTCAGGCGCGATGAACGTCAGGGTGCCTGGTATTTTTCGCTGGTACCGGCGATTTATGATGGCGCGGCGCGCGGTGCCCGCGACTGGCTGATCGAATTCACCACGACCCGCGCCCCGGCAAGCCTGGGCGCGCCGCTATCCACCCTGCCCCGCATCCAGGATGGGTTGGGTCAGATCGAAGTCTGGCTCACCACCAACCGGCGCCTGCTGCGATCGATCGCCGAGGATTATGACAACGGGCGTCCATTCGGCCCCGACGCCGCGGCGGTCAAGCATGTGGTGATCGAGAATGCCATCGCGGTGACGACGCTGGCGCTCGATCTGGGCGGCAATCCCGGCATCAGCCGCGACAATCCGCTGGAGCGCCACCATCGCGATGCCCTTTCGGGCAAGGCGCATGCGCCGCAGAACAACATGATCCGCATCATTCTGGCCAAGGCGGCATTGGGCCGGCACGCCGCGGCAAGCGCCACGCCGCTTGAGCCCGTTCCGGTGCGCACGCACCTGCCACCCCGCCTCGCCGTCGTCGGCAGCGCGTGATCGGAGCCCCTGATGAGCCAATCAGTCTGGTATACCCGCTGCCCCGCGCCCACCCCGCTCTCCATCGCCTACCAGCTCGGCTGGGTGGAACAGCAGTTCAAGGAGGCGGGCGTCGGCGTTCGCTCGATCCGCGATAGCAAGGATCCCGCGGTGCGGGAGAGCCATTTCACCCATGCGCTGGATTTCTCGTTCCGCCAGGGCGGCAATATTCCGCCGCTCTGGGCCCGTTCGGGCGGGCGGCAGACGCAGGTCGTCGGCGTAACCACAACCGACGAATTCCAGGCCATCATCGCCCTGCCCGGCTCCGGCATCGCCAAAGGCAGCGACCTTAGGGGCCGCCGCATTGGCGTGCCGCGCAAGCCGGGCGAGCGCATCGATTTCCAGCGCGCCACCGCGCTCAAGGGCATTGTCTCCGCGCTTTCGCTCGAGGGGCTGTCTCACACCGATGTGGAACTGATCTATCTCGACAGCCCGGAAGCCAGTTTGATCGAGACCGGCAATGCGGCCTTCCTCGGTCTCAAACGCCGCTATCCCTATGGCGAAGAGCTGCTAGCCTTGGCCAGCGGCCGGATCGACGCCTTTTTCGTCAAGGGCGCCGAGGGACTGGTGCTGGCCAACCAGATTGGCGCAGTCGTCGTGTCCGAATTCGGCTTCCATCCCGATCCACGCATTCGCGTCAACAATGGCACGCCGCGTCCGCTGACAGTCGATGCGCTCTTTCTCGAGCAGCCCCCGGACCTCGTGGCTGATCTCGTCGCCATTGTCGGCCGCGTTGCGGGCTGGGCCGAGGCACACCCGCATGATGCAGTACGGCTGATCGCCAACGAGATCGGTGTCGGCGAGGACGCCGTCTGGGCCGCCAACGGGCCAGATGTGCATCGCCATCTTGCTCTGACCTTGGATGACGAGCAGGCAGTGGCCTTCGCCCATTTCAAGACCTTCCTGCTCGAATGGGGTTTTATCCCGGCTGATTTCGACGTGGCAGGCTGGTTCGCGCCGGCTCCCCTGGAGGCGGCTACACGCCGCAATGCGGCATGAGCGCCCCGATCCTGGTGACCGGGGCCACCGGGCGGCTGGGCCAATTGGTAACCGCAAGGTTGCTCGAACAGAACCAGCGCGTCCGGGTCTTCACCCGGAGGCCCGAAGCGGCGCGGGCCTTGTTCGGCGCCAGGGTCGAGATTGCTCCAGGCGATTTCGCCGATCGGGATTCGTTGCATAAAGCGCTGGCCGGCACCCGCAAGCTTTTCCTGCTGTCCCCGATCAGCGAAAGCCTAGTCGAGGAACAGATCGCCGCGGCCGGCGCCGCCGCTATCGAGGGCGGCTCACGCATCGTCAAAATTTCGGGGTCCGACTGGACCATCGATCCGCCGGGCGTCTCGATTTCGGGCGACGCCCATGCGGCGGTCGAATGGCATCTACGCGGCCTCAGTATCGAACATGTCTGCATCCGTCCCAATGCCTGGATGCAGGTCGCACTCCTCAACACGATCAGGCAGGCCATGACTGGCCAAGTGCTCAATGCGCGACATGGCACAGCCCGCGTCGCCTATATCGACGCCCGCGACATTGCCGATGTGGCCGTGCATCAATTGCTGGCGCCACGAGTCGCGGACAAGCCGCTGATCATCACCGGCAACGAAGCCGTTTCGATCCGCGATATCGCCGGGATCCTGGCGCGTGTGCTGCACCGGCCGATCGGAGTTGCCGAGACTTCGGGAAGCGTCGCGCCGCTGCTGGGTGATGGGTTCGAGCATCGCGCCGTTGCCCAGTTCGGTACGTTGATCGCCGCCGGCCGGGCGGCCACGGTCACCCGCGTAGTGCCCGAACTGCTCGGCCATGCGCCACGCACGGTCAAAGCCTTCATCACCGAACATTTCGCCGCCGACGCGGCGCTTGCAGGCTAGCCGTTCGCGGCCGAATTAGAGAAAGACCCATCATGTCCATCGTCGTCTTCGGCGCGTCCGGCAATATCGGCAGCAATATCCGCAAGGAGGCGTTGTCGCGCGGCCATCGCGTCACGGCGGTTACCCGCTCGGCCAAGCTGGCGCCAGAGCCTAACCTGACGGCGCTTTCGGCCGATATCGCCAATGCCGACGATGTCGCAAAGATCGCCGCAGGCCACGACGCGGTGATCAGTGCCTATAGCCCGGGCCTGCGCAACTACTCTGCGGAAGACGCGGCCGAGTTGATCCGCAAGGCCCATGACGGCCTGTTCGCTGGCGTCAAGCAGGCGGGGGTCAAGCGGCTGATCATCGTGGGTGGCGTGGGGAGCCTCGAGGCCAGTCCGGGCGTCGATGTGGTCGATAGCGATTTCTACCCGGCCGGCCACAAGGCGCATACTTTGCGCAACCGCGAGATCCTGCGCAGTCTCAAGCGGGGCGAGCATGACCTGGACTGGACCTATGTGTCGCCGCCGCTCACCATCAAACCTGGCGAGCGCACCGGGCGCTTTCGGCTCGGCGGCGATCAATTGCTGCGCGACGACGATGGCGAAAGCCGGATTTCGGAAGCCGATTTCGCCATCGCCGTGCTCAATGCGCTGGAGCAGAACACCTTCATCCGTCAGCGTTTTACGGCGGCGTATTAAGCGTAGGTCTAGCGCAATTGATCGGGGCTTTCCGGGCCGAGGACGAAATGTGCATTGCGCCGAAAGGCTTGCTTTCCGCGACTGACAGAAAATCATTCTTTTGAATTCCGCCGAGTAGCCGGATGCTCGAGGCAGCATTTGACCACAGGAGCTCCGGCATGACCCATCGCACGATCAGCAAGCAGACCCTTATCGATTGGCTCGGCGATGGCGCCGAATTGGCAGTCCTCGACATTCGCCCCGCCGCGGATGTCGGCTACGCCTCCCCGCTTTTCGCCACCAATCTACCGGCCGACCGGCTCGACGCCGAAATCGACCGCTTCATCCCGCGCCGCGTCGTGCGCACGGTACTGGTCGATGACGGCAAGGGCACGGCCCAAGCCGCCGTCGCCCGCCTCGCCGCTGCCGGATGGAGCAATATCCAGGCCCTTGAAGGCGGCATTCCCGCCTGGATCGAAGGTGGCCTCGACAATCTGCCAACTTTCGACATTCCCGGCGTCCCCTTCGTCACCAAGGTCCGCGACGAAAAGGGCACCCCGGTCGTCACCGCCACCGAACTCCAGGCCCTGCGCGACAAGGGCGAAGACGTAATCGTGCTCGATAGCCGCACGCTGCCCGAATACACCAGGGAGCACGTCCCCGGCGCCGTCAGCGTCCCCGGCGCCGAACTGGTCCTGCGCTTCAAGGATCTGGTCCCCTCGGCCAGCACCAAAGTTCTGGTCTCCTGCGCCGGCCTGCCCCGCGCCATCCTCGGCGCCCAGACGCTGATCGATGCCGGGGTGCCCAATTTCGTCGCCTATCTCGATGACGGCACCAAGGGCTGGACCAATGCGGGCCTCAAGCTCGAAACCGGCAAAACCGCCGCCTATGGCGAGGCCAGCGACACGGCCAGGCAATTCGCCGCCGAGCATATCGAAACCCTCTCCAAAGACGATAGCCTGCTCTATATCGATCAGGCCAATGCCGACGCCTGGGTGAACGACAAGAACCGCACCACCTACTTCCTCGATGTCCGCACCCCCGAAGAGTTCGCCGCCGGCCATCTGCCGCGCTCGATTTCCTCCGAAGGCGGCCAATTGCTCGGCGTCGCCTATCGCACCATCGCCGTGCGCGGCGCCCGCGTCATCCTGGTCGATGACCTGCTCGGCGTCCGGGCCAAGACCGTCGCCCATTGGCTCAAACGCCGCGGCTACGAAATCGCCATCCTGCTGCACGATTTCGAACAAGCCAAACTCAGCGCCGTCGCCTGATCCCTGCCGGAAGAATTGCTTTGCCCAACCGCAAAGCAATTCTTCCTCGCGCGTCGGCCGCTACCCTTACGTCCCTCCCGGAGATTTCCCCATGTCCTCGCTCTGGACACCCCGCCGGCGCCATTTTCTCGGCCTATCCGCCGCCGCCCTCGGCGCCGGCCTGTTGGCCCGCCCCACCCTCGCCCAATCGCCCCAGCATGGCGGCACGCTCGTGCTGCTATCCGGCAGCGAGCCGCCGACCCTCACCGGCATCGTGCATACCGGCGTCACCGATTTCACCGGCAAGCACAGCGAAGGCCTGCTGACCTATGATTTCGATCTCAACCCATTGCCGCTGCTGGCCACGAGCTGGGATGTCGCGCCCGACGGGCTGACCTACACATTCGGCCTCCGCCCCAATGTCAAATGGCATGACGGCCAGCCCTTCACCGCCGCCGACGTCGCCTTCTCGCTCGCCGCGATCAAGGAAGGCCACCCGCGCGGCCGCGTCACCTTCGCCGCCGTCTCCGATATCCAGACTCCCGACGATCTGACGGTCATCCTCAAGCTCGCCAAGCCAGCCCCATACCTGCTGACCGCCTTGGGCTCCTCGGAAACCCCCATCGTGCCGCGCCATCTCTACGAAGGCACCAAGGTCGACGAAAACCCACATAACAATGCCCCGGTCGGCACCGGCCCCTTTATCTTCAAGGAATGGGTGCGCGGCAGCCATGTCGAGTTCGTCCGCAACGAAAATTATTGGGATGCGCCAAGGCCCTATCTCGATCGCCTGATCATCCGCTTCATCACTGACCCGGCCGCTCGCGCCATCGCGCTGGAAACCGGCGAGGTCCATATCGGCGCCAGCACACCCATTCCGCTCAGCGATCTGGCCCGCTTCGAAACGCTGCCCAATATCGCCATCGAGCGGCGCGGCTATGGCTACAAGAACAATCTCTCGCGCATCGAATTCAACTTCGAACACCCCTTCTTCAAGGATGTGCGCGTTCGCCAGGCCTTCGCCCATACCATCGACAAATCGGTCATCCACCAGACCGTCAATTTCGGCTATGGCTCGGTGATCGAGGGGCCTATCGTTCCCTCGCTGGCCAAATATTTCGTCCCCAATCTCAAGACCTATGCCATCGACACGGCCAAGGCCGAGAGTCTGCTCGACGCGGCCGGCTTCCCGCGCGGCACCGACGGCATTCGCCAGCGCATCACGCTCGATCCCCTCGGCGGGCAGGACCTCTACAAGCGCGGCGGCGAATATATCAAGCAGGCCCTGGCCAAGGTTGGCGTCGAGGTCTCGCTGCGCTCGCAGGATTTCGCCACCTATATCAAGCGCGTCTATACCGATCGCGATTTCGATTTCACCTATCACGGCATGAGCAATCTGTTCGATCCGACAGTGGGCGTGCAGCGCCTTTATTGGAGCAAGAACTTCAAGCCCGGCATCCCCTTCACCAACGGCTCCGGCTACAATAGCCCCGCCGCCGATGCCCTGCTCGAAGCCGCCGCCATCGAAACCGATCCAGCCACCCGCTTCCAGCAATTCGCCGATTTCCAGGCGCAAATCATCGAAGACCTGCCCGATATCAGCGTCGTCAGCTCCCCCGACCTCACGCTCTACGACAAGCGCATCGCCGACCATACGACCGGTGCCGAAGGCATCGCTGGGAGCCTGGCCTACGCTCACTTCACCGCCTGACACAGCGGGAAGAATTCCTTTGCCCAGCACAAAGGAATTCTTCCTCGCGCGTCGCGCAAAGCCTGACATTGTTTACCAGCCGCGCGGCTTGCCGCCGGCGCATCCCGGATCATTGCCATGACCAATATCAGCCAAGCCTGGGGCGCCGGCCCATCCGACCGCTTCGAAACCCTCGCCGCGCCATTCCGCCCCATCTTCGCGCGTATTCGCGAGCGGGCGGTGACCCGCGATGTCGAACGCATCCTGCCGCGCGAGGAGATCGGCTGGCTGCGCGATGCCGGATTTTCAACGCTCCGCCTGCCCGTGGAGCATGACGGCCTGGGTTTCACGCTACCGGAACTGTTTGGCCTGCTGATCGAGCTTTCCGAAGCCGACCCCAACATCACCAATGCCTTTCGCAGCCATCTCGGCTTCACCGAGGACGTGCTGAACGCGCCCGCCAGCCCGTGGCGCGATGCCTGGCTCAAGCATCTGGGCAACCGCGAAATTGTCGGCAGCGGCTTTTCCGAGCTTGGCGAAGGCAAGATCGGCACTTGGTCGACGCGGCTGGTGCGCCACGGCGACGGCTGGCTGCTCAATGGCGAGAAATATTACACAACCGGCTCGCTTTATGCCGACTGGATCACGCTGGGCGCGGCCGATGGTGAGGGCAATCCTATCGGCGCGCTGGTGCCGACCGGCGCGGAGGGCGTCGAAATTCTCGATGACTGGGATGGGTTCGGGCAGGCGCTCAGCGCCAGCGGCACGGCGCGGTTCAAGGACGTGGCCATCAGCGATGACCTGTTGAAACCCACCGCCCTGCGCTTTCCCTATTCCGGCGGCTTCTTCCAACTCGTGCATCTGGCGAGCCTGGCCGGAATTGGCCGGGCAGCGGCGGGCGACCTGTCGCGTCACGTGGCCGAGCGCAAGCGCGTCTATGGCCGGGGTAATGCTGCACGGACAGCCCAGGACCCGCAGGTGCTACAAGTGGTCGGCAAGGTGCGCGGTGCGGCCTATGCCGCTGGCGCCATTACCCTTAAGGCGGCCGACGCGTTGCAGCGCTCCTATCAAGCCCACCAATCCGGCGACGCCGATGCGAAAGCCGAGGCCGACCGCAATGCCGATCTCGAGGTCAGCCAGTCGGTGACGGTGGTCACCAGCCTCATTCTCGACGCCAGTACCATCCTTTTCGACGCATTGGGCGCCTCGGCCGCCAAGCGCAGCCATGGGCTGGACCGCCACTGGCGCAATGCACGCACCATCGCCTCGCACAATCCCCGCATCTACCACGATCGCGTTGTCGGCGACTTCGCCGTCAATGGCACCACGCCCGCCCCGCATGGCGGCATCGGCGTGGCCGATACCACGCAGCAAGCGAAAGCAATCGCATGACCACGACGACACGCCGGCTCAATCTCAATGTCGGCATCAACACTACCGGCTATCTCGGCAATGCCTGGAAATATCGGACCGGTACCAAGCACGACATCAACGACCCGGATTATTACCGGCGGCTCACCGAACTCGCCCATAAGGGTGTGTTCGATGCGGTGTTCTTTTCCGATCACCCGGCGCTCGCCACCGATCCGAACGGGCGGCCCTTCCACACTATCGACCCGCTGATCCTGAGCACGGCGCTGGCGGCGCAAGTACCCGATATCGGCTTCGTCGTGACCATGTCGTCGAGCTACAATTCGCCCTTCAATCTGGCGCGGCGGACGCAGTCGACCGACATTATTTCCGGCGGCCGCCTGATCATCAATATCGTCTCCTCGTTCAATCCGGCCGTCGCCGCCAATTTCGGCAGCGAACCGCTGCCGCCGCGCGCCGCGCGCTACGCCAGAGCTTCGGAATTCCTCGACGTGGCCAAAAAACTCTGGGCCAGTTGGGATCCGGCGCGGGAGGGCGAGGTGCCGCCCGAACGGTTCTGGGATGCGTCGAGCGCCCATGCCATCGATCATGAGGGCGAGTATTTCACCATCAAGGGCCCGCTCAATGTGCCGCGCGGTCCGCAGGGCCATCCGGTAATCGCCCAGGCCGGCGCCTCCGAAGGCGGCATCGACCTGGCGGCCCGGCACGGCGAGATCATCTATTGCAACATCCTGTCGCGTCCGGCTGGGCAAGCCTTTGGCAAGAAGGTGAAGGATCGCGCGATCGCTTTGGGTCGCGACCCCGCCGGTATCCGCATCGTGCCCGGACTGGTCGTTATCCTGGGCGAGACGCGTGAGCAGGCCTTACGCAAGCACGAATTGTTTAGCGGCGCCGGCTCCGAGGACGGGCTGCTGGCCCGCTTTGCCAAGGAGAACGGCATTGATCCGGCCGATTTCGATCCCGATGCGGTGCTTGTTGGGGCTAATTTCATCCCCGACCAGAACCGCCTGATGGCAGTCGGCATGGGTCTGGGTCTGTCGGAATTGCTGACCCACGAAAAGCTCACCGCCCGCCAGGCCGTGCGGCGCTCGGAGGGACACCATCGCCTGCTGCTGGGCACGCCCGAGGAAGTGGCCGACGCGATCATCGATTTCTGGGCCGACGGCACGGTGGACGGCTACACCCTGCAGCCGCCCCGTGCGCCGGACGATATTGCCGAATTCGTGGAAAAGGTCATACCGATCCTGCAGGACCGCGGCGTTTATCCGCGCAGCTATGAGGGCAAGACCATCCGCGACCGCTACGGCCTGCCCTACCCGGCCTAACCCGCAACAACATCCGGGCCTCCGCCCGCTAATCGCCAAGCACCATGCCGGTGATGCTGCTGAACCACGTGTTCAGACATCGCAGGCCCCAGCGTACAGCGAAGCCCTCGCTCAACCGACCTCCCCCAAGGTGCGAGGCTGATTACTTCACCTATTTGCCCGACAACGCCCTGTGCGAAGCCTGGGGATGCACGGCTGTATCAACGGGCTATACGCATTTTGCCGGACTCGGCCTATCCACCGGTCCGGCATCCCTATGATCACCATTTCGTCTGGCAAAGGGGCCGGGCGTTTTCCCAACCCAGACGGAGTTTGTGGAAGTCTCAATCTTTCGCTTTCGCCGAGGAAACCATGCCACGCACCAAGCTTACCGGCCAAGAAATCGTCCAGCCGTAGAAGCGAATCCTGGGGCGGAGGCATGACGGCATACGTTGATTGGCGCACTCGAGTTCCCAAATGCGTTTGCAGGAAGGAACGCGGGCGAGGGGGCGCGGCGTCAGGATTTGCTGGCAACTATTTTGGTCAACTCGATACCGGCCAGCGAATTTGAATCGCCCAAATCGCGAACACTGTCCATGTGATGACGACCCGCGATCAGGCGGTACGAGACGTCGAGCCCTTGGCGCCCGAGGCGCCTGGTGAACGCGCCGGCCTGATCGTGAAAGGGCGGTGTTTCGCGTGAGCCGACCAATACTGAAACGCTCGTCCCGGTATCATAGGTCTGGCGCAGCGGCGTGAAGCGGCGCACTTCCTCGTCGGTGAGGGCGATCTCGGCTTGCAGGAATGACTTCTGCAACGGCGCCAGGTCGTAGAGCCCGCCCAACAGCAGCGCAGCCTGGATGCCCGATGGGGCGCCGGCGCGGAACAGCATGCAAGCAAGCTGGGCCCCGGCCGAATGGCCGCTGACCGTAAAGCGGGACGGATCGCCGCCGAAGGCGCCGATATTGTCCAGGACCCATTGTTTGGCCCGGCTAACCTGATCGACGATCGTGGCCATCCGCACGCCCGGCATCAGCCCATAGTCCACGATGACCGCGATAGCGCCCGCCTCGGTCACCGTCTCGGCTACGAGCGAATAGTCCCGCTTGGAAAACATGCGCCAATAGCCGCCATGAATGAACATGTGGACCGGCAGAGGACCGCTCGCTCCGGGCGGCACGAAGATATCCAGTGTTTCGGAGGCGCCGTCGCCATACCCCGCTTCGCTCATCCGCAAGCGCTCGCGCGTGGCAGCACTGCGCGACACGATGTCGGCAACGACCATGTCGAAATCTGGCTGGTGTCCACGTATTCGGAAGGGATCTTTCTCCATCTCGGCCTCTCTAGAAGCTCGCGGCGATGTATTTCGCCTCCATAAACTCAGCGATGCCGTGATGCTGTCCGCCTTCGCGACCCAAGCCACTCTGTTTGACGCCTCCAAATGGTGCGGCAGGGTCGGAAACCAGTCCCCGGTTGAGGCCGATCATGCCGGCCTCGACTTTGCCCGCGAACCGCAGACCGCGGCCGACATCGCCGGTGTAAATGTAGGCTGCAAGGCCGTATTCGGTGTCATTGGCGCGGGCGATGACCTCGTCCTCGGTCTCAAAGCGCGAGACCGGCGCAACCGGGCCAAAGATTTCCTCCGATGCCATGTCGGCATCCCGCGGCACCTCGGTCAGCACCGTGGGTTGATAGAAGAAGCCGCGCTCGTTTGGAATCTGGCCACCGCAGACGACCTGGGCGCCCCGCTTGACGGCGTCTGCGACCAGACGGTCGATCTTGTCGACGGCTTTTTTGGTGATCATCGGGCCGCAATCGGTGGCCGCGTCATAGCCGGCGCCGATCTTGAGGGCCTGCATGCGTCCAGCAAGCCCGGCGACGAACGCGTCATGGATGCCCGATTGCACATAGATGCGGTTCGCGGCGGTGCAGGCCTCGCCGGCATTGCGCATCTTGGCGATCATCGCACCATCAAGGGCGGCGTTCAGGTCCGCGTCGTCGAACACGATGAACGGCGCATTGCCGCCCAATTCCATGGCGCATGAAATCACATGCTTGGAGGCCTCAGCGAGGAGCGCACGGCCGACGCTGGTCGAGCCGGTAAACGACAGCTTGCGCACGCGGGGGTCGGCAAGGATGGCGGCGGTCAAAGGCCCGGGCGCGGTGGTGGTGATGACGTTGACAACGCCGGGTGGCACCCCTGCTTCTTCGTAGATGGCGGCGAGGGCGAAAGCCGTCAGCGGCGTCTCGGAGGCCGGTTTGAGGATAATAGTGCATCCCGCTGCGAGCGCCGGTGCGATCTTGCGCGTCGCCATGGCGGCGGGAAAATTCCACGGCGTGATGAGCAGGCAGATGCCGATGGGCTGATAGTCGACGATGATCCGGTTGGTTCCGGCCGGGGCCGTGCCAAATTCGCCGGTGATGCGCACGGCCTCTTCGGCATTCCACCGGAAGAATTCGGCCGCATAGGCGACCTCGCCACGGGCATCGCGAAGCGCCTTTCCATTTTCCATGGAAATGAGCATGGCGAGCATCTCGGCCCGCTCGACCATCAGCTCGAAACAACGACGGAGGATCTCGGAGCGCTTGCGTGGGGCGGTATTGCGCCACCCCTCGGCAGAGCTAGCCGCCGCCTCGACTGCCGAGCTCGCGTCTTCGAGCGTCGCGTCAGGAACAGAGGCCAGGACCATCTCGGTGGATGGATCGACAACGTCGATAACCCTGCCGCCGTGAGCGGGCTGCCATTGCCCGTTGATGTAGAGGCCTCTTGCGCAGGCCTGGATGTCGGGAATCGTGGTCATGGTGCCGTACCGTTGTCTTGGGCTGCCGCAGCTACGAAATCGCCGTCATATGCGGCCTGGATCAGGCCGGTCATGGCGGCAAGATCAATGGGGCGGGGATTGTTCTTTATGAGCCGCTCGATGCCGATCGCCTGCTGAGCCGTCCACTCGATTTTATCGCTTTGCAGCCCGAGTTCCGACAGCGTGCGCGGAATCTTGATGGCGGCAAATATCCGCGTCACCGCGTCAATAGCAGCCTGGGCGTTCTCGCCGTCGCTCCTGCCTTGGGTGGCCAGCCCGAGTGCAGACGCCACTTGAGCCAGTTCTGGTGTGCATGCAGGTCTATTGTAGGTCATCACATAGGGCAGCAGCGCCGCTACCCCCAGGCCATGCGCGGTGTGCGTCAACGCGCCGAGTGGATACTGGATAGCATGCGCCGCCGCCGTGCCGGCCGTACCGAATGCGCAGCCTGCCGCGGTTGCCGCCATCATCACATCGGCCCGCGCGTCCTCATTGCCGCCATCGGTGAACGCCGTGACCAGGCTCCGGCCGAGCAGCTTGATCGCCAGAAGCGCGAAATGATCGGTGAATGCGGATTTGCCGACAAAGACATGGCGTTGCGCCAAGTCCGCAGCGGGCTCACGACGGAGCGCGGTAAAGGCCTCGATCGCGTGCGTCAGCGCGTCGGCGCCGGCGATGGCGGTCAGCCCCGCGGGGCAGGAATAGGTCAGTTCAGGATCGCAGATTGCCGCTGTCGAGATCAGGTATGGGCTCGATATCCCCACCTTCAGCGTCCGCTCGGGGTCAGAGATCACGGCGACGGGCGTCACCTCCGAGCCAGTTCCGGCAGTCGTCGGCACCAGGATGACTGGCAACACCGGCCCCGGAACCTTGAACTCCCCGTAATAGTCCTGGAGCCGGCCGCCATGCGTGAGCAACAGGGCCGAGCATTTGGCAAAGTCGAGGCATGAACCCCCGCCGATGCCGATGACCATATCGGGGGCGAACTCCCTCGCCTGCTCGGCGCCTTCAGCCACGCTGTCGCGCGGTACGTCCGGCAAAATCGTGTCCTGGACAAGAATCTCGATGGAGGCGGCGCGCAGGCTGTCCATCATCACGGCGAACACCGACGTGGCGGCAAAGCGTTCATCGGTACAGACCAACGCTCGCCTGCCGGTGCGCGCCGCAACACTGGCAAGGGCAGAGCGCTGGCCTTTGCCGAACAGGACTTCGCGCGGAATACGCAGGGCGCCGTAGAGGGACATCACAGCCGCTCCTCGCGTCTACATCTGGCGATTTCCGCCTGCACAAACTGCCCCCGAAACCAGCCCAAGATCCCCTCCCCGGTGACCCATACATCAAATCCTATAGGATATAGCATTGCTTGCTGTCGAGTCTCGTGCTAGCAGTTTTTTCGATGAACGGCGGTATTTCCATCTGATGGCTACGAGCGACATATACGGCGAAAACACTGCACTGGCGCGCCCCGCGAGCCTGGCGGGCGGGGTATACGAAGCTATTTTCGCGCAACTGATGTCACTGAAGATTGCGCCGGGAGCGCGCATCACCGTCGATAGTCTGGTGCGCGAAATGAACGTGTCGCAAACCCCGATCCGCGAGGCGCTGGGGCGCCTTGAGGGTGAGGGCCTCGTGCTCAGAACCCACCTCGTGGGATACCGCGCGACGCCGCAGATCACCCGCAACGGTTTCGACGAACTTTATGAACTCAGGCTCGCGCTCGAGCCGGACGCCGCCGCCAAGACTGCAGCCGGCATGGACGATGCCCGCCTGTCAGAAATGCGAACCCTGGCAAGCGGCATGGCTGGGAACGCTGGCGCTGACGAGCAATTGCGCTATTCGGATTTCGCGCGGCAGGATGCCGAGTTTCATGATCGCGTTCTCCAGTTTGCCGGTAACGGCCTGATCCGCGAGACGCTGCGCCTGCAGCATGCCCACTTCCACATCTTCAGGCTGATGTTTCACTGGCGGGTGACCGCTGAGGCGCTCGACGAACACGATGCGATCATGACCGCGTTCGAGCAGCGTTCGCCAGAGGCGGCGCACGAAGCGATGCGTCGGCACATCATCAATTCAAGGGCTCGGCTGTTGCCGGCCTTCGACTAATTCAAATCTGTGGCAAGCGGGTTGGTACTCGCTGGGACAACAAGGAGGAATTGTCATGCCCGCCAAGAAAATCTTGATGCTCACCGGTGAGTTCACCGAGGAATACGAAATCTTCGTCTATCAGAAGGGCATGGAAGCGGTGGGCCATACGGTTCATGTCGTTTGCCCCGACAAGAAGGCCGGGGATCGCATCAAGACCTCGCTGCATGATTTCGAGGGCGACCAGACCTATACCGAAAAGCCCGGTCACTATGCCGATATCAACAAGACGTTCTCGGAAGCCGAGGCGCAGGTGGCCCAATATGACGCGGTCTACTGCGCCGGTGGCCGTGGCCCCGAATATATCCGCACTGACAAGCGTATCCAGGCGCTTGTTCGCCATTTCCATGAGACGAACAAGCCGATCTTCACGATCTGCCATGGCGTTCAAATCCTCATCGCCGTCGACGGCGTGGTGCGGGGCAAGCGCGTGGCGGCCCTGGCGGCGTGCGAACCCGAAGTGACGCTTGCGGGTGGCACCTATGTCGACCTGTCGCCCACCGACTCGCTGATCGACGGGACCATGGTGTCGGCCAAGGGCTGGACGGCCCTAGGCGCCTTCATGCGCGATTGCCTCAAGGTTCTGGGCACCGAGATCAAACTCTGAGCTGTGCTCTCAAAGAAAAGCTCCCCCACAATGTGGGGGAGTTTTGTCATGTAGCCACCGGACGGAGGGTGCGACCAGTTTGGGTCAGGCCGCGTCCCAACCATCGCGCATAAGGCGATAGCCTTTGCGATAAACGTCCTCGGGTGTCTCGAAGAGCGGACGCCAGATTTTCGTCGCCGCGGCAAGATCGGGCAGCGCCGAACCGAAGGATTCGATGGTCATCCAGCGATCGTAGCCGGCTGACTTGAGCGCCTTGAATACCGACGCGAAGTCGATGTGGCCGGCGCCCGGAACCCCGCGATTGTTCTCCGAAATGTGGACGTGATTGATCTGCCCGAACGTCGTGGGGATGACATCGACTATCGAATCTTCTTCGATATTGAAATGGAACGTGTCGTAGAGGTAGCCGACATTGGCGGCGCCGACCCGCTTGATGAGGTCCGCAGCCTGGGCGGCCGTGTTGAGGAAATAGCACTCGAAGCGGTTGAGCGGCTCGATCGATATTTCGATGCCAGATTTGGCAGCATACGCGCCGGCCTGTTTCAACACCTCGGAGACACGGTCAATCTCCTCGGGCTGGGGACCGCGGCCACTGAACTGGCCGAGCGGCTGGTGAAAGGGCCCGGCAAACATGGTCCCGCCCAGCGCCTCGGTGCAATCCGTCAGCCATTTGAGGTGGCCAAGGGCCCCTTCCCGCTCGGCTGCATCGGCGCTGACCGCGCTTTTGCCGCCACCCGGCATGATGCCGACGCCCTGCCCGACCAGACCGATATCCCTCAGGCGTCGTCCCAGCTTGCGGAAATGCTCTGGATCCCCCTCGAACATCGGAACCTCGACCCCGTCATAGCCGGTGGCCTTGAGGTCTTCGATGATGGCCATGTGCTCATCGGTGACGTGCGTGGCCCATAGCAGCAGGTTGAAGCCGAGCTTGACGCTCAAAGCTGCACCCACTTGCCCGACATGCCCGAGGCGATGATCGCGTCACAGATGCGGTTGGTTTCGAGCGCGTCGCGGAAGGTCGGCGCGGCCGGCTTGCCGGTCCTCAGCCCGTCGAGGAAATCGGCCACCTGGTGGGTGAAGCTGTGCTCATAGCCGATGATGAGGCCTGGCACCCACCACTTGCCCAGATAAGGATGATCGCCATCGGTCACCAGAATATTGGTCCAGCCTCGCTGCGCGCCTTCGATACTGTGGTCGAAAAATTGCACGCGGTTCAGATCGTGCAGATCCCAGGCCAGCGAGCCCTTCTCGCCATTGATCTCGAGCGTGTAGCCGGCCTTGTGGCCGCGGGCGTACCGGGTCGATTCAAACGTACCAAGCGAGCCATTTCCGAAGCGCGCGAGCACCGCCGCCGCATCGTCGATGCCCACCGCCTGCTTCTTGCCAGTCTCTGCGTGCACGCGCTCCTTGATGAAAGTTTCAGTCATCGCGGTCAGCGAGGTGATGCCGCCATTGATCCAGATCGCGGTATCGAGGCAATGGGCCAGCAGATCGCCGGTGACGCCGGAGCCCGCCGCCTCGACATCGAGCCGCCACGTCGCGGCACCGCCCTGCGGCACGTCTGGCGAGATCGTCCAGTCCTGGAGGAATTTCGCGCGGTAGTGGAATATCTGACCGAGCCTGCCAGCCTCGACCATGTTCTTGATCAGCGTCACCGCCGGCACGCGGCGGTAATTGTACCAGACCATATTGGGGACGCCGGCCTGCTCGACCGCGTCCACCATCGGCTTGCCTTCGGCCTCGGTGCGCGCCAGCGGCTTTTCGCAGAGCACCATCTTGCCAGCCTTGGCAGCGGCGATGGCGATCTCAGCGTGCAGGTCATTGGGCACGCAAATATCGATCGCGTCGATATCCTTGCGCTCGATCATCGCCTGCCAGTCGCTCTCCTGGCTCTCATAGCCCCACTGCTCGGCGAAATGGCGGAGCTTGGAGACGTTGCGGGCCGCGGCGGCCTTCAGCACCGGACGATAGCCGGTGTCGAAGAAGTGCGAGACATTGGCCCAGGCGTTGGAATGGGCGCGGGCCATGAAGCCATAACCCACCATGCCGACATTGAGTTGCTTGGTCATTAGGTCCCCTTCTATTCACGCCAGCCGTGGGCGTCGCGAACCTGCACCATCTGGCCCAGGATTCTGTTCCAGGTTTCCTGCGACTCCATCACCGCGTTGGGGAACATGCAGCCGTCCCAGCAGATGTGGCGCATCGTCTTGGTCAGCTCGCCCTTCTCGTCGCGCAGCCAATAGCCGGCATGCTTGACCACATCGAGCCGGCCATTGGGATCATCGACCTGGCAATGGCGGCCGGTCTTTTCATGATCGCCCGACCCGAAGGTGGTGCCGTCATTCTGGGCGACGTGGAAATCGAGCGTCCACGGCCGAAGCGCGTCGGCAACCTGCCTGTAGGCCGCGTCCAGCGCCGGCTTGTCGGCCCAGTCGAAATCGGGCGGCAGGATGCGATCCTTCTCGGCATTGGCGCCAAGCACAAACAGCATCGAATGGGCCATATCGGCCTGGTAGCCGACGACGCCGGGCATCCCGACCATTTCGAGCAGCTTCAGGTTCTCACGCCAGGAATGCATGCCGCCCCAGCAAATCTCACCTTCGGCAACGATGAACTCGCCATGGGCCTGCGCGATCCGGCCTGCCTCCCGGAAGGTCGCGGCGATCTTGCGTGTATTGCCCTCGGGGTCCTGGTCCCAGGCCTCGACGCCGGTCGAACTGTCGACGCGGATGCCGCCGCTTGGGCGAATGCCGATTTCACGCATCCACTGCCCGATCTGGCAGGCCTTTTTCACCTGAGTGAGGAAGCGCTTCACCTCGTCGGCATCCCCCATGGCCGAGCCGCCGCCGGCGCCGCCCCAGATGGGAGCAACGAATGAGCCGACCTCGAGGCCGAAGCTGGCGATATGGTCGGACACGCGCTTGATGTCGTCCGGGCTGGAATCGATCGAAATATGAGGATCGGCAAGCCACAGATCGACACCGTCAAACTTCTGACCGCCGGCTTCGGCGCCGGCGGTCAGCTTGAGGAGCGTGTCGAGGGGAATGATCGGCTCTGAATCCGGGGCGCCCTTGCCGACCACGCCGGGCCAAGTTGCATTGTGCAGCTTGGGATAGCTGTTATTGGATGCCATGCTACTCCTCCCAGAGTATGTGCGGCCACCCTTTTCAGGCAGCGTTGTGCGCCAGGTTCATGCCCGAGTTTGCATCAAAGAAGATGACCTTTTCCGGGTCCCAGGTGAAGCGCACATCTTCATTGACCTGAAGCTGCGCCTGCTTGGACACTGTGGCATGGAAGAACTTGTCGTTGACGCGCAGGGTGATGATCTTTTCCACGCCGTGGTTCTCGATGTCCTGCACGCGCGCTGAAACAGGTGCTCCGCTTTCCAGATGCAGGTCCTCCGGACGCACGCCAAACAGCAGCGGCCGCCCTTCCCCGGCGCTTGCCTTGGCTGCTCCGAGCGGCAGGCGGGCTCCGATGGCGCTGGCCGCGTCGCCCGAAACCTGACCGTCGATAAGGTTCATAGGCGGCGAGCCGACAGCCCGGGCGACGAAGGTGTTGACCGGGTTGTTGTAGATTTCATAGGGGGTGCCGACCTGAATGAGCTGGCCGTCGGTGAGCACGCCGATCTTGTCGCCCATGGACATGGCCTCGACTTGGTCATGCGTCACGAACAGGAAGGTGGCGCCCAGATTGACCTGCAGGCTCTTGAGCTCGGTGCGAAGGACTTCGCGCAGCTTGGCGTCGAGTGCCGAAAGCGGCTCGTCCATCAGGAACAGCCGCGGCTTGCGCACGATCGCGCGGCCAATAGAGACGCGCTGCATCTCGCCACCTGACAGACGGTCCGTCTTGCGATCCAGAAGATGCTCGATGCGCAGCGTTTTTGCGACACGGGCGATTTGCGCATCGATCTCGACCTGCGGGGTTTTGCGGATCGGCGACTTGAGGGGAAAAGCCAGGTTTTCCCGCACAGTATAGCGTGGGTAGAGCGAATATTGCTGGAGGACCAGAGCGACGTCGCGTTCGGCGGCACCCCAGTCGTTCACTTCCACTCCGTCGATGAACACCTGACCGGAATCGGGTTTCTCGAGACCGGCGACGACACGTAACGTGGTGGTCTTGCCCGCACCGGTCTGGCCGAGCAGCACGAAGAACTCGCCATCGGCGACCTCGAGGCTGAGGTCCTTGAGGGCGGTGTGGGTGCCAAAAGTCTTGGTGATATTCCTGAGCTGGATATTGGCCATCAGAACCTCACTCCCAACGAGATGCCGGACGTCACGTCAAAGAAGTGCGCTTGTCCGGGATCGATGCGTGCCCATACCTTTTGGCCGGACGCACTGACGAAAGCGCTTTTGGTGCGCGCCCGCAGAATGCCGTCGCCAACCTTGAGGTCGACAATGTCATGGGAGCCAAGCGGCTCGATGATGCCGGCAACCAGTTGGACATAGCCGTCCTTGGCATCGCGCGAAATCAGGACGCCCTCGGGCCGCACGCCGAGCATCAACTTGTCTTTCTGGACGTTGGCTGCACTCAGTTTTCCGGCGAGTTCGGCGGGGAAATCGAAGGCAACGGCAGTGCCGTCGAGGCCGACCTGCACCCGCCCTGCCGCCTCGCGGATATCGGCAGTCTTCATGTTCATCACCGGACTGCCCACGAATTGCGCGACGAACATGTTCGCCGGGTATTCGTAGACGTCGGCCGGCGTGCCCAATTGCTGCAGTATGCCCTCATGCATGACCACGATGCGGTCTGCGAGCGCCATGGCCTCCACCTGATCATGCGTCACGTAGACGGATGTGGAGCCGTTTTCGACGTGAAGCCGCTTGAGCTCCACGCGCATGGTTTCGCGCAGCTTGGCATCAAGCGAGCCGATTGGCTCATCGAGCAGGATGCCCTTGGGGCGGCGGACCAGCGAGCGGCCGATGGCGACGCGCTGCATGTCCCCACCCGACAATGCCGACGGACGGCGCTTGAGCAGGTGGTTGATCCCCAGCGATCCGGCCACCGACCTCACCGTGGTGTCGATTTCCGCGCGGTTCATTCGCACGGCCCGCAAGGGGAAGGCCATGTTCTCGTACACGGTCAGGTGCGGGTAGAGAGCATAGTTCTGGAACACGAAGGCGACGTCGCGTTCCGCCGCACGCAGGGTCTGCACCGGCTTGCCATCGATCAGGATATCACCTGAATCGATGTCTTCCAGACCCGCAATGGCTCGCAGGGTGGTCGTCTTGCCGCAGCCCGATGGGCCCAGAAACACGACGAACTCCTTGTCCTTGACGGTCAGGCCGACATCGCGAATGACGTGCACCGGCCCGAAATGCTTGTCGACGTTACGAAGTTCTATCTCAGCCATGACCGGCCCCCGTCTTTATGGTCTGCGACAGGGACACCGGCCCGGTGTCGTCTTCATCCACACGCTCGAGTGGCGGCGCGATGTGCACGGACACGTTGAAGGCAATGAGCCCGATCAGCATGACGAGAACGCTCCAGCTGTGCAGGAACGCCACCCATGGCTGGCAGAGGAACAGGATGCCCAGAATGCTGACCACGATCGAGGCCGGCCCGAGGAACTTCTGATTGAATACAGCAATGTTCATTTGCGGATTGCACCAAAGCTCATGCCGCGCAGCAGATGGTTGCGGAGCAGGAAGGTGAAGATGGCGACAGGCAGCAGGAACAGCACCGTGCCGGCGGCTATAACAGTCCAGTCCTGCAGGCCAGTCCCGACCTGGCTGGGAATGAACGGTGGGGCGGTCTGCGCTCGCCGATTGGAAAGGATCAGCGCGAAGGCATATTCGTTCCAGGCCGTGATGAAGCAAAACACGGCCGTTGCGGCGATGCCCGTTGCCGCCTCGGGCAGCACGATCTTGAAGAAGGCCTGCATGCGCGTGTAACCGTCGACCAGCGCGGCCTCTTCATATTCCTTCGGAATTTCGTCGATGAACCCCTTCATCAGCCACACGGCAAAAGACACGTTGAACGCGGTGTAGAGGATGATGAGGCCGATATGGGTGTCGTTGAGCCCGACCGCCCGGTACATCAGGAACATCGGGATGGCGACGACCACAGGCGGCAGCATGCGGGTCGAGAGAATGAAGAACAGGAGATCCGCCTCTCCCTTGACCCTGAAACGCGAGAATCCGTATGCGGTGATCGTGCCAAGGGACACAGCGAGCAGCGTCGAGGTGATCGCGATGATCAGCGAGTTCGCGAAGCGACTGGGATAGGCCGAGAACACCACATCGCCATTGCCGTCGCGGGCGAGCCGCTCGCCGCCGTCGAGAACCAGTTTTTCCCACCATGGCGCAGCTTCATAGACCTCGGGCGTCACTGGCGCCGTCAATTGCGCGCGCTTGGTGAACAGCTTGACGAACGGGGTGATTTGCGGCTCGAACACCACGGTGGGCGGCACCGACGTCGCCAGCACCAGTGGCTTGAACGCCGTCGTGGTGATCCAATAGATCGGCGACAGGAAGATCAGGGTAATAACGATGACCGCGCCGATGGCGATGCGGTTGCCCAGACGCCCGGCGCGCGTTGAAACGATGGCCATTCTAGCGCTCCTTCGCCTTGTTGAGATACTTGACGTAGATATTGGTGATGCACAGCACCATGATCAGGATGATGTAGGCGAGGGCCGACGCGGGGCCGGTCTGCCACTGCTGGAATGCCATCTTGTAAAGGCGCGACGAGATCAGCTCGGCCTGCGGCTGGCCGGTCATGACGAAGGCGATGTCGAACGTCTTGAAGGCCTCCATGGTGCGAAAGATCACCGCGATCAGCAGGATCGGCGCCACCAACGGCAGCGTGATGCGGAAGAAGGTGTAGAACCGCCCGGCGCGATCGATCGAAGCCGCTTCGTAGAGGTGCTTGGGCACCGCGCTGAGGCCCGCAAGCGACAGCAGCATGACAAAGGGCGACCACATCCAGATATCGGTAATGGCCACCGAATAGAGCGCCAGGCTCGGATCGGTCAGCCAGGCAACCTTGCCCAGGCCCAGCGCATGGTTGAGGATGCCCCAGGACGGATCGTAGATCAGCTTCCAGAACAGGCCCACGACTACTGGCGAGAGCATCATGGGCAGCAATAGCAGGGTTGTCAGCAGCCCCTTGCCCGGAATGGGCCGGTTGAGCAAAAGCGCCAGACCAAAGCCGACGATAAACTGGCCAGTCACGGAGACGACCACATACCAAAGCGTAGTCGCAAAACTGCGCCAGATCACCGGATCGGCCAGCACGTCCACGTAGTTTTTGAGCCCAACGAAATTGACCGGATCCTTGCTCGACGCGCGAAAGTCGGTGAACGAGAAACCCAGTGAATAGAGCAATGGAAAGACGTTGAAGATAATAAGAAACGCTACGGTCGGAATGACGAACAGGTTTCTGATGGTGATGTCGCTCCACCCCCGCGCCGCGGCGCGTGAGCCCGAACTGAGCGGTGTCATCATGTGATTCAATGCACGATCCCCCCGGTTGAAATGCCCGGGGAGGCAATGCCTCCCGGGGCAAAATTCGTGACTATTCGGCCGGATAGCCGGCTGTCTTGAGGGTTTCGACCCAGGTCGCCGCGAGCTTGTCGAGGGTTTCCTGCGCCGTGCCGTTGCCATTCACGACATATTCGAACAGGCCCTGTTGGCCCTCATCGAGCAGCTCGGCATATTCAGGCAAAGCCCAGAAGTCGCGGACCTTGAACATCGTCTCGTAGAATGCCTTGTTGTAGGGGGTGGCATTCTGGAACTCGTCCGACTTCAGGATCGCGGCCGAAGCCGTGTAGCCGCCGAGTTCGGCCCAGCGTTTCTGGGTCTCGTCCTTGACCAGCCAATCGAGGAATTTCATCGCCTCGTCCTGGTTCTGGCTGTACGAGATGAGCGAGATGCCCTGGCCACCAAGAGCGGCAAAGTCATCCCCACGCGGGCCGGGCGGGTTGGCGAAGAAGCCCATATTGGCGGCATGCGGATTGGTCGCTTCGTTGAGCAGCGAGGGGAAGAACGCAAAGAAGTTCATGCCCATAGCCACCTGACCCTGTGCAATCGCCGTGTTCACTTCGGCGAAGAACGCATTGCCCCAGCCCGGAGGGCCGAAACCGAAGAGCTTGCGGTAGTCCTCAAGGCCTTCCACGGATTCCGGCGAGTTCAGCAGTCCGCTCACCTTGTAGCTGGCATAATCGCCGAGCGAGCCGCCATAGGAGAAGATGAAGTTCTCGACACCCATCATCAGAGCATCGCCCGTAGGCTGGGTATAAATCGCAGCGCCGTAACGGTTCTCGGCGGGGCGGTTGAAGAACTCCGCGATGTCGAGGATCTGCTTCATGGTGGTCGGCACAGCAAGATCGTAGCCGTACTTGGCCTTGAAGTTGGTCATCTCGGTCGGATCTTCGAACCAGTCCTTGCGGTAGGCCCAACCGACGGCGTCGCCCTCCAGCGGCACCGACCAGTAATGGCCCGAGCTATCCGGATATTCGGAATAGAACTTCATGGTGGCCGGAGCCATGGCTTCGGTCAGGTTGTGCTCTTTGACGAAGTCGGTGAGCTCCACATAATGGCCACCGGTCGAGGCCGCCCCCAGGAATTGGCTGTCGCCGACCACGAGATCATAGGCCGAGCCCTGAGCGTTGAGTTCAGTGAACAGCTTGGTCTGAAAGTCTGGCCAGGGAACCGTATCGACGGTAACCGTCACGCCGGTCTCGGCCTGATATTCATTCACGAGTTCCTGCAGATAATTTGCAGGGTCCCATTCAGCCCACAGAATGGTGAGTTCCTGAGCCTGTGCGGAAACCGCACCTATCGTCATCAAGCTTGCACCGGCCAATAGACCGGCAATGGTCTTGCGCATAGTTTCATCTCCTCCCTCGGGATGCACTGTCTCGCTGCTAGCGAGAATTTTGCTGCGTAATGATCAGGCACTATGACAAGACGACCCCTCCCTAAGTCGTGCTTCCGCCTCCTCAGTCTCCGGCGACATCGAAGCCCGACTATTATTGTCGGTTGCCTCTCCCCCCGCCCTTCGCACTGGCCACGCCGCCTTTGGCGGTCATTGGCTCAGCTCGGCTTCTTTTCCCCTGCGGCCTCTGCTTCGGCCGCATTCACCAGGGCCAGGGCCGCCCATTGCGCGACAGCCTCTGCCTCCGCTGCGGCCAGCCCCCAGATGTCCCGCAGGACGATGATCACCTCGACGCCAAAGACCAGCGACAAGGCCTGTGACAGCCGCAGCCGCTGTGCCCGCGACAGCGTGTCCGCCATCGGCTTGGTCGCCCGCATCAACAGGTCGACACGGTGGCCACGCGTAAACTGCGGCTCGGCGCCAAGCGTCCCCACCTGCCGCCGCGCCCACTGGTCGAGCGAGAGCTTAAGGGCGGCCTTGAACGTTGCCTCGAATTCGTTGATCCGCGGCATCGAGGAGGCCAGCAAATCTTTCACCCTGGCACGGGCGTCGTTCTCGTCCGTTTTCCAGTCAAGAATCGGCCCGAGAGCCTCATCGACAACCGCGTGGACAAGCACGGCCTGGCTCGGGAAATACCGATAGGCCGTTGCCCGTGAGACCCCTGCCGCCTCGGCCACTTCACTGACCGAAGGCGTGACGCCCGATTGCATGAGGGCCGTGGCGGATTGGAGCATGAGCCGGCGAGTGCGTGCCCTTGGCCCGCGCTCTGTCGCCTCCCCCTTTTCCGTGCTGGCCGTTTTGGCTCGTTGACGTAAGACTGGCATATCAATATGATACACGCATCTCATTTTTGAGCAATAGCATAGAAATTGCCGCAACAATAATGGCGCGACGCTCCATCAAGAGGGCCAGGGCGGGGGAACGAATGGGCCATATCCTGGTGGTGGGCACCGCCGACACGAAAGGCGAAGAGCTCGCCTACCTGGCGTCATGCGTGCGCTCCGCAGGCGGGCATGCGCTGGTCATCGATGTCGGTACGCGGGCGCCAGCTATCGCGGTCGATATTGCAGCAACCACCGTTGCCGCCGCCCATCCGCAAGGCATAACCGCCGTTTTGGGGAGCGACGACCGGGGCACCGCCGTGGCGGCCATGGGTGAGGCTTTCACACGCTATGTGGCGGGCCGTTCCGACATTGCGGGCATGGTGGGCATCGGCGGCGGCGGCGGAACATCGATCGTGACGCAGGGCATGCGGCAATTGCCGCTCGGCATTCCAAAGCTGATGGTATCGACGCTCGCGTCGGGCGACGTTTCGGGCTTTGTCGGCGTGTCGGACATCGTCATGATCCCGGCTATCACGGATATGGCTGGCCTCAACCGACTAAGCCGCAGCATTCTCAACAATGCGGGCCAGGCGATCGCGGCGATGGTGGCTCACCCAGTTGAGCAGGCCCAAGACAAGCCGGCTTTGGGGCTCACGATGTTCGGCGTTACCACGCCCTGCGTCACCGCCATCGCAGCCCAGCTGCGCGACGACTACGACTGTCTGATTTTCCATGCCACCGGCACCGGCGGACGCACAGTGGAAAAGCTCGCCGATAGCGGCCTGTTGCACGGCATGCTGGACATCACCACGACCGAGGTCTGTGACCTGCTGTTCGGCGGCGTACTTCCGGCAACCGAGGACCGGTTCGGTGCCATCGCCCGCACCAAGCTGCCCTGCGTGATGTCGGTCGGTGCCGTGGATATGATCAATTTCTGGGCACTCGAGACAATGCCGGCCCACTATGCCGGCCGGCGCATCTACCGGCACAATCCCAATGTCACGCTGATGCGCACGACGGTGGAAGAGAACGTCGAAATTGGCCGCTGGATCGGCGACAGGCTGAACCAGTGCCAGGGCCCGGTGCATATGCTGCTACCCCAGAATGGTGTGTCGGCGCTCGATATCGAAGGCGGCGCGTTCTGGGACCCGGCGGCGGATGCGGCCCTGTTTGATGCGCTGGAGCAGACCGTCCACCACACAGCGAGCCGCCGCGTTACGCGTCTGCCGTTCCACATCAATGCCCCTGAATTCGCCGATGCGGCCGTTCGCTCGTTTCGCGAGATTTCCCCCAACTAAGAGAGCCTTTATGCCCGTCATCGACCGCAAAACCATCCTTGCCAAGTTCCGCTCCATGATCGAGGCCGGTGTGCCCATCATCGGTGGCGGCGCGGGAACGGGCATTTCCGCCAAGGCGGAGGAAGCCGGCGGCATCGACCTCATCATCATTTATAATTCGGGCCGCTATCGCATGGCGGGTCGAGGCTCCGCAGCCGGACTGCTCGCCTATGGCAATGCCAATGAGATCGTCAAGGAGATGGCGGTCGAAGTGCTCCCGGTCGTCAAGACCACGCCCGTGCTTGCCGGGGTCAACGGCACCGACCCGTTCATCCTGATCCCCCGCTTCCTTGCCGAACTCAAGGAGATGGGTTTCTCGGGCGTGCAGAACTTCCCCACCATCGGGCTATTCGACGGGTTGATGCGGCAGAGTTTTGAAGAAACCGGCATGAGCTACCAGCTCGAAGTCGACATGATTGCTGAAGCGCACAAGCTGGACCTGCTGACCACGCCCTATGTGTTCAACCCTGCCGAGGCCACAGCCATGGTCAATGCCGGCGCCGACATCATCGTGGCCCATATGGGCGTGACCACCGGCGGCACCATCGGCGCAACGTCGGCCAAGTCGCTCGACAATTGCGTCGGCGAGATCCAGGCCATCGCCGATGCGGCACGCAGGGCGCGCAGCGACATCATCGTGCTGTGCCATGGCGGGCCGATCTCGATGCCGGAGGACGCCCGCTATATTCTGGAACGCTGCCCAACCTGCCACGGCTTTTATGGCGCCAGTTCGATGGAACGCCTGCCGGCGGAGACCGCAATAAAGGCGCAGGCAGAGGCCTTCAAGAACCTGCGGACTGGAACACCAGCCTGAACGGAAGGATCACCCATGACCAAGCCGAACTATTTCGTCTACCCCAAGGACGTCGAGGCCTTTGGCTTCGATTGGGGGCAGCTGTCGCTGACGATCGGCCCCGATACCAATGGCGCGTCGCGTTTCTCGGGCGGCGTTGTAAACCTGCCGAGCGGTCAGGGGCACACGCGTCACAATCATCCGGGGGCCGAAGAGATCATTTTCGTCATAGCGGGCGAAGGCCAGCAGATGGTGGAAGACGAGCTTGGCAATCCGATCATTGCCGAGGTTCGGCCCGGCTGCACCATATATGTGCCTGAAAGCCGCTTTCATTCCACCAAGAACACCGGCGGCGGCCCCATGCAGCTTTTCGTGGTCTACTCGCCGTCCGGTCCCGAACGCGCGCTGAGGGAACTCCCCGACTTCCGCATCATTCCCCCAGGAACCGGACGGCGAGCCTGAGCAAAACGTCAATTCTCGGTAGCCCTCTTGCCACGCACCAGCGATATGCAAACGAGCGCAGCTCTGGTCTGCCCGCTCCGGCCCTCGCACGCAATGCCAAGCTGTGCTGTGGCGCCGCTCGAGGCTGAAAGTCCGGCAATGTCAGCATCGACCGTCGGAGGAGCTCTGAGCAGGCGGTCAGCGTTCGTGCTTCAGGGCATACTTGGCTCAGCTTGCCGTGGAGCTCCACGGTGATGCGCCGATTTTTCGGAATCGTTCGGGCCAGCCATATAGCAAAGGCACGTCGGTCGATGATTTCCGAGATGTTCGTTACGCAGAATTTGGCGAACGGCGAAACCCTGGCCACGACTTCCGCCGCTCAGAAGCAGTTGAGGCCATTGTCGGTGGCAGAACTGCCGAGGCTCTGTCTCACACTATGGGAACACCCTGAGTGCATCGAATACGCTGTTTGCAACATACGTGCCCGTTAATGCCGAGACGATTCGTTCCGTCATCGAGGCGCGCAGGCGGGGCCGGACCAAACTGCGGCAACAGAACGCATCACGACCAAAAGTGGGAACACGCCGCGGAAACGAGTGGGAACTGGCCATCAAGACCGGCGCCACCATTCCAAAGTCTTCAATCAATTGAAGGGGAAAGGTGGCGCGAGAGACGGGGCTCGAACCCGCGACCTCCGGCGTGACAGGCCGGCGCTCTAACCAACTGAGCTACTCCCGCAGCGGCAAACTCGACTTGTCTGCGCAACGTGGGGTCGATGTACCCAGCCCCCCATGTGAAGTCAAGCGGCGAAAACCGCCTTTCTTGAAGAAGTTTCAGTGGCCTGTGGGAAACTTTCGAACCGGGGCGTTTCGCGGCCATGCCAGGCTTTCCCCGCTACCTATGGCCTTGGCAGTACTAATTATTAACGCCACGCAAACTCCAGGTAGTCACTCACGCGGAAGTGAGCTTATGATGGTTGCTGCGAGACGATTCAAAGTTGTCGGTGTCAAAACCGTGGAGGCCAACATTGTTTTTTAAGCCGAACTCCAAGCGCCAACTCATTGTATTTTCAACAATTTCTAGCTCACTATTGTTGGGCAGCGCGGGCAGCGCCACGGCAGCCTGCGTATTTGTCGTCACAGCGGGAGACGACACCTATGTGTGCGACTCGGGCACCTCTGCCGGCTTCTTCGATCCCGGTGGCAATAATAGTTTGACGCTGCCCGCCGGCGGCACTGGCGTCATTACCAGTACGGTTTCCTTCGGTGCGGGCGCCGACTCGGTGACGATCCGCTCGGGCACGACCGCGAGCATCGAACAGGGCAGCGGCATTGACCATTTTGAAATGAGCGGCGGCACCGTTGCCGCCCTGCAGCAAGGCGATGGCTACGACACTTTCCTGATGACCGGCGGCACGATCACGGGCGCTTTTGTCGACGGCGACTACGCCGAGCAGAGCGGCGGCACCATTGGCCGTGTCGACATGAAGCTTGCTGACAATTTCTATTATCTCAGCGGCGGGCAGATTCTGGGCAATCTGGTCACCGGCTTTGGCCTCGACACCATCGTGGTGTCCGGCGGCGCCATTGGCGGCAATATCAGCACCAGCGGCGGCAATGACGTGATCCGAGTGTCGGGCGGCTCCATTGAGGGAGAGATTCGCGCCAGTTTCGGCAATGATACCTTCGACTGGACCGGCGGCGCTATTTTCAACAACGTATTGATGGGCGCCGATTCCGATGTGGCGACGCTTGGCAATCTGAGCGCGGCCACCATTGCGGCTGCCGGCAACATCGATGGCGGCGAAGGCGCCGCAGCCGGCGCACCTGTCGCCAGCGACACTCTGAAATTCGAGAACAGCTCCGCCATCAATGACGGTCAGTTCATCAATTGGGAGACCATCCAGCTCAACAATGGCTCGCGCCTTAGCCTGAGCGACAATCTGGTGCTCGGCGATGCGACCAGCCTGACCGGCCGGCTCGATATCGATTCGAGCAGCTATCTGATTGCCAGCGGCGCCGCCAATATCGCCCCTGCCGTGGCGGGTTCGCTGGTTCAGGTCAACAATGCCGGCGTCATCCAGATGACGCAGCTTGGCGCGCCGAACCCGACCGATACCCTGACGATCCAGGGCAATTACACCGGCATCGGCGGCTCGGTACTACTCGACACCTATCTGGGTGTGGATGGGGCGCCCTCGGACAAGCTCATCATCTCCGGTGGGCTGGCTAATGGCCTTACCGGTATTGGCATCGTCAATGCCGGTGGCCCCGGTGGCGGCACCACGGGCAGCGGCATCATGGTCGTGCAGGCGACGAATGGCGGCAGCACAGCCGTCAACGCTTTCGTGCTCGACCGCGCTGTTGCCGCGGGCGCCTACGAATATTTCCTGTTCCGCGGTGGCGTTGCGGCAGGCGAAGAGCAGAACTGGTATCTGCGCTCGCAGCTGCTGCCCGTCCCGGTCCCCCTCCTCCGCCGCCTGAGCCCGTGGCGCCCGTAGCGCCCGGCGCGATCAACCCAGGCGAGACCCCGGTAGCCCCTGTGCTGCCCACGGCCCCGGTCGATCCGGCGCCGGATCCGGAAGCTCCCGCCGTGGTGCCGCCGCCTGCGGCCACACCCGAGCCTTTGCCAACAGCGCCTGAGGACGGCCCGCTGCCTCCGGGCTCGCCGCCACCGGCAACGCCGACAATGCCGGCTCTGACGTCGGCAGGATACGCCATCGTTGCACCGACCAGCCACGCGACCTTGCCGGATGCCTCGCTGCTCCTGGCGGGTGGTGTCGTGCCGCTCTACCGCATCGAGGCGGCCAATTACGCGGCGCTGCAGCCCTCGGCCTATCTGCTGGCGATCGAATCGCTGTCCACCTTCCATAATCGCCGCGGCGAGCAGGCCTATCTGCCCAATGCCGATACCGAAAAGCGCAATGCCTGGTTCCGCGCGCTGGGCAGCTCGCTGACAGCCGGTTGGTCGGGCACCGTGGCGCCGAGCTTCGATGGCACCATTGGCGGCTTCCAGGCCGGCACCGATCTCTATTCTGTCGTCGGCGAGGATGGCTCGACCACACAGGCCGGCGTCTTTGCGGGTTATTCGCATATGAGCGGGGATCTGCGGGGCTTTGCCCTGGGCTGGGCCAATTACGATACGGGCACGCTGGGCCTGGGGGCCGCATCGGTCGGCGCCTATGCCACCCGTGTCAATGAAAACGGCTTCTACCTCGATGGCGTGCTGATGGCGTCCTATTATACCGGCGACGTCACCTCGACGCGCGGCGTGGGCATCGATGTCGATGGCTACGGTCTCACCGGATCCATCGAGGCGGGCTACCCCATTGCCCTGGGCGGCGGCTGGGCTATCGAGCCGCAGGCGCAGGCCATCGTGCACTATGCCAATTTTGGCGATGCCAGCGATCCGTTCGCCGATATCAGCTTTGACAGCAGCACCATGCTGACGGGGCGGCTCGGCGCACGGCTCTATAACCGCATCGAGACCGAGAACGGCTTCATCCAGCCCGAACTGACCGCCAATCTCTGGCAGAACCTGGGTGATTTCACCACGCGGCTCGACAATGACGTGCTGACCACCTCGGGTGATTCGACCGTGCTTGAAATCGGCGCCGGGGTGACCGGCGAGCTCAACGACAAGTTCAGCTATTTCGCCAATGCCAGCTATTCGTTCGATGTGGCCGGCGGCGATCGCTCCGGCGTCACCGCACGGGTCGGGCTGCAACTGAAATGGTAAGGGGAATGGTGGGCGATGACGGACTCGAACCGCCGACATCCTCGGTGTAAACGAGGCGCTCTACCAACTGAGCTAATCGCCCGCTGGCCCACTGGGCCGGCGTAAGGCGCCCTGATTAGGGCGGGATGTGCCGCCCGTCAACTGGCAGCAGCAAAAGAATTGGCCCCGGCGCAATGCGCACGGGGCCGATCACTAAAGCGAACTTTCGTTCTTATTAGTTGATCGCGTCCTTCAGGCCCTTGCCGGGCTTGAACTTGGCCTGGTTGGAGGCCGGGATGCTGATCTCTGCACCGGTCGCAGGGTTGCGGCCCGTGGATGCCTTGCGCTGCGACACCGCAAAGGTGCCGAAGCCGACGAGGCGGACTTCTTCGCCAGCCTTGAGCGAGCCGGTGATTGCCTCGAACACTGCGTCAACCGCTTCGGCGGCCTGTGCCTTGGTGATCGTCGCCTTGTCGGCAACAACGCCAACCAGATCGTTTTTGTTCATAGCGTTTCCTCACAGTGAATGCCCGCCCTCTGTGGCGAACCAATCGCCGCAACCCTTTTGCGATTCTGCATGAAAGGCAAGGAATTCCGGGCGTTTTGACGTGCCAGACGGTGCAAAACCGTTATTGGACCGGAAAAACCGCCCCGGCAAGTCCGGTTTACCCGGTTTTGCCCCGTTTTCCGGGCTTTGCCGGAGGTTTTCCGCCCTATTCCGCGCTTAGTGGAACCGGCCGGTGCGTGCGCCGGATTCCCAGCATCAATGGCAGTGCCAACAGATAGATGCCCGCCCCGACAATCCAGGTGAGGCCGGGCCAGCCGCCGCGCAGCTGGAAATAGACGAAGCTGAAAAACAGCGGGCCGAATACCGCAGCCAGGCTCACCAGGCTCGCCAGCACGCCCTGCAACTGCCCCTGCTTGTCCGGGCCGACCTGGGTCGTGGCCAGCGATTGCAGCGCCGGCATGCCGATGCCGCCCAGCGCAAAGAGCGGCGCCAGGGCGAAGAGCACCCAGCCCTGGGTGGCCATGCCCAGAATCACCAGCGCCGTCAGCTCGCATGCCATGCCGACCACCAGCGCCCAGCGCTCGCCTAGGCGAGCCACTGCCGGGCCGGTGAGGAAGGCCTGTGCGCCGGCGTGGAACACGCCGAACGCACCCAGGGACAGGCCGATCATCATGCCGTTCCACTTGAAGCTGTCCTCGCCGAACAGCGCCCAGATCGTGCCGTACATGGTGCCGACGAAATTCATGATGACGAAGATGGCCATCAGCGGAATCAGTGCCTTGAAGGTCAGCGCCCATTTCAGCGGCTTGAATGGATTGAGTGTGTCGAGATCGAACCTGGCGCCGGGCGTGCCATGGCGCGATTCGGGCAACACGAACAGCGCCAGCGCGAAGTTCACCCCATTCAGCAGCGCTGCCGCAATGAAGGGCGCCCGCACCCAGAAATCGCCGAGTACGCCACCTAGCACCGGACCGATGATGAAGCCGATGCCGAACATGGCGTGGAATAGGCCAAACCGCCTGGCGCGCTCCTCTTCGCTGGAAATGTCGGTGATATAGGCGGTCGCCACGGCCATATTGGCGCTGGTAATGCCCGAAATGGCCCGCCCCAGGACCAGCATCCACAGCTGCGGCGCGAAGGCCATGATCAGATAATCGATCGCGGCGCCGGCCAGAGAGACCAGCAGGACCGGGCGGCGACCAAAGCGGTCGCTCAATACGCCCAGGACCGGCGAAAACAGGAACTGGCACGCCGCATAAAGCGCCAGCATCAAGCCAAGCAGCGTCGCCACCTCGTTGACGTGGCCGACATCGCGCAGCAGCGCCGGCAGGATCGGGAAAATCAGCCCGATGCCGACCGCATCCAAAGTGACGGCGGCAAGAATGACGACGAGTGCCTTGTTCAAGGTCTTGGCTCCATGGCTTCACCCACCGCGCCGGGACCATAGCGTCCGGCCCTCCGGGCAGGCACATTGATGTAACTGCTTCACAAGGACGTTACAAGAGCGCGTACATGCTTTGTTCTTGGGTGTCCGAGCGGCCAGCAGTTCTGCGCGTCCGTGCTGACAGAGTTTGGCAGCAGCAAAGCCCGCCACTTCATGCGCGGTGGCGCCCACCCCTCTTGTGCGCGGATGCCAGGCGCAGCAATTGCTGGAACTTGGGACATGCCATGTGGTTCTCCGCCGGGCACTCGGCGACGTGCCGCAGCGCATCCCTCAGAGTTGCCAGGCCACGGATCTGCACGTCGATAGCGTCGGCGCGCTGCTGCAGCTCCGCGCGCGGCAGCTCTGGAGCGCCATTGGCGTTGAACATGCCCTTGATCTCATCAAGCGAGAAGCCGGCCGCTTTCCCCAGGGCAATCAACGACAGTTGCGTTACGGTTTCCGGCTCGTACTGGCGACGCAGGCCGCGCCGCGACACCGGCGCGATGAGGCCGACTTCCTCGTAATAGCGGAGGGCCGAGGCCGGCACGCCGCTGCGTTCCGACAAAACGCCGATGTCGAGCAGTTTCACTCTTGACCTCAAGTTGACTTGAAGTGGGATTGTAGCGCCCGCTTCACCCTGCCTCAAGAGGAACCTATGCAATCCGGGCCCCACCGAACCGCTACACCTGCCACGCTGATCACCCTGGCCGGCGCTACATTGCTCGCGTCGCTGGGCATCAGCATCGCCACGATTGCCTTGCCGACGCTGGCGCTGAGCTTCCCGTCCACCCTGGCGGAGCTGCAATGGGTAATCCTGGCCTACCTGCTCTCGATGACGGTGACGATCGTGTCTGCCGGCCGCTTCGGTGACTTGTATGGTCACCGTCGTGTGCTGCTGGCGGGCATGGCGGTGTTCGCTCTTGCGTCGGCGCTGTGTGCCGCCAGTCCGAACCTGGGGCTGCTGATCGCGGCGCGTGCCCTGCAGGGCGTGGGCGGCGCCATCATCACCGCCTTGCCGATGTCCATTGCGCGCGACGTGGTGCGCGAAGATCGCATGGGCGCGGCCATGGGGCTGCTGGCCGCCATGTCGGCGGTCGGTACGGCCCTTGGCCCCTCGCTGGGCGGCATAGTGATGGCCAGCCTTGGCTGGCAGGCAGCATTTGGCCTGTTAGGGCTGGGGGGCGCGGCGATCCTGCTCCTGGCGCTGCGGGCGCTGCCGGCAAGCCTGCCTCCCATGCCAAGGCCGCAGATGGACTGGGCCGGCGCCATGCTCCTGAGCTTGACGCTGGGGCTTTATGCTCTTGCCGCTACCGGAGCGGGTCTTGCCGCACCATGGAATGGCGCTGTCCTGCTGGTGCCCGCAGCCGTGGCATTGTTCGCCTTTATCCGCGTTCAGCAGCGCTCGCCTCATCCCCTGGTGCCGCTGGCGCTGTTGCGTGATCGGGCGATCGGGGTTGGTCTGGGCATGAACGTGCTGTTGGGCACCGTCATGATGTCCACTCTCGTGGTCGGGCCGTTCTTTTTGAGCTTCGCGCTGGGATTGGATGGAACACTGACCGGCCTGGTCATGGCCGTGGGCCCGGCGACTGCAGCGCTTGCCGGCGCTCCGGCGGGGCGCATCGTTGACCGGCTGGGCACCGGGCGCGGGCTGCTGCTCGGGCTCGCCGAGACGATTGTGGGCTTTCTGCTGCTTGCTTTCCTGCCGCGATGGACGGGCATGGCGGGCTATGTCGGCGCGTTGATCGTGTTGACGCCCGGCTTCCAGCTGTTTCTGGCGGCAAACAATGCCGCGGTCATGGTTGCGGCGCCCGCTGCCCAGCGCGGTGTATTGTCGGGGCTGCTTGGCCTGTCCCGCAATTTGGGCCTGTTGACCGGCGCGTCGCTGATGGCGACGATATTCACCGCCCTGGTGGGCACCGGCCAGATCGCGCAGGCAGCGCCCGCCAGCATCGGCACGGCCTTCACGGCGAGTTTCCTTATTTCTGCGGGCCTCGTAGCGCTGGCCATGGCATTGGCGCTGCTCGGCCGGCGCCGCGTTGCAGTTGCTTCGTAAGCAATAAAAAACGGCGGCCCTCGCGGACCGCCGTTCATTTTTATCGCTCGCGAACCGCTTAGTGCGGCAGGCCGGTCGTTGCGTCTTCCACGGCTTCCACCGTGGTCGAGACGGCGGGAGTGGCCTCATCGAAGTTCCACTCGATCGGCTCTGGCTGGCGCACCAGGGCGCGCTTGATCACCTGGTCCATCTTGGAGACCGGCACGATTTCCATGCCTTCCTTGACGATGTCCGGGATCTCGGCGAGATCGCGCACATTTTCTTCGGGGATCAGCACAGTCTTGATGCCACCACGGAGGGCCGCAAGCAGCTTCTCCTTGAGGCCGCCGATGGGCAGCACCCTGCCACGCAACGTGATCTCGCCAGTCATGGCGACATCGTTGCGCACCGGAATGCCTGTCATCACCGAGACGATGGCAGTGGCCAGACCGATACCAGCCGACGGGCCATCCTTGGGGGTGGCGCCTTCGGGCAGGTGGACGTGGATGTCACGCGTGTCGAACATTGGCGGCTTGATGCCGAAATCGATCGAGCGAGACCGCACATAAGCGGTCGCAGCCGTCAGCGATTCCTTCATCACTTCCTTGATGTTGCCGGTGACCGTCATGCGGCCCTTGCCCGGCGTCATCACGCCTTCGATGGTCAACAGCTCGCCACCAACAGAGGTCCAAGCCAGACCGGTCACCAGACCAACCTGGGATTCCGCCTCGATCTCGCCGTGCTTGTAGATATCGGCGCCGAGATACTTGGTCAGCTTGTCTTCGTCGATAACAATCGACTTGACCTTGGTCTTGACGATCTCGGCCACGGCCTTGCGCATCAGCTTGCTGATTTCGCGCTTGAGGTTACGCACGCCCGCTTCACGGGTGTAGCGCTGGATCAAGGCGGTCAGCATCTCGTCGCTCAGCTCGAACTCGCCATGGGCAAGCCCGTTTTCCTTGAGCGTCTCCGGGATCAGGTGCTGCTTGGCGATCGCATGCTTCTCCTGCTCGGTGTAACCCGAGAGGCGAATGATCTCCATGCGGTCCATCAGCGGGCCGGGGATGTTCAGGGTGTTCGACGTCGTCACGAACATCACGTCAGAGAGGTCATAATCGACTTCGAGATAGTGATCGGCAAAGGTGTGGTTCTGCTCCGGGTCGAGCACTTCAAGAAGTGCCGAGCTCGGATCGCCACGGAAGTCCTGGCCCATCTTATCGATTTCATCGAGCAGGAAGAGCGGGTTGGACTTGCCCACCTTCTTGAGCGACTGGATCACCTTGCCAGGCATGGAGCCGATATAGGTGCGGCGGTGACCGCGGATTTCGGCTTCGTCCCGAACCCCGCCCAGCGCCATGCGCACGAACTCACGGCCGGTCGCCTTGGCGATCGACTTGCCGAGCGAGGTCTTGCCGACACCCGGAGGGCCGACGAGGCACAGGATCGGGCCCTTCAGCGAGCCGGTACGGCCCTGCACAGCCAGATATTCAAGGATGCGTTCCTTGACCTTCTCGAGGCCATAGTGATCCTCGTCCAGAACCTTTTCGGCCAGGGCCAGGTCACGCTTGACCTTGCTCTTCTTGCCCCAGGGCAGGCCGAGCAATGTATCGAGATAGTTCCGAACCACAGTGGCTTCCGCCGACATCGGGCTCATGGTCTTGAGCTTCTTGAGTTCGCCTTCGGCCTTGAGCTTGGCTTCCTTGGACAGCTTGGTCTTGGCGATGCGCTCCTCGATCTCTGCGATCTCGTTGGAGCCTTCTTCGCCGTCGCCCAGTTCCTTCTGGATCGCCTTCATCTGCTCGTTGAGGTAGTACTCGCGCTGCGTCTTCTCCATCTGCCGCTTGACGCGGCTGCGGATGCGCTTTTCCACCTGCAGAACGCCGATTTCGCCTTCCATCAGGCCAAGAATCTTCTGGAAGCGCTCGATGACCGAAACGGTCGAGAGCAAATCTTCCTTCTCGTTGATCTTGATGACCAGGTGGCTGGCAATGGTGTCAGCAAGCTTGGAGTGGTTCTCGATCTGCCCAACGGCAGCGACAACCTCGGCCGAGATCTTCTTGTTGAGCTTCACATAGCTCTCGAACTCGGTCTGGGCCGAACGCGCCATGGCCTCGACCTCGGTCGGATCTTCGACCGGCTCGGGCAGCACGGAGGCTTCAGCTTCAAAATAGTCCACGGTCTGCAAATAGCGATCGATGGTCGCGCGGTTCAGGCCCTCAACCAGCACCTTGACGGTGCCGTCGGGGAGCTTGAGCAATTGCAGCACGGTGGCAATGGTGCCGGTCTCGAAAATCTGGTCCGGGGTCGGATCATCGTCCTGCGCATTCTTCTGGGTCACCACCAGAATGTGCTTGTCGTCACGCATGACTTCTTCGAGCGCCTTGACCGATTTCTCGCGGCCGACGAACAGCGGCACGATCATGCCGGGGAAAACGACGATGTCGCGCAGGGGCAGAACTGGGTACACCCGGTCCCGGCTCGCATCGCCAGTGGCGGGATTGACGTCCGTCATCTCGTATCCTTTCCGGGGCGCGCGGGAGGAAGGAGAGGATGCGCGCCCGTTATAGACAGCTCCAACATCGATGTTGGGCTGATTCCCGTTAATAAATAGGTTCGCCTATGGAGGCCGCAAGTCAACCTTTGCAGAAATGTCACGGTTAACTTGTGAACGCACAGGAGATATGCGGCCGGCCCCGGAAACACCGGTGTGCCTTGGCTGCAAGGTGGGTGTGGGAAGACCTTTCCCTATATATACCCATCCTCGGTGCCATTCCGGCGCAGGTCGGAATCCGTACTGAAGATCATCCCACGCTGGATGTGCGCAGGACACTACGGACCTGGATCCGGAATGACGCCGAGGTTGTTTAGTTGCGGTGGCATGACCACCTTGCCCCTTCCCCATATCGGCACCATGATCCATCCAAACAAGGACCCTACCCTATGACCACACGCCCGCGCCGCATCGATCTTCTGGGCATAGCCACGGCCGCAGGCGCTTCGGTGCGCGGGGCCGGCATGGGACCTGAGGCCTTGCGGGTGGCCGGGCTGATTGAGGCGCTCGTGGATCTGGGCCATGAAGTGGCCGATTTCGGCGACCTGCGCCGTCCGCATACCCTCCCCGGCACCAGCCCTGCCAGCTGGCGCCTGCCGGACGAGCGGCGGGCCGACGTGCTCGACCTGGCCGCCCGCTCCAGCGACCAAGGACTCGATATTCTCAAGGCCGGTCACTTTCCGGTGTTCCTGGGCGGCGATCACTCGATTGCCATGGGCACCGTGTCCGCTGTGGCGCGCCATTGCGCGGATAGCGGCAAGCCGGTCTTTGTGTTGTGGATCGATGCCCACGCCGATTTCAACACGCCCGTTACCTCCCCCAGCGGCAATCTGCATGGCATGCCGCTCGCACTGCTCTGCGGCGAGCCAGAATTCGACGCGGAGTATCGCGGGCCTTGGCTGGGCCGGATCGATCCGAAAAACGTCGCGGTGATCGGCGCCCGCTCCATCGATCGCGAGGAACGCCGGCTACTGGCGGCGCGGGGTGTCGACACCATCGACATGCGGCGGATCGACGAAATGGGCGTGGTCGCGCTGATGCGCGGTTTCCTCGACAAGGTGAAGGCCGCTGGCGGGCATTTGCACGTCAGCCTTGATGTCGACGCCATGGACCCATCCATCGCCCCAGGCGGTGGCACGCTGGTCCCCGGCGGGCTCAGCTATCGCGAGGCGCACCTGATCATGGAGATGCTGCACGATAGCGGCACTGTAGGCTCGCTGGACGTGGTGGAACTCAATCCCTTCCTCGACCATGGCGGCAAGAGCGCAACCCTGCTGGTGGACCTCGTAGCGAGCCTGTTCGGCCGGCAGATCATGGGTGAGGAGCCGGGGCCGGTAGCATTCGTCACCGAGGGCGAGATCGAGGGGTAAGCCCCAAACAAAAACGCCGGGCTCAGCGCCCGGCGTTTTCAATTCAGACTGGAAAAACTCACGCCGTCGCGGGCGCTTCGTCCTTCTTGCGCTCGGAATAGATGTAGAGCGGGCGGACGTCCTTGCCGCGCACAACATCTTCCGAAATCACCACTTCTTCCACGCCTTCGAGCGAAGGCAGGTCGTACATGGTGTCGAGCAGAATGGCTTCCATGATCGAGCGCAGGCCGCGGGCGCCGGTCTTGCGCTCGATTGCCTTCTCGGCGATGGCCTTGAGGGCATCCTCGTGGAAGGTCAGCTCGACCTCTTCCATCTGGAACAAGCGCTGATACTGGCGGACCAGGGCGTTCTTGGGCGCGGTCAGGATTTCGATCAGGGCGGCGATGTCGAGGTCTTCGAGAGTCGCCAGCACCGGCAGACGGCCGATGAATTCGGGGATCAGCCCGAACCGCACCAGATCTTCCGGAGCCACATCAGCAAGAACCTGGCCGACGCGACGGTCATTGGGGTCCTTGACGGTGGCCGCAAAGCCGATGCCCGAGCCTTCGCCACGTGCCGAGATGATCTTCTCGAGCCCGGCAAAGGCGCCGCCGCAGATGAACAGGATATTGGTCGTGTCCACCTGCAGGAATTCCTGCTGCGGATGCTTGCGGCCGCCCTGAGGCGGAACCGAAGCCACGGTGCCTTCCATGATCTTCAGCAGTGCCTGCTGCACGCCTTCACCCGAAACGTCACGGGTGATGGACGGATTGTCGGACTTGCGGCTGATCTTGTCGACTTCGTCGATATAGACGATGCCGCGCTGCGCCTTTTCGACATTGTAGTCGGCCGACTGCAGCAGCTTGAGGATGATGTTCTCGACGTCCTCGCCGACATAGCCCGCCTCGGTCAACGTGGTCGCGTCGGCCATGGTGAAGGGTACGTCGAGGATGCGCGCCAGCGTCTGGGCCAGCAGGGTCTTGCCAGAACCGGTCGGTCCGATCAGCAGGATGTTCGACTTGGAAAGCTCGATATCCTGGTTCTTGCTGGAATGGTGCAGGCGCTTGTAGTGATTGTGGACGGCCACGGAGAGCACGCGCTTGGCGCGATACTGGCCGATGACGTAGTCGTCGAGCACCTTGCAGATTTCTGCGGGTGTCGGCACGCCATCGGAGGACTTGACCATGGAGGTCTTGTTCTCTTCGCGGATGATGTCCATGCAGAGCTCGACGCATTCATCGCAGATGAACACGGTCGGCCCGGCGATCAGCTTGCGAACCTCATGCTGGGATTTCCCGCAGAACGAGCAGTAAAGCGTGTTCTTGGAGGATTCGCCGTTCGTTGTCTCTTTGGACATCTAGTTACTCCCGGGGGCGCGAAACCCCCAAAATTCAGCGGTACCAACGACGGTAACGCCCGAGGCCTAAAGAAAGTCTAAGCCGAACCGACCTTAAAGGCCGATCCGGCTGTGTGCAATTGCACTCACGTCACAGTCAACGCAGTGTCACCAAACGCTGTTAACAGCGGGAACTCAGCTGCCTTCCGGAACGGCGCGCTTTTCAAACACGCTATCGATGAGGCCAAAGGTCTTGGCTTCTTCGGGGCTGAGGAAGCGATCGCGCTCCAGAGCGCTCTCCACTTCTTCGTAAGTGCGGCCGGTGTGCTTCTCATAAATCTGATTAAGACGACGCTTCAAGCCCTCGACTTCCTTGGCATGAATCATGATGTCGGTAACCTGACCCTGATAGCCGCCGGAAGGCTGGTGGACCATGATGCGCGAGTTCGGCAGGCTGGTACGCATACCCGCTTCACCGGCTGCGAGCAGGAGCGAACCCATGGACGCGGCCTGCCCCATCACCATGGTGGCGACGGCCGGACGGATGAACTGCATGGTGTCGTAGATCGACAGGCCAGCCGTCACCACGCCGCCAGGCGAATTGATATAGAGCGCGATTTCCTTTTTCGGGTTCTCTGATTCGAGGAACAAAAGCTGGGCCACGATCAGGCTCGCCATGTTGTCCTCGACCACGCCGGTCACGAAAATGATGCGCTCGCGCAGGAGGCGCGAATAGATATCGAAGGCGCGCTCGCCTCGATTGGACTGCTCGACCACCATGGGAACGAGCGTATTCATGTAGATATCGTGCGGATCTCGCATGTGATGCCCCTTTGCTGCGCCGGGTCGCGTGGATACCGGGCAAGCCATCTTCGGTTGGAACATTTCTGCCGGACCAGGACATCCAGGGCCTGGCGGAAATGTCGAAATTTCGAATCAGCGCGACTGGCCGATTGCAGACGATGCCGCCTTAATGTGCGGTAAAGCCAGAGATAGGCGGCAATGGGGCGCGCTTCAATAGGGCGCGCCCAGCTTGTGACGGCAAGGTGAATGGGCGGCTAGCGATAAACCTGGCTGCGATGACCGACACCCAGCACTAGGATGACAAGGCGTCCGTCCTGTAGATCGCAGATGATCCGGAAATCTCCGACGCGATAGCGCCAAAGCTCTCCGAGCTTGGAGCCGGCCAATGCCTTGCCCAATTGCCGCGGATTATCGAGGGTCGCGACGCGGTCCCGCAAATAGTTGCGAATTCGCGTGGCATCCTGCCGATCGAGGCGCGCGAATTGCCGGGCGGCATGTTCGTCTACCTCAATCGTCCAGGCCAAGACGCTTGCTCAGTTCATCCAGGCTGGTGGTTTTGTTGTCGCCTGCCGCGCGGCGCTTGAGCACGTCCTCGGCCAGGTACAGGTCCTCGAGATCCTGGACATGCTCCTCCACGGCTTCGCGAATATAGAACGTCGCCGTGCGGCCCGTGCGATTCGCCAAGGACTGCAGCCGATCATAGAGTTCGTCGGGAAGCCGAACGGCCGTTTGCTTGGACATGGCATCTCCGGGGTTGGTATACATGTATACCAACCGATCGACGGCGGCAATATCCCGGACTAAGCCGAGAAACTGACCGCCACGCCCTTCTTCTTGAAATAGGACTGCATGATCTTGCGGCCCTGCCGGTTGGACTGCGCCAGCTTGGCGGGCTCGAACACGGCTTCCTTGGCGCCTTCAGCCGCCATGGCTGCCTTGAGCGCCGCGATATGGGCGTCCAGTTCGTCATTGTTGTTCTTGATCGAGGCGTAGATGTTCTCGATGGCTTGGCTCAGGGTCAGGTCGCTCACGGCAAGGTCCTTGGTCGCTTTTGTGCTTTCAAGACATGATTAGCACCCGCTTGCCAAGCCTTTTCGGCGCATTTTGAGGAGTGGGCAAGCCAAATGGTCGCCCACTCCCGCGGCGTTCCGGGTCTAGGCAGGGTTGAAATCGGGCCGGGCCTGACCTGTTTCGCTGTGACGATGCGCCTCCATCAGCGGCCGGATGACGACCCGGGAATGCGCGGCGATGGGGTCATCAGCGAACAAGGACACGGCCTCGGCCATATCCCTGGCCTCGATCAGCAGGAAGCCGCCGATGACCTCCTTGGCCTCGGCATAGGGGCCGTCCATCACCGACATCGTCATGCGCTGGCGCCGGTCGATACTGGCTTCTCCAGCTTCGGCCAAGGGCGAGGCGATGAGCAGGTGGCCCCCGCTCCGCAGCTTGTGGTCGTGCTCGATAGTGGCGTCGTCGACGCGCCGCATCTCATCCGGGGTGAGATCGGCAAAGGCATCGGGGGCAAAATAGACAAGGCAGAGAAATTTCATGGTCGGTCTCCCGTGGTTGAACATCACCCCGACGAGCGGCAAATCGTCAACTCGACTATTTTTCTGCTTGTTACCGCACGATTGTCAGTCCGTTATGTCGGGCATTGATTTCCCCTACCCGGTTACCGCATTCATGGCCGCCATTGTCCAGCTCAAGCCTGTCGAAAACGTCCCCCAGCATCGTCGAAGCAGTGCCGATCCCCGCGATCCCGCTTTTTACCAGAACCCCTACGCCTTCTATGATCGACTGCATGCGAGCGACCCAACCTTCTTCTGGGACGAATATGGCCATTGGTGCTTCGCCGGCTTCAAGCAGGTCAGCGCCCTGCTGCGCGACAAACGGTTCGGCCGCGAAATCCTGCATGTAGCGACACGCGAAGAGCTCGGGATGCCCGATCCCAAGCTGCATACGCAGGCGTTTGATCTCACCGAGAAATACTCGCTGCTGAACCTGGAGCCGCCCGGTCATACCCGCCTGCGCACCCTGGTCAACCGGGCCTTCGTGTCGCGCCACGTCGAGCAGCTGCGACCCAGAATTATCAAACTGGCCAATGAATTGATCGATGGTTTTGAAGGTCAGGATGAGGTTGATCTGATCAAGGCCTTTGCTGCGCCGATGCCCGCCATCATCATTGCCGAAATGCTGGGTCTTTCCGCCGAGGCGGCGCCGAAACTGCTCAACTGGTCCAACCGCATGGTGGCCATGTATATGTTCGGCGTCAGCCATGACACCGAGCTCGACGCCAATGACGCCGCGCAAGACTTCATGGATTACCTGCAGCTGGCGATTGCCGAGCGCCGCAAGCAGCCACGCGAAGACCTGCTGACCCATATGCTGACCGCCGAGCAGAATGGCGAGCGGCTGAGCGACGAGGAGGTGATGTCGACGGCTATTCTGTTGCTCAATGCCGGGCACGAGGCGACCGTTCACACCACCGGCAACGGCGTGAAATCCGTCCTCGAAAGCGGCATCGATCCGGCGACGCTGTTCACCAGCGACGAGCAGGCTGCGGCGACGGCGGAGGAGTGCCTGCGCTTTGACGCGCCGCTGCATATGTTCACGCGCTATGCACTGAGCGATCTCGAATATGAGGGCATTCAGCTGCGCAAGGGTGACGTGATCGGCCTGATGCTGGGCGCCGCCAACCGGGACCCTGCCCGCTTCGCCAATGCTAATAGCTTCGATCCGTTCCGCACCGATGGCGCCAATGTCAGCTTCGGCGCCGGCATCCATTTCTGCATCGGCGCGCCACTGGCCCGCATCGAGCTGCAGGTCGCGTTCAGCGAATTGTTCCGGCGGCTGCCGAAGCTAAGGATCGCGCAACAGCCGCAGTATAACAATGTCTACCACTTCCACGGCCTGGAAAAGCTGATGGTGCGCTGGCGCTAGGCTAACGCACCAATCGCCTAGTCCACCGCCTCAGCCAATTGCTCAAGCACGGCATGGGTCGCGGTAATCCGCGCCGGAATGGGGAAGTTCTTATTGGCAAGCATGACCACACCGATCTTCCTGTCTGGGACGAACGCCACATAGGCGCCGAAACCGTTGGTGGAGCCGGTCTTGTTGAACAGCGCCGGCCCCTCCGGAGCGGCCGGCGGAACAAGGGCCTCGGCTGGATTTGGCTTCATGGCCATGTCGGACGAGTTCCCCGCCAACAGGCGCTCAAGCGACACCGGGAACGGATACTGCTCCCAGCCTAACCCCTGCACCATCTCCCCGGCCCGGAAATAACCAATATGCGTGCCTTCGACGGCGCGCTGCACCAGCGGCGCCAAGGTGTCGGGCGCAATATTGGCCTCGACGAAGCGCATCATATCGACTGTCGAAGATTTCACTCCATAAGCCTCCGCCGCCAGCCAGCCCGGATTAACGCGTGTGGGCTTGCCGTCCTTGTTATAGCCCCAGGCGTAGCGCGCCATCGCTGCCTCGGGCACCTTGATGTAGCTGTCCTCCAGGCCCAGCTGCGGAAACATCTCGGTTTCCATCAAATGGGCAAAGTCGTCATTCAGTGCCAGCGCGGTGAGATGGCCGAACAGCCCGATACTGGGATTGGAATAGCGCCGTTGCTCGCCCGGCGTAGCGTCGGCCGTCCATTGCTGAAAATAGCTTTCCATCCCGCCGGCCCCATCGGTGAACTGCAATGGCAATCCGCCGGCCGTATAGGTCGCCAGATGCAGCAGGCTCGCCTTGTCGATCGCTGCGCCGTCAAGCTCGGGCAGGTATTTGGATGGGTGATCGTCCAGCGCGAGCCGGTCAAGAGCGTCGGCATAGGCGCCCAGCGTTGCCGTAAAAGTCTTGCTGACCGAACCAAGCTCGAACAGCGTGTTCTCCGTCACCGGCGCCCCCGTATCCTTGGCCGCCACGCCGTAATTGAAGAAATATTGCTGGCCATCGACACTCACGGCGACGGCAATGCCGGGAACGCCGTGCTGCTCAAGCAGCGGCCCGAACGCTGCATCCACTGCCGCCGCGATGGCGGCGGGTGGTTCCGCAGCGAACACGGCGATAGACGAGAGGCAGGTCGTGACGGCGGCCAGCGCGAGAGGCGCGGCTATCCTATTGGTAATAAACAATTTACTTTCTCCCGGACGGACAGATTTGAGCGTCGGGAGCAAGCCGCGCCAATGTGGCGAGACTTAGGGTCGGATGGTTGCCATCCACAATGTCATTCCGGCGCAGGCCGGAATCCATGCTGTGCAATTTCCCCGCGCTGGATGGTGGTGATGGCCACCGGCATCGATCCGGCCCGCGCCAGGACGACGGTGGGGGAGGACGGATACTGGCTATTCTGCCCGGATCAGCAGGGACGAATCCCCGTACGAATAAAACCGATATCCGTTGGCGATGGCATGCTCATAGGCGCGGCGCATCGTGTCCATGCCGGCAAAGGCGCTGACCAGCATGAAGAGCGTGGATTTGGGCAGGTGGAAATTGGTCATCAGCACATCCACGGCGGCAAAGCGGAAGCCGGGGGTGATGAAGATATCGGTGTCGCCGCTGAAAGGGCGCAGCGTGCCGGTGGCGCGGGCGGCGGTTTCGAGCAGGCGCAGGCTCGTAGTGCCGACGGCGACGATGCGCCCGCCCAAGGCTTTTTTGGCCAGGATGCGTTCGACCGTCGCAGAATCGATCTCGCCCCATTCGGCATGCATGACGTGATCGTCGGTGTCGTCCGCCTTCATGGGGAGGAAGGTCCCTGCCCCCACATGCAGCGTCACGCGCTCGATGGTGACGCCTCTGTCGCTCAATTGCTGGAGCAGGCTTTCAGTGAAATGCAGCCCAGCCGTGGGGGCCGCGACGGCGCCGTCTTCGGCGGCATAGACGGTCTGGTAATCGACCTTGTCGCGCTCCTCGATGCTGCGCTTGGCGCCGATATAGGGCGGCAGCGGCATGGCGCCGTGGGCTTTGATGGCTTCGTCGAGCTGGGCGCCGCCGAGATCGAATTCGAGCGTTACCTCGCCAGTATCGCCCTTGCCGGCGACGCGGGCGGTGAGCGCATCGGCCTGGCCATTGCCCAGTTCGAGCTGGTCGAGCACAGCGAGGCGCTTGGCCGGCCGGGCGAAGGCGCGCCAGGTATGGGCGTCAACGCGCTTATGCAGGTTGAAGGACACCGAGGCCCGGTTTTCGCCGCGAATACGGCTGCCGCGCAGCTCGGCGGGTAGCACACGGGTGTCGTTGACCACCAGCACATCGCCGGGATGCAGCAGTGTCAGCAGGTCAGGAATATGGCGATCGCTGAGGCCATGGATTGGATCGACCACCAGCAGGCGCGCACTATCACGCGGCTCGGCCGGATGCAGGGCAATCAGCTGCTCGGGCAGCTCGAAGTCAAAATCAGAAACACGCATGGCGGCTCACTAGCATGAGTGGGCGGGCGGGGGAATGTGCGGAACACTATGCCCGGCCCGCGACGTCGTAGTTTGCCAGAGTGACACGGTGGGGATGAGGATTGGTGCCAGGACGAAGCGCTCCCTACCCCTCGAACCGCACCAGCGGCGTGTCCAGCCGCAAATATAACGGATGTTTGGGGCTGCCATCGGCATTGGTGCCGAAGCACCAGAGTTCCGTGCCGTCGGCCTTGAGCGCTTCGACGATTGCCTTGCCGGCGGGCGCCAGCGCCTTGTTGAGCTTGCCGTGGCAGAGCACGACGAAATCGGCCTCTGCTGCCGCCGCGCGGATGGCCGGCAAGTTTGCTTCCGACACCGCCACAACGCCCGGCGCCAGCAGCATTTTGGGATCGGTGGCGCGGTAGTCGCCTACATTGGCTTTCACCATGGCTGAATAGCCCTCGCGCTGGGCGAAGGTCCACTCGCGGGCGCAGGTGGGGTCGTTGACCGTGGCGTCGGCAGTGCTCGGATTCATGCCGATGAACAGGATGTAGCGGTCCGGGAAGGTCTCCCCGGTCCAGCGGCGCATCAGCTGGCGGTAGCGGCCGTCGGCGCTGAAGGTGGCGTCGCCCTTGACGCCTGCCATCAGCGGCAGGCGCACCTTGCCGCCGGGGTCGTGACCGGCTCCGTCACTCATGCGGTCAGATCACTGGGGGGCACGAGGCCATTGATCAGCGAGGCCGTGGTGACGGTGTTGGCGAGGAGGCACGCAATGGTCATCGGGCCGACGCCGCCAGGAACGGGCGTGATCGCACCGGCCACCGCGGCGGCTTCCGCGAAGGCGACGTCGCCGAGCAAGCGCGTCTTGCCTTCGCCACGCTCGGGCGCGGGGATGCGGTTGATGCCGACATCGATGACGGTGGCGCCCGGCTTGATCCAGTCGCCCTTGATCATCTCTGGACGACCAACGGCAGCGATGACGATATCGGCCTGGCGCACGATGCCCGGCAGGTCGCGGGTGCGGGAATGGGCCATGGTGACGGTGCAGTTCTCGCGCAGCAGCAATTGCGCGACCGGCTTGCCGACCAGGTTCGAACGTCCGACCACCACGGCGTGGAGGCCCGACAAATCGCCCAGCGTATCGCGCAGCAGCATCAGGCAGCCGAGCGGCGTGCAGGAGACAGGTCCGGGCAGGCCGATGGCCAGCTTGCCGACGCTGGCGGGGGTGAAGCAATCGACATCCTTGGCCGGATCGATGGTCTCGATGATCTTCTTGGGATCGATCTGGTCGGGCACCGGCAATTGCACGAGAATGCCGTGAATGGCCGGATCGGCATTGAGTTTCTGTACCAGCGCCAGCACTTCGGCTTCGCTGGCGGTTTCGGGCAGCTCGTATTTTTCCGAATGCATGCCCATTTCGACGGTCTGCTTGGCCTTTTGGGCCACATAGACCTGGCTGCCGGGATCGTAGCCAACAATGACGACGGCCAGCCCCGGGGTGATGCCGTGTTCGGCCTTGAGGCGCGCCACGTGACCGGCAATGCGGGCGCGCAGGCCTTCGGCATAGCTTTTTCCGTCGATGATTTTGGCGGTCATGGTCGCTCCTCGTGAAATAATCGGCTGGGCCTGCACGTTTGGTTCACTGCAATAGGAAATGCCGCCCGCTTCGTCCATCCCCCGCAGCCGCCCGAGCTTGACGGGGAGCACTTGCCGTAGCCATGCTGGGCTCAGGCGCGAGACTCGACGCCATTTTCGGCGTGCGCCTCAGGAGGGATGAGCATGTTGAAACGTATTGTCGTAGCTATTCTGCTTTGTCTGACCATGTTCGCGCCGAGTGGCGCCTTTGCCCAGGCCGAACCGCGCGTCGTCGTGCCTGATTATCCGGGTGGGGCGGCTTTTGGCGGCTGTTATCGCGTCAATACAAGGCTATACGGGCCTTACCGGCTGACATTCTGCCTGCAGCAGCGCGGCGTCTACCAGGTTACCGGCGGCGGCGTGACCTGCAATGGGCGGCTCGACTGGCGCGTGTCGGGCCGCGATATCAATGTGCAATTGCGGCGCACCTCGTGCGGCAATGGCGTAGCCTGGAGTGCCGATCGCATGACCTGCCGCCCTGCGGGCCTGCTGGGCGGCATTATCGGCTTCGTCATCGTGCCGGGCATTCCCAATATCGGCACGTTGCGCTGCACGTATAGCCCCACCGTGCCGCAATACCGGCCGGTGACCTTCACCGCGCGGCGCTATAGCTGAGCCGAAAAATTTGGGCTGCGACGACATCTCTGTCATCGCAGCCCTATGGAACGTCAGCCTGCCGCGCTGTTGAGGGCTTGGGGGACAAGCGGCCTGCGCAACATTCCTCGCTCACCGGTTTTGCATGGGTCGTTTGCCGTGCCGATGAACTGCGTAAAAGATGGGAGCCAAATGCGGCAAGAAAAGCCCCCTTCACTCGGTTGTGAGAATATTTGTGGAACGGGCCAGCGGTTGCCCCATGGCCGCGAAGCTGTCATGCCAGAAGACTAGGCATTACACGACCAAACAGCGATTCCGCTAGACGGCTCGGCCCAATCCGGGGCCGGCAAACCGAGAGACGCAGATGACCACGATCAGCCCGCCCCGCCTCGAAAAGCAGTCCTTCACCGACCCGGAAAAAGCCTGGGCGCACCTGGCGGAAATCTATCACCGCAATACCAGCTTTATCCGCGAGCATTTGAGCGCGCTGGCCAAGGGTGTGGTGCCCGAGGGGCGGGTGCGCGCGTGCTATCCGCAGGTGGAAGTGCGCTCCACCAGCTTTGGCAAGGGCGAGAGCACCCTGCCCTATGGTTATCTGCATACGCCGGGCATTTATCGTACGACGGTGACGGCGCCGGACCTGTTCCGCACCTATTTCCAGGAGCAGTTCACCGTCATTCTCAAAAACCATGGCGGCACGATCGATATTGGGGAGTCCGATACGCCGATCCCGCTGCATTTCGCGGTCGCCGCCAATGAGCGGATCGATGGGGAAGCGCTCAACGCGCTCAATATTCCGCTGCGCGATGTGTTCGACGCGCCGGACCTGAACAATACCGACGACGAAATCGCCAATGGCACGTTCGTGCCGCCCAAGGGCGGACCCTACCCGCTATCGGCGTTTACCGCGCCGCGGGTCGATTATTCGCTGTTCCGACTGAGCCATTATACGGGCACCGATGCCGGGCATTTCCAGAACTTCGTGATTTTCACTAATTACCAGTTCTATATCGACGAATTCTGCCGCGTCGCCAAAGAGCATATGCGGAGTGGCCATGCCCATTACGAGAGCTTCATCGAGCCGGGCAACGTGATCACCGACAATGCCCTGCGCGGCGGCGGCATCAATGGCACGGCCCCGGTCCGCTCGCCCCAGATGCCCGCCTACCACCTGACGGCGGCGCGCGGCCGCGGCATCACCATGGTCAATATCGGCGTCGGCCCGTCCAACGCCAAAACCATCACCGATCATATTGCCGTGCTGCGCCCGCATGCCTGGATCATGCTGGGGCATTGCGCGGGCCTGCGCAATTCGCAGGAACTGGGCGATTATGTGCTGGCGCATGCCTATGTGCGCGAGGATCACGTGCTGGATGCCGACTTGCCGGTTTCGGTGCCCATCCCGGCGTTGGCCGAAGTGCAGGTGGCGCTCGAACAGGCGGTGGAAGAGATCACCCAGACCGAGGGGCTCGAAACCAAGCGCATCATGCGCACCGGCACCGTGGCGACGTTCGACAACCGCAATTGGGAATTGCGCGACCAGGTGGAAATCACCCGCCAGCTCAGCCAATCGCGCGCAGTGGCGCTGGATATGGAAAGCGCCACCATTGCCGCCAACGGCTTCCGGTTCCGCGTGCCCTATGGGACCTTGTTGTGTGTGTCGGACAAGCCGCTGCATGGGGAGCTTAAGCTGCCCGGTATGGCCTCGGACTTCTACCGCACGCAGGTGAACCGGCATTTGCAGATCGGGCTGCGGGCGATGGAGATTCTGCGGGATCAGCCGGCGGAGCGGTTGCATTCGCGGAAATTGCGCAGTTTTGCGGAGACGGCGTTTCAGTAGGGGCGGCACGGGCCCACGCTCGATGTCACCACCCCCACGAAGTCATTCCGGCACAGGCCGGACTCCAAGTCTGTGGCGCACCGCATCCATCCAGCGCTGGGATGGCCTTCAGCATGGATTCCGGCCTGCGCCGGAATGACATCGTGGTTGGAATGGCTTCGTGGACAAGAAAAAGCCCGGCATCGCTGCCGGGCTTTTTCGTTCGCGGGATGGATTCGATCAGGCGTCGCTGCGGCTCAATAGGGCCTTCCAGATGATGGCGCCCAAAGCCGCACCGATCAGCGGGGCAACGATGAACAGCCAGACCTGACCCAATGCACCATTCTGCGCGAAGATGGCAGCGGCGATCGAGCGGGCCGGGTTGACCGAGGTATTGGTCACCGGGATCGAGATCAGGTGGATCAGCGTCAGTGCCAGGCCGATGGCGATCGGCGCGAAGCCGGCCGGGGCCAGTTTGGACGTGGAGCCCAGGATCACGATCAGGAAGAAGGCGGTGAGCACGATTTCGGCCACCAGGGCCGCGACCAGGCTGTAGCCGCCAGGCGAGAGTGCGTCATAGCCGTTGGAGGCAAAGCCGCCAGCGGTAAAACCGGCAGTGCCCGAGGCGATGACATAGAGCACCGCCGCACCAAGAATGCCGCCGACCAGTTGAGCGACCCAGTACGGCACCAGATCCTTGTATTCAAACTTGCCAGCAATCGCCAAACCGAGCGAAACGGCAGGATTGAAGTGCCCGCCGGAAATGCCGCCAACTGCATAGGCCATGGTCAATACAGTCAAACCAAACGCCAATGCTACGCCAAGATAACCAATACCAACGTCGGGCACGCCCGCCGCAAGAACAGCTGCACCGCAGCCACCAAATACAAGCCAGAATGTACCAAATGCTTCAGCAGACAAACGTTGAATCAACTTGAGCCCTCCTCATGATTCGCCGTAAAAATCATACTCTCCAAAACGTTAGCGGAAAATGCGCAAAAAACAGGGACCGGCGCGATGTACTCGCGCCGGTCCCTGTTTCATCTCGTCTTGTCGCTTGGCGGCACGAAGTCCGCATACTTGGCGCGAGGCGTCAATAGTTTCACTTGGCCGGCTTTACCTTCTTGACGGGCGGCGTGTGGAGGCTCACGACCTGAACCAGCTTGGGCGCCGCTTCGACCACACGGCGAGCGATGGGGTCGATTTGCAGCGTCTTACCCTCGGCCACTGACTGCATGGCATCCACCGGCATGACCTCGAAGGCGCGGCCATGCGCCTTGCCCTTCTTGACGAAGTCATAGGCCCGCGCCTCCAGTTTGCCGCCACGTAGATCAGCGAGCCTGTCGGCAGGCCCGGCGACGTCCTCGGTGTGGAGGATATCACCGGAGGATTTGTCGTAGACGACCGCGCGCATGAAGGAGGCCGGCTCAATGCGCCAGCCGGAACCGGTATCGTATTCGCGCACCACCATACGGGCGCGCGTGAGATTGATATTGGACTGATCGAGGCCGCCGACGATCTTGAGCCGCATCTCTATGCGCCAGACGCCGTCACCGAAATAGTAGTCATCGGCCAAACCGTAGGTGTTATTGACCGATATGATCCGGGCGCCGCCACCGCCGTCCTGATAGGCGCTGAGAGCGCATTCGGCCATCAACCCCGCCGGGGGATCAATGAACAGCTCGACATTGGCCGTGCCTGTCTGCAGGAAATTGCGGTGATAGACCGTTGCCCAATAAACCCATTGGCGCGCCATGATGACCTCCCGTGCCTGGGAGGAAAGCTAGCAAGCACAAGGCCCGGGGCCATCCTTCAAATGAAGGAGGCCGGCATTTGGCCGGCCTCCGTCTTGTAGCTTAGCGGCCCTTGACGACCGAGAAGCCGGCATACTTGGCGGAGGCGCCAAGCTGTTCTTCGATGCGAATAAGTTGGTTGTACTTGGCCAGACGATCCGAACGGCTGAGCGAGCCGGTCTTGATCTGCCCGCAGTTCAGAGCCACGGCCAGATCGGCAATGGTGGAATCTTCGGTTTCGCCCGAACGGTGCGACATCACCGAGGTATAGCCGGCGCGGTGCGCGGTATCGACGGCATTCAGCGTCTCGGAGAGCGAGCCGATCTGGTTGACCTTGACCAGGATGGAATTGGCCACGCCCATCTTGATGCCCGATACGAGGCGCTCGGTATTGGTGACGAACAGATCGTCGCCCACGAGCTGCACCTTCTTGCCGATGGCGTCGGTCAGGGCCTTCCAGCCCTCCCAATCGTCCTCGGCCATGCCGTCTTCGATAGTGATGATGGGGTAGCGCGCAGCCAGGTCCGCGAGGAAAGCTACGTTTTCGTCGGACGAGAGGGACTTGCCCTCGCCAACCATCTCGTACTTGCCGCCCTTGTAATATTCGGTGGCAGCGCAATCGAGACCGAGGAAAATGTCCTCGCCCGGACGATAGCCGGCCTTTTCGATCGAGCGCATGATGAAGCCCAGCGCGTCTTCGGCAGAACCGAGGTTCGGCGCGAAACCACCCTCGTCGCCCACATTGGTATTGTGGCCTTCGGCCGACAGGCCCTTCTTGAGCGTGTGGAAGATCTCCGAGCCGATGCGGACGGCATCAGCCAGGTTTTCCGCGCCGGCGGGCAGGATCATGAATTCCTGCATGTCGATCGGGTTGTCGGCATGCTCGCCGCCATTGATGATGTTCATCATCGGCACCGGCAGGACATGGGCGTTCGGGCCGCCGATATAGCGGTAGAACGGCAGCTCGCTCGACTCGGCAGCCGCCTTGGCCACAGCCAGCGATACGCCGAGAATGGCATTGGCACCGAGGCGCGACTTGTTGGGCGTACCATCCAGTTCGATCATGGCCTGATCGACAGCCAGCTGGTCCAGCGCATCCATGCCCTGGATTTCGTCGAAGATCGCCGTGTTGACGTTCTCGACGGCCTGCAGCACGCCCTTGCCGTTATATTTCTTGCCGCCATCGCGCAGCTCGACGGCTTCATGCGCGCCGGTCGAAGCGCCCGAGGGGACCGCAGCGCGGCCGAAGCTGCCGTCGTCGAGCACCACATCGACTTCGACGGTCGGATTACCGCGGCTGTCATAGATCTGGCGGCCTTGGACGTGGATGATTGACGACATGGAAAGCCCTCTCCCGTTGGGGTTTGCTCGATATGGCCGCTTTCCTAGACGCAGAGTGTGACAAGGGAAAGGGGGCGCACGTAAAATATCGTGCGGTGGGTGTGGCGAGGCTGGGTGCCAGCCTCGCCTCTCGTATCAATCCGGCGTCTGCCGAATGAAGCCGAAAGCCAGCAGCGTGATCACCGCGGCCAGGATCATGTAATAGCCCACGGCATGCAGACCGAAATTGGTCGCCAGGTAGGTTGCGGCATAGGGCGCCAGCGAGGCGCCGAAAATGCCGCCCAGATTGAAGGTCAGCGACGCGCCGGTATAGCGCACGGCCGTGGGGAATGGCGCGGCAAGGGCCGTGCCCAGCGGGCCATAGGTCAGGCCCATCAGGGCGAGACCGATGCAGAGGAAGCCCAGCACGCCGATCACATTGCCCGAGCCGAACAGCGGCGCGATCAGCAGGCCGAAAATGGCGATCGAGAGCGACACGCCCACCATCACCCGGCGCATGCCGAAACGATCGGCCAGCACGGCCGAGATCGGGATGAACAGGCCGAAGAACACCACGCCTACCATCTGCAGGATGAGGAATTCCTCGCGGCTATAGCCGAGTGCCGAGGTGCCCCAGCTCAGCGAGAACACCGTCATCAGATAGAACAGCACGAAGGTGGCCAGCGCCGCCATGGTGCCGAGCAGCAGGCTCATCTTGTGGTGCTTGAACACATCGAGGAACGGCACTTCGACGCGTTCGGCCTTTTCGACGGCGCGAGCGAATTCCGGCGTCTCGGTGATCTTGAGGCGGATGAACAGGCCAAAAATCACCAGCAGCGCGCTGGCGAGGAACGGTACGCGCCAACCCCAGCTCATGAAGGTCTCTTCACCCATGAAATGCGCAAGCACGAGGAAAATTGTGGTGGCGAAGAAGAAGCCGACCGGCGCGCCCAATTGCGGGAACATGCCATACCAGGCCTTCTTGCCCTCAGGGGCGTTTTCGGTGGCGAGCAGCACGGCGCCGCCCCATTCCCCGCCCAAGCCAAGCCCCTGCCCCAGCCGGCACAGTGCCAGCAGTAGCGGCGCCATCACGCCGATCTGGCCGTAAGTCGGCAACACGCCGATCAGCACGGTCGAAATACCCATGGTCAGCAAAGCCGCGACCAGCGTGGCCTTGCGGCCGATCTTGTCGCCGAAATGGCCGAAGAACGCCGCGCCGATCGGGCGCGCGAAAAAGGCGATGGCGAAGGTGGCGAGCGAGGAGAGCAGCGCCGAAGTGTCGTCGCCCGCCGGGAAGAACAGATGCGGGAATACGATCACCGCAGCGGTGGCGTAGATATAGAAGTCGAAAAATTCGATGGTCGTGCCGATCATGCTCGCGGCGAGGATGCGGCGAGCGGAATTGGGCGGTGGCACGGCGATGCCGCTGGCGGCATCCGTGGCGATGGTCATGGCGATATCCTGGCGCGCTTGAATGCTGGGCCGAGCATGGCGGCCGGCAAATCTCGCGGGCGCCCGAACGATCATTGCCAGCCCGGTAGAGAACCGGACAGCCGGGGTGTACCGCAGGGTACGGTTCACATCAAGACCAAATGTGCCGCGGGATTTGGTGGCGGGCTCTAGGGGATGCCGGCGGCACAATCCCCAAATATCCGCGCCAGCCGGCTTGCCAACGTAATAATATTACATCTAGGGTCAAAACGTAATGTAATAACATATGGACATATCGCCTATGCGCTATCCCGCCCTTCTCGCCTGCACGGCCCTGACCTTGATGGCCGGCGCCGGCCCAGGCTTTGCCGATGATGTCACCGCCTGGCGCCTGTTTGTCGCCGACCATGCCGCAGCCAAGGTCACCGCCATCGATCTGGGCACTGACGCTACTCTCGACACTTTTGCGCTGGAAAGCCCCGGCGTGCTCTACACCACGCCCAGCAACCAGGCGGTCTATGCCGTGCAAGGGGCGGTCAATCTTGTGTCGGCCATCAGCAGCGGCATCGAAATCGAAGATCATGGCGATCACGGCGATATTCATGTCGCGGCGCCAGCGGCCATTGCCGCCGCTGTTGCGGGCGAAAAGCCGGTGCATTTCGTCGAGCACCATGGCGAGATCGCGCTGTTCTACGATGGCGAAGGCGTAGCGCGGCTAGTTTCGGAGCAGGATTGGCTGGACGGCGACGACAAGCTGGCTATCCGCGAAATCGATACCGACGCACCCCATCATGGCGTCGCCATTCCTTGGGGCAAGTATGCGCTCGCCACCGATTTTGCGCCCAATGGTGAGACCACCCGTCCGCAGGGCATCTTTGTCTATGACGCGCAGAACGCCAAGGTGGGCGATCTCTACGAATGCCCGCTGCTGCATGGCGAAGCGACCTCGGGCAATATCACCGCCATTGCCTGCGCCACGGGGCTACTGATTGCCACCGGCTCGGGCGCGCCCGAGATCACGCACCTGCCCTATCCGGCGAGCCTGCCCGAGGGCAATGTTTCGACGCTGCTGGGCGGGGTTGGGCTGCAATATTTCCTGGGCAATTATGGGCCCGACAAGGTCGTGCTGATCGATCCGACCGAGGCCGACGCCTTCCGGCTGATCGAATTGCCGACGCGCCGCGTACATTTTGCCGTGGATCCGCAGCAGCCCAAATTTGCTTACATCTTTACCGAGGATGGCAAGCTGCATCAGCTCAATGTGCTGTCGGGCAAGATCGCCAAGTCGATCACGCTCACTGAGCCCTATTCCATGGATGGCGAATGGAGCCTGCCGCGGCCGCGCATTGCGGTGGCAGGCCATGAGATCGCCGTGACCGATCCGCTCAAGGGCCTGGTGCACATCGTGGATGCCAGCACGTTCGAACTGGATCGCGACATTCCGGTCGAGGGCCTGCCCTACAATATCGTCGCCATCGGCGGCTCGGGCGCGACGCACTGACCAAAATCCCGGCCACCTTGCGGGGTGGCCGTTTCCATTCAGGTGACCCCAAATGAACCGCCTCCCCGTAACGGTCCTGTCCGGCTTTCTTGGCGCCGGCAAGACGACGCTTCTCAATCACATCCTCAACAATCGCGAGGGGCGGCGCGTCGCCGTCATCGTCAACGACATGAGCGAGGTCAATATCGACGCCACGCTGGTGCGCGAGGGCGGCGCCAATCTGTCGCGCACCGATGAACAACTCGTCGAAATGAGCAATGGCTGCATCTGCTGCACGCTGCGCGGCGACCTGCTCAAGGAGGTCACCAAGCTGGCCGAAGCCGGGCGCTTTGATTACCTGCTGATTGAATCCACCGGCATTTCCGAGCCGCTGCCGGTTGCGGCCACCTTCGATTTTCGCGACGAAAACGGCGTCAGCCTCTCCGACATCACCCGGCTCGACACCATGGTGACGGTGGTCGATTGCGCCAATCTGCTGCGGGATTACGGCTCGGTGGATTTTCTGCGCGACCGCGGGCAGACCATGGGGCCGGAGGATGAGCGCGCGCTGGTCGATCTATTGGTCGAGCAGATCGAGTTTGCCGATGTCATCGCGCTCAACAAGGTCTCGACGGCGAGTGCCGACGATCTGGTTGCAGCGCGAACCATCATCAAGGCGCTCAATCCGGTGGCGCGGGTGATCGAAACCGACTTCTCCGATGTGCCGCTGGATCAGGTGCTCGATACCGGATTGTTCAGCCTGGAAGCCGCCGAGCAGAACCCGCTTTGGTTCAAGGAACTCAATGGCTTCACCGAGCATATTCCAGAAACGCTTGAATATGGCATATGCTCATTCGTCTATCGGGCGAGGCGCCCGTTCAATCCCATGCTGCTGAACAGTTTCATCACCAAGAGCTGGGCCGGCGTGATCCGCTCCAAGGGCTTCTTTTGGCTCGCCACGCGACCCGATCTGGTTGGAGAACTCAGCCAGGCCGGCGCATTGGTGCGCACCAGCCGCCGCGGCATGTGGTGGGCCGCCGTCCCCAAAACCCGCTGGCCGGACGATGCCGACTGGCGCGCATCGATGGCGCCCTATCTCGATGCGGAATGGGGCGACCGGCGGCAGGAAATCGTGTTTATTGGCGCCGGCGACATGGACGAGGCCGCTATCAGGCGCGACCTCGACGCCTGCCTGATCCCGGCCAAGGGTTTTACCCCGACCGCCTGGCAAGACTTGCGCGATCCGTTTCCCGCCTGGTCCTGAAAACAGAGCGGCCGGGACGTTACCACCCCGGCCGCTCTTGCAATGCGCGATGCATCAAACCAGGTGGCTGGCTTCCTGCTCGGTCGGGATCCGGCCGTTCGGGGTCAGCTTGTTCACCGCATCGGGCAGGGTCTTGGCCAAACGATCGAGCAATTCCTGCTTGCTGAGGCCGGTCTGCCGGGTCAGCGTGTCGATGGTATCGGCGCCCAGCGTCTGCTCGAGGCTATTGGGATCAATCTCCTCATTATCGCCATCCTGCACCCAGCTTTGCGCCTTGGCGCCCTGCCCGCTATTGTTGAAGCGGTCGACGAGATCGCCCAGGCCGCCGCTGAGCACGCTGCCCAGTCCACCGGCGCCAGCCGCGCCGCCAAGCATGCCGCCCAGATTGCCCAGCATGCCCTCGAGTCCGCCGGTTCCGGGCACGCCTTGGCTAGGCGCGGTGCCGGCCTGTGGATTTCCCACACCGGTCTGCCCGTTGCCGAGCCGCCCGCCATCACCGGCGCTGGTCTGGCCATTGCCCAAGCCGCCGAGCAATTCGCCCAGCTTGTCCCTGTTCTGAAAACCTGCCACGGCCAGCAGGCCGAGCAGCGCAACCATTGACGGCATTCCCTTGGCCATGGCGGCCTCCTTTATGTTGAGCGCTTAACGGCGCCGAGCGACAAGTCCCCAGACAAACAACACGATAATGGCGCCGACGACCGCACCGATCAGCCCCGCGCCTTCGCCCGGTGCATACCAGCCAAGGGCCTGCCCGAGATAGGAAGCAACGAAGGCACCGACGATGCCCAAAATGGTGGTCAGGATGAAGCCCGAGGGCTCATTGCTGCCCGGCATGATGAACTTGGCGATGACGCCCGCGATGAACCCGATAATGATCGTCCAGATGATACCCATGACTGACTGTCCCTAGTTGAAGGTGATCAGCAACGCGCCGTGCGCCCGGCAGTTCCCTTTTCCGTATAAAGGCAAGGCCATGGACGAATGAAACCCGCCGGCGCTGGGCCGGCGGGTTGAATGAGTTGCCGCGATGCCGCGCCCTCAATCGTCTTCGACGAACACTTCCTTGCGCTTGCGCCGAATCGAGGGCAGCACGGCGATGACCACTGCCAGCAGTGCCAGACCCAGCAAGGTTGCTGAAATCGGGCGCTCGAGGAACACCATCGGATCGCCGCGCGAGATGATCATGGCGCGGCGCAGATGTTCCTCCAGCAGCGGCCCAAGAACGAAGCCGAGCAGCAGTGGCGCCGGCTCGCAGCCGAAGCGGATCAGCACATAGCCGACCACCCCGAAAAAGCCGATGGCGAAGACGTCGTAGATGTTCTGGTTGATCGAGAAACACCCGATGCAGGCGAACAGCACGATGGCCGGGAACAGGGCACGATAAGGAATGGAGAGCATCTTCACCCACAGCCCGATCAGCGGCAGGTTGAGCAGCACCAGCAACACATTGCCGATCCACATCGAGGCGATAATGCCCCAGAACAAAGCCGGCTGGTCGTTGATGACATTGGGGCCGGGCGTAATGCCCTGCAGGATAAACGCCCCCACCATCAGCGCCATTACCGGATGGGCCGGAATGCCCAGCGTCATCAGCGGGATGAATGAGGTCTGCGCGGCGGCATTATTGGCCGATTCCGGACCCGCGACACCTTCGATGGCGCCGTGTCCGAATTCCTCGGGCGTCTTGGACAGGCGTTTTTCGGCCGAATACGAGGCGAAGGACGCCAGGATATGTCCGCCACCCGGCAGGATGCCGAGTACCGAGCCCAAGGCCGTGCCGCGCACGACCGGGGCCGCGATGCGTTTGAAGTCGTCCTTGCTGAGCCACAGATTCTTGACGGCCTTCACCATCACGTCTCGGCCCTTCTCGTTTTCGAGATTGCGCAGGATTTCGGCGACGCCGAACACACCCACGGCGAGCGAAACGAAATTGAGCCCCGAATAGAGTTCGCGAATGCCCAGGGTGAAGCGGGGCTGGCCGGTATAGATATCCTGTCCCACCATGCCCAGCAGCAGGCCCAGCACGATCATCGCCAGCGCCTTGAGGATGGACCCGTGCGCCAGCGCAATGGAGACCAGCAGACCCAGGACGATCAGGGCGAAATATTCCGGCGCCCCGAAATTGAGCGCCGCTCGCGCAAGGGGCGGTGCGAAGAAGGCCAGCAGCAGCGTGCCAACCGTGCCGGCAAAGAACGAGCCAAGCGCTGCGGTCGCCAAAGCCGGACCCGCCCGGCCCTGCTTGGCCATCTGATAGCCGTCGATCGCCGTCACTGCCGACGAGCTTTCACCCGGCAGGTTGATCAGGATCGCCGTGGTCGAGCCGCCATATTGGGCGCCATAGTAGATGCCGGCCAGCATGATCAGCGCCGTTGCGGGCGACAGCGAGAAGGTGATGGGCAGCAGCATGGCGATGGTCGCCGTCGGCCCGATGCCGGGCAAGACGCCGACCAGGGTGCCCAGCAGCACGCCGATGAAGCAGTAGAAGATATTGATGGGGTCGAGGGCGACCGAAAAGCCCAGCCCAAGCGAAGCAATAATGTCCATGATTGGGTTCCTACTGCCCGAGCCAGGGGCCGAACATCGGCACGCTCATGCCGAGGCCGACGACGAAGATCAGCGTGCACATCACCGTCAGCGCCACCGCCAGGATGATGGAGAACAGGGGCGAATTGAGCCGGCTGGCCATGGCCGCACCAAACGAGCCGATCAGCACCACCGGCACGAAGCCCAGCCCCCGAATGGTCAGCCCGAAAAACACGATGACGCCGATGATCAGCGCCATGCCCCGCCAGGGTGGCGCCAATGGCTTTTCCGCATCGGGCTTTTTCCAGCCGCTGGCGGCAACGCCGAGCCCCAGCGCGACGAGCACGCTGCCCAGCAGCAGCGGCATGAAGCCGGGTCCCATGCGAAACGCCGTGCCGGTCTCGTAATTGAGCGCCTCGATGGCGAAATAGGCGCCCGCCGCGACAAAGATGCCGCCCGACACGAGGTCCTTGGTCGAAAAATTGGAAACCATAGCTGCCTCCTCCCCTGTTCTTTGTCGCCTCCGCGCCCCGAAGGACGCGAAGGCGCGCATGCGGTTAGTCGGCGTAAACGCCCGCAGCTTCGATGACCGCGCGCCACAGCTCGATCTGGCTGGCCAGCATCTGCGTCAGTGCGGCCGGGGTTGCCTCTTCGGCAGTGACGGGCACGGTGCCCAGTTCGGCAAAGCGGCTCACCACCGTCTCATTGATCAGTGCCTTCTGCAGCGAGGCTTCAAGCTTGGCGATGATGGCCGCGTCGGTACCGGCGGGGGCATAGAGCCCGTGCCACACGCCGATCTCAATATCGAGGCCGCCTTCCTTGAGCGTGGGCAGATCAGGCAGGTTCTGCAGACGGGTCAGCGTGGTCACGCCATAGGCCTTGACCTCGCCGGCCTGGATCTGGCTGGTCGTATTGGTGGTCTGGTCGCAGATCATGTCGATCTGGCCGCCGATAATGTCGGTCGTAGCCGGGCCGGCGCCCTGATAGGGCACGGTGGTCATCTGGGTGTCGAGCGCATCCATCAGCAGCATGCCGCAGAGCTGGCTGGCCGAACCGATGCCGGCATTGGCATAGGTGACGTTCTCGCCATTAGCCTTGATATAGGCGGTCAGCTCGGCCAGCGTGTTCGGCTCGAAGTCCTTGCGGGCCACCAGCGTCATGGGCACGGCAGTGATCAGCCCGATCGGGGCAAAGTCGGTGACCGGGTCATAAGGCAGGCTGCGATAGAGGCTCGGCGCGGTGGACATGCCGATATGGTGCAGCAGCAGCGTATAGCCGTCATTGGGGGCAACCGCCACCTGGCCAGCGCCGAGCGTGCCACCGGCGCCGCCCACATTCTGGATCACCACCTGCTGGCCCAGATCATTGCTCATCACTTCGGCAACGAGGCGGGCGACGGTATCGGTCGGGCCGCCGGCGGAGAACGGCACCACGACGGTGATCGGCTTGGTGGGGTAGTCCTGCGCCAGGGCCGTGCCCGTCAGGCTCGCGCCCGTCAGCATCAGGCCGGCGGCAAGGGACAGCATTGTCTTGTTCATTTTGGTTCCTCCCGAAAGATCGCGCTCCTCGCGCACCCCTCCCTAAGCAGCTTCCGTGCCAGATCGCTCAAACCCCTGCATTGCAAGCATATCACCAATGCAGCAGTGCAGTAGCATGAAGCATTTCAGGCAATTTCTTGCCAGCGACCGCTGCCGACTTGGCAAAAATCCGCCAATGGCATAGGACCAATCGTGGAGGATCTGCACGATGGCTGGCCGGACACTGCCTTTGTCACCCTATCAGCGCCTGCTGATCGCGGTTGGCTGCGCCGTTGTGCTGCTGGCCTCATGCCTGGTCGCCTATGAAATTGCTCTGCAAAGCGGCATTGCCGCGGCCCACGACACCAGCGAGCGGCGCCTGCAGATTTTCGATCGCATGCTCGAGGCCAATATCGAGCGCTATCACTTTTTGCCCACGACGCTTGCTCAGGCCTCGGAAATTCGTGACGTGCTGGCGCACCCCGAAGACGACGCGCTGCGCGCCCGCGCCAATGGCTTTTTGTCCAATATGGGCGGCACCGCCGCAGCCGAGGAACTGTTCATCGTCGATGTGAACGGCCGCTCCATCGCCGCCAGCAATTGGTGGACGCACCAATCCATGGTCGGCCGCCACTATGCCGAACGCCCCTATTTCCAGGAGGCCATGTTCGACGGCGCCGCCAAATACTACGCCGTCGGCATCACCACGGGCGTACCGGGCTATTTCATCGCCAACCGCATCGACGGTCCCGAGGGTCCGCTCGGCGTCGCCGTGGTCAAGATCAACCTGGGGGAAATCGAAGCCGTGTGGTGGCGCTCGGGCGAGCTGATCGGCATTTTCGACAGCAATGACGTGGGCATTCTCTCCACCCGCCCCGATTGGCGCTATCGCACGCTGGTCGACACCCATCCCAGCGGCCTCGAAACCCTGGCGCGCGACCAACGCTATCTCGGCGTCGCCATCAATGGCCAGGGGATCGTGCAATCGATCGAGCCTTGGCGCGGCACCGAACTGGCCGTGCTGCGCAGCGGCGATAGCGAGATTAATGGCGAGTTCCTGGTCGATCGGCTGCGCATGCCTTTGCATGGCTGGCGCCTGCTGTCCTTCGTGCCGCTGGGGCCGATTTCCAACTGGGCCTGGACCGCGACATTCTTTGTCGGCGTTGCGGTCGGCGCCATCCTGCTGGCGGCCATGTTGTTCATGCAGCGCCAGCGCCTGATCCGCGCCCGCCTCGAGGATCACGACCAGCTCGAGCAGCGCGTCCTGCTCCGCACCAGCGAATTGCAGGAAGCCAATAGCCGGCTTGCCGGCGAAATCGTCGAACGGCAGGAAGCCGAAAAAGCCCGCCAGGCCGCCCAGCAGGGTCTCGTTCAGGCCGCCAAGCTTGCCACCCTCGGCCAGGCGCTGGCCGGTGTCGCCCACGAAGTCAGCCAGCCCATCGCCGCCCTGCGCACCCAGACCGCCAGCGCCAAGCTCTTGGCGCGCGGCAAAGTGCCCGAGCTTGCGGATCTGTTCGGCAGCATGGAGGGCGTGATCGGCCGGCTGGTGGCGCTGACCGGGCATCTCAAGACCTTCGCGCGCAAGGAGACTGAAATCTCGATCCAGAGCGATGTCGTTCACATCGCCCACAATGCCATCGAGCTGGCCAACCATTTCCGCGAAGACCCCAGCCTCACCATCACCCTCGACGCGCCACCGCATGCCCTGATCGTCACCGGCAACCCGGTTCATATCGAGCAGGTGCTGGTCAATCTCATCTCCAATGCCGCCGACGCCATGGCCGGGCTCGAAGACGCCACCATAAAGATCACTGCGCGCGACATGGGCCAGCACGCCGTCATCAGCGTTGCCGACAACGGCACCGGCATCGATCCGGCCATCATCGACACCCTGTTCGACCCCTTCGTCACCACCAAGGAACCCGGCCGCGGGCTGGGCCTGGGCCTCTCCATCTCCTATGGGCTGATCCGCGAAATGGGCGGGCGCATCGAGGTTGAAAGCCGCCAAGGCGAGGGCGCGACCTTCACCATCACCCTGCCCCTCGCTGAGATCACCACGCCCCAAATCAGAGACTTCGCATGACAACCAAAACATCGGTGATGATCGTCGAGGACGAGGGCATTGTCCGCAACGCGCTCGATCAATGGCTCAATCTGTCGGGCTTTGCCGTCACCACTGTCGGCAGCGCCCGCGAAGCCATGACGCGCCTCGGCGACGCCCAGCCCGAAGTGGTCATTTCCGATGTGCGCATGCCCTCGGTCTCGGGCCTCGACCTGCTCGCCCAGATCCGCGACAAGGACCCCACCACCTCGGTCATCCTGATCACCGCCCATGGCGACGTGCCCATGGCCGTCAAGGCGATCCGTGACGGCGCCTACGATTTCCTGCAAAAGCCCTATGAGCCCGAACAGCTCGTCAGCGTCATCGAGCGCGCCGCCGAACAGGCCCGTGTCCGCCGCGAACTGGTCAATCTGCGCCGCCGGCTCGATGGCGGCGCCGCCGAATTGTCCAACCGCCTCATCGGCTCCTCCCCCGTGATGGAGGATTTGCGGCAGCTCATTCTCGACGTCGCCGCCATCGACACCGACGTCATCATTCTGGGCGAAACCGGCACCGGCAAGGAAGTCGTCGCCCGCGCTCTGCACGATTTCTCCCCCGCTCCGCCGCCCCCTTCGTCGCCGTCAATTGCGCCGCCATCCCCGCCGAGCTGATCGAAAGCGAACTCTTCGGCCACGAAGCCGGCGCCTTCACCGGCAGCGCCGGACCGCGCATCGGCAAGTTCGAATTCGCCAATGGCGGCACGCTATTGCTCGACGAAATCGAATCCATGCCTCTGCTCGCCCAGGCCAAGGTGCTGCGCGTCATTCAGGAGCGCACAGTCGAACGCGTCGGCTCCAACCGCCAGATTCCGCTCGATCTGCGCATCATCGCCGCCACCAAGGTCGATCTGCTCGACGAAGCCGAAGCCGGCCGCTTCCGCGCCGATCTGCATTATCGCCTCAATACCGCGAGCATCGCCGTGCCCCCACTGCGCCAGCGTGGCGAAGATGCCCTGTTGCTGTTCCACTATTTTCTGGAACTGGCGCAGAAGCGCTTCAACCGCCCCTCCCAGCCCCTTCATCCCGCCGATATCGAGGCGCTGTCCCGCTATGCCTGGCCCGGCAATGTACGTGAACTGAAGACCGTGGCCGACAAATTCGCCCTGGGCCTCTCCAGCGCCAATTATTCCATCCAGAGCGCCATCGGCGTCAGGCCCGGCGCACCGGACGAGAGCCTCAACCTTGCCGACCGGCTGGCGCAATATGAGCGCAGCATCATCGAAGCCGAACTGCGCAAGCACGATAATTCTATCGCCGACACGGCCGACGCGCTGGGCGTTCCTCGCCGCACGCTGAGCGAAAAGATGACGCGGCTGGGGGTGCGGCGCTAGGACAAGTGAAGCGGTTTACGTCGCCAATGGCGCGGTGTTGGAATAGCTTTCCCAAAATGCCGCCACTATCCGAAAGGCATTTCGATCCAAATGAGCAGCAAGCATGGATAGACTACTGATCTTGTAGAGTTTTCTAACCTCAAGCGATATGTCTTTTACTAGATGGCGCTGACCCCAAGGGCAGGCCGACACATAAGGAGCTTTCCAGCCATGTCCCCCATTTCGCGCCGCACTCTGCTGGTCGCTACCCTGCTCGCCAGCGTGGCCCTCACCCCGGCAGCCTTCGCCCAGGATTTTGACGCCAATGCCACTATCCGCATCGGCTCGCTCTACGAACCGCAGAACCTCGACAACACGGCCGGCGCCGGCCAGGGCATCAATGAAGCCTTCAACGGCAATGTCTACGAAGCCCTGTTCCAGCTCACCGACAAGGGCAGCGTCGAGCCGGCCCTGGCCGCCGATTATACCGTCAGCGACGATGGCCTGACCTACACCTTCACCCTCAAGGATGGCGTCACCTTCCATTCGGGCGATCCGCTCACCGCTGCCGATGTGAAATACTCCATCGAGCGCGTCACCGCCGAAACCTCGAAAAGCTCGCGCAAGAAGAGCCTCTCGACCATCACCGCCATCGACACCCCCGATGACAAGACCGTGGTGATCACCCTCTCGGCCCGCTCGATCTCGCTGCCCTATAATCTGAGCTATGTCTGGATCGTCAACGATGCGGCCGCTGATATCACCGCCACCGAAGACGGTACCGGCCCCTATACGCTGGAAGAATGGCGCCGCGGTTCAGCTCTCGCGCTGGCCCGCTTCGACGGCTATTGGGGCACGGCACCCAGCAATGGCGAAGTGATCTACACCTATTTCACCGATGCCACCGCGCTCAACAATGCGCTGCTGACCAATGCCGTCGACGTCATCACCTCGGTGCAGAGCCCGGATTCGCTGGCTCAATTCGCCGGCAACCCGGCCTATACCGTCACCGAAGGCGCCTCCACCACCAAGGAACTGCTCGCTTATAACGATCGCGTCGCCCCCTTCGACAACGTCAAGGTGCGCAAGGCCCTGGCCCGCGCCGTCGACAAGGCCAAGCTGCTCAACTCGATCTGGGGTGATTACGGCACGCTGATCGGCTCCTTCGTGCCCCCCACCGATCCCTGGTATGTCGATCTCACGGGCGTCGATGCCTATGACCCCGACAGCGCCAAGGCCCTTCTGGCCGAGGCCGGCTATCCTGACGGCTTCACCTTCACCCTCGACACCCCCGATTACGATCCGCACCCACTGGTCGCCCCGTTCCTGCAGACCGAGCTGGCCAAGGTCGGCGTGACGGTAAACATCAACATCATCACCGCCAATGAGTGGTACACGAAGATCTACCAGGAGCACAATTTCGAGGCGACGCTGCAGGAGCACGTCAACCACCGCGACATCGTCTTCTACGGCAATCCCGACTTCTACTGGGGCTACAACAATCCCGAAGTGGTCAAGCTAATCGCCGATTCCGAAGCTGCCAGCTCCATCGACGAGCAGACGGAAAAGCTCACCGAAGCCAACAAGCTGATCGCTGAAGACGCTGCCAGCAACTGGCTCTACCTCTATCCGCAGATTGTGGTTTCGGCAGCCAATGTCACCGGCTATCCGGTCAATGGACTGAACTCGCAGTTCTTCGCCTATGGGATCAAGAAGGCGAACTAAGCTACAAGAGCCCCGATATCGGAGTACCCCCACCTAGCCTCCCCCTGATAGGGGGAGGAACCGTTTTGTGGTTGGACTCTATCGCGCCCAAGAGTGGAGAGATCCATCCCCCTATCAGGGGGAGGCTAGGTGGGGGTACTTCGATCCCTCCGCCATCCCCCAGTGGCCCACCTTCCCCCAATGCGCTACCCTGCCCCAACTGACTCGGAGGCCATCCCCATTCTCGCTTACACACTGCGCCGCTCGGTCATTCTCATCGCGTCCCTGCTGATCGCGGCCGTCGTGCTGTTCGTCGTGCTGCGCCTGCTGCCGGGTGATCCGGCCAATGCCCTGCTCGGCGTCGGCGCCACTGAGGCGCAGATCGCTGCCGCCCGCAGCCAGGTCGGCTCTGATCAGCCGCTTTACAGCCAATTCGTCTCCTTCATCGGCAATCTCGCCCGCTTTGACCTCGGCACCTCCTTCGTCAGCCGCGCCTCCGTCATCGGCGAAATCGGCGACCGCATGTCGGTCACCCTGCCGCTTACCTTTCTCGGCTTCCTGCTGGCCCTGGCCCTCGCCATTCCCCTCGGCATCATCGCCGCCGTCCGCTCCGATCGCTGGTATGGCGGACTGATTTCCGTGGTCTCTCAGCTCGGCATCGCCATCCCCGTCTTCTGGGTCGGTATCCTGCTGGTTACGCTTTTCGCCATCAACCTGCGCCTCTTGCCCTCGGGCGGCTTCCCGCTGCGCGGCTGGACCAATTTCGGCGAAGCCGCCGTGGCCATGATCCTGCCGGTCCTCACCATTGCCCTGGTCATGGCGGCCTCGGTCCTGCGCTATGTCCGCGCCGCCACGCTCGACGTGCTCGGCAGCGATTACCTGCGCACCGCCCGCGCCCTCGGTTCGTCCTTCCCCGAGGCGCTGATCCGCCACGGCCTGCGCAACGGCGCCGTCCCGGTCATCTCCATTCTGGGCATCGAACTCGCCAGCACCTTCCTCGGCGCCGTCGTCATCGAACGCGTCTTTAGTCTCCCGGGCCTGGGCTCCATGCTCCTCCTCGCCATCCAGCAACGCGACTATCCAAACGTGCAAGGCGTCCTCTTCATCTCCACCCTCCTCGTCCTGCTGATCGGCTTCGCCGCCGACCTGCTGCAGCGCTTCATCGATCCGCGCCTGCGCGACCGTGGAGCCGGCACACCATGACCACGCTTGACGTCACCACGCCCAAGCGCCGCAGCTACGGGTCCCTCACCCTCTGGGCGGGCCTGGCGCTCGTGGGCCTCCACATCGCCATCGGCCTGCTCACCCTCGTCTGGACGCCCTACGACCCCACCGGCATGAGCGGCGGACGCCTCGAAGCCCCATCATGGCTGCATTGGGCCGGCACCGACCGCCTCGGCCGCGATTTCCTCACCCAGATCATGATCGGCTCGCGCATCGCCCTCATCGTGGGCACCGGCGCCGTCGCTATCGGCGTGCTCATCGGCGTCACTCTGGGCATTCTCGCCGCCTTCGCCAGCAAACTGCTCGACGACGCCCTCGCGGCCACCCTCGATATCCTCATCGCATTCCCCACCCTGCTCATCGCCATGCTGGTGGTCGCCGCCAGCGACACGGCGAACCTGGCCTCCGCCATCATCGCCATCGGCATCGCGCTCTCGGCGATCGTCGCCCGCCTCACCCGCATTCTCGCCAAGCGCGTGCTGCTGATGGATTACATCACCGCCGCCCGCACCTCCGGCTCCTCCTGGCCCGCTATCGTCTTCGGCCATATCCTGCCCAATATCTGGCCGACCCTATCGGTCAATTTCGCCCTGCAATTCGGCCTCGCCGTCATTGCTGAAGCATCCCTCTCCTATCTCGGCCTCGGCGCCCCGCCGCCCAATGCCTCCTGGGGCCGCCTGCTGCAGGAAGCTCAGGGCACGGTCTACACCGCCCCCATCGGCGCCATCGCCCCCGGCATTGCACTGGTCTCGCTGGTCATCGGCATCAACCTCCTCGCCGATGGCCTGCGCGACAGCATCGACCCCACAAGGCGCGCCCGATGACCGCTCTCCTCGCCATCACCGGCCTCACCCTCAGAACCAGCACCACCACGCTGGTCGGCAACCTCAACCTGACCATCGCTCCCGGCGAACGGCTGGGCCTCATTGGGGAATCCGGCTCCGGCAAATCCCTCACCGCCATGGCCGCCACCGGCCTGCTGCCCTCCAGCATCAAAGCCACCGGCTCCATCACCCTCGCCGGCCAGCAGATCATCGGCACCCCCGACCACCAGCTCAATCACCTGCGCGGCACCGCCGTCGCCGTGGTCTTTCAGGAGCCGTTGACCGCCCTCGACCCCCTCATGCGCATCGGCCGCCAGATCGCCGAGCCCTTGCAGCGCCGCGCTGCCCGCGACGGCAATCCGCTCTCCGGCACGGCGCTAGACCAAGCCATTCTCGACCTCATGGCCGATGTCGCCCTGCCCGATCCCCAGCGTATTGCCCATGCCTATCCGCACGAAATCTCCGGCGGCCAGCGCCAGCGCGTCGCCATCGCCATGGCGCTCGCCTGCCGCCCCGATCTGCTGATTGCCGACGAGCCGACCACCGCGCTCGACGTCACCACCCAGGCCGAAATCCTGCGCCTGCTCGATAGCCTGGTCCGCCAACGCAACATGGCCCTGCTCTTCATCAGCCACGATCTGCCAGTCGTTGCCGGCATTGTCGATCGCGTCGCGGTCCTACGCCGCGGCGTCATCGTCGAAACCGGCCCCATTGCCGAAATCTTCGCCCGCCCCCAACACGATTACACCGCCACCCTCGTCGCCGCTGCTCACGCCTTCGACGCCGCCTTGGGAGCCCAACCATGAGTCTCCTCAGCGTCCAGGACGTCACCTTCGGCTACAACACCAGCAAACGCGTGCTCGACGGCGTCTCCCTCACCATCGAGCCCGGCGACAGCATTGGCCTCGTCGGTGAATCCGGCTCAGGCAAAACCACCCTGCTCCGCCTGCTGCTCGGCCTCACCCGCCCCTCCAGCGGCTCTATCACCTTCAACGGCGCCCCGCTCGATCCGCGCAGCCCCCGCTTCATGCGCGACTATCGCCGCCAGGTGCAGGTGGTCTTTCAAGACCCCTATTCGTCGCTCGACCCGCGCCAGAATGTGCTCTCCATCGTCTCCGAGCCGCTACGTGCGCTTCGCATATCCGGCGACCATCGCCAGATGGTGTCCGACGCCATCGCCTCGGTCGGCCTCGAACGCACGATCCTGGGCCGTTACCCACACGAATTCTCCGGCGGGCAGCGCCAGCGCATCGCCATCGCCCGCGCCATCGTTGCCGGCCCCAGCCTGCTGCTGGCCGACGAAGCGGTCAGCGCGCTTGATCTGTCCACCCGCATCCGCATCGTCGATCTGCTCAAAAGCCTCAGCGAGCAGATGACGCTGGTCTTCGTCTCGCACGATCTGGGCGTCGTCGCCGCCCTCTGCCAAAGAATCGTCATTCTCGAAAAAGGCCGCATCGTCGAAGCCGGCGCCACCGCCTCTATTCTTGCCAATCCGCAACACCCATATACGCAGCGGCTGCTCAGCAGCGTGCCGCGCATGCCCGCCTGAAGGAATTTTTTGCCATGTCCGATTATCTCGCCGCCCTTGACGCCTGGAAGGCCAAGCGCCTCGCCAATCTCACCGCTTCCGATGGCTGGCTCAACATTATCGGCCGCTTCTGGCTCGCCGAGGGCACAGTCACCGTCGGCACCGCCGCGGATAACGACATCGTCCTCTCCGCCGGCCCCGCCCATGTCGGCTCGATCACGCAAGCTCCTGACGGCAAGGTCACCTATACCCCTGCCGATGGCGGTGCTCCGCAAGCCATCAAGCTCGACAAGCACCATCCCCCGCGCTTCACCGCCGGCTCGTTGCTGCTCGAAATCACCACGCTCAACGGCGAAAACGCCCTGCGCGTCCGCGACACCGCCTCGCCCGAGCCCGCCCGCTTCCCCGGCATCGATTATTTCCCGGCCCAGCCCGAATGGCGCATCGTGGCCGATTGGGTCCCTTTCGCCACCCCCAAGGGCATGACGGTGGACACCACCAAATCCATCCCCACCGATATCGAAGCCACCCACAAGGCCGTCTTCACCCATGACGGCCAGACCTACGAGCTGATCGCCACCCACGGCACGCCGCAATCACCGCAATTCGTGCTGCGCGACCCGACGTCGAAGGACTCCACCTACCCCGCCTCGCGCTTCCTCTTCGGCGAAGACGTCACCGACAAAACCATCGTCCTCGACTTCAACAAAGCCATCAACCCACCCTGCGCCTTCACCGAACACGCCGTTTGCCCCTTGCCGCCGCCGGAAAACGTTTTGCCCTTCCGCATCGAGGCCGGCGAGAAGCGCCTGAAGGACAGCCACTAAGCAGACCCAGCTACGACCGCGTCCTTCGACATCCTGAGCTTGTCGAAGGATCAGGATGAGGTCTACTGGAAGCATCGCGATCTTAAAGTAGACCTCATTGTGAGCCCGTCGAACCACGAGGTCGTGCCCCAATCCACCTCCCTCCCCCTTGTGGGGAGGGGTTGGGGGTGGGGGTTCTGCGCCCAGCGCCGACACGCATGTGTGGCCAACCCACGATGTCATTCCCGCGAAAGCGGGAACCTCTGTTTGGGATGCAAAAGAAGAAAACGAAGGTTCCCGCTTTCGCGGGAATGACATCGTGGGGTGGTGAGATTTGGGGATAATTACCCCCCCAAAATCCCCCGCGCCCGCGCAATCACCGGCGCATCCACCATCTTCCCATCCACCACAAACGCGCCCTCATTGCGCGCCGCGGCCGCAATTACCCGTCGCGCCCAATCCAGCTCATCCGCACTCGGCGCAAACGCTGCATTGAGCACCACCACCACAGACGGATGCACGCAGCTCGCCCCGTCAAACCCATGCATCCGCGCCTCGCGCGCCGCCTCTGCCAAAGCCTGCGTATCGGCATAATCCGCCGTCGACCGTAGCAGCCCAAATGACAGTCGCCCCTCCGCCTTGGCCGCGTAATGCACCATCAGCTTGGGAAATTTCAGCACCTCCGGCACAGGCTGCGCGCCCAGCAAAAACGCCAGATCCTCCCCACCCGTGCTCAGCGCCATCACCCGCGGCGCCCGCGCAATCGCCCGCGCATCCAGCACCGCCGCCGGGCTTTCAATCAATGGCACAAAAACCATCTCCTCTCGCCGCAACGCTACTTCCAGCGGATGCAAATGCGCCGCCAGTTCGCGCAGCGTCTCCGCGTGCTCCACCTTGGGCACGTATAACCCAAACGCCCCCGCCCGGCACGCCGCTTCCGCGTCCCCCAGCATCAGCGCCGGATCGGCATTGATCCGCACGAACACCTTGGCCCCATTGCGTCCCACTGACGGCACCGCCTCAGCCAGCCGCGCCCGCGCAGCGGCCTTGTCGGCCGCCATCACCGCATCCTCGAGGTCCAGAATGACCGCATCGGCCCCGCGCTCATGCGCCTTGGCGATGAACCGCTCCGAACTCGCCGGCACATAGAGCAGCGAGCGGATCATGCCCCCGTCTCCATCGCCGCGGCGATCTGCCCTTCATCAAGCCCCGCCTGGGCCAAAACCTCGCGCGTATGTTCGCCCAGCCCCGGTGCCGGCCGCCGCCAAATGCCCGGCGTGCCCGACATGCGCGGCACGATATTATGCATCGGCAGCGTACCGAATTCGGCATCCTCGACATCGACGATGATTTCGCGCTCATCAAAATGCGGGTCCGCCATTGCATCGGCAATATTGAAGATCGGCCCCACAGTCGCCCCCGATTTGCGCATGATATCAAGCGCCTCGGCGCTGTTCCGCCCAGCAAACCACCCGCCAATCGCTTCGTCCACCAGCGCGCGGTTCTTCACCCGGTCCGAATTGCTGGCAAAGCGCGGATCGTCATTCATGTCGCCGCGCCCGATAATCTCGAAAATCCGCCGCGCCACCGCCGGCGTCGAGCCCGACAGCGCCAGATATTTCCCATCGGCACAGCGATAAACATTGCGCGGCGAGGCCGTATTGGACGCACTGCCCACCCGCTGCTTGATCTTGCCGGTCACCGCATGAATGGCCGCTTCCGGCCCCAGCACCGAAAACATCGGCTCCAGCAGCGACAGGTCAATCACCTGCCCCCGCGCCCGCCCCTGTTGCCGCGCATAAAGCGCCATCGTCGTGGCCGACGCGCCATAAATCCCCGCAATCATATCGGCCAGCGCCAGCGGCGGCAGCACCGGCTCCCGATCGGGAAATCCCGTCCGATCCGCAAACCCGCTCATCGCCTCGACAATCGTGCCAAAGCCCGGCAACTGGGCATAAGGCCCGGTTTGCCCAAAGCCGGAAATCCGCACAATGATCAGATCAGGATTACGCTCAAGCAGCGCCTCGGGCGCCAGCCCCATCGCCTCAAGCGTGCCCGGCCGATAATTCTCGATGAACACATCGGCCCCGTTGACCAGCGCCCACAGCGCCGCCATGGCCGGCCCGTGCCGCAGGTTCAGCGCCACCGACCGCTTGTTGCGCCCATAGGTCTTCCAGAACAGGGAATGCCCGTCATCCTTCCAGTCCCGCAGCGGATCGCCATCATGCCCCTCGATCTTGATGACATCGGCGCCGAAGTCGGCAAGCTGCAGGCTAAGCATGTTGCCGGCCATCAACCGCGACAGATCGAGCACGCGAATGCTATCAAGTGGCCCGGTGGCTGCGGGGTCGAATGTTTTCTTTGGACCGTGCATCAGCGCAGCCGCAATCCGCTGTTCTTGTCAAAAATCAACAGCCGCGGCGGATCAATATGGAGGTGGATCTTCTCATCCGGGCTCAACAACTCATGATCCCGCACCACAATGGAAATGTCCTCATCCCCAATCCGCGCCAGCACTTCCTGCGCATCCCCGGTCGGCTCGACCACCACCACATTGGCCGGCACGCCAACATCCGCCAGCGTAATATGCTGCGGCCGCACGCCATAAACGATCTGCGTCCCCGCCGGCACATCCAGCGCCGTGCCCAATGGCAGCGTCGTGCCATTCTTCAGCGCTACATCCGTGCCGCCCTGGTAAACCGCCTCGAACAGATTGATTTCGGGCGAGCCGATAAAGCTCGCCACAAACAGGTTCACCGGATTGTTGTAGAGCTCCAGCGGCGCCCCGGCCTGCTCGATCTTGCCGCCATTCAGCACCACAATTTTGTCGGCCATGGTCATGGCCTCGGTCTGGTCATGCGTCACATAAATCGTGGTCTTGCCCAATCGCTGATGCAGCCGCTTGATCTCGCCGCGCATCTTTACGCGCAGCTTGGCGTCGAGGTTCGACAGCGGCTCATCAAACAAAAATGCCCGCGGATTGCGCACGATGGCCCGCCCCATGGCGACACGCTGCCGCTGGCCGCCGGACAGTTCGCGCGGCAACCGGTTGATCAGCTTTTCCAGCCCCAAAATCTCCGCCGCCTCGTCCACCCGCTTCTTGATCTCAGCCTTGGGCGTGCCGGCGAGCTTGAGCGCGAAGCTCATATTGTCGGCCACTTTCATATGCGGATAGAGCGCATAATTCTGGAACACCATGGCCAGGTCCCGTTCCTTGGCCGGCATATTGTTCACCACCTTGCCGCCAATGGTGATCTGCCCGGAGGTAATGTCCTCAAGCCCGGCAATCATGCGCAACAAGGTCGATTTCCCGCACCCCGAGGGCCCGACCAGCACGACAAATTCGCCATTGCCCATTTCAAGAGAAATGTCATTGAGCACAGTAACTTGCCCATAAGATTTTCCAACGCGCTTGAGCTCGATCTCAGACATTCTGGTCTCCTCCGAGGGGGAACGCACGAGGCGCTCCACCCCCACCATGTCATTCCCGCGAAAGCGGGAACCTCTGTTTCACTTGCGGCTTACGCCGTCTCGACAATCTCAATCCGGCCAACGCCAATCCGCCCGGCTGAAGCCAGTCGAATGCCCGTCATGCCGTAGGCGTAGCTTGCGTCCGCTGCTTCGATCAGCACCTTGCCATCGACAGCAAAGCTTAGCCGGTCACCCTTGAGCGTAAACTCAAACGAATAGCTCTTGCCGGTTTCGACCTTGAACGGCGCTCGCGCCAGCACGGTGCTGCCGAAATCCTCCTTGAGGATCACCACCTCATCGCCCTCGAACCCGGCCGCATAGAACCGCCCCGTGCCCTGCACCCGCGCCGTCACCAGCTGCGAGATACCCGACAGTCGCTGCACATCGGCCGTCACGCTCAGGTCCCGCGCATAGTAATGCCCGGTCCACAGATCGGCGTCCGTCGCCGTATGCCCCTGAATGCGGTCACCCGACTTGCTCCAGTGCCCCCGGTTCCAGGTAAAGCGCGTGATGGAGCCCAGCTCCTGCACTTCCCGCGCCGGCTCGATCACCGTCTTGCCCGCTCCACCGATCTGGAAATCGGCCAGGAACAGCCGCCCCAGGAACTTCAGCCGCCCGAAATATTCGATGGAAATACCCACCTCGTCGATTGCCTCATCGCCTTCCGGCACCACAAAGCTGATCTCCTGCCAGCCCTCGGCCGATGGCACATGCCAAGCCCCCGTCTCCTCGATGGCCCCGCTCATCGTCCGGCGGATATAGGGCGCAATCCGCAGATTGCCGTCGCCATTCCACGGATCGAGCCACACCTTGAAGCTCACCGTCTGCCCGGCATCGAGCACCGGCGAGAACATCGGGCGATAACGCTCATCGTCAAAATCGGCCCGGCGGTAGAATGGCTTCCAGAATACCCGGCCGCCCTGCCCGCGCTCCAGTCGGTCGAGCTGGATTTCCAGCGACCCGCGCGCCCCCTCGGTATGCCGCTCCGTTCCGCCCTTGAGCGTGATCTGGTTGAACCCCTCGGTGCGGAAACCATGTGTCGCTCCCGGCAGATCGAAATCGAACCGCACCCCACGCCGCGTCATGTCTTCCAGCCACAGCGCCGGCACATCACGCCCCGCCAATTGCAGCGCCAGCACCGTCAATTCCCGCGCAAAGCTCGGGATATCGACAATGTTGATCGAGCCGACAATGCCCGACGCCACCAGGAAATCATTGATCGGCTTGCGATACTTGTCCCAGCCCGGCTGCAGCCCCTCGAACGTGCCGACGATCGCGCCCGCATTGCCCGCATTACAGTCCGTATCCCAGCCCGCCATGGTCGCAATCTCGACCGTGCGCGGCAGTTCGCCCTTGCCATAAAGGATCGACATGATGGTCACACCCGCATTGGGAATGATGTGGCAAACGCCCGGATAGCGGTCATAGCCCCACTCGGCCGTCAGCATGTCGCGGCAAGCGCGCCAATCATCGGGATTGGCCCCGTAGAAGTCGATCACCGCCTGGCAAACCCGCGCATAGGTCGAGCTTGCGTCGATCGTCCCCATCGCCGTGGCGATAATCTCGTCAATCGACTTCGCCTCAAACGCCGCCGCAATCGCCGCCGCGCAGAACCGCGCGCCATTGAGCCCGTCGCCATCATGGGCCACCGATGCCGCCATGGCCGACATATCCGCCGCCTTCTGCGGATTGCCCGGATTCACCCAGCCCCAGCTATCGATGAAAATCTGCCCGCCGATCTGCTCGGCCACAGTCGTCCCGTTCTGCGCAATCGAGCCCGATTGCGGCGCCGGAATGCCCGCTCGCAGGTTCCGATAAGCCGTGTGCTCGGTCGAAACGCCAAACCCGCCCCACCAATACATGCCATGCTCTTCGGCGGCATAGTTCAGCCAGGTCTTGCCGACATCGGCCGCGGTCGCGTTCAGCCCATAATCGCGCAGCGCCCGAATGAAATAGACCGGACCATTGGTGTCATCATCCGCCGCGAAGTTCTTGAAATCGCGCAGATATTGCGTCACCTCGCCATAGGTCTTCTGGATGCGCTCATAGCTCCAGATGGTCGGCTCCACCGGGGCGCCCAGGCGCACGCCAATGGCCTTGCCGATAAAGCCGGCATAGATTTTTTCAAGAATTTGGATTTCGGAGAGCATCAGAAAAGTCTTTCAAACAAGAGTAAGGCGAGCGCGCTGGCGCGCTTCGGCGGCTTGGTGATCGGCCGTGAGAATGGTCTTGGCCGTTTCGGTAAAAGCATCGGCCGATGCGGTCAGGTCGAGCCGATTGGCGCTATCGAGCAGCGCCCGGTCTTCAGCGAGAATGACGCTTTCGCCATGCAGCGCGCCCAGGATCGCCCCGGCCATGACGCCGATTGAATCCGTATCCCGCCCCGAATTGATCCCGTCTTCGATCGACACCCGGAACGCCCCGTCATTGAGCAGGCAAAAGCCCAGCGCCAGCGGCAGCTCCTCGATCGCATTGAGCCGGCTGGGCCGATAGGCGTCGGTCAGCCGCCCCACCCGCTCGGGGCTGTGGTTCACATCGTCCCCCATGGGCGAATATTTGGCGATAGCCGCATGGAACGCGTCGCATACCGCCGCATGGCTCGCGCCGGTGCCGCGCAACTCGCGCGCAATCGCGGCAATCTCCACAATGGCGTTGCGTGTCCCGTCCTTGGCCACGCCAATCGCCGCGTCGACAATGGCGTCAATGCTGGTATTAGGCACAAAAGCCGCCGCCACCGCCGCCGCCATCACCCCGGCCGCTTCCAGCCCAAAACTCTCCTGGTGTCCCGAAGCAAAGGCGATCGCCTCGTCATAGGCCGCCTTGGGGTCCGCCGCATTAGTCACGCCAATCGGCGCGATATACATAGCCGCCCCGCAATTGACCATGTTCCCGATCCCGCCCTGCCGCGGGTCGCACGAACTCAGCTGATGTCGCTGGAAAATCCACTTTTCGGGGTAAAACAGCCGGTCGATCAACATCGCCTCGCGCTGCAATTCAGGCACCCAGCGCGGCTTCCAGGCGATCTCGCGCACCATGCCGTCCGCCATGTCCCAGGCGTCCAGATGCCGGCGCACATCGGCGTAAATGTCCATCAGCGCCAGCGTCATCAGCGTGTCGTCGGTGACAATGCCGTCCCCGCGCACCCGGTTATTGCGCGCCTCGGGCGCCATATCCATCTTGTGCCAGCGCGTCTTGAGCGAGGTCACCCGGCCATAACGCGCCCTGATATCGGCCGCCGACAGCTTCTCCACCGGCGCGCCGAGCGCATCGCCCAGGGCAATGCCGTGCAACATGGCGCGGACCCGGCCGCGAAGGGAATTTGGCATGTATTCAACTTTCACTTCTGACAGTCGCCCCACCCTCTATCCTCCATGGGAGGAGAGGGATGGAGGGTGAGGCCCCTGTCGTTACTCAGATGCCTACTTCAACACAGTCCGCGCATACTCATTCAGCCGGCTCCCGCCCGCCGCTTCCCATTCCGCGACATAGGCATCCCACTGGTCCATTCCGGCTTCACCGGAGATGAACTTGTAGACCCAGGCGCGATAGACGCTTTCGGTAGCATCGAGGTCCGCCGCATAATCAGCCGGGAACACAAACGCATTGTCCGGCTTGAAATTGTCCGACACCTGCTTGAGCGAGGCTTGTGCGGCTTCGCTCATCCAGGGGGTCGGCGGCGTCCAATTGGCGGCTGCAAAGAACCGCGCATACCAGGTGCTGATCTTGTCGGTCATCGTGTAGGTGTCGCCCGACTTGGTATATTCCTCGCCTTCAAAACCGAGGCGGTCGAGCAATTGGCCTTCCGGGCTCGCCATGAAATCGAGCAGCGCCATCACCGTGTCCTTGTGCTCGGAGAGCGAGGACATGGCAAAGCCGCGCGCTTCCTTGGATACGTCGATGGCCTGATTGCCCTGCCCGGCCGGCCCCTTGGGCGGCGCCAGCAGCACCAGTTCAGTGCCTGGATGCACCTGGCGCATCTTGCCGCCATAAATGTCGATGACTTCCGCGGACGAGCCGAAGATCACACCGGCCTTGCCGGTATAGAACTTGTCTTCCTTCACATCGAATTTGGACGTGATGTATTCGGGGTCAAACAGGCCCTTCTCGCGCAACGAGGCATAGAAGGCGATCTTGTCCTTCTCCTGGCTGGTAATGCGGGAATTGACCCACTCGCCAGCCTCATTCTTCATCCAACTCCCGGTCACCCCGAAGGCCTGGTTGAAGATGGAATCCAGCTCATTGGTATTGTCGGCCGTGGTCACGCCATAGGTATTGGCCACCCCGTCGCCGTCGAAATCACCATCCTTGATGGCGGTGAACAGGGCGACATAATCCTCAACCGTCTGCGGCGCCGGCAGGCCTGACTTTTCCAGCCAATCCTTGCGGATCACCGGCTGCGGCATGCGCGGCGGATAGACGTAAAGCAGGTACGGATAATTGGCCAACCGCTCCACGTTGTGGGGGTACAGCGCCGCCTTCAGGTTCGGCGATTTCTCGATCCAGGGCGTCAGATCTTCCAGAATCCCCTGCTCCACCATCTTGGCGTCGCCACCCTGGAAATAGATCAGGTCTGGAATATCACCCGACAGCAGCATGACGCTGAGCGCATCGGCATAGCCGGAGCTGGGCAGGTCAACGATCTGGATATCGATCTCGGTCCCCTTGGCCGCCATCGCTGCCTCGATCCGCTCGATATGCTTCACATCGGGTGGATTGGTACTCACCAGATCCTTGCTGACCATCCTTATCACCACCGGCTCGGCAAATGCCGGCGCAATGGCAAATGCCAGCGCACTCGTCGCCAGCAACAGTTTCCTCATAAGCATTGCAGTCTCCTCCTAGTGTTTTTGGTAGCCACTCAGCCGCTTGCGCGGGATTTTGGTTGTGTCTCGAAAATTCCCCACCCACCGTGTCATCGCGGAGAGTGGAAATACCGGTGGCCTCATCCCTTCAACGCCCCCGACATCGTCCCCTTGGTGAAGAACTTTAGAATCAGCGGGTAGATCACCAGGATCGGCACAATGGTCAGGATGATCATCCCGGCCTTGAGCGCCCGCAGGTCGATCTGGCTGGCGCCCGTGTAGTTGTTCGCCGCGTCCACCCCGACAATGGCCAGCTTGTCCCCGCCGATCACGAATTGCCGGAGCACCACCTGCAGCGGCCACTTGCCCTGATCAGTGATGTAGATCATCGCCCGGAAAAACTCGTTCCAGTGGAACACGATGTAGAACAGGGTGATCGTCGCCAGCGCCGGCTTGGCCAGCGGCAGCACCACATACCAAAAGGTCTGGAACGCGTTGGAGCCGTCCAGCTCGGCTGCATCGAGCAATTCCTGCGGAATTTCTTCGAAGAACCGGATCAGGATGATCAGATACCAGGCATTGACCAGCTTGAAGAAGATCACCGACCAATAGCTGTCCAGCAGCCCCAGCCGCTTGTTGACGAAATAATCCGGGATAATGCCGGGGTCGAACACGATGGTGACCAGCACCATGATGAACAATATCCGCCGCCCCGGCAGGCCCGGCCGCGATAGCCCCCAGGCCATCAGCGCCGTGAAGATGATGTTGAGCAGCGTGCCCGCCCCGGTGATCAGGATCGAATTCAGCAGCCCTGCCCGCACATTGGGGTGGTTGATCAATAGCGTCCATACATCGAACGACAGTCCACGCGGCAGCACTTCCATGCCGCTCATCCCCGGTAGCTTGGCCGGGTCCGATAGCGACACCGCCAGCAGGTTCAGCAGCGGCTGTACCGTCACCACCACCAGCAGCAGCAGCGTCGAAACGATGATCGCATATTCCACGCGCTCGAGCGGGGTGCGGCGATTATTGGCGGCCATCACCAGACTCCCTTGCCGGTCAGTCGTTTGGAAAACAGATGCGCCAGCAGGATCAGCAACATGCCCAGCACGGCCTTGAACAGGCCCGCCGCCGTCGCCAGCGAGTATTCCCCGGTCTGCAAGCCGATGCGGTAGACGTAGGTGTCAACGATATCGATCTGGCTGCGCACCACGTCGTTGGAGAAGTTGATCACCTGGTTGAGGTCGGCACTGAGGAACATGCCGGCATTGAGGATGAACAGCGTGGCAATGGTCGGCACGATCCCCGGAATGGTCACATAGAGGATTTTCTGCCAGCGATTGGCCCCGTCCATTTCCGCCGCGTCATACAGCGCCTGGTCGATGGCGATGATCGCTGCCAGATAGAGCAGGCTGTCCCACCCCGCCGAGCGCCACATTTCCGAGAACACCAGTACCCAGCGGATCGCGCCGGTATCGGTCATGTAGGATTTCGGCTGCCCGCCAAAGAAGCCGGTAATGTCGTTGACCACGCCATCGCTCGGTGACAAGGCCGCGATGAACACGCCGGCGATCACCACCCAGCTCAAGAAGTGCGGCAGATACACTGCCGACTGGATGAATTTGCGCAGCGATCCGCTCCGCACTTCATTCAGCATCAGCGCCACCACGATCGGCACCGGAAAGACGAACAGCATTTTCATGCCGGAAATGATCAGCGTGTTGACCAACACCTGCCAGAACACTGGCGAGGTGAACAGCACCTGGAAATGCTTCAGCCCCACCCAGATATTGGGCGGGATGATCCGCACCTGCTCGAACGCGATCTTGGCTTCCCAGATCGGCAGATAGTGAAACAGGATGAAGAAAATGATGCCCGGCGCCATCATGGCGTAATAGGGCCACCATTGCCGCACCTTCGCGCCGAAACCGCCCGTCGATGCTAACAGTCCGTTAGCAGATTCGGCCTCTGCGTGCGCGGGAACGTTCCCAATGTCAGGCGCCGTAACGCGGCGCAGCCCTGGCTTCACAACCATCCTCAGTCCTCCCTACCCCGCAGCAACGCGCTTGGGGGCTGGCACCGACAGATCGGCGAGTGAGCCTCGCTCTATCAGCCGGCACGGCATATAGATCCGGCCATGTTCGGGCCGGTGTTCGATTTCGTCGAAGAGCTGTTCCACTGCCCGCACGCCGATTTCGCGGCCCGGCTTGGCAATCGTGGTCAGCCCCGGCCAGGCAAATTCGCCCGACGGAATGCCGTCAAAACCAATGATCGATACATCTGCCGGGCAATTCAGCCCCGCCTCGCGCACCGCCATCATGGCGCCCAGCGCCATCATGTCATTGGCAGCAAATACACAGACATGCCCGACATGCGGCCGCTCCAGCAGTCGCCGCATTGCCTCGCGCCCGCCCTCGACCGTGTATTCGCCATCTTCCATGGCCAATATGCCGGGGTCGATATCGCGTTCCACGCAATGCTCATGCACCGCCCGCAAGAACCGCGCCCGCGCCAGTCTCGACTTGGGTCCGACGATAAAGCTTGGCGCAGAATGTCCTTTTGAAACAAGATGATCCATCCCAAGCCTCACAGCCTGGGTGATATCCGAACCGACGCTCGATATGTCGGCAAACCGTTCGGCGCTCGATCCGATGAACACGAATGGCAGCCCAAAACGATGATGATCGTCGAAATTATCGGCCACCGGATTGATGATCGCGCCATCCACCCGCGCCCGCCGCAGCGTACCAATATGGGTGGCTTCCTTGGCCGCATCCCAGTCCGACGAGAACACCAGCAGCGACGCGCCACTCTCCGCCGCCCGGTCCTGCGCGCCGCGCGCTACCTCACCCCAGAACGGGTTGGTGATATCGGGAATGACCAGCCCAAGCATGCCCGAGCGTCCCGATCGCATGCCCACCGCCAGGTGGTTGCGCTCATAGCCCGTCGCCGCCGCCGCGCGCAAAACCCGCTCGCGCGTCTCGTCATTGATATTGCCCGAACCGGCAAGCGCGCGCGCCGCCGTGCTCTTGGACACGCCAGCGCGTTCTGCCACATCAATGATGGTCGGCCGACGATTGCGGCTGCTATTCATAAACCCATCCCAAAACGGCTTCTGCTGGCCATTTCCATTGATGGGAACGTTACCGCGAATCCAAATCAAGTCAATAACTTTGTGCGGCCGCATTAGCTTGCAGCCAAAACGCGATAAAAATCAAAACCTTACCGCATGTGCAAAACCACGCCCACTGGTTGGCAGATTGCAGAACACCGGACTCGCGGGCAGCTTCCCACCTCCGATCACAACAAAATTCCTGGAAATTTCACTCAAACCCATGATTTCGTCGCACCCATCATCCAAGGATTGCCGATGATGTTCCGCAGCCTCCTCCTCGCCTCCTCAATGCTCCTCGCCGCACCCGCCTTCGCGCAGGACGCAGCGCCCTCGCGCACGCTGACTGAGGTGCTGGAGGATGCCGAACGGCTGGGGCCACTGGAAACCGTGATCGTCTCGCAGAACGGCGAAATCATCGCCGAGCGCGGCTATGACGGCCATAGCCTCGACGCCCCGACCAACATAAAATCGGCTTCAAAAACAATCATTTCCGCCCTGATCGGCGTCGCCATCGAGAAGGGCATTCTCGAAAGCACCGACCAGAAGATCGCGCCAATCCTGCGCGATGACCTGCCCTCCAATGCCGATCCGCGCATCGAGGACATCACCATCGGCGACCTGCTGACCATGCGCGCTGGCCTGGAGCCCACCTCGGGCGTCAATTACGGCCGCTGGGTCGCCAGCGATAACTGGGTTCGCGCCGCCCTAGCCCGCCCCTTCGTCGATGATCCGGGCGCCGGCATGCTCTATTCCACCGGCTCCAGCCACCTGCTGTCAGCCATCCTCACCCAGCAAACCGGCCGCTCCACCCTGGCCAATGCCCGCGAATGGCTCGGCGCGGTCCCCAGCTTCGCCATCGCCAGCTGGGACCGGGACCCACAAGGCATTTATCTGGGCGGCAACCAGATGGCCATGACCCCACGCTCACTGCTGGCCTTTGGCGAGCTCTACCGCAATGGCGGCCTCGCCCCCGATGGCACAAGCGTCATCTCGCAAGCCTGGATTGACCAATCCTGGTCTCCACACACGCGGTCCATCCGCACTGGCGACAGCTACGGCTATGGCTGGTTCTTGCGCAATATCGGTGGTGAAGATACCCGCTTTGCCTGGGGTTTTGGCGGCCAGATGCTCTACATCGTGCCTGCGCTGGACCTGACCGTCGTAATGACCTCGGACGAAACCACCGGGGCCGCCAATACCGGCCACCGCGACGATCTGCACAACCTGCTGGCCGAAATCATCGCCACCATAAGTGATGCGGAATAGGCCCCTACTCGTCCTCGCCCCGCTTATGGGCATTGGTCCGCTTGTCCACCAGCGCCTTCTCGGCCTCGGCCAAGGTCTTCTCGGCCTTGGTCCGCCCAAACTTGACGCGATTCTCCACCGCCAGCGCCTCTTTGTCAGCCCGAGCCTTCGCCTTACGCGCCTTGGACAGCGAAATAATCTCAGCCATATCTAGCTTACCTCCGGACGGTCCAGCCGAAGATAGACGCTGTGGCACCATTCGTCACCCAGCAGGAATGTGTTCTCGGCCCGCCCGGTCTCGATGAATCCGAGCTTACCCAACACGCTCAGCGACGCCGCATTGCGCGGGTCAACATCGGCATCCAGATGCGTCGCCGCCGTATCGGCAAAGGCATAGGCAATAAACGCCCGCGACGCCTCGGTCGCTAGCCCCCGCCCCCAACAGTCCCGCCGTAACATGAAACCGAAATCGGGCAGCCGCCCAGCTCCAACCGTGCCGATGGCCTCGCCATCCAGCACCATGATGAAGTCCTCGCCGCCATTGGCCGTGCGCTCAAGCATCTTGTCGAGCCAGCGCCTTGTCACCTCGCGGTCGGCATGCGGCAATGTCGACCAATACCGCATCGCCTGCGGGTCCGACATGATGGCGAACATTGCCTCCAGGTCGCTCGCGAGCGGCCGCCGTAACAGCAGCCGCTCACTGCGTAATTCCATCAGACCAGCCGGCTCTGTTCCATCGCAGCCGCAATGAAGCTGGCGAACAGCGGGTGCGGCTCGAACGGCTTGGACTTCAGCTCCGGGTGGAACTGTACGCCGATAAACCATGGGTGATCGGTGCGCTCGACAATCTCGGGCAGCTTGCCATCGGGCGAAACGCCGGAGAACAGCAGGCCGTTTTTCTCGAGCAGCTTGCGATAGTCCATGTTGACTTCGTAGCGGTGGCGATGGCGCTCGGAAATGCGCGTGGAGCCATAAATATCGGCCACACGGCTGCCGCGCGTCAGCTGCGCCGGATAGGCGCCCAACCGCATCGTGCCGCCGAGATCGCCCTCGGAAACGCGCTTTTCGGTGTCGTTGCCCTTCACCCACTCGGTCATCATGCCAACGATCGGCTCCTTGGTCGGGCCGAATTCGGTGGACGAGGCATTCTTGATGCCGGCGGTATTGCGGGCCGCTTCGACGCAAGCCATCTGCATGCCAAAGCAAATACCGAAATAGGGCACATCCTTGACACGGGCAAAGCGCGCCGCTTCGATCTTGCCGGCCGAACCACGCTCACCGAACCCGCCGGGCACCAGTATGCCGTGGACATGCTCGAGATAGGGTGCCGGATCGTCGCGCTCGAAGACCTCGCTATCGATCCACTGCAGGTTGACCTTGACCTTATTGGCAATGCCGCCATGCGCCAGCGCTTCGCTCAGCGATTTATAGGCGTCCTTGAGGCCGGTATATTTGCCCACAATGGCGATATTGACCTCGCCTTCCGGGTTATGCAGGCGGGCCGACACATCTTCCCAGGCCTTGAGATCCGGCGCGGGCGCATCGGTGATACCGAAGGCGGCCAGGATTTCACGATCCAACCCTTCCTTGTGGTAGGCCAACGGCACATCATAGATCGAGGCGACGTCGAGTCCCTGGATAACCGCGCTTTCGCGCACGTTGCAGAACAGCGACAGCTTCTTCTTCTCGCCCTCGGGGATCGGGCGGTCGCAGCGCACCAGCAGCACATCCGGCGCAATGCCGATGGAGCGCAGCTCGCGCACCGAGTGCTGGGTCGGCTTGGTCTTGAGCTCACCGGCCGAGGGAATGTAGGGCATCAGCGTCAGATGCAGGTAGCAGGCGTGGCCGCGCGGCAGATCATTGCCAAGCTGGCGGATCGCCTCGAAGAACGGCAGGCCTTCGATGTCGCCGACCGTGCCGCCGACTTCGACCAGCACGAAATCGAACTCGTCATTGCCTTCAATGACGAAATTCTTGATCGCGTCGGTGACGTGCGGAATGACCTGCACAGTCGCGCCGAGATACTCGCCCTTGCGCTCCTTGGCCAGGATGTCGGAATAGATGCGACCGGTGGTGATGTTGTCGCGCTTGTTGGCCGCCCGGCCGGTGAAGCGCTCATAATGGCCCAAATCCAGATCGGTCTCGGCGCCGTCGTCGGTGACGAACACCTCACCGTGCTGGGTGGGCGACATCGTGCCGGGGTCCACATTGAGATAGGGGTCAAGCTTGCGCAGCCGCACCTTGTAGCCGCGCGCTTGCAGGACTGCGCCAAGCGCCGCCGATGCAAGACCTTTACCCAATGAGGAGACCACGCCTCCGGTGATGAATACGTACCGAGCCATGGGCGTTCACCTTAATCACATCGTCGTCGATTCGTAGAGCCCGCGTGCGGCTCTACACAAAAGAAGAAGGGGATGTTTCCATCCCCCTCTGTCGCTACGCCTTGCGGCGGTTAGTTGGTCGCCGGAGCGGCCGGTGTTTGTGTCGGCGTCTCCGCCGGAGTCGTGGGAACCGGCAGGTCGCTATTGGCGGCCGGAGCAGTCGTTGTCGTATCGGTCGCTGGGGCCACAGTGCCGATGTCCTCGGTCACCGGATCGGCGCCAGCCGGAGCCGTCGGGTCGGTCGCGGGAACCGGCAGATCAGACGTCGTGCCGCCCTGCAGCGAATTGAGCGCATCGAGCACGCTGGTCGGTGCGGTCTGGTCGGTGCCCTGCACGGCGCGTTCGAGAATACCCGAAGTGCCACGATCAAATTCGCTGAGCACGGTCAACCCGATCGCCGTTGCGAAAAACAGCGTCGCCAGAATCGCCGTGGTCCGGGTCAAAAGGTTGGCCGAGCCGCGAGCGGTCATAAAGCCGCCGCTGCCACCACCAATGCCCAGCGCACCGCCCTCGGAGCGCTGCAGCAGGATCACCGCGATCAGCGCCAGGACGATCAGCAGATAGGCAACAATCAGGACGTTCGCCATCGTGTCTCAGTTTCAGGTCGTGTCAAAAGATGGCGCGTCTTACACGCCTCGTGCCGCAATTGCCAGAGGCCGGGCGGAATTTCCAACCAGCCTCTGCCGTCTCGCGCTTATTATACGGCGGAGATAATGGTGTAGAAGTCCTTTGCCAAGAGGCTGGCGCCCCCAACAAGCCCGCCATTGACGTTTTCAATGGCCAAAATCTCGCGCGCATTCTGCGGCTTGAGCGAGCCGCCATAAAGAATGCGGATGGCGAGGCCCTTGTCCGCGAACCGGTCGACCAGAATGGTGCGGATGCGATTGTGCATCTGCGCGATTTCTTCACTGGTCGGTGTGCGGCCTGTGCCGATCGCCCAGACGGGTTCATAGGCGACGATCACCTCATGTTGACCGGCGTGATCGGGAATCGAACCGGCGAGCTGGGTGGCGACCACGGTTTCGGCTTTGCCGCTATCGCGCTCGGCCTCGGTCTCGCCAACGCAGATGATAGGCTTGAGCCCGGCGCCGATGGCGGCTTCGGCCTTGGCGCGGACGGTAGCATCGGTTTCGGCATAAGCAGCGCGGCGCTCGGAATGGCCCACGATGACATATTGCGCGCCGGCATCGGCCAGCATGCCGGCTGCGATATCCCCGGTATGGGCGCCTGAGGCTGCGGGATGGCAATCCTGCCCGCCGGCCAGAATGCCTGATGTGGCGCCCTGGCGGGCGACGGCCGCCAGAATCGTTGCAGGAGGACAGATGACCACGACGGCGCGGGGCGCTTCACCGGTTGTCAGCATTTCTGCCAGGCTCTGGAGTTCGTCCAGCGAAGCGCGAACGCCGTTCATTTTCCAGTTGCCCGCGATCAGCGGCGTCAATGTCGTTGTCACTCTTAATACTCCTGCCTCTTGCACCAGAGCGGGCTTTGCCCTAACCCCGAACGTCAAATTGGATTACTAGTGCCCACCCGCTGCTGCGGTAAAGCCTAGATACGCGTTATGGAACGTCTGACATGCTCGATAGTTTGCGCGGTTTTGCAAAATCCTGGCCCGGTAAGGTCATGGGTGCTTTTCTTTTGGTGGGCATTGCCGGGTTCGGCATCAACAATGTCATCACGGACCTGGGCACCAACACCGTAGCACGTGTCGGCAATGAGGAAATCAATTCTCGGGAATTCCTGCGCGCCTACCAGAACCAGATGAACCAGGTGGCCCAGCGGCTGGGGTCAGTCCCCACCCAGCAGGAAGCCGTGAGCCTGGGCATTCCCTCCATGGTGCTGCAGAGCCTGGCGCAGGACGCGGCCCTCAGCCAGATGGCGAATAATTTCGGGCTCGGCGTTTCTGAGCAGAAGCTTAGCGAAATGCTGCGCGAGGACCCGTCCTTTGCCGGCACGCTCGGCACGTTCGACCCCGCCGCCTTCACCCAGGTGTTGCAGCAGAGCGGCCTGACCGAGGCCGAATATTTTGCCGACCAGAGCAAGGCCGCAGAGCGCCAGCAACTGGTGCTCTCGCTGTTTGGCGATACCAAGCTCTCCGCCACGGCCTCCAACCTGGTCAATCGCTACGCTGCCGACCAGCGCACCATGGATTATTTCGTCATTGGCGACACCAATATCGAAACACCCGCCGCGCCGACCGAGGCAGAACTGGTCGCCTATCTCACCGAGCATCAAGCCGACTATCGCACCGTTGAAACCCGTACAGTGCAAATGCTCGAGCTGTCGCCCGCGAGCCTGGCTAAAACCAAGACCATTTCCGACGATGCCATTGCCGCCGAATACGAGCGCACCAAGGCCAGCCTCAATACGCCCGAGACCCGCACCATTCAGCAGGTCGCGCTCAATCCCGAGCAGGTCACGGCCTTCGAAGCCGGCCAGACCGCTGGCACGCCCTTCGAAACGCTGGTGACCACTGCCGGCTTGACGCCGACCGAGCTTGGCACCCTGGCGCAGTCCAACATCACGGACGCCGCCCTCGCCACCGCCGCCTTCGGGCTGCCGCAGGGCGGGTTCGCCATCATCGATGGCATTGGCGGCAAGCGAGCCATTCATGTCTCGGCCATTCAGCCGGCCCGCGCGCCTACGCTGGCCGAGGCCCGTGACCAGATCGCGCAGAATCTGGCTCTGGCCGAAGCGCGCAATGAAGTGTCCGACGTTCTCGACCAAATCGAAGAATTGCGCGCCGCGTTCCAGCCGCTGACCGACATTGCGGCCCGCTTCAACCTCGATCTCTATGAGGCCAATGTGACTGCCGGCGGCGGCGAACTTTCCGTCGTCCCCGGCCTCACTGACGCCGACCGCCCCCGCGTTGCCCAGGCTATTTTCAAGGCCGAAGAGGGCAAGCTGACCCCGGCAACCCAGTTGGCCGGCAGTGCCAATCTGTGGTTCGACCTGGTCAAGATCGATCCGGCACGCGACCAGACGCTTGATGAAGTGCGCGAGCAGGTGACGACCGCGATCACCACCGAACGTACCAATGCTGCCCTCGCCACCGCGCAGGACGCCGCTGTAAAGCGCATCGAGGCTGGCGAAGCCATTGCCGATGTGGCCGCCTCGCTCGGGGTATTCCCGCAGCTAAGCACCCAGTTCACCCGCTTTGGTTCGCAGGACCAGACCATTGACCAGACGGTCGCAGCCGCGGCCTTTGCCGGCGGCGAGGACCATCATGGCGCCGTGGTCAGCAATAGCGGCGAGCATATCGTGTTCCAGGTCACCGCTGTGACGCCAGCCGAAGGCGGCCTGGCCGAGCAGGCCAATGCCAGCCTCGAAAACGAAGTGCGGATCGGCATCTATGGCGATTTCGTAACCGCCGTGCGCGACGAAGCCGGCTTGCGCGTCAATGAGCAGGCCTTGCAGCAATCGCTTTCTCTCCTCACCGGCGCGCAATAGCGCCGGCCCAACCCAACTGGAACACCTGACGATGGGCGACGATTCCTACCAGCGCTTTGCCGAGCAATACGAAGCCGGGAAATCGCAGATCGTCTGGCGTCGCATCGTGGCCGACCTCGAAACGCCGATCGGCACCTATCTGAAGCTGGCACAGGACCGCACCAACACCTTCCTGCTCGAATCAGTGCAGGACGGTGCCATTCGCGGCCGCTATTCGATCATTGGCCTCTTGCCCGATGTCATCCTCAAGGTTGAGGCCGGCCAGGCGTCCATCAATCGCACGGCCCAGCTCGATCCGGATCATTACGAGCCGCTGAGCGAAGCCCCACTCGACGCGCTACGTACCCTGGTGGCCGACAGCAAGATCGACGTGCCGCCCGGCCTGCCGCCGCAGTCGGCCGGCATCTATGGCTTTTTGGGCTATGAGATGGTCCGCTATATGGAAGTGCTGCCCAACAGCAATCCGGACCATCTGGAGCTTCCCGAAGCGACCTTGATGCGTCCCTCGCTGCTGGCCATCTTCGATACGCTCAAGGACGAGCTTTACCTGACCGCTCCCATCTTCGTGCGGGAGGGCGTCACCGCTCGCCAGGCCCATGAGGCTGCCGAGGCCCGCATCGAGGAGGCGATAGCCCGTCTGGGCCGCGCTTTGCCCACTACAGCCGCTCTGCCCGACCTCGAGAGCATCGCTGTCACCAGCAATACCAGCCGCGAGGAATATTTCGCGATGGTGGCCAAGGCCAAGGACTACATCACGGCCGGCGATATCTTCCAGGTCGTGCTGAGCCAGCGGTTCGAGGCTGAATTCACCCTGCCCGCCACAGCGCTCTATCGCGCGCTGCGCCGCACCAATCCCAGCCCCTATATGTATTTCCTCGATTTCGGCGGCTTTGCCATTGCCGGGTCGAGCCCGGAAGTGCTGGTCCGTGTGCAGGACGGCGAGGTCACGATCCGCCCCATCGCCGGCACCCGCAAGCGTGGCGCTACCCCGACGCGGGATCAGGAACTGGCCGCCGAACTGCTCGCCGACCCAAAGGAACTGGCCGAACATCTGATGCTGCTCGATCTGGGCCGCAACGACGTCGGCCGCGTCGCCAAGACCGGCACGGTCAAGGTCACCGACAAGTTCTTCCTCGAATTCTATTCCCACGTCATGCACATCGTTTCCAACGTGGTTGGTGTGCTCGATCCCAAATACGACTTCGTCGATGCCCTCTCGGCCGGTTTCCCGGCGGGCACGGTCTCCGGCGCCCCCAAGGTTCGCGCCATGGAAATCATCGATGAGCTGGAAAAGTCCCGCCGCGGCATCTATGGCGGCTGCGTCGGCTATTTCAGCGCCGATGGAACCATGGACACCTGCATCGTGCTGCGCACCGCCATCGTCAAGGATGGCAAGCTCTATGCCCAGGCCGGCGCCGGCATTGTGGCGGACAGCAAGCCCGAACTCGAACAGCTCGAATGCGAAAACAAGGCCCGCGCCCTTTTCAGCGCCGCCGAGGAAGCGCTACGCTATGCCGGCGAGGCGAGGATCGGGCAATGAGCGAAACTTTTGAAGACCTCATGGTGAGCTTGTCGAACCATGAGGTCGGGCGAGTGGAGGCCGGTGCCACGACCTCGTCCTTCGACAGGCTCAGGATGAGGTCTACCGAAATTCATCGATGGCGGGACGAGTTCTGAAAACGGCGGTTCCCGCTTTCGCGGGAATGACACCGTGGTTGGAATTTGTCTTTAGTGGAAAGTCCCGAACATGACCCGCACGCTCGTCATCGATAACTACGACAGCTTCACCTACAATCTCGTCCACTTCCTCGGAGAATTGGGCGCCGACGTTACCGTCTACCGCAACAACAAGATCACCCTTGATGAGATCGCCGCCATGGCGCCCGAGGCCATCGTGCTGTCTCCCGGCCCCTGCACGCCCAACGAAGCCGGCATTTGCCTCGCCGTCATCGACCGCTTCAAAAGCCAGATCCCGATCCTGGGCGTGTGCCTGGGCCATCAGGCCATCGGCCAGGCCATGGGCGGCGACGTGATCCGTGCGCCGCATCTCGTGCACGGCAAGACCAGCAAGATCCATCACACTGGCAAGGGCCTGTTCCGCGGCCTGAACAATGACTTCGAGGCCACGCGCTACCACTCGCTGATCGTCAAGCCCGAAACCCTGCCGCAAACCCTGCAAGTCACCGCCACCACCGATGATGGCCTGATCATGGGCATGCAGCACAAGACCCTCCCGGTTCATGGCGTGCAGTTCCACCCCGAAAGCATCGCCTCGGAAAATGGTCACGCTTTGCTGCAGAATTTCCTCAACATTGCCCGTGACTTCAACGGGCAGAGGGCTGCGTGATGGATATCAAAGCCGCCCTCAACAAGATTGCCGACCGACGCGACCTGACCGGCGAAGAAATGCGCGCCGTAATGCGCACCATCATGGCTGGTGAAGCCACGGCCAGCCAGATCGGCGCCTTCCTCATGGGTATGCGCATCAAGGGCGAAACGGTGGGTGAAATCGCCGCCGCGGTCTCGATCCTGCGCGAACAGATGGTGCCCGTCGAAGCGCCTGAAGACGCCGTCGATATTGTCGGCACCGGCGGCGATGGCGGGGGCACGCTCAATATCTCCACCGCCAGCGCCATCGTCGTCGCCTCCATTGGCGTCCCCGTCGCCAAGCATGGCAACCGCGCCCTCTCCTCCAAATCCGGCGCCTCGCAGGTGCTCGAAGCCCTCGGCGTCAAGCTCGACCTGACCCCGGCCGAAATCTCCCGCTGCATCGCCAAAGCCGGCATCGGCTTCATGTTCGCGCCTAGCCACCACCCCGCCATGCGCCATGTCGGCCCCTCGCGCGCCGAAATGGGCGTGCGCACCATGTTCAACCTGCTTGGCCCCCAATCCAACCCGGCCGGCGTGCGCCGCTACATGCTGGGCGTCTATGCCGAGGAATGGGTCGAACCGGTCGCCGCCGCGCTGCTCGCCAATCGGGCCATCAAGGCCTGGGTCGTTCATGGCAGCGATGGTCTCGACGAAATCACCGTCACCGGCCCCAGCTTCGTTGCCCAGATCGCCAATGGCGACCTGCGCAGCTTCGAAGTCACCCCGGAACAAGCGGGGCTCAAACGTCACGATTCCAAGGATTTGCTCGGCGGCGATCCTGCCTATAATGCGGCGGCCATGCATGCGCTGTTCGATGGCGCTCCTGGCGCTTATCGTGACATTGTATTGCTCAATACGGCGGCAACCCTCATCGTGGTCGACAAGGCTGCCGACCTCCGCGAAGGCGCGGCCATGGCCGCCGAAGCAATCGACAGCGGCAAAGCAAAACAAACCCTGGCCCGCCTCGTGGCGGTTTCCAACGGACAGGACCAATGAGCGATATCCTGCAGCAGATCGAGGCCTATAAGCGCGAAGAAATCGCCGCGGCCAAAGCCATGCGCCCCTGGGCCGAGGTGGTGGCGCAAGCCCATGACCAGCCCGCGCCCCGCGGCTTCATCAGCGCCATCAAGGCCAAGCGCAGCCAGGGACAATATGCCCTGATTGCCGAGGTGAAAAAAGCCAGTCCCTCCAAGGGTCTGATCCGCCCCGATTTCAATCCGGCCGAAATAGCCCGCGCTTATGAAAGCGCCGGCGCCGCATGCCTCTCGGTGCTGACCGACCGCCCTTCCTTCCAGGGCTCGCCCAGCTACCTGATCGAGGCTCGTGCCGCCACGCGCTTGCCCGTTTTGCGCAAGGACTTCCTGTTCGAAACCTATCAGGTCGCCGAAGCCCGCGCCTGGGGCGCCGATTGCATCCTCGTCATCCTCGCCGCCATTGGCGACGACGTGGCCCGCTACCTGCTCGACGCCGCCGCCGAATGGGGCATGGATGCGCTCGTTGAAGTCCATGACCAGCTCGAACTCGACCGCGCCCTGGCTTTGGGCGCCGAGTTCATCGGCATCAACAACCGCAATCTGCGCACCTTCGAGACCACGCTCGACACCTCGATCAATCTCGCCATCGGCGTGCCGAAAAACGTCCTCCTGGTCAGCGAAAGCGGCATTATGAGCCACGACCATGTGGTCAAGCTCGAACAGGAAGCCGGCATCGGTACCTTCCTCGTCGGCGAAAGCCTGATGCGCCAGGACGATGTTGCCGCCGCCACCCGCACCCTGCTGATGGGCGCGCCTGAGGTCGTTCGTTGATGGCTGAGGCCGGCCTTACGCATCTGAACGAGCGCGGCGAAGCCCATATCGTCGATATCGGCGACAAGGCCTCCACCAAGCGCCGCGCCGTCGCCCAGGCGCGGGTCATCGCGCAGCCGACAACCATCACGGCGATCATGGGCGGAAGCCTCAAAAAAGGCGACGCCCTGGCCGTGGCCCGTATCGCCGGCATCATGGCCGCCAAAAAGACGTCCGAGTTGATCCCGCTCTGCCATCCGATCCCGCTCACCAAGGTCAGCGTCGACATCTCGGCCGAGAGCGACACCACCATCCGCATTGAAGCCACGGCCGAAACCACCGGCCAGACCGGCGTCGAAATGGAAGCGCTCGTCGCCGCCTCCACCGCCGCGCTGACGCTCTACGACATGGCCAAGGCCATCGACCGCGCCATGGTGGTCACCGACATCTGCCTCCTCGAAAAGTCCGGCGGCAAGTCCGGCGATTTTACGCGCGCGCCATGAGCCTCTTGCCCGTCGAAGACGCCATCGCCGCCATTCTCGCTCGCGTACCCGCCGTGCAGCCCGAAAGCGTCGCCCTGGCCCACGCCAATGGCCGCGTGCTAGCGAAAACCCTGTTCGCCACCCACGACCAGCCCCCGTTCAATGCCAGCGCCATGGATGGCTACGCCGTCCGCGCCGCTGACATCGTTCCCGGCCATCGGCTGACGCTGATCGGCACTTCCCAAGCCGGCGCAGGCTTTTCCGGCAGCGTCGCCGCAGGCCAATGCGTCCGCATCTTCACCGGCGCTCCGGTTCCGTCCGGAGCCGACGCCGTCATCATGCAGGAAGAGGCGACGGTAAACGGCAATCTGGTGAGCTTTGCCGAGCAGCCCAAGCCCGGCCGCAGCATCCGCTCCATTGGTAATGACTTCGCCACCGGCGATGCCCTGATCGAGGCTGGCACCCGCATGGGCCCGATGCAACTGGCCGTGGCTGCCGCCGCCAATGCCCCCAGTCTTACGGTGGCCACGCGCCCGCGCATCGCTCTGCTCGCCACAGGCGACGAGTTGGTGCTGCCTGGCTCGCCACTCGCGCCCGATCAGATCGTTGCCTCCAACAGCTTCGGTCTCGCGCCCATGTTCGCGCCCTATGCCGCGGAGGTCACCGATCATGGTATCGCCCGTGATGACCGCGCCGCCCTGCGCGCCAAGCTCGAATCAATCTTCGCCGCCGAGCCCGATATCCTGATCACCACCGGCGGCGCCAGCGTGGGAGACCACGATATCGTCCAGGAAATTCTGCTCGAACTCGGCGTGACCCTCGACTTCTGGCGCATCAACATGCGCCCGGGCAAGCCACTAATGTTCGGCACCCGCGGCAAGACGCTGATTTTCGGTCTGCCGGGCAATCCTGTCTCGGCCATGGTCACCGCCACCGTCTTCATCAAGCCGGCCTTGCGCAAATGGGTCGGCTATGTCGAACAACCCAACTGGCGCCTGCCTTTGGCTGGCCCCACGCCGCCCAATTCGGCGCGCCGCCACTTCATGCGCGCCCAGCTCGTGCACACACCCACCGGCCCCGAATTGATGCCAATCTCCCAGACCGACAGCGGCCATACCTCGTCCCTGTCAAATGCTGACATGCTGATCATCCAGCCAGAATCCGACCCCGGCGCTCATGCCGGTTCGATTGTGGAATCCATTGAGATCGACGCATTTTGACTGTCGATCCAAGAAAATCGCGATACCGGCGCTGGGGATATTGCGGAACATAACTGGAACACGTATAGTCGTTCTGCCTATGTTCCGAATCCCTGTGGAGGGCCGCCAATGCTGACGCGCAAACAACACGAGCTGCTGATGTTCATCCACGAACGGATGAAGGAAAGCGGCATCCCTCCCTCATTCGACGAAATGAAGGACGCGCTCGATCTGGCGTCCAAATCCGGCATTCACCGCCTGATCACCGCGCTGGAAGAGCGCGGCTTCATCCGCCGCCTGCCCAACCGGGCCCGCGCCCTCGAAGTGGTCAAGCTTCCCGATTCGATGAACCCTTCCCTGGGCGGCCGCAAGGCGCGCTTCGAGCCATCGGTCATCGAGGGCACACTGGGCAAGGTATCCAACCCGCCGGCGCGCCAATCTGTTGGCGACGATTACGCCCGTCCGATCTCGATCCCCGTCATGGGCCGCATCGCCGCCGGCACGCCCATCGAGGCGATCCAGACCCACTCCCACACCATCATGGTGCCCCCCGA